>JADJNH010000005.1:2672074-3301932 GCA_016714365.1 Candidatus Vicinibacter affinis | reverse complement strand
ATTTAATTCTTCACTAAGTATTTTAAAAATTACAGATCCACTTCCTTTAGCTCTGCCTTGTTTTAAAAGTTTTAAACTTGAATCGATGGAAGAGTAGAACTTCTTTTAATTCCTACGTCTTTGATGTTCATTTCCCAGTGCTTCGATGTTACCCTTTCAATTTTATGGCAGTCCACAGTATTAAATCCATTTTCTGTGATTGGCTGTATTCGAACCACCTCACCATTAAATACATTGACATTGAGGCTAGAAATGGTTTTATAGTCGTGTAGTAGAAATATGAGTAAATGTTTCCCTCAGTTAAATCAAATATTATGATAGCTTCCGTAGTTTAAGTCTTTACAAGAAGACTGCCCAATAAAAAAGATTAAAATAAATATTACACTATATACAAGTTTTGTTTCATTATTTAAATTTTTATTTAACAATATTCTTCCATTTTTCAATTCATGCTCTTTTAAGCACGTTGCATGCTGTAATTACCTTTTCTTTGTCCAATGACATTAATAGGCCTTCCTTGTATTTTTAAATACCTCAGTTTTGTAATTCTCATTGACTTTACTTTCCTCAATTTGAAGAGCTTTATCCAATTCTGCATTTTGGTGTTTTAATTGTAATATTTGATTCATTTTATCATTGAACTCATTGAACTCAAGCACCTCTGTTCTCTCGTGGGTAATTTTTGTTGAAGCGAGGTAAGGCTATTATAAAGAAAGATCATTGAACAACATCAAAAGAATTGGTGAATTGGAAAATGTTGAGCCATCATCAAAATACCTGTCTTTGCATTCCTAAGTAAAAGAAAACTGCCTTGAAAGCTCCTATAAGTCCAACTGCAAGCCAAATTACTTTTTCTTTTTGAGTTTTGGCAAATCTAATTACTGGATCCTAAAATATATATGTGCTCCGAAAATTTAGACCAATTGCAACTGCTAATGCCAAAATTATAGCAGTCTTAGATTACTAACTAAAACTTGCAAACTTGAGTAATTGGCCATAGCATCAATAGAATTAAGTGAAAGGATTGCAATTTTGATCCATTTGTAATTCTTCCAATCATAAAGAGCTTAGTCCGTTTAACATCAACTTCCAGAGTCCCTATTTTCTTTTGATTTGCATCTTGTTTTGGATTTTGTAATTTCTTTTAACTCCTCAATATTTTGTTTTTGAGAAATTTCTTCAGTGAGTTTTCAATCTCAGGATTGAGTCTTTGGTTCACGAATTCTTTCAGTACTTCAAATGAAGCACTGACTTCATGGTACACTCAGTTCTTGATCAAGATGCTTGAGAAATAGCTATATCAATGTCTTGGTGCGCTTTAGCTACAATCTTTTGGATTTCGGCTTTGATAAAATTTTTAAAGTTCTACTACTCGAATACCAAATTAAGAGAAATGAGAAAATGTCATTTTCATAATTTTAAAGTATTTATGTTAAGAAATATTATTAAATGGTGATGGATTCTCACAGGAGTTTTTATTCCGAGAATCATTTATTTGATCGAATTAGGATATTGAGTTTCAAATGACGAGAGGATGAAATCTCATTGAATTTTCTCAATGAATCATCGAATGCATTTGGTGCATTGGATAAATTGAACATTTGTTTAGTCAACAGGAATTTGTAGAGGAAGTTGGAGGGTATCTTTTTCATTTGCATATTTATTTTAATTTATATGCCGATTACCTAAGCAGAAGAAAAACTTGACTTTAACCTTTCAAAGAGTTAAGAATTAACCCGAAGGCATTAAGTTGCCCCGTTCATTTGAATATCGGTGTAATCGTCAGAAAATTCAACCGATAAACAAATTCAAGGCTAGTTCTACTTTGTAGGACCAGCTTTTTTCTATCCGGTGAAACTTATTCTCTTATTTAAAAAACCATTTATTTTTTTCTTTTTATATTGATTTTCAGCACTTTATATTAAACTATTTTATAATTTATAAAAATTTATGATCCATTAAGTATTGAAATTCAACTTTTTATTATATTTGAATTATAAATGTTTATATATAAACTTTGGAAGTATTTATTTTACAATCCCAGGATCAAGTAAATAAATTTTACGACGATAATTTGGCAACTATGAGTTTTATAATTAAAAATACTGGTTTGCCCACATCACCGACTAGACTGATTTTTTTAATAGATCGCTTGGAGAAGTTTGGAAAATCAATAGTAGAGGTCAAATTCTTTCAAACTTAAAATCCTTTTTTTTAAATGCATATTTAAAAAAATGCCTTAAACCTTGCTGAAAAGGAGAAAAAGGAAAAATACAGATATTTGAAAATGTTAGTCAGTCTTCGATGTCGGGCCCAGAAATATTATTCAATAAAAATTGCTTTGAGCATATTGAACACATTTTAAAGTTTAATGCAATAACTGTCGTCAAATAACAAAATATTATTTGGAAGGTTATTCTAATGAAGAAATAGGTCAATTCATGAATTTGCAAAAGAATTCTGTCGCATCATATAAATCAAAATGTCTTGATAAATTTGAAGAATTAACATTAACTTATAAAATATTGTATGGAGATAACTTGGAAGAAATTATTAAATCAAAAGAAGAAACGAGATTTGAATTACTACAACAAATTTACAAGGAAGAAATGGAACTAATTAAATTTCGAAATCTTCTTCTAAAGGCTCAAGAAAAAGGGAGTTAATGAACACGAAGTCTAAAGAATATAAAGGGGATTTAGTTGAGTCTAATATAGCTTTAAAATTCCCTACAAAGCCAGAGCCTTGCAGGGAATATTTGAAATATAAAGATCATTGGCGGTGCTTTCACTTAGCCAACAATTTCTGATTTTCATTACCTAAAATATAATCAACCGCCTTGTGAGCCAATGGAGCAACTTTAAAAATAAATCGATTATCTTCCTTTAGAACTCTCAACCAATCATTTAAATACGATGCACTTCTTTGCATTAGGGTATCATTATCAATTTGTGCTATTGAGCATAAATAAGAGCTTCCAAGCTCGGCAATGAGTTCTCGGTGCTATAAAACACGCTTCCAAAAGTTTCCAGAATTTACAATTCCTTCTCTATTGAGTCTTGATTTATGTCCGGTCGAATGGGCTAACTCATGAAATAAGCAAGCACAATAAGCAAAGCTTGATTGAAATTGTTCCAGCATAGGCATGTTGATAAAGTCCTTTGAAGGTAAGTAATAGGCATGATCGGAATCTATGAATTTAATTGCTGGTCTATTTGGCATATTCTCGACTAAATCTTTCACAACTTTTAATTTTCTCATTTGGACTCAATTCAAAAATCCTGAATTTCAAACGGATATACCTTCCACATATTCTATATTAAAGACAGGATAGTATTTAATAAATCGAGAGACATCTATCTTCACTTTGTCCTTAATAAGAGCTTGAGCCTCCATTTCACTCAGTCTATGGCCTTCTAAATTCTTATAAACCAGATTAAAGTAAACGACTTTCTCCGCTTTAGCTCCTGATTTCAAAACTGCACCTAATTCTTTAATTTGCTTGAAGCTAAAAAAAAAGTATGGAATTATATGCCCTGAAAAATCATCAAAATATAATTGATGCCTCTATATATATGACCAGAAACATAGTTTCAGCCAAACCATAAGAATTCCAGGGCTGCGCCAGGGGCAACTCCGGAATCCAAGCATTGAGATAATCTTATTCGTCACTTCTTGATATAGGTCAATATTCGCTTTAGGAAACAAACTGAACTTCTTCTCCTCTTGAATACACTCTTTTCATTTCCATTAAAATTAAAAGATGAATAATTAGAGCAAGCCTTCGTCTGCGAAGGAATAAAATCCAGAATGTGGTGCAAGTATGATGTGATCTAATAGTTGAATGTCATGGAATTTTCCAATCTTTTCAACTTTCTGGTCAACTCAATATCTTGGGTGCTTGGGTTTACAAGAACCTGAAGGATGGTTATGCCTGCAATAATTCCTACAGCAAGACCTTTCAATGCAGTGGCAAATAAAATCCGTGGATCAGCTACAGTTCCAGTCAATCCACCACGACTTAATCACAACAACCCTTTACATAATTTGCACGGTTAAGGAATAACACATTGAATTCCTCAACCAACTCCATGTCATCACCCCAATTAATCCTAAATATTTTTCTGCATCGTCAGAATTATTAACTCTTGGATGATTAACAAATGGTAAATTGGATTGATACTTAACCTTTACTTCAGCAACCTGCAAAAGTGGAGGTATTTGGCTCTCGCCATTTTGATTTTCATAATTCTTAGTTTAGATTGTTAAAGAATAATTCTAAAACATAATAATTTAAATGGCTTGGGATTCCAAGATGGTAAAATCTTCAGATTGGCAATAATTAACATATATAAAATTGCAGTTAATACTATTTTTGCTCAGGGTTTTTACTGATAGGGTATCAGGGTAAACCCTGAATTTTTATCCTAAACATAAAATTTGGCATAAAATATTTTGTGAAAATATCGTTTATGTATTACATTGCATTATATTTATGATTTAAAAGTATTTATATAGAACTTATAGAACTTATAGAACTTATAGAACTTATAGAACTTATAGAACATACTGAACTATAGAAACCTATATTAATGAACCTTTATTTTCTAATGTTTTTAGTTCAATAAAGTGTCAGTATATTTAAGAATTACCAATGAGCAAATTCATCAAAATAAAATATTAAAGAGAATGCAATTTGTCCTCAAGTTATAAACTATTTTCTAACAATTTAAAACTTTCAATATGAAACGTTTAATAATTTTGTTAATTTTAAGTCATATAAATTTTTGTATAATTTATGGTCAACATGATTGTGCAATGCCAAATGTAGGCGCTACATTAAATAATGAATTTTCGGGAATTGACTTTTTTAGTGAAAATATATGTGAACCAATAATTTTGAAATGTAATTTTTGTTATAATTAGAAGAGATAATGGTACAGGCGGTTTTCTTCAACAAGTTCTTTGTGGACAGATTGGGAAAATGCAATGAATTCGCATTTGGCAAATATTGTTGACCCCCGAAAATTGTTCAAGTGGTTATCCATTGGATGCAAAAATTAGAGTTAAATTTAATGTTCACACTATAGATAATACTTTAGCTTGGGATTGGTATGGAGAAACTAATAGGGATAATTATAATGGAACTCCTAATTCATATATTTGCCCAAGGGTTGGTAATGTTTGGTCTGATTTGGAAAATGTAATGAAAGACTTCGAGTCTGCACATTTTGGAGAGCTGAATTTTTCTTTGTGGAAAATGGAGAATTAATTGATTTATTAGAAACACATATTGCTAATGGGACTAGGCCACAGTCTAAATATATTGACCGATTTGAACAGAATGGTAATGGTATTGCAACAGGGTGTCTATCCTTCCTAAAGCCTATAATAGTACTGCAAATGAAAATTCTTATATAATAGCAAACAGATACTCTGATTATTTAATTAGGAAGAATTTCCATGATATATAGTGGCCATCTCTTGCTAATGAATCACCCGAAACAGTTTGGGGATGGGCTTTTCAATTAAATACTTTGATGTTTTTACATGAGTTAGGCCATAATATTATGAATTTCTATCATGATAATTCATGCAAACAATTAATGTCAACAGATTGGCAACGCTCAAATCACATTCCGAAAGTTAGATTAAACGACATTCATAAAAATTTAGCAACCAAAGACTTGCATAATGCCGTAGATTGCAATTCATTAACTGATGGCAGTTGTGGCATAATAGTGAAGAGCAATTCAGTTATTTCTGCCCCTATGAGTGTATATGGAAACTTGATTATTCAAGATGGGATAACTTTAACTATAAATTCTGATGTGTTTTTTAAGTGAGCAGTCTCATATAATAGTACGGCCTCAAGCTAAATTGATTGTAAATGGAGGAAAATTAACGAATGGGTGTGGTGATTTTTGGCAAGGGTAGTTGTGTACGGAGGAATTCTGATTTTGATGTCAAGTTTATGAACAATGCTGTAATAGAAAATACAGCTGTCGCAGCAGTTTCAATGTTTGCACCTGAATCAATTCCTATTATCTGGGGTTATGGCAATGGCATATTGCACGCTGAAAATACAACCTTCAATAATGTGAGAAGAATAGTTGAATTAATGTCCTGGACTCCACTCCCAAACTCATCTTATATTAGAAATTGTACACAAAAATGGTGGAAGATGGAGTATAACTAATTGGAATTGTCAAGGAGTAGAGGTCAAAGATTGCATTTTTAATAATATTACAGATCATTGTATTGTTTCAGCATCTGGATCGTTTTTGATTGAAAGCAATACTTTAACAGTGGGATGAATGATATCCTTTTCAATAATGCATCTGCAGGTATTGCTTCGATTATTAAAGGTAACACTTTTAAAGGCTCCAATGTCGGTTACAATTCGAGAGGGACTACATTTGCCCAAAATATTATTGTAAATAATAGGTTTCAGACTTCATGGCTTGATGTATTAAATGATGGCCACAATAATTTTGATTTATTGAGAAATGAAATAACTGGTCTATTTGGTGCAGCAAGTTTTGCCAATGGGCTTGGGGTAGCAGATGTTGATTTTAATCAATTTAACACTAACTTAATGGCTCTTACAGTAATTGATCAAAATCCAGATTTTAATTTCTTTGAGAATTGTTTTAACAGTTCATATAGTGATGTTTTTGTCAACGGCACAGTTTCGGGAATAATTTTTCCGGATTCATTGGACCAGCAAATAATTGCTTTACTCATGATGGCACCGCCTCTTCAAGTATTCCATCAATTACTGGTACTCCTAATCCTTTTTTATTATATTGAGCCATCAGGAACAGATGTAGATTGCAGAGATGCTATTTTGGCACATCCAAACGTAAATCGTTTTCAGTTTGGACCTTCCAATTTACCTGAGCCTAACTGTGGATTAGGTCTTACACCAATCATTAATGGCAATGACTTATCTGCATGTAATTCCGGGAAATCCTTATAGTACTATACCTGTGCTAATTAATAATTTAATGCTGAATATTACATCAGTTCAACAAAATTCAACTCTAAGTAGTCTAAGAAAACAAATTCAATTATCCGGCTTAAATAAGTGTCTTAGAAAAGCCAAAGATCAATATTTTCAAGACTTAATAAAACTAGAGACTTTGCTGGAGCTGAAGTATTTATTCAATGGAACAAAATGATGATGCGAGAATTAAAATTTTTAGTTCATACATATTTGAAAATAATCTTTCAGGGGCATATACTTATTTGAGCCAATATAATCCCACTGATGAAGCAATGCAGGACTTTAAGTCTATTCAGTTTATTAACTTAGCTAGATTACCACTTGGGCCTTTTTATGAAGCAAGTAGTGAGGAAATCAATACCGTTCAAGTTATTGCTAATAAAAACCATTTTACTTCAGCATATGCAAAAGCACTTCTCTATAGCTTAACAGGTGAGGTGGTAAGTTCGGAATTACCAGAAGAAATAACCTTTGGTATTTCTCCCAGAGCAAATATAAGTGGCAAAACCACTCCTAAATTAAGTTATAGCCCCAATCCTTTTAGCAATGAACTGATAGTTGAAATTAATGGAGAATCTTCAGTCAACTTTTCTATTAAAGATTTTATGAACAATGAAGTATTTTATTCAAAAGCAGAGTTAAGAAGATATTTAATAAATACTTCAAATTGGAAAGCGGGTGTTTATTTTATTCAACTTTTCTCAAACAATAAGATTATCAATACTGAATTAATACTTTTATTGAAATGATATCTTTTAACTTCTCTTATAATTCATTGAATTACTTATTGACTGTGCTACTATTTTATATGCAAAAGTCAAACTAACTTAAGTCAATCATATTATTCAAAATTATTTAATTTAAATAGCAGAATATTTGGTTCTGAGTTTAGTGATTTTTTAGTTCATGATAATAATTTCATTATTTATACCGGAATGTATTGCGAAAATGGAAATACTTATTATCCTTGTGCTAAACTATTGAGACTTGATTTAGGTGGTAATCTTCTTATGGAGAGATTTCTTGATTCCTTAAGTGTTTCGGATAACTATAATGCATTATCAAGTAGTAATAAAAATTTTACGTAAGCTCAAATCAAGTATTTGTTAAGGAAAATTCAATTTGGCTTTACAAATTGAACAGTGATTTTAAAACTGAAAACTTTAGAATTGATAGTATAAATTCAAAAGATAAATTTATAAATAGAGGAATATATTTTATAAAATGACAATTTATTTACTTGTGATGTAATTTATTCCAATTTAAATCCAAAGATACCAACTCTGAAATTATCAAATAGAGATACATGTACACTGCAGAAACTATGGACTCGAAGTTACAATTTAGGTAATTTTGCGATCAATGCACATGATCTTCAATTAACAAGCGATAATCATTTATCTTTTATTATGTCTTCACATCCAGGTGCCGGAGTTTCTTCTATAGAACCAATGATAAAGATAATGAAGATAGATTGGGAGGAAATGTAATAGATTCTTTTCAATTTGATGATGATGGTAAGAATTATCTAAGCTTATTATCCAGTAGCTCAGGTAATTATTATTTTAGCTCACAAAGACACCCTACTAAACAAGTTTTTACAGTAGGATCTATCAATAAACTAAATAAAGATTTAGAACTTGGAATGGAGTATAGAACTACCTAATAATCAACTTATAGATGGTAGAATCTATAGAATTGCCCGAATCACGGAATGTAAGAATGGTGATATATTGGTTACTGGACGCGTTTGGGATAATTCAGACAGCAAAATTCCTGGAGCAGATATTTCTTCAGTTTATAATGGTTTTTTAGGTAGAATAAAGAGCGATGGAATTGTGGATTGGATAAGGATTTTTAAATTGCCACAAGAGTTAATTGATAAAGAAATATATGGGCAATTCCGTCCATCAATTCTTGAAAAAGCAATCGAATTATCTAATGGCGATATTGTAGCTTGTGGTGAGGTTTATTATAATAATCACCAAATTTCGGCAATTGATATCCTTAAATTTCAAACAAATCAATTATGGGTTATTAAAGTAAACTCATCAGGATGCTTCCCGGAGTATATATGTGATACAATTATAAGGATCAGACCTACTACTGAGGTTAAAACACCAGAATTTAATATTGGTTCTGAATGGATCTTTGAGACTGATTTTTCTATTGGAGGTGGTCATTCCACTGTTCAATATATTACTAAAAAAATACTTAATACAACTACCACCAACGGGAGGAAAATATATTATTTGAGTAGCGGAGATTCAATGTATGTAGAAAATGAAAGGATGTTTTTTTGGGATAATATGTTAAACTCCTACGAAATGCATTATCAGTTCAACTCTACATCTGAATATGATATTAAATATTGGGATTTCTCTAAAAATAGTGTCCAAATTGCTAAAGTAAAAGTGGACTCTATTTATAATACAGTTATAAATGGAGATACCATCCCAACACAATTATTACGCGTTTCAAATAATGGTTCTTTTGCCTCTGATTTAATAATTCCAGTTTATAAAAATATAGGCGCATCAAAATACGATATAAAACTATATTTGGGATTTGGTCTTTTTGATCCTAATCCTATCGTAACCAAATTGCGCTGTTTTAAATCAGATAGTATTGAATATAATTTCCAGAATTATCCATGCGATAGTACCTGGTTAATTACCAATGCAAATAACTTCGAATCTAATGAAATAGAAATTCAACCTAACCCTACAAATGGAAAAATAAAAGTTTATGGAATAGGATCAAATTCAACATATATTTTAATTAACTTACAAGGACAAATTGTAAGTTCTGGGAATTTTTCTAATGGTGAAATTGAAATTCCTTATATTGGTGTATTTTTATTAAAAATAAAAAATAATAATAGTTATTTTACTAAAAAAATATATAGATTATAGAAAATTAAATTAACTGAATTAGGCAGTACCAAAGGAGAAATATTTAAAGAGATTTTTGAGAAGACGGAGAATTTTAAGGAGTATAATTTATAATTCTTAATTTTCCTTATATAGTATTTTTTTTAGCTTTTACCAATATCTGTTATCCAAATAACTGCATCACCACCTTGAATTTCTTTTTCTCCAAAATAATTCTTATCAAGCCTTGGGTCATTATATCCAAAACCGCAAATTCCAACATTAATTAGGGGTAAGTCATATTCGCTTGGAATTTCTTCAGCCCTTCCTTTAAAATCAAATTTAGAATCGGATCCATCAAGAAAATCTTCTAAATCCTGAAGCAAAATATTCTGAATAATTCGAGCACCTCTAAGAAAGTCTTGATAAGATAATTTAGCCTCTAAAAATGCACAAAATAGTTGTGCTAAATATTTTGCAGATATGTGATCTTCGCATCTATCTAAAATATAAATTAATTTTTCTCCTACTTTCACCTTTTGAATTGATGAATTATTAACTAAATCAATCATTTCCTGCCTCTTTGAAACTGAAATATGATTGATCCCATTTAAAAAATAAATAATTTTTTTGAGAAATATTTTGTCCTTTATGGTTAGAGCTAGATTGTTGATGCCAAATAATGTTCCTATTATAGGTAATTCTTTTACAATGCCATCTTTCATTATTGAATCAAGTATGTTTTCAGCGAATTCAATCGAGATCTCTTTCATTTCAGAGTTTCTTATTGCTTCAGAAAAGGAAACATTAATATTTTTAATATCATCCATATAAAATATATTCTTTAAAGGAAAAATAATTTATCGCCATTTCTAAATTAACGGGAATTGTGCATCTAATTTTAATTTGCATTTAGGACAAAGAGCATTATGCAATGCCGAATTCACTCCTGTTTGTCGCTCGATATTGGTGAAATTTTGAAGCTCTTTGAAATCAGATACTTTTAATCCACAAAGATAATCATCGTTAGGTATGACACGAATTTCATCAGTAGAAATAGGTCTATCATAAATGTGATATGAACCATTGTTTGGGTCATTTATTGGCTCCCAAGCGAAATATATATCATGTTTCAATTCTTTAGCATCCATATAATTTATATATTTAGCAAATATAATGTTTTTAGGATTTTATTTATCAATTTCCACTTGAGATAAATTAAATTAATCATTTAGATAAAACCAAGTTACTCCTAGAGACAACGCATCAAAAATTGCCATATTTCTATCCTCACTCATCCACAGCTTTCTTTCTCGCGGTCGCTTAGGTTCAAGCTCTGTAAATTCCGTAAGAAGGAATTTGGCAATCTTATATTTCGTAGTTTTTCCAAAACTCTCAAATACATCCCGGATTTGATCACGGGTGAATTGGTCAACAGGAAGCTTTTCCGATTCGGCATATTTAATAATTTTATTGATTAGCTTTCGCGTTCGTCTACCTACTCTGGAGGATTTACCATCCGGATCAAGGGCAATAACAAGAGTTGGTCGGAAATAATCAAAACATTTTTTAATTCTTTCCAATACCTTTCGATTGCTTATTGGGTTTATCTGGACGATTCCAAAATCAATTAATTTTCTAGCACTCTCCATATAAACATATCCAAAACCATTGGCATTTGGATAAATGGCACAAATGATTTTCATTTTTTCAGTTGATGTTTTCATAAAGTTTTTATAGTTCTTAATCTAATAATAGTTTTTTCAAGGAATTTAATTTTAGAGGTGTTCTTTAATGTTATTTGATCTTCTTTTTCTAATTCCTTGATTCGTTCTTTCATCCGCTCGATTAATCGGGGTATCATAACTTGAGATTCTAGTATAAAAAAGTCTTCTATAGGAGTATTAAAAATGTGATGGTAAACAAGTAAAATCTCTTTAGTTGGTTCTCTTTGACCTTTTTCATATCTGGAAATACTTGAGACATCTAATAATCCGGAAATAGAAAGCATGTCCCCTTGTTGTAAAGGTGATCGCTTGCGATATACTTTTAAATAATTTGGGATGTTTGACATAAATAAAAATGGGCACCAGGAATAATAATCCTGATGCCCTAAGTATGTTTTTAATTATCGACCATTCGTAGACAGCATTATTTGCCAATTTGGCAAAATTTTTCGCCCACGTTCTATGTTTAGTGAAAATACTAATAGATTTTAAGCATCCCTTTTTGGTGATTTCATATTGATGATAATTAAATTGATATAATAGGTACCTTCTCACCTGTAGTAGCCCACAATCAGCGAAAATTGAAGGGCATCGCAGATTGCAAACCAACGGTGCCAAGGCACCGTCAATAAATTCACGTATTCCATTTAAAATTATTGAAATAATCTAGAAAGAGATAATAGCTTATCACCGATCAGTTTTTTATAGAATTTTACTTGATATTCGTTGCATAGATTATATCAATTCCATATCGAATGTCTATTGTTTAAAATCCTAAAAGTGGTTGATACTTCGATTTCTCAATTATTTCTCTAATAGTTCCAGTAGTATTTTGCCGTTTTGGCAAACTGCTTCCTTTTGTTATATTTTCTTTTGAATAGTTTCTTTTGTTATATGCACTATTGTGCACTAGTCTAATATCACTTTGTGCACTAGTTGATGTCGCAAAGTGCATTGGATTTAATAATCGAAGAAAATTAAATATCTCCTTAAAATTCATGAAGAATACTCAAAATTAAAATATTTAACAAATATTTAACTATATTTTTAAATGAATATTGATTGAATTGGGTTATTTCAATTGAAATCTGTGGAAAGCATTATTTAATTAATAAACCTTTAAAATAAATGAGTATGAAAGAGTCTTTTTGAAATTCTATTTAATTACACTTACTCTATTTGTTATTTCATGTAATCAATCCGATTTTGAAGATTTACCCGATTCAAAAATCTATAGTGAGGATCAAGCTATCTTATATGATGACATTTCTTATGTTGGTAATGATATTGAATTGGGAATATACTTGGACGATATTGCCAGTCAAATTAGAACTTACAAAAAAGCAAATCCTTACGCTAGTGACAGAGATATTGATTTATTCACAGAAAAGGTTTTAAAGAGCACTAATTTAAATAGAAATGATTTAAATTCAAGAGCTTATACTGATATGGATGGTTATCTTAGCTCTAAATTAAATTCCAAAGAGCAAGCCCTTTATAATGCAAATAAATCTAAAGCATTATTGTGTATGTTTAATGGTAGGCTTGCAATATCTTATGCTGCAAGTAATTATATTGAAGCTGTATTGCATAACGGAAATGGAGACGCATTTAGACATACTTTATGGAATTTTGGAATGACTATTGATGTTGGTAGCACATTTGCAAAAACTTGGAGTGATGCGCATGAATATGGTTCAGTAGGTCAACCTACTATAGAAAGAACAATGGACTTGTTTAATAACAATGTTGGTATACAATTAGGTAAAGACTACCCAAAAACCATTTTACATAGCACTTTTATTACAAAATCTAAGGAGAAAGCAAGAGGTGGAAAATTATATGTTATCAAACAAAACAAGCTTTATTGGTCTAATTCTTATGGCGAAAAATAATTTTAAATATTTTTATATTCTATGTATTTTAGTACTTGTCGTTTTAGGCTGTACAAAATTATTTGATAATAAGAATTATTTAACAATACAAAACCATAAACAAGAGGTTATAACTAGTGTAAGACTTGAGTATTCAAATGGTGATTTCATTAATATTGGCAAATTAGATCCGGCTTCGGAATTTAAAATAAAACTCTCTCAATCGGTAAATGAAAACTCAATTAATTTAGTTTATACAGACGAGAAAAATAATATTAAAAAGGTACTTATTGTTCCATATTTAGTTTTGGCAGAAAATTTAAACTACTACTACAAAATTGATTAATTGAATTGAGTTAAAACCTTATAAGTGCCTGATACTTTGACTGTTCTATTATTTCTCCAATAGTTCCAGTAGTATTTTGCCGGATTGGCAAATCTCTTCCTTTTGTTAAATTTTCTTTTGAATACTTTCTTTTGTTATATCCACCTTTATGCACAAGTTTAGTATCACTATGTTCACATGTAGATGTCGTAAAGTGCATTGGATTAAGTGAATAGAGCAAAATAGGTTGGCCCCGTCGTTCCAGCGAATTTTGAACCAAGTTGTGTTTTCGGTCATAAATGTTAATTAAGTTCTTGCTTGAGAGCATTTTGAGCGTTTTAGATATGATCCTCCTTGATAGTCCAGTCTTAGTTCTAAACTGACTTTGGGTGATCCTGTCTTTAACCTTTCTTTTTCCTGTAGATTGATCAACCCATCCATTGGTTTGACGAATGATAACAAGCAGAATCTTTAATTCGGATTCAGTTAGATTGGGAAGGTGAGTGTCCAACAGTATATTTGGTACTTGTGTGTGTTTAAATATCATAGTAGTTCATCTAAATTATCTTCTAAGTCATCTTTTTGAATTTTTATTTCACTATACTTAAAAATCAAATCCAGTAATTCTTGCATTCTTTCTCGTAGTGCTGGATCATCTAACATTTCTCTGGGTAGGCAATTAGATTTCAAATATTCTGGCAAATACTCTTGATTTATGTTAAGATCATGAAATGTGCATGTTGAGGTATTATCAGTATTATGAGAATCCCGTTCGCAAAAACATATTGCCAATTCGACAAGTTTTGACCGAGGGATTTCCCGATTAAGCTCACCTGACATTAATTCCGGTCGATTTGCTATCTCATAAAACGGAGATTGCATTGTCAACATTAGGTTTTTACCTTGAAGTGTTAAGTCCGAGGTGATGAATTTTAAAATTTTTCTTTTTTCTTCATTGGTTGCAATAATGAATGATTTTTTAAGGTCTTTTAGTAGTCCGAGGAAATTTCGAGCTTTTTTGAAGATTGCCTCTTTCTGGATTTCAAAGTGTCCTTCATTTCTTCGTAATTCCTGCTGTTCAATCAGGATTTGTCCCTTTTTATCTTCAAACTGTTCTTTATCAATCACACTTTCTAGATAGGCATCAGTAAGTCGTTCTAACTTCAAAGCCAATTTTTTACTTTGCATTTGTAAAGATTCTTCTAAATCCTTTTGCGTTTCAGTCCAGTTAACTTGAGTTTGAATCAATAGCTCATTCAAGACCTCATTTTCAATTGGATGAAATTTTATTTGTTGAAGGGTTTTATGTATTAATTCATGAATCAATTCTTCACGAATCGACTTTGTAGGGCAATCTTTTGTCTGGCAACGATAATATGTGTGTTTTTTTCTTGTTTCCGCTATAAGAGAATATTTGCATTCAGCACATTTTATTCGACGTCTGAATACAAAATCATGTTTAATTATTCGAGTATTTGTTTTGCCTTTTAGGATATTCTGAACTTCCATAAACAATCTTGGCGAAATGAGTGGTTCATGTTTCCCCTGAAATGATTTTCCTTTTATTTTCATAACCCCACTATAAAATGGATTATGAAGAATCATTGCCATTCCGGTTAAATGAATAAAATTACCTCGTGAGTTTCTTAATCCTAGTTTACGCATAGTCTCAGTCAAAGATTCTAAATTGTATTTACCACTTGCATATAACTCAAAAGCTTTTCTGATTAATGGAGCTCGAATTTTGTCTATTGATTTTATTTGCCCACCTCCAGTATTGATGTAGCCAATTGGCGCATAGAATGGATACAGACCCTGCTTTAATCGGCCGTATAAGCCTTTAATTGCCTCTTCACGAAGATTTCTGATGTAATCGGTAGCTAATGCCACAAGCATATCCGCAGTTAGTCTTCCTGCTCGGGTATTCATATCCAAACTTTCATGAGCAAAATGCAGTTCTGAACCGGAAGCAATTAAATCATCGATAGATGACCAATCTCTGTAATTACGAGTACCACGATCAATTTTATGAAAGATTACTCCTTTGGCTTTTCTTTCTTTCAATAGCTTCATCATTTTATTGAATAACGGCCTGCCTTGTTTGGCCGCTGTTTCCTGTTCTTCAAACCATTCGATAATATTCAATGAGTGTCTTTCCGCATATCTAATGATCGCTTCCTTCTGTTCTTGAAGCGATACACCTGAACCTTGTTTGACGGTTGATACCCGTATATATCCATAAACATTTTTCATAATTACATTTCTATTTTAGCATTTACATTAAGTGATCGTCAAAATCCTCTAGAGTTTTACCTTCAACTTCTAAGCGGTCGGCTATTTCCTTTATGACCAGTAAAAATTCTCGAAAATTCTGCTCTGTTTCCAAAACTTCATCTTCCTTTTTTTCTTTGCTTAGTTCTCTGATGAATGATATTGGTATTTGATCGATGTTTGGTTTTTCCATTTTTAAAGTGTAATTAATTCGTTGGGGAATTGTAGTCGGCATTATTTGTCAAAATGGATATTTTAACCGTCTTTGATCATTTTTATGAATTTGTCATCATAAGAGAATGGAAAATTCAAATCCTGACATAACTTATTTTGGACTTACTACCTATCGGAACCAGCATAAGCGATTTGGCATAAAGCAAGCTGACCGGTTAATGCATACATATATAATTGGAAAAACCGGAACCGGTAAATCAACATTGATTGAAACTATGATTACTCTGGATATACTGGCCGGACGAGGATGTTGTTTACTTGATCCACACGGAGATTTGGTTGAGAAAGTTGTAAAATCTATTCCAGAGAACCGAAAAGGCGATTTAACTTACTTTAATATACCTGATGTTAGTCTAAAGTTGAAGTATAATCCGTTTAGAAAGGTTTCTCAAGAAAAACGATCATTGGTTGCCTCTGGAATATTAGATGTTTTTTCAAAGTTATGGGACAGTGCTTGGGGTGTTAAACTTGAACATATCCTTCGACATACAATTCTAACCCTTCTGGATCAGCCAAAGGCTACAATTGCTGACATTGTAGAGATATTACTTAACAAAGATTTCCGCGCAGAGGCTATAAAACATGTTAAAAACGAATCAGTAAAAAAATTCTGGAAGCGTGAATTCAAGGAATATCATAAATACGACCTATTGCCTGTGTTGAATAAAATAGGTGGAATGCTTGTACATCCGGTCATTAAGCGAGTTTTAATTGATAATCCAGATGAAGTATCATTAAGAAAGGCAATGGACGAAAAGAAAATAGTTTTGGTCAATCTCTCTAAAGGACATGTTGGTGCAGATGTATCCCATATACTAGGTGCATTATTTATTACTTCCATTGCATCTGCATCATTCAGCAGAGTAGATACCGAAGAGGACAAGAGAGTTCCATTTATGGTTTATGTTGATGAATTTCATAACTTCACTACATTATCCCTAATAGGTATGTTTTCTGAGCTTCGAAAGTTTAAAGTAGGTATGATAATGGCTCACCAGTATATGGCTCAACTTGATCCGGATATTAAAAGCGCAGTACTTGGAAATATAGGTACTATAATTTCCTTTAGATTGGGCACTGAGGATGGCATGTTAATGACTAAGGAAATGTTTCCTGAATTCAGTATTGAAGATTTTATTAATCTACCTAACTACAAGATTTATTTAAAACTTATGATAGACGGCAAGCCAAGTAGACCATTTAGCGCACTAACAATAAAACCATAGCTTTATATCAATCAAGTGAGGCATTTCTGAGTCCACATTTCACCCTTGAGACAAAGTTAAAATTGCTCCTAAAAAGTCAAGAGCAAGACTATTTTCGCCGATGAAATAAAATAAAGTTGGTCGGCGAAACTCTTGACATTTTGTCCACAATTGAATTAGTCATCGTCTAAGGTTAATAAATGAGTCGTTATGCTTTGTTTTTACAATATATGATGACAAAACAGTCATAAAAAAAGAGTATTCAGATTTTATCTGTATACTCTTTTTTTATGAATATTTAGTGCACTTGATTAATGACTAACAATCAATCGTTTTGTTAGAAGCTGACCTGAGCAACCTTCTACACTGATCATATAAGATCCACTTGGCCAATGAACTATTGGAAGTGTCATGGTTCCATGTTGGTTTATCCTTACAGTATAAATTTGTTCTTTTCCATTTTCATTGGATACTTTAAGAGTTCCAGTATTGCAGATTTTGCCTAAACTAAAATCAATGTTTATTACTTGATTTGCAGGATTAGGTCGTATGTCCATGGAAATATTTCTGTCTACTTGTGTTCTAGATGTGGTAGGATTGTGAAGACATGATGGCAAAGCATCTGAAGCACCAACAACTATTAAAACATTTGGATAAGTATCATTCAAAATAAATATAAGGTATGAAATACTGTCCACTGAAGGGGCAAGTATAAAACTTCCATTTATTCCATTAGAATCTACATTGATTGATTGAATTGCAGTGCTATGATTTTGAATTATTATACTATCCAAATATGCACCATCTATACTTCCAGAATATGTTCCTTCATAGCCATAAATATTATCTCCTGATCCTGATTGTGTGCCAGCACATGTAATATTCAATTCGGTATCACCATCTCCACCTGTTCTCATATCCTGATTATAGCCAGTACATGGATTGATTACGCAAGCTTCTTCGCAATTAGTTCCATTTGAATTCTGACATAGGAAATATTTAATACAATAACAATCTCTTGCATAAGTTTGATTAAAATACAAATTGATATTATATTCTTCATTAATTCCAGGATTAGATACTATCGCTGATGTTATCAATCCAGTACAACTTGGCCCATATAACTCAGCTTTGATATAATGATATGAAGTGTCACAATTCATCAAATCATAAAGTTCGCCTTTAGCATTAATTCGGATTGTACTAGTACTTTCATTTTGATAAATAAAAATTGAAGGTAAACTACACTCCCCATCAAAGCATGGAAAATATGAAGCAAATGTCTTTATGCATTCTAGATTATCTTTACAAATTCTTATACTAATTTGTTGAGCATTTTCACAGGAATCAGTATGAAAGCTCAATATGCCACCTCTAATTCTGTATAAATGCAGATTAACTGTATCCTGTACAATCGAAGGCGGCTCAATCCAATATGCTCCTTGGACAGAAATTGGTATGCCAGAACACAAACTCCACCCGCTAGGGACAACCATATCTTCATAAATTGAATAATGAACTCTCATGCTATCACAATCGAGATAAATTCTTTTAAATGAAAGATGCGGACAACTGACACCTGGAATTGTATCACAATCAATGGGAGGCACACATTCAAGAATTTTTAAGCACAATAAGTCAGAACTATCAATACATCCTTGATCATCTTCTGCTACTATGTACATTTTTCCTTCGTGGTTAATTGTGAGTTTCATACTATCAATCGAAGAATTTGAACCACTTTTTAAAATTCTTCCGTCTATATGTTTATATGCCCAGTTCTTATAAATTCTGTCAGGGTATATCTTTGGGAGAAAAACATTTCCTTTATTTATAACTGTATCACAAATATCATAGCAACCATAAAGGAAAAGATCTAATCGAATAGGTTGAGGTATTACAACTGTATCAGGTCGATTACAATCTGAATCATTAATTGGACCTAAAATATAAATTCCACCATTATTAACGAATATGCTGTCAGTTAAGCCTAAATATATATTTGTGCCAACTGGAGGTTTATAATACCATGCACCAGGTATACCGTTTTCTTCGTTTAGGATATATGTGTATGGTTTGCAATTTAATAAGCTATCATTAATACTTAATATTTCAGCAGGATTAAATTGAACGAACACACTAAAGCTATCACATGCTGTGCTAAAAGTAGTGTCTGTTTGATCAAAAGCATATAAAATATATCTATATAATCCAGACTTACCTGATTTGTTAACAGTGGATTGATAATTAAATCCTGAATTCGTGATGCTCAGTTCGTTTGAAGTTCCTGAAGGCCATAACTGTTCAAATAGATAATATTCGTATTCAGGAAATCCACCAAATGTTAAATCGAAACTCCCTTCACCTTCACATACATTATCAGGGCCTTCCAGTGATTTAAAAAGGACAGGTAATAATCTTACATTTTCTGTTAAAACTTCAGTACATCCATTGCCATCAGTAAGAGTTGCTTGGTAATTCCCATCGATGTTGGTTATAAGAGTAGACGATGTGTCTCCGGTGTTCCATTTATAAGAATATGGTCCAACGCCAGAATCATTATGATCTAAGACAAGCTCTGCCATATTTTGACAAAAACCTATGTTTGGTGTAATTTCGCCCGCCAATGTATTGTCCTTAAAATAAATAGTTTTGGTGGTTTCTGCTTCACATCCCCAGCGATTTCGTACAGTAAGTTTGACAGTTATTGGACCATCTATGTTGCCGTAATTATAAGTAGGATTCCTTTGACGACTAATTTGGTTGTTTCCAAAATCCCAAGTATAAGCAATAATGTCATCTCCAAATTCATCTTCATCAATATCAAAACGAACTAAACTTTGTCGACATAATGTGTCAGCTAAAATGATCTGCGGAGCTTCCAGCCTTAGTGGTGCGAAAACAGAATCACAAAATGTACAACTAGTAGAATCTGGCATTTCTGTAATTATGCAAACCTTCATTCTTGATCCAGCTGCTACGATAAGGTTTGTATCACCGGCACTGACAGGATGCTCTATACCATTTATAGTGTATAGTATGGATTCGGGTTCAAAATTTTGGAGATACGATAATACCCCATATAAATACATTCGATACATAGAATCTTGATAGCATTCAAAATCTCTTTCAAAATCTCCTGTAAATGGAACCTTCACCCAAATACTTGTGTCAAGTTCACAAATTTCATTGGAGTCAATTGTGCTTGGAGAGAGCAAAACTAATTTTGCAAGATAATTACCAGCATTGCGATAAGTTGCATCTTGGGTTAAATTAGATCTATCGAAAACTGGTCTATAAATTTGTGTTGATCCTCTTATAGTCCATAATCCTTTCGCTAGTGCACTGACAGTTACTCCAGCAATCTTTGGATGTGGGTATCTTACTGTATCCTCAAGAAGGTATATATCATCGGGATTTATTTCTGCTGTAATTCGTCTAGTATTACACCCTAAACCTTCTAAACTAAAATTGGTAAATTCATGTATTGGGTTACAGCCAATCGGAACTGAGCAAGTATCAATTGTAAATTTTGTTGTATCACTACATAAAGCACCTTCAACATAAACATTTACCACAAGCGGTACTTCAGAAAAATCATCAGGATATATTATCAGAATATCTGAACTGCTGTCTGGCCACAATTGGCCATCTAATTTCCATCTATATTTTACTCCAGGGATATTATACCTTGTCGCTTCTAAGTTGATTTTTCTAGGTACACCAGAAACAATACAGTCAAAATACTCTCCTGTTTCATCATCAAAGGCTGTAATAGAAGGCCCAACCTTGGGATCAACAATCAATTTTCCAAACCAACTAAAACCTTCATAACATATTGGTGTAAATCCCCAAACAACTCCAATGTTGTAAAACCCTTCTTCGCCTACTAAAAACTCATAACTTAAATAGGGAACTTTTGTTATGATCACAGAATCTCTAATATACCATGTGTATTGATCCGCATTGAGCACATTAATACTTAATACAAAAGGAGTCTCTACGCACACTCTGGTTAGATTTATTTCCGGCATGATCCTTTTTTTAATCATAATGGGTAATGTATCAGATCTCCATTCGCCGCACATTGTGTCTGCAAACACAACATAAGTATTGGTATCTTGAGTAACATTTTTCCAATACACTGTAAGTTTAGCAGAATCTGAAGTCAATATATTTCCAAATGTGGGATCAATACTCCATATTGGGTTTTTTGATTTCTGTTTAAATCCATGAGTATAACTTTCTTCTGAATCTGAACAAGGCATTTGATTTCCAGAAATCATTACTGAATCGATCTCTGAAAGATCATTTACTTGATAATTGATTACCTTACTTAAACATTCTCCTCTTTGTGTACGTAAACTAATACTTCCGCCACCTGAATTCCAAATGATTTTGATCCTTTCAAGAAAGTTGTTTACTTTAATTCTGGAAGCTATATTTCCGCCTTGGATTTCTATTAATACAGAATCACTCGGCATTTTTGGAAACGTAGTCTGAACTTCGTATTCAACACTATCTCCAGGACATATATATTTATTGCCTGTGACTTCTGGTGGTGATGGTTTCGGCTTAACAAAGATACTCTTGTTCGTAACGCAAGATTGGTTTAAAGAATAATACACAATTGCTCTTATAATACGGACCCCCAGATTTACTAATAAATTTCCTGGAATCGTAATAGTATCTGTGCCAATTCTAGTACCAACATAGTTATTACTACTAAACCACCTGATAGAATCAAAGGCGGTGTTAATTCCTGAGAGAGAAAATAAAGTAGATGTAGCTTGGCAAACTGAATCTGGAGAGATGGAAAGTTGAGCAACTGATAATTCGATGCTTTTTTCAAAAGAGCAATCAGCAAGTGGATGTTTTACATTAATTGTTAGATCAAATGTTCCGGTATAATCATCAAGTGCAACAATAACTTGAGGAGACTTGTCACCGGATAAAATTTGTAATTCACTCGTATCAGATGGGCTGAGAGACCATTGATAACTTGCCCCTGGCCAAGAAGGAACTGAATAGGCAAACAAACCTGTTTTTTCGCATATGTAAGTTTGTCCTTTGATTTCGGCATATGCATTTAGAATTGGAACTTCTATTATAGTGATTCCTTCGCATAGATCTCCAGAGCAGCCTGTTGTAGTCAACTTAATGTATCCAAAACCAGAAGGTGGCGATTCAGTCCATTTGACACGGATCATGTTGTGGTTTTGATAAGTTAGAATTCCACCTATTACTTGCCACGAATAGCTTGCGCAACTATCCTCGGCTATATAACTCACTTCTCTCAAACTGTCACTACAAACTACAGATGGACATTCAACAGTAATCCCAACACCTTCGCGAATATTTAATGTTTTTTCATCTTGAGAACTACAACCACATTGATCAATAGCATTCAATATTATCTTATAATTTCCTGAATCTACAAATTGAAAGACTAAATCCTCTTTTGGATCAGTGCTAGATTGAGTATATAATAGCTGATTATTTGATAATTTTCTAACTTCCCACTTGTACAATACTATCCCAGTGTTTTGGCTTTTATTAATAAATCTCAATCTTTGCATAGCACAGAAAGTATCGCTCATTATACTGTCAGTCACATATCCGATTTCAGAGTCTGGTATATCTATAACTTTAACAATATAAATAAAAGAACGGCTACAGCCATTTATTGTATTTACACTTACAAGAGTAATAGTGTCGTGTCCTGTTTCCTCAAAGAGAACAGGATCACTCTCTCCTCCACTTCCTATAGATTGATTTTTATACACCCAATAATGTAGATATGCGAAATGTTCAAGAGTTGTAAAAGTAGAATAATTTCCTTTACATGTTATTCCATTTTCAATATTTTCAACATATGGTTTGCAACCTGAAGTTGTTGTCATGTTGATATCAAAATCTTGATTTTCCAATACCGAAATATTGAGATCACAATTAATCAGAGTACCCATTTCAGTGAGCATTTGTAATTGTAAGTCTATATGACCAGATACTAAAAATTCAAGTTCAAGTGTATCAATATTGGTTCGAATTATTTTCGCTTTCAGTGGATCAGAAACGGTCCAAGTCCAAGTTATTACTGGATTAGATGGATCATCAACATAACCACTGTGATACATCAATGAATTATTTGAACACACTTCAATATCTCCTAAAATGCATTGAGCCTTAAGTAATTGAGGAAATAAATTAAATATAATGAGAAAGCAATACAATTTAATCAATAGCTGATTCATATCTTATTTTTATAGGGTTTAAAAATTAAAGATAATCAGAAAATGTCAATTTTTAGATAACTTTCATAAGAATAATCCAGAATACATTATCAAAATCCTTGTTAATTTATGTTTTTAGATTGTTAATTTAAAATCAAGATTTAATACTTGATGTTTAAATTGCACATAATCAATGTGTTATAAAAATAACTTTTTTAGTCATTTTTTTGTTATTACTTTGTGTACTGTGCTTTAATCTGTGCGAACCTTTTTCTTGACATGATGGATAAAAGTAATTTTCAAGCTTGTTTTTTATTAAGCCTTTTGTTTTTTACAATACATCATTATTTGGCAAATCCAGTATTAAAATAAATTCAGAATTTAGGACATATTTTCAAACTGATACTTGCCCTACAGGTAAGGAAATGAATGTCTGGCTAATTGGAGATAAACATGGAATTGATTGGTCTAATGGGACACCCAATATTATTGGCGGTCTTAATGCGGATATTTATGAAGGACATACGAGCTATTGTAAACCTGATGGTAGCTTAGCAATCTATACTGAAGGGCATCACGTTTATAATGGACAAGGTAATTCGATCAGGTTTACTGCGGCCGAATTGTTAAGTAACACTTCCACAACGATGAGTCTGATATTGGCAAAGCCTGGGCAGGACAGCTTGTTTTATGTATTTCATATGTATGCGGCTGATCAATATTTCAATCTTAATGACGCTGGAAAACTGTATTACTCCGTTTACAATGTAAACACGGAAAAAATGGAGGGAAGAGCGGCTATCTTAGACACCACATCTGAAAAGATCACTGCAGTAAGGCATTGCAATGGGAAGGACTGGTGGGTGATCGGCATGAAAGGTACGGGAAATGCCTTTTATGCTTGGCTATTAACAGATTCCGGCCTTAACCCTAATCCGGTAATAAGCAAATCTGGTTTTGAACATCAATTTAATTCTGTGAGCAATCCTTTTTGGGCTAATGTAGGTTATCTAAAACCCAGCCATGATGGTAGGCTTTTGACTGAAATTACATCCAGCCGTCCATACCAACCTCAATTTATTGAAATTCACAACTTTGATCCGGCTACAGGGCAGGTGAGTTTTCTGACCCAAATAACAGTTGTTTTACCAGATGGTAAATTAACAAGCACCGTGTATTCATGCGAGTATAGTCCTGATAACCGATATTTGTATGTTTTAACAAATTCTCTATGGCAATTTGATTTGAGCGTGATAGATTCTGTGTCGATGATGAATAGCCTTAAGGTATTTGATTTTTCCTCCTTTAAATTAGGTAATCAAGGAAGCCCAGTATTAGGACCTGATGGTAGGATGTATATGACTAGCTTTTGGCAAAATTATATTCATTTGATACCAGAGCCTAATAAACCTTACCCTGATTGTGGTTTTATTCCTCGATATATTAATGTGGGAAGTCAAACAGGCTTAGCAGCTCCTCAATACCCTTCAGGTCTTATGTGGCCTTATAAAGCATATATGCGAGGACCTAATTCGATTTGCCGCTCTGATACATCAAAATGGTACTTGACAGATCCTTGTCCTCATGAAAAACTTGTGTGGACATTACCTGATGGTGGAAACATTTTAGAAAATGGAGATACACTTAAGGCTAATTTTGAACATGAGGGAATCTATCGAATTATTGTTTCCTATGAAATACCTTGCGGATACAAATCCGATACAATGCACGTTAATGTTGGGAGATGTCATTGTCCTTCAGATTTCCGATGGCTTCAAATTGATACTTTAGTTTGTAAGGGGAGTCAGCTACTTTAATATATGATTCTGGTAGTTGGATTTCTAGTTCAGGTGCAAATGATTCCACAATACTTTTATCAGCTGTTATAAGGGATACTATTTTAAAAATGAATTTTTTTGGACCTGAGAATTGTGATACCTCTATTCAAGTTTCTATTAAGGTTTTACCTATTAAGGAGACAAGACAAGAAATTTCAATTTGTTATGAAGATTCTGTTTATGTAAATGGTATTTGGCATAAAAATGATATTGTTTTGCAATCCAATGAATTAGGTCAAAATGGTTGCGATTCTATACATACAATATCTATAAAGGTTTACTCCGAATCTAAAGGTCGAAAGTTATGGCCTGTCTGTCCAGGAGATAGTATCTATTTGCAAGGTAGATTATATTTTAATGATACCATTCTTTATAGTCAATATAATGACAGGTATGGATGTGATTCTTTACATATTGATGAGATAAGAGTGGGAGGCACTGACTCAGTTTTCCTTTTACACAGACTATGTCGTGGTGACAGTTTATTTATAAATGGCCAAGTTTACAAAGATTCAGGAAGGTTGGAGCGAAGATTAATTTCTTCTCGAGGTTGTGAGGATAGTTTAGTGATCCACCAAATTCTGATTGTGGAACCCACAGCTAAAATCCAAGAACAAATAAAGTTATGTGCTGGGGACTCAGTGCGAATTGCTGGAAAATGGTATAAAAACGATACTGTTTTTCAAATTTCATATCTGAATGCTCAAGGTTGCGATTCGCTTAGAGAGTGGAATATCATTTTAATACCTACCATACCAATTCGACACGATACCTTATACTTCTGCAATGGAGATAGTATTCTTATTGAAGGACAATACCATATCGCTTCCAAGAAGATAGATCTGTACTATAATTCTTATAAAGGTTGCGATTCAACGGTCGTACTAAGCTTAATACAATATCCTGCTGATCCACCTTCGTTGGACCAACATTTGATTTGCTATGGGGATTCAATTCTAATAGCGGGCAATTATATTTCAAAAGACACCATTTTCGAAAAGAATTATAATGACCAATATGGTTGCGACTCAACCATACAACACTGGATTATCTTACTTCCTGAGATACCCGTTGTTGAAATATCAAACAGTATTTGTCCAGGAGATTCGATTTTTATAGATGGTAGTTTTTATTATGATTCTATTGTATTACGAAAGCATTTCTCATCGCAAATCACAGGTTGTGATTCTGTTGTAAACTATCGTATTAGCCTATTAACTGCACCTGAACCATTTTATACCAAAATAATAAGTTGTCCTGGAGACACCATCCGATTAGATGGTAAGGAATACATCTTTGATGCATCTTTAAGTCTTAGAAGATCATCTCCTTCAGGATGTGACAGTTTGTTTCATTATGAGATTCGCTTTCTTCCTGAACAGGATGCTGGTCTACCAGATGTTTTAGAGTTAGAAGAAGGACAATCTATTGTTCTTAAACCTTGGATAGCATCAAATATTCGCTCAATTCGATGGTATCCAACTCAGGGTTTGAGCTGTTCATCTTGTGGAGAACCTACGCTCACTGTTTCATCTGAATCCGTTTATTATTTAGAAACCATTGACGATGCTGGGTGTGTACACATAGATTCTGTTGTAATACTGCTTCGTAAAATAGAATCTCAGATCCATATTCCAAATGCCTTCAGTCCTAATGGTGATGGCGTAAATGATTATTGGATTCCAATAGGCTCACATAGCTCTGTTCAATTTCATAATATCGAAGTATACGATCGATGGGGCGGACAGATTTTTAACTGGTCACCAAATATTAAAGATGAATTACCTATCGGCTGGGATGGAAAATTTAAAGATCATCCCATGACCCCCGGAGTTTATGTATATCGCATTAGCTACTCTTCATTCTCAAATCCAATTGTAGAGATTAGTGGGGAATTGACATTAATTAGATAGAAAAGTTTGGTCTAAGGACAAATTTAAGACTAACACATAGTTTTTCTTGAATAGTAAGACCAACTTTATTTCAAACCCTCAGATTTTAAGTCTTCACTTCGAAACCAAGTTTTGTAAGTTCCAAATGTTCGACAAATGCATTTATATATCATGCAGGAATCTCTTGAAGATGAATATCAAATTATTAGTTATTATGTCATGAAAATAAAAAATAGTAATTAGAGATTAATTTTATTTTAAGTAGATATACAAATAAGGCAAAGATGGTAAGTATTTTCACTAACTTTAATTCGTAAAATATTTTCCAATTAGTTTCACAAAATCTTTTGCAAGCTCACCTTTTTAAATTAATACTCGTTGTCTAGAGAGCATTTTTGTTTAAGTAAATTATTGAAATAATGAGCTTAAACATTAGTTTATAAACAAGCACAGTTCTAAAATATATTTGCATCGTACCCATCTTTGTGAATTTAAATTGGTTTATACTCTGCTAATAAATAACTGCTATTAAATCCAGCAAATTTATTTACCATCTTTATTAAGCTTTTTACATTCCTCGCAAATTGGCTTATCTCCAGTCCCGTTTTTGTGGTTTTCTTTCTCAATATTGTTTCCTGTATTACAATTAGTGTTGTTATGATGCACATGTTGCTTAATGCTGTGCCAAGGTGAAGTAGTAGCCATAATTAAAAATTTATTTGTTAGAAAAAACAAATGTACTTAGTAATTTAATGATTTTTATATGTGAATTATAAATTGCGTATTTATTGCAATGAACTTGTGGTAAATACCTAATATTATTGATTATAGTATCAGTTATATAATTATTCATAATTTTGAATTCATGAAACCAGAGGAGAAATTTGAATTTAATTATGAAGGAATAGTATCTTATTTTAATAGGAATAAACTGTTTGCAGCTTTGAAAATTGTCTTTATTTTACTAATTAGCATAGGTAGCTTATTTTCAACATATCGTCTTTTATCAAGTATTAATTTGGTTGATGTAAATGGCATTTGGATTCTAAAAATTAATGTACAAAGTAGTTCATATTTACCATTCAAAGGTATGGATATTGGATATAAAATATTTTTATCTCAATCAGATAATATAATTACTGGAAATGGAGAAAAATACATGGAAAATGGAAATGAAATTCCATTTACTCAGCATGTACAAATTGAATTTGTTGGTAAAGTTGAAGGTAAGAAATTATTTATTCAATTTAAAGAATATGGCAAAAAAAGAACTTCGTTAGGATCTATAGAGCTTAATTTTATTAGTAAAAATTTATTTGAAGGAAATTTTACTTCAACTGCTGCTAATTCAAAAGGAAAGACAACATTATCAAAAAGATAACTTTTTAATTTAGAATATTTTAAATTAGTATTATTTTTAATATAAAAATGATTTCAACCCTTTAGAATATTTTTCCTAAAAAATCAAAGCAGGATTGAAATTCCCTGCTTTGATTGAAAATAGTTATAACTTAGAATTAATTTAAAGCTTAATAAATTTGCTAGTCCTTAGTGTTTGATCATTACTTAAGGCTTTAATGATATAAATCCCCGAATTCAAAGACGCAACATTAATAGTTACTTTTCTGGTTCCCATTAATTTTGTAATCAATAGAACTTTACCATTTAAATCAGTAATACTTATGTTAGTAATAGAATTTTGATTTTGTGATTCAAAATCAACAACTAAGTCATCTCCCTCAACAGGATTTGGTGAAATAGACATTACAAATTGATCTGCCAATTTATCACTGGTTCTTTGATTGGATCCACCAGGAATAACTATAGGGTTACAAAGTGTTCTTACTAAATGATCGTGTCTTGTATTTTCCATAACACGACTGATATAATTATGCCAAGGATTTTGAGGTAATTCTATAATACTAACAAATGCAGGTTCATATAAAGGATCCCATACTTCACACGGATCTTGAAGGCTAACCATACAGCGACATCCATTCGTTGTATCAGAAGCAATGAGCTTAAGAATAAATATTCCTAAATTATTGAATGTTAAATCTTCAGTCTTATGACTTTTACTAACCAAAGGATTGTTATTCAGATACCATTTATATTCATAGCTTGCAAGTGAGTCCGTACTAAAGAAAGTCTGATCACCTTTACAAAGATGAAAGTCTCTTTCTTGTGATGAATTAATACATTTCCGATTCAGTCCAATCTAAACTTCGAATTCGTGAGGATTCATTATGTCTATTACCTTTATGCAGCTGAATGTATCACCAGAGCTCGTTATGAATTTCACTTGAAGTAAAGTAGTACCATCTTCGTTCCATTCAATTGTTACTTTATCCTTAGTGGAAGATTGAATAATACCCTTACTTGGACTAAGAGTCCAAGTTGATGACACTAGACTGTCTCCATTACCAGAGACATAGTTAAGCATATAGATTGTCTGACCATATCGACAAGGACTTGAAGGACCTTCGATCATACATTGGGCGGAGGCAAGCTGGAGTTGGGAGCACCATAAAAAATAACTAAGGATAAAGAGAATCCGAGACATAATTAATTGATTTAATACGTGAATAAATGTGAGTTGAGATCAGCATATTAAATCTTCTGTGCGGGGCACAGATTATATCAATCAGTGAGTAAATATACAAGTATTTGTTGAACGAATCATTAACTTGTATTAACTTTGAAAATCTGATTTAAGTACAAGTGCATTATATTTTAAAATATAAATATTTATACTTTTATTAATCAGAGACTTAAGTAAGATAGTTAGCTAATTCAGAAATGAAGATTTTTTAAAAAATATTTTATTTCATATTTATTCATTTGCACTACTTGTAAGTGTTTTAGTTTTTTTTGAATTTTATTCATCAACTAATTCAATAGAAAGATGCAGTGACCCTCAAGATTCGGATATTTACTTTTATAAGACAGGTCATCCACAAGAAGATTCTAAAAGGAGTGATGAAAGCCAGTTATCCAGTAATAATTATTCAAGTATATTCCCAGTTCCACTTGAAGAGGATAAAAGCTTTAATTTATTTCAAGATACATTGAAGCCTAATCACTGTCTTTCTGGCCATGAAGCTGATGTCTGGTATCTTGGCAAGAATGGTATAAAGTGGATAAATGATACTCCAACAGTTATTACTGGATTTGCAGATTATGTTGGTGAAGTTATGTCAAGTATATGTGATAAAAATGGTGATTTATTATTATACAGTAATGGTGATTTTATTTTTAATAAGTACCATGAAAGACTTGCTACAATTATTCTTAAAGGTGGTGGAAGCTCTTCTACGTTTTTAATTCTTCCTCAGCCTGGTAATGATTCAATTTATTATGTCTTTCAGCCTCAGGCAACTTATGGAAATATTAATGATACAATCTTTAATCTTTACTATACTGTAGTTAATGTAAAGGCAAATAATTATCATGGTAAGGTCTTACAACTAAGTCAATTATTAATGAATACAAGCTCTGAGAAAGTTACAGCCATCCGCCATTGCAATGGTAGAGACTGGTGGATTATAGGATTAAGAGCAACTGATGAAGCCTTTTATTCTTGGATTCTTTCAGATACTGGATTAACAGTTAATAATCCTATTGTTTCATATTCTGGTAGCGTTAATCATTTGCTTACCTATGATCAAAAGAATTTAGGTTGGCTAAAGCCAAGCCATGACGGAAGGTATATTGTAGAAGTTACAGCAGGTGGTCAGTTATATTCAGCATTAGAATTACATAGATTTAACAACACTACAGGAATGATTTATGATGGAATTCAGGTATTAGATCAAGCTGATAAATTTATTTATTTATATTCAATTGAATGGTCACCAGATCAGAGTAAGATATATGTGACTGGTTATAATAGTGCGTCAGGATATGATTTATTTCAGCTTGAAATTAATCAATTTGATAAGACTAAGATTCGAAATAGTCTAACTAATATTGCTGCAACACAATCCAATATTGGCTCACCTATATTAGGAGCAGATAATAAGATTTATATAACTAATTGGGGCTCTAAGTCGGAGTTTCTACATGTGATTCATAAGCCTAATCTTTCAGGTATTAATTGTGATTTTCGATATTTCGATTTTTCATTAGGTTCTAAGACAAGTCTAGGTGCTCCGCTATACGCATCTGGCTTACAATTCCCTTACAGAGCCTATATTCAAGGTGAGCAGTTTATCTGTCATGATACCACTGTAAGATATATACTTACTGATCCTTGTTCTCATCCTGAGACCCAATGGAGTGTATTCGATGGAGCCAAGATAATCCGACATAATGAAGACACCATTGATGTGTACTTTGGGTCAAGTGGCACTTATAGCATCTCAGCAACTTATCCTACGGAATGCGGATTTAAGTCTGATACGATAGAGGGTGAAGTACAAGAATGCGACAAGCCCAAGCCTGATCACTGCCTTTCTGGCCATGAGGCAGATGTCTGGTATCTTGGCAAGAATGGTATCAAGTGGATTAATGATACTCCAACGGTCATTACTGGTTTTGCAGATGATGTTTATGAAGTACAATCAAGTATATGTGATAGGTCTGGCGACTTACTACTATACAGTGATGGAAATTATATTTATAATAAATTTCATGAGAGAATTGCTAATATTCGTAATTATAGCGGATCAAGTAGCTCAATGTTCTTAATTCTTCCTCAACCCGAAAATGACTCTATTTATTATGTCTTTCATCCACAAGAGACAACAGGTTCTGTTAATGATTCTTTGTTTGATTTATTTTTCACAGTAATAGATATTAGGGCTAATCTCGGCCATTGTAAAGTCTTGAATCTTGGACAGCTATTACTCAAGACAAGTTCAGAGAAAGTTACTGGAGTTCGACATTGTAATGGTAGAGATTGGTGGATAATAGGACTAAGAGCCACCGATGAAGCATTTCATTCATGGATTCTTTCTGATACCGGCATAAATGTCAGTAATCCTATTATATCATATTCTGGTAATATAAATCACTTAGCTTTTTATGATCAAGAAAATCTTGGTTGGCTTAAACCAAGCCATGATGGAAAGTTTCTAATAGAAGTTACATCAGGAAGTCAGCTCTATTCAACATTAGAAATTCATAAGTTTAATTCCACGAGTGGTATAATAACCGATGGTTTACAAGTTTTAGGCCAAGTCGATAAATTTGAAGAGTTATATTCAATTGAATGGTCTCCCAATCAACAAATAATTTATGTTACAGGATTTAATAAGTCCGGAGGATATGATTTATTTCAAATGAACGTATCCAAGTATGATCAGTATTTTATAAGAAGCAGCTTAATAAACTTAGCTTCAACACCAAGTAATATAGGTTCACCTGTTTTAGGAAAGGATCAAAAAATCTATCTTACCAATTATGGAACTAATTTAGGTAATTTACATATTATTAGAAAGCCTAATAGACTAGGAATGGATTGTGAATTAGAACTTTTTAATTTTGATGTAATGAATGAGTTAGATTTAGGTGCTCCCTTATTTGCATCTGGCTTACAATTCCCATACAGAGTATATATACAAGGTGAGCAGCTAGTATGTCAAGACACAATGGTAAGGTATATTCTTACTGACCCCTGTTCTCATCCTGAGACGCAATGGAGCGTATTCGATGGTGCTAAGATAATGCGACAAGCTGAGGATACCATAGATGTATATTTTGGTAAGAGTGGCAATTATAGGATCTCAGCAACTTATCCTACAGAGTGTGGATTCAAGACAGATACAATTGAGATTGAAGTTGAGAAATGTAAGTGCAATAATGAGATATCTTGGAGCACAATTGATACCTTGGTTTGTCAAGGTTCTGATGCAAGTTTTAAATTCAGCACTACAAGTAAAGAAGTGTATTTAGATAATCAGAAGGTTAACACAGATAGCTTTACTTTGCCTAATCTTCAATCTGATACTTGTATTAATTTGAGACTTGTCTATCCGCGATTCTGTGATTCCATTATACAAATTTGTATTAGAGTATTGCCTGTTGCAGTTGATAGTGTTATTTTTAATTTATGCCCTAATGACTCTGTTTTTATCTATGATACTTGGTATTCTAAGGATACTAGCTTTACACTTCATTATATTAGTAAATTGATCTGTGACTCCCTTGTAACTTATAAAGTTGATGCTCATTCATTCGATACAAGTCTTGTGATCCTTGATTATTGTATTGGAGATACAGCGATTATTAATAATCAAAAGTTTTGGTTCACTGATACTTTACATCAGCTATTTCAATCTACCTCTGGCTGCTTGGATTCTTTTCAGCAACTTATTATTAGTTTTAATAGTAACATTAAGCGAACAAGTCAATCATATCAAAGATGCTTTGGAGATTCAATATTTATTCTTGATCATTGGTATTCTGGTGATACAGTTCTTATAGATACTCTTATGTCGAGCTCTATGTGTGATTCCATTAGTACCATCACTATTGATATATTACCAGCAATCGCACCCATTATTATTAATTATTCAAGATGTCAAGGAGATACATTGCTTTTAACTACCTCACAAGGATTTTTAAGTATTACGTACAGTCGAATGTTCAAGGATACATGGACTAGCTTCCAAGGATGTGATTCAGTAGTTCTCCACCAAGTTAGCTTTTATCCTAACAGTTCTTCTTCATTATTACTATCCAAGTGTAAAGGAGATAGCATCTTCTATAAGGATAAATATTATATTAATCCACTTAAGCTTGTCGATAGCTTTTCTACAGTATATGGATGTGATTCTTTGGTATCCATTGAGATTGTAGATTATCCTGTAAGTAGCTCAAGTCTAGTGGAGATGAGTTCTTGTCTTGGTGATTCTATATTATTTCAATCTAATTGGTTTAAAAAGGATACAACAATAGAACTTTTATTAACCGACCAGAATGGTTGTGATAGTATTCATCAAGTAAGTCTAAGTTTTAGATCTTTACCTGATACAACTAACTTAAGCTTAAAGGTATGCAAGGGTGATTCTATTTTTTATAATGGAACTTATTATTATGATTCTGCACGGATTATAAGAGTGTTTCCTAGTTCCAATAATTGTGATTCAATTGTTTATGTAAGTATAGATCTTCTTTCAGCTCCAATTTCATCCATTGATACTTTCTCAATTTGTCCAGGAGATTCAATATATATTGATAATCGATATTATTATGATTCAGTAATCTTGAGTAAGAAGTTTCAAGCCGTGAATGGCTGTGATTCTTTTCATACTTCTATTATTTCATTATTTGCTTCTCCTGAGACTGTGATAAAGCATATAAACTTTTGCAAAGGTGATTCCGTCTTAGTTAATTCCTTATGGTACAAGAATCCTGAAGAATTGCAATTCAGATTTCCTTCAGCACAAAGTTGTGACAGCAGTATTTTAATAAAGTTGCAATGGCACCCCCCGGTAGATATCAATCTAACTACTCAATTAGATTTAAAGCTAGGTTCTATCGTTGTATTAGATGCAGGAATTATTCAATCTGGCATTTCATATCGGTGGTATCCTTCTGATAACCTGTCTTGTAATGATTGTAGTAGTCCTATACTTACTGCTTCAAAAGATACAGTTTATTATCTAGAGATTATTGATCAGAATGGTTGCCTTACATTGGATTCAATAATTATTAGAATTATCAAGTCAACTAATAATGACATATACCTTCCAACGATATTTAGTCCTAATGATGATAATATTAATGACATATGGATCCCTATCGTTGGAAGCAGCGATATTGATATATATCAGATTTCAATCTATGATAGATGGGGAGCTATGGTCTTCTCAACAACTACTCTAGCAGGCTGGAATGGTAAGATTGGAAGCCAGCCAGCAATTCCTGGAGTGTATGCTTATTTCATTTCTTGGCAAGATGGTCAAGGAGTTAGGCATAATACGCGAGGAGATATTACTCTGGTTAGATAGAATTAATGTATCCGTCCTACTAAGTACCAATTGCTAGTGGTCACTATGGATAAGAGGTTAGTGCAAAAAAGCATGACTAAGGAAGGATTTAAGAAATTGCAGGTGAGCTATAAGAATTACAATGTGAGTTTGAAAGGATACTTAACTGGGAAGAATATGTCTTTGACTTAATATTATGACAGGAAGTGAAAGTACTGTCAGGCGTCCAGAAAATTGTCGGGTCAATTTGAGAACATCTCATCTAAGATAAATCAGAAGCAAAATTCAGCAGAAGTTATCATACTATTTCAGAAGGGAAGAGAAGTATCTTCGGCAGTTATCCTGGGAGCAAGATTTTATTGAGTTAATAGGAATAATAGACAAATTTCAGGATAAAAAAAAGATGCTGGTCTCTAATAGACAGATTTCAGGCTGTTTATTTTTCTAGAATGAGGTTTGCATGTTTTGATTCGTTTTCTTTGTAAAACTTATTGAAACGGAAGCATGCTCTTCTGGAGAGCAACATGCCGGGGATAAAGTAAGTGACCGCCAAAAATGTCAATCAATGGGTTGTGTTTAATGCGCAGCTCATTGATATTTTTAGAGGTTGTCATACCTTCAAAAACTCATTAATAAACTTACGTTTGCAATTTTGTGAGAGTCCATTGTGGTTGCGAAGTTTGTTATTTAAATCTGAAAAATGTCCGTCAATTGAGTTTATTGTATTTGGTATGCCAATTTCAATATTATCATACCAGGTAAATAGCCAAGGAAGATTATTTTGTAAGCTTCATGCTGCGCTGCGGAGTCTTTTATAGGTGTAAAATGATTTGCCGGCAGTGGAGTTCGTACTGCGCTCATCTAAGAACCACTGCCATTTATCAAACCACATTTGTAATACTCCTGTGTATGATTCTTTATCTGTTTGCTTCATTAAATCTGCCACTTCCATATGCTCTCGTGCAGATTGTAACTTTGGTCTTTTTGTCAGGTATCTACGTAAGATAGCTGCTTGATGAAATTGGCACATTTGTATTGGAATTTCCTTGAATGATTGTGTTAACCCTTTACGCCCATCACAAACAATCGCTAAAATCGAAAATCCTTTATCTTTAAGCTCATGTATTCCTTGCTGATATAGCATTTGTTTCATATTTTACATAATACTTGAGCAGATTTTCCCCGCTTATAGAATCCTTAAAGAGCATTACTCCAAAATTCCTCCCCCAGTAGGAAGTATCCATTAAAACTATGACTTCTCTGGCCTTAGGAGCTGTAAATGAAACAACGTATGCATCAATCTTGCGCTGAATCGTGCGTATAGAGCATCCATATTTGACTGCTAACTGGGCATAAGTCTGTTTACTCTCAACATATTCATGCCACAATCGCACACTTTCCAAACGGTCACCTCCCAAGAAGTTCTTTCTGCACGTATAACATTTATACTGTTGCTTACCATTTTTAAATCCATTTTTCCTAACAATTGAGCTTGAGCAGTAAAAGCACATTTTTTATTCATAACCTTTCAATTGCCTCAAAGCTAAGCCTAGTAAGGACTCTAGACGTTTCCATCCTGAAATTTGTCTATTAATCCAGTTAATATAATCTTGAAATGATTCCATGTATTATTTAAGTAGCTTAAAGAACCATTCCATTAATCGAATCGCAGAATTATTGCCTCATAATTGGAAGTCTCTTCAGCAATCGGTTGTAGATTGGACGGATACGATAATTAGAGCGGAATATAAAAATTATTTATGGCTATAAACAAAATTGAAATTATTTTCATTTAGATTTACCTGGAATCCTTCTCTAATGTCTTTGATTTTCTCAAATAAGAGATTGCGTTAAAAGTTTGATCTAATATAAATTCTTTCTGGCCGAAAGACAGACCAGAGAAATACGAATTAATGGGTTTATAATTTTTTAATATTAAGGTCAGTACATCTGGTTCAAATTGTGCAAGGACATACCCTTGATTAAAACCTCTGATAAACTGATTTTCGTTGTTTTCTGTCATAATAAGTTGTTTGCGTTTTGATCTAAATAAGTGTAAATAGAGTTCCGGTCATAAAGAATAATTTTCTTTTCCGGTTGAGAAAATCGGATTTTGCTTTCATCTCGAAGTTTTTGTAAGGTTGTTTTGCTTTTTATCCTAAGCTTGTTCATGGCTTCTTCTGTGGAAATCCACCTATCCTCTTTAATGCCTTCTTTGTCCTTAATTCGAGCAACGACCCTGTCAATTAAAGTATAAAAAGCTTCATCTTCAAGACAAATAACTTCCATAGACAAACTTACAAAGTAATATTAATATTAAAGAAAAATATATCATATCAGGGTTTTGGATTAATTTTAGTGAGCCTTGACAAAAATATTTATCATGTATAATAAGTTTATTGTCGGCAAGTATCAATTACAGGAATAATTACTATATTACCCACTGTGTTTTTTTTAGAGTTTAAAATACCACGTAGTTTTGGATATTTTATTTCTCCAGTAATACAATAACTGCTGACATTTTTACTTGAGATTGCAATCGTAGTATCATCTTCAATGCTATTCTTAACATACAAATAAGTAGCGTCTTGGAAAACAAGTAGCTTATTATCTCTTAAACCATTCTGATATGTCAAGTTAATTTGAGACTTTGACAATCCAAATATTGAAAAATTTGTTTCATTTAGAAAGTATTTTGTGAGCATACAAGGAACGAGAATTGTGCTAATAACTATTTGATACGGTTCAATTTTTTTATTACGGAACATGTAAACCAATTCATACATTAAGTAATTAGAAACCAGATAAATTATTGTACTAATTCCTCCGAAAAGTTCTGCCAATATAATAATTAATAATGACAATAAAGAGTTTAGTCTTGTTTTAAGAACTGGATCCCATTTATCAAAAAATAAAATTTTGGGTTCCGACTCAGCTCTTAATTCTGCCTCTTGCAATTTCTTAAAATTAATAATTCTTCTGATGCCATCAGCCCGTAAAAAAAAATAGATTCCTAAAATGTACATAAATGTAATTGGGGAGTAAGTGAAATATGTAAAATATGAAATAACCATTAGTGTTTTTAAGGAATCCCAATCGTTGCCATTTTCAATTGAAATGAACAAGGATACCCAATATACTAAGTTCATTAACCCTAAGCCAACAATCAAATACAAGTTTGGTGTTGAATATGGAATATTATTTATTACGCAATATGTGAAATAACTAACATATCCAGTTAAAATTACAAAAAATGATCCAATAGTCCAAAAGGAAGTATCTTTTAACTTGGAGTTTACATCAACTTTGGAAAAGTCCAGCATCTTTTAATTTTTATTTAAAATTAAAGATTTATGCGAATTATAATTGATAAACAAATTAAAGATATTGAAAAGCAAGAAAATTTGTTCGACCTATGTTCGACCCAACTGAAATAAAAAAGGTCCGGATTTCTCCGAACCTAGTACCCGGGGCGGGACTTGAACCCGCACGGACATTACTGCCCACAGGATTTTAAGTCCTGCGTGTCTACCAATTCCACCACCTGGGCAAAAAAAAATCCGCTGTGCGGATTTTCTATGAGCGGGAGACGAGACTCGAACCCGCGACCCCGACCTTGGCAAGGTCGTGCTCTACCAACTGAGCTACTCCCGCAATGATAAAAAAACAATATTTTAAAAAGAATCCATTGATTCAATTGTTGTAAAAAAATGTGGTTCCCGACCTTGGTCCCCAACGTGTTGGGGATGCTATACCAACAAAGCTGCTCCCGCAATTTAATTTAAACTTTAAGTGCCTGGATATTAATAATTATTTTTAAAAATATTAATCCATGGCTACACAAGAAATACCCCTTGGTGTAAGAAACCGTGATGGTATTTTCTTCTTGATGTTTTATGACAAAAAAATTCCCTTCGTCCATTCTTCAAAATGAAATAACTAAAATTGTAGCTATTTCGGTAATCCTGAAGGTGAAAGCTCAACAAAAACGGGGATTTTGATGTTCCTCTACGGCTGATTCGTTAACCAGTTTTCCGAATTGGATTGCAAATATACACCGGACTTGAATTTTTCTAAAAATTGGGCAAAATATTTGTGGCTTATTTATATATTAATTTTATTACTAATATATTAACTTTGTGATTTACAGGACATGAGCAAGCATGGAAAGATATTGGTGGCGATGAGTGGTGGCATAGACAGCACGGTGGCTGCTATGATGCTGCATGAACAGGGCTATGAGGTGGTCGGCATTACCATGAAGACCTGGGATTACAGTTCGTCGGGAGGCTCCAAGAAGGAGACTGGTTGCTGTTCGCTTGATTCTCTGCAGGATGCCCGGAAAGTGTCTGTGGACATGGGTTTTCACCATTTTATTCTGGATATCAGGGACGAGTTTGGGGATGCGGTGATTGACAATTTTGTGGAAGAATATCTGGCGGGTCGTACTCCTAATCCGTGTGTCCTGTGCAATACACACATCAAATGGAATGCCTTGCTCAAGCGTGCGGATGGTCTGGATTGTGAGTTCATCGCGACTGGTCATTATGCCCGTATCAATCAACTGGAAGGGCGTTACTATGTTTCGAAAGCCAGAGATCTGGTCAAAGATCAATCTTATGTCCTCTGGGGTTTGGAGCAGGATGCCCTCAGACGCAGCAAATTTCCGCTTGCCGAGTTCCTTAAAACCGAGATCAGACAAATGGCCCATGACCAGGGTTATGACAATTTAGCGAAAAAAGCAGAGAGTTACGAGATTTGCTTTGTCCCGGACAATGACTACCGCGGATTTTTGAAAAGAAGGGTAGAAGGTTTGGAAACGCAGGTCCGTGGAGGTAAATTTATAGATCAGCATGGTAAAATCTTAGGAGAGCATGAAGGATATCCATTTTACACGATTGGTCAGCGAAAGGGCCTGGGAATGGCATTCGGTAAACCGATGTTTGTAACGGATATTTTCCCGACAGCAATACGGTTGTTTTGGGTGAGGAGGAAGAGCTTTCCAGACCTGCCATGGAGGTCAGTAAAATCAATTGGTTAAAATATGCCTCGGTTTCACCGGAGACAGAACTGGTGACGAAGGTGCGGTATAAGGATCCCGGACATGTTTCAAATGTCTTGATGGAGGAAGATAAAATAAAAGTTAGTTTTCATGCCAAAGTTAAGGGAATTGCACCCGGACAGTCGGCTGTGGTCTATGAAGGCGATGACGTGGTCTGTGGAGGTATTATCCGGAATTCATTATTTGCAAATCTTCAATTTCAATAAGTTGTGAATGAAAAAGATCAACCTTAGTTTAAATCTTTTACTTTTTGGCATTTGCATGGGCGCCATTTTCTCCTGTAAAGAAGAAACAGACCCTCTTGATTTGAACTCATTGGGTTCAGCTTATTATCCAATTTCAATTGATCAATATTGGATCTATCAGGTGGATTCTATAAATTATTCTAAAACTATCGGCGTTAAAATTGATTCCTCAAGTTCTTACATCATGGAATTGGTGCGGGACAGTTTTTTAAATAAAGACAACGAACCGGTCTATGAGATAGATTTATTTTATCGCAGTGACAGCAGCAAAAATTGGGAACTCATTGACAACAGTTTTATTACCAGGAATAATTCGATGTTGCGTAAAACGGAATTCGGATTGGATTTTATCCGACTGGTATTTCCGGTACAAAAGAATAAGTCCTGGGATGGAAATATCTTGATTTCAAAAAATAATTCCGTTTTCATAAATGGAGAACCCTTTGAGCCATTCAGATACTGGAATGGGAATACTTATTATTATAAAAATTTGTTGAAGAATGTGACAATTGGAAAAAGTACATACCCAAAAGTTGCAGAAGTAGAGGAGATCAATTACGACAATGATTTGTACAATTATATTTTTGCAGAAGCGAAATATGCGGAAAATGTTGGCATGATCTATCGTGAATTTTGGTTGTTGAAAACCAGTATAGACAATCCGTCTGTGGGATGGAAACAAAAGGCAGAGCGTGGGTTTATCCTGCGACAAACACTCATCGAGCACAATTGACAACATGATTAATTTTGTAGCAGTCGGTCAGACCTTTAAAGCGCATGGCGTTCGTGGAGAAATTTTTGCGGAGCTTACAGAAGGGTTGGAAAAATATGTATTTAAAGCGGGGGTAGTTTTTATAAAAGTGGATGGATGTCCGGTGCCATTTTTTATTGAAAGTCATCGCGATGAAGGGAGACTTTTTATTAAATTTGAAGATGTGAACGATCCTGAGCATGCCAGAAAAATTGGAGGGGCCACCATTTATCTGGATGAAAAATCATTGCCCTCCAATATTCGGGAAAAGGAACATTTTAGATCTGCACTGCATGCACTGGAAGGATATACGATTGTAGATGAAGTTTCAAAAACTGAATTAAAAATCATTTCAGTAGAAGAATATCCATCACAAATTCTCGCAAAAGTAAATTATCAGAACAGGGAAATTCTGCTACCTATACACGAAAACTTTATCACCCGGCTAGACGAATCAAAAAAGAAGTTGCACATGAATTTGCCTACCGGAATTCTTGAGCTTTGATTTTTTTGGATAAGATTTTTTAAATGATAAGCCCTGCAATGGCCGCAGTAAAAAAACAAGCGACGGTCCCTCCAATAAGTGCTTTGATGCCAAGTTCCGCAAGTGTGGATTTCTGATTGGGTGCAAGTGCACCTATTCCTCCGATCTGAATCCCAATGGAAGCAAAATTTGAAAAACCACATAAAGCATAGGTGCAAATGATCAATCCCCGTTCACTCATCAACCCGTTGAGTTTAAAATTACCCATGGTAGTATAGGCGTAGAATTCGTTCAGGATGGTTTTTTCTCCAAGCAATTGACCTGCGTACATCATATCTGCAGCTGGTACTCCCAATAACCACGCCAGAGGAGAACAAATCATCCCCAAAATAAATTGCAGCGAAAAGTGGGTATACTTTCCATCCGTAAATTCTTTCACCATATCATTCAGACCAAACCACTCTCCAATGGAATTTTGAAGTACAAAATTTACCATGTAAATCAAGGCCGTAAATACGATCAGCATGGCACCCACATTCACTGCAAGTCTAAGGCCATCGGATGTTCCATTGGATATGGCTTCTAAAAGATTGGCACCAATTTTATCTTTAGAAATGTGTATTTCCGAATTGATTTGTTCAGGTTCTGTTTCAGGTAACAGCATTTTTGATGCCACCAGGGCAGCAGGTGTGGACATGATAGAGGCAGAGAGCAAGTGAGTCGCATAGATTTGTTGCTGGACCGGATCCGTTCCACCCAGGAATCCTACATAGGCAGCCAAAACACCTCCGGCGATGGTGGCCATTCCCCCAACCATCACACAGAGTACTTCTGATCGGGTCATATGCTCGATATAGGGCTTGATAAGTAGTGGGGCCTCCGTTTGCCCCAGAAAAATATTTCCTGCCGCAGAAAGACTCTCAGCGCCTGAAAGCCTCATCGTCCGATTCATGACCCAGGCAATTCCGTAAACTATCTTTTGAAGAACACCCAGGTAGTAAAGCATGGAGGTAAACGCAGAGAAGAAGAGGACAGTTGGTAAGACCTGGATGGCAAAAATATATCCATAGGCGGGTATATTGTCTATCATTTCCTTTCCGAATAAAAAACGGGAACCCTCTTTTGTAAAGTCCAGGAACACGACAAAAATACTGGCAAGCGCTTCGAATAATTTTTTTACAATGGGTATCTTCAATACCAGGATGGCAAAAACAAATTGTAACAACAAACCTGTGCCTACCAGTTTCCAATCAATTTTTTTTCTGTGGGCGCTTAGGGCGTAACAGATCAATACCAGGACCAATATTCCCAGCAAGCTTCTTAAAATGTCTAACATCTGCAGGTCTAATTTTAAGTTTGAAAAGTAGAACAATTAGTTCAATATTTGCGAAGATTTTTAAAATGAGCGATAGACAATCTATATTGATAGGCATTTCGGGTGGCAGTGGATCCGGTAAGACCGCCTTTATCAATGCCCTGAGGACTGTCTTTAAGCCGGAGGAACTTGGGTTAATTTCTGAAGACAATTATTACAAACCCAGAGAACAACAACAAAAAGATGAAAGGGGGGTGATCAATTTTGACATCCCGGATGCCATCGATCAGGATGCCTTTGTAGGAGATTTACATCGGTTGTTGAAACAAGAACCCGTATCCCGTAAGGAATATGTTTTCAACAACGATCTTGCCCTTGCAGGTGACATTCAAATCGTTCCTGCCAGGATTTATATTGTAGAAGGACTTTTTATATTTTACAGAGAGGAAGTTCGTAAGCTGCTCGACCTTAAAGTACTGATCCATGCCAAAGACGAACTGAGAATCATCCGGCGAATCAAAAGAGATCAGGCTGAACGCAATTATCCCCTGGAAGATGTATTGTACCGTTATCAACACCATGTGGCCCCGGCCTATGAATTGTACATCCAGCCATTTCAGGAAGATTTGGATTTGATCATTAACAATAACCTGCACTTCAATAAAGGAGTAGATCTGATGACTGCATATCTTCGGTCCATTCTGGATAAGCCCTAATTACAATCAGACCCTGCTTTTAAAAGGATAAAGTCTGCCCGAATCCGCTCCGGATTCAAAATATGGTGATTTTTAATCATATAAATTATTTTTTACATTTTTATTTATGTAAAGTATAAATAACTGCTAATCAGTTATTAATGTGTGTTTTTTTATTATTTCATATGATAAAAATTAATAAATTAAAGAAAATTGGTATATAATTTGATTCATGAGAGCGACGACTTGTGCGTCGTGTAGTTTACTCAATGATCTTAAAACTTAATTCATGAACCGATTTATTACCCCAGCTAAGTGGATGTTGTCTTTATTGACCCTTTTTCTCTATTTTACTCCGGCGGAGCAAGTAGCAGGAAAATCTCCACATTTGAAAAATCTTCAGGCCATGCCACCGTTGGCTTGCAATGACCTGGTCCAGGTCTCCTTAGATGAGTTCTGTTGGGCTACCTTGTCTCCGGATATGCTTCTGGAGGACATGCAAGGTGCTCCTTCTGACTACTACATAGAAGTTTCGTATAAAGGTGTGGTCCAGTCGGATATTATTTTTGATGCCAGTGACATCAACAAGTTCTACGATTATAAGATCTGGCACATTCCATCTAAAAACTCGTGTTGGGGAAAAGTAAAAATTGAAGATAAACTTCCACCCAATCTTTTATGCAGCAATGATACCATCCGATGCGGAAGAAGTATTTCTCCTGATTCATTGGGTTTTCCAATTGTAGCACCGGGTTTGTTTTTTATTGGGAAAGATCCATCCAAGGTAAATGGCTATATTGTTTCAGGATGGGATGCCTGTGGATTGGCTTATTTATATTACGAGGACCATCTTGTGGACAATGGATGTAATTTTACTTTCTTCAAGAAAATTTATCGCAGTTGGTATGCTCAAGACGCGATTGGTAATAAGAGTTTTTGTGTTGATACCATATGCATCTATACCCCCACAGCAATAGACATTGTTTATCCAAGAGATTATGATGGCATTGATCATGCCTACATTCATTGTGGAGATGTTTTTCCAAAACTTCCAAATGGTAATCCTGATCCATCATACACGGGACATCCTGTGCCAAAATTTTGTTCGACGCTGAATGCATCTTACACAGATTTAAAAATTCCTATTTGTCCTAATACGTTTAAAATTTTACGCAGATGGGTAATTCTTGATTGGTGTTCAGGAGATATATATGAACACAATCAGATCATTAAGGTGGTAGATGATGAAGCACCTCAATTTAAGGCGCCTGCAGAATTTACAGTAGGGATGGCACCTTATACCTGTGTCACCGATTACAAATTGCCGAGACCGGATTCAGTAACAGATTGCGGAAACTGGGTATATGATGTATATGTGAAATTAATGGATGAACAAACTGGTAACCCATTACCAAAGAGCAAAGACTATATTGTATTCAATAAAACAGACAGTTGTTATTACCTGAGGGGAGCACCACAAGGCAGGATTTGGGTTATTTATGTAGTGACGGATTTGTGTGGCAATTCAAGAGAACATCAGACCGAAGCCGGTGTAGTGGATGATTTATTACCAATTGCCATTTGTGATCAGAAGACCGTTATTTCTCTTACATCGGATGGTACGGCCAAGGCGTTTGCAGAAACATTTGACGATGGTTCTATCGATAACTGCGGAATTCTGGAATTCAATGTAAGAAGAATGGACAGTACCTGCAACAATGGAACTCATAGGTTTGGCCCTTACGTAGAGTTCTGTTGCCTGGATGTTGGAAATGTAATTATGATTGCTCTTGAAGTAACCGATGCCTATGGAAATAAAAATACCTGCATGGTAGAAGCTACCGTTCAGGAAAAAGAAGCGCCGATCATTATTGCACCTTCTGATCTGACCATCTCATGTGAATTCGACAGAAGTGATTTGAATGTTTTCGGTGGAATTAAAACCAGTCAGGCAGACAGAAAGCCCATCATCATAAGAGATTACTATTACAGTCCGCCAAAATATGAAGCAGGCATTGATGGATATGCATATGATAATTGTTCGGTGACAGTTACTGATACGGCTATTTATGATTTAGTCTGTAATCAGGGTGTCATTTACAGAATTTTTACAGCCAGGGACAAACAAGGTTTTGTTTCGGTTGATACACAAAGGATTTTTGTTTGGAATCCAAGGCCATTTAGCATAAATGATATTAAATGGCCCGATACTCTGGTTGCTATAAATTCTTGCCGTTCAGCAGTGGTGCATCCAAATAATACAGGTGCTCCAAAATTTTTGAACACCAACTGCGCACAGGTAGCGGCTAATTATGCAGACACAAAGCTTACTTTGCTGGACAGTGTGTGTTATAAAATACTCAGGAAGTGGACAGTGGTAGACTGGTGTCAGTTCAACAAAAATAAATATGATGGAATTTGGGAATTCAATCAAATCATTTATATCTCCAATTCGGAACCACCTACAATATATACTTGCGATACAGCAAGGATATGTGATAATTCAGCCTATTATGATCCAAGAAATCAGAATTGTCTGGTGAATTATGATCTCACCGGTATTGCAGATGATGACTGTACCAATACTTCTGATTTAAAATGGTCCTATAGATTAGATATAGGCAATGATGGAAGTTATGAACCTCTTGCCAATGGTAACAGAGTGACCGGAGTATTGCCGGTAGGGACCCACAAAGTAAAATGGATTGTATCGGATCAGTGTGGAAATTTCAGCAGCTGTGATCAGGTTTTCATTTTGAAGGATTGCAAAAAACCAACACCATATTGCTACTCGGGAATAAACACGGTAGTAATGCCGACTACAGGAAATATAACTGTTTGGGCTAAAGATCTGGATATAAACAGTTTTGACAACTGTACACAAAAAGAGAATCTTAGATTTTCATTCAGTGAAGATGTAAACAATAAGTCCATTACCTATACTTGTGACAGTCTTAAAAAGCAGGCATTCGTAATCTTTACGGTAAGGTTGTATGTAACAGATGAGGCAGGTAACCAGGATTATTGTGAGACCAGCATCAGAATACAGGATAATCAAAATGTATGTGGTCGAAATTTTGCCAATGCGAGTGGTCAGATCTCAAGAGCGGATCAAACATCCATACCGGCAGCAGAAGTCATTGCATTCGATAAAAATAATCAAATGCTCAAATTGGTAAACACCAATCAAAATGGTCAGTATGCATTCAATGATTTGCTGGTTAAAGAGACAGAACATTTTGTAGTAGAGCGTAACGACTTCGCAGGGAACGGTGTGTCCACATACGATATCTTATTGATCCAAAAACATATTTTGGGTGTAAAAGAACTGGACTCTCCATACAAATTATTGGCTGCAGATGTAAACAATACTAAAACAATTACAGCTCGTGACATTGCAGATCTAAGAAAGGTAGTATTGGGTGTCAAAGATTATTTTCCGAATCAAAAAATATGGAGATTCTTCTCAACCAAATTTGCTTTTGGAGATGAAAAAGAACCATGGGATGGAAAGGAACAGCTGGACGTGAAAGATCTTACTGATCAATTCGATCAATTGAATTTTGTGGGAGTCAAAACAGGAGATGTTGACAATTCTGCCAACGTCAATCTTGTGAACCAAAACACTTCCCGATCAAGTAAGATCTATAACTTTAATCTGGGTACTCCGATTCCTGTTGCAGAATCCTATTTGATTCCGGTGCTGTTGACTGAAGATATTAATTTGGAAGGATTCCAGTTAAGCCTTCACGTGAAGGAAAACATGGTGCCAGTATCTGGTGGAATTAAAATGGAGGCATTTAATTTTAATGCTGAAAAAGGGACATTAAAGATTAGCTGGCACAGTCCTGAAAGTATCAAAATGAATACCGGTCAGGTATTATTTTATCTGGAGACTCGTAATGTGGAGGCTTTGAATTCCATTGAATTGGATCGCGAATCCATGCGTCCGGAGGTGTATGCTACAGAAGGAGGAGTTTTCGAATTGGTATTAAAAGCGAAGGGAGGAATTTTTACAGAAGATTTCTTTACGCTTGGTCAGAATATTCCCAACCCTTATGCAGGTCAGACCTTTATCCCGGTGGAATTGTCAGTTGCCTGTAAAGCTCAATTAAGTGTGTTTGATGCCACTGGACAATTGATTCACAAGAAAGAACTTTACCTGAATAAGGGCATGAATCAAATCAGTCTGCATCGCCATGAAATAGGGCAGCCGGGTATATACATGTACAAACTGGAGACCCATTTGGGATCCAAGGTAAGAAAAATGATCATCCGGGATTGACAATCCAGATAGGCTTAAAAAAACATAATCTACTAACAACCAATTACATACACAAGAAGGCCGGCTTTTAGCCGGCCTTTTGTATTTGTAAAAAAATCATATATAAATATTTCTATATATTTATTTTGTATATTAAAATATTAGTTATATGTTTGCACCGTAAACCTTTATCGGTTTATTCCCGAATTAAGTAAATTTCTCTTTAGCGCAATGCGTAGTGGCTGACTTTTGGTTTTTGAACCGAGTCCGAAAAACGAACTACACATAAAAACTGCGTTACATGAGGAAACTACGTTTCTTACAAACTGGAGCTTCACACAAAGCTCAAAACCCATTTAAATCCTTTTATGAAGGTCTGGGGAGGTTGGCTATTGCAATATGCTTTACTATGGCTGCCTTTCCTGTTTACACACAATGTCTCACCGAATCCGGAAAGATTGGAGGTCGTGTTTTTAATGACCGCAACTTTAATGGAAACATGGATTCCGGAGAACCTGGGGTTGCATTTGTTTCCATCAGTGCTTTCAACGGAGAAGGTCTTTTAGTGGCCAGTGCACTTACCGATTTCAACGGTGGTTTCAGCTTAACTGGTTTGACTGATGATGCGATGTACAGCATTGAAATCAGCAAACCTTCTTATTATGAGTATTCTAAAATGGGACTTGACCATTTTGGAGACACTCGTACTCTGCGCGCTCCATCTTGCAGTGCCAATTTTGGTTTGTTCAAACCTGCAGAGACTTTGATGGAAGAGAATCCAAAATTAGCGGTCGCAAATTTTGTAGGAGGCTCAGATCTTTCCATCAATGGCAACGAACGAACTATTCTCGAATTAGACGAAAATTTTAATTCTCTAAGTCCATTAAATAAATTAGTCACCAAGAGCCAAACAGGCGCAGTATGGGGCCTTGCATGGAACCGTACCAAAAAACTGTTGTACGCATCTGCATTTGTAAAGCAGGGGGCTGTATTGGGACCTAATGGGACTGGTGGTATATATGTATTTAATAAGCAAGCAGCAGCCGTTACTAATTTTATTAATTTAAGTGATATTGGAATTCAAACTGGTTCTACTCAAGGCCTGGCAGTGAGTGATTGTAAATATGGAGACCTTGTAGGTAAAGTTGGAATCGGAAATATCGATATTTCGGATGACGATCAATTTCTTTTTGTAAGCAATCTATACAACAAGTCCGTAGTAATTATTCCTACTACAGATCCGAATGCTTCTAATGTTATTGAAATAAAAATCCCGGATCCGGGATGCAACGCTGGAGATTATGCAGTATCTGCTTTAAAATACTACAATGGTCTATTATACATTGGAGTAACCTGCACAGCAGAAACCAGCAAAAAAGAAAGCGATTGTGTTTTTCATGTGTACGAATTGAATTTGTTGACGAGAGTGTACAATTTAATTCTATCGACCGATTTTGCTAAAAATTATTGGCCGAAGGAACAAAGAGATTTAAAAAATATTTCACAATGGTTGACGGATTTGGATTTTACCATCAATGGTGAAATGATTCTTGGTATTACAGACAGAAAAGGTCATGCATATTGTGTAAATGTGGAACCACTTACCAATCAAACCGGTGATATATTAATGGCTTTCAAGACAGACAAGGGTTGGCAACTGGAGAGTGGAGGTGTAGTAAATGGAAGATTGGGCACCGGAGCGGGTCATTACGAAGGTCCTGGTGGAGGTGAGTTTTTTGGTGAAGATTACTGGATTGTTGGTCCGGGACTGCATCAGGAAACTGCTTTAGGTAGTTTGACCAGTGTTGCAAAAAAGAATGAAGTCATTGCTGCCGTTTTTGATCCAATTTTTGAATCTTTTGCAGGTGGCTTGCATAGATACAGTACCATAAATGGCAAAAAGTTAGGTGCCATACAAATATATAATCCAGCCAACAGTGTATTTGGAAAGGCTTCCGGAATTGGAGATATTGAAGTAATGAACCAGGCTATACCATTGGAAATTGGAAATTTAATTTGGTTGGATAAAAATGAAAATGGAATTCAGGATTCAGAGGAGAAAGGAATCAGTGGGGTACAGGTTTCCTTGTATGATAAAAATTGTACTAAAGTTGCAAGTGTGATTTCCGGTACCAATGGTGAATATTTATTCAATCAGACAAATGTAGACATCAATAAAGATGGTACACCTGATGGTCTTGAATACGATGCTGATTTTTTTATCATAATTGATGATGCAAGATACAATACAACTTATAATACTATTATTTTAGGTAAAGACACTTTGTCTGTTACTCTTGCTGACCAAATTACAGGAGGTATTCTTGATCAAAGAGACAATGATGCAAGAATTCTTGCCATCTATCCATGTCCTAATTTTAAAGGTTTGCCAGCAGTTAAAATTCATACCGGCAATAATGGACAGAATAAATTTAATCTCGATATCGGACTCAGACATGCAACGGATAGTTCCACTGCACCTCCGGAAGAAGATGTGGTAGACCTTGCGTTGATTAAGAAAGTCAAAACTCTTGGCTCTTTAAGGAAAAATGATTTTGTTGAATTTGCTATTGAGGTGCACAATCAGGGAACTGTTCCGGTAGAATCCTTCGAAATTGTGGATTACATTCCTTCAGAACTTGGGTTTGTTTCAGAAGAAAATTTAGATTGGAATATTACAGGTTCTATAGCACACCTCAATAGTAAAAGTGCAATTGTACCTGGTGGGATAGAGGTTTTTAACATAAGACTTAAAGTGTTGAATGATGTCAGCATGACCGACATAATCAATCAGGCAGAAATTGCCGCGATGTATGATGACAAAGGGCTACCCATGAAAGATCACGATTCCTCTCCGGATCAAATTTTGGGAAATGACAGGGGAGGTATTCCAAATTCATTAACAGATAATACATTGGATAATCCTGATGATGAAGACGACCATGATGCAGAAGCATTATTTGTGCATGATTTGGCATTGATTAAAACTACAGCGAGCACTGCTCCGGTTAAAAGAGGTGATCTTGTAACTTTTAATATCACTGTAAGAAATCAAGGAAATACCAACATTGCAGCTTATGAAATTACAGATTACATTCCAGCAGGTTTTGAGTTTGTAATAGCTTCCAATCCATTATGGACATTGACTCCTGCCGGTGCGGTTTATCACAATCCATCCGGAATTTCCACAGGGTCAACTCAAATAGTAAACATTGTATTAAAAATAAAAGATAATGCTACTGCGGGAACGCTGATCAATACTGCTGAAATTTCTAGCATGACCAATAGTGCAGGCGTAGAAATTATGGATCGTGATTCAAAAGCCGATAATAATCCTGGCAATGATGCAGGAGGGGTATTGGGTTCCATTACTGACAATGCATTTGATGGGGATGGAACAACAGATGAAGATGATCACGACCGAGAAACAGTCTTTATTGCGGACCTCGCATTAATCAAACAAACGACAAATATTAATCCTGTAAAAGTTGGGGATTTAGTTCCATTTCAACTCACCATATATAATCAGGGAAGTATTGCCATCAGTAATTATACTGTTTCAGATTATCTTCCAGCAGGACTGGAATTTGTTGCCAATGAAAATCCGGGATGGTTGCTTTCAAACGGTATTGCAACATTTCATGACATACAAACTTTGGAACCAAACAAGTCCAGAATTCTCAACATAAAATTAAAAGTAAAATCTTCCGATTATCGTCAACTAATCAATGTCGCTGAGATCAGCGCGATGAAAGATGCAAACAATGCGGACATCAAAGATTGGGACAGTACACCTGATAATAACCCTGTAAATGATGCAGGTGGTGTGTTGGGATCTGCAAGTGATAATATAATATCCGGTGATGGTCAATTGGATGAGGATGATCAGGATCCTGCAGGTCTGCAGATTTTTGATCTCGCACTGATTTTAACTACTTCAAAAAATACGCCTGTAAAGTTAGGCGAGGATGTATTGTTTCAAATCAGAATTTGCAATCAGGGGAATGTTACTGCTCAGAATGTAGTGTTCATTGATTACATCCCTGCAGGATTGGAATTAAGTCCGGTGGACAACAATGGATGGATGCTTAAGAATGGTAAGTTCTACAACAGCATATTATCAAATATTGAACCCGGTCAATGTGCGACGAGAGAAATTACTTTGCGCGTAAAGGATATTGCTCAAGCATCAAACTTATACAATAAAGCAGAAATCGTTTCTGCAGAAAATTCTTCAGGGACTGACATGTCTGCCGTAGATGTGGATTCTAATCCGGATGAAAATGATGGAAATGACGCAGGAGGTGTTTATGGATCGGTAACTGATAATAAGTTAGATGGAAATGGAATCGATGATGAAGATGACGCAGATCCGGAGGCATTAAATATTTTGGATATAGCTTTGAGAAAAATTCTTGTACCGGGGTCTGTATTAAAATACAAAGGTGAGGTGAGTTTCCGAATTGAACTTTTCAATCAAGGAAATATTGCTGTCAAAAATATCAGACTCGCTGATTACATTCCTTCAGGATTTGAACTGAGTGAAGCTTCAGTTGCGGCTGGTTGGGTTATGAACAATGGTGTTGCAGAATATCAATCAAATGCAGTTTTACAGGCGGGAAATTCTATTTCAGTTTTAATCGGACTGAAAGATCTTGGTACTTCGAATATTCTTGATGTCAAAAATTTTGCTGAAGTAATTTCTTTGCAAAATTTGGCAGGGGAGGATTACAGTGCCTTCGACTTTGATTCAACTCCTGATCGCGTATCAGGAAATGATGTTGGTGGGGAATTGGGCACCATAACAGATGATTTGATCAGTGATCATGGCGCACAAGATGAGGATGACCATGATGTTGCGACGGTACCAGTATTTGACCTTGCTTTAAGAAAGACACTTGAAAATAAAAAGTTGATATTCCACAGTGGAGATACTGTAAACTTCCAAATTGAAGTTTTGAATCAAGGTAATGTAGCAGCCTCCAGTTCCGAAATCGTAGATTATCTAGATACCAGTTTTATTTTCTCTGCTGCAATAAATCCTGGTTGGGAATTGCGTGCAGACAATAAAATTTATTTTAAGGTGGATCAGACGATTGGAGCAGGAGAATCCTTTAAAACCAATGTCCTGGTAATTATTAAAGCAAAGAAATATGGTTTGACCATATTCAATTGCGGAGAGATCAGTCAAGCAAAAGATTTTGCAGGAAATCTCTTGATCGATTATGATTCCACTCCGGATGATACCCAGAATAATGATAAAAGTACTCCGAATCACGATGTCAGCGATCATGGAGAGAATGATGAGGACGATCATGATGTTGCCAACACCAATCCAAATAATTTTGACCTGGCGCTGAGAAAGGAAATTGCAGTCAGAACTGTGGTTAGAGGACAGATTGTTCCTTGGACCATTACCATTACCAACGAAGGTACCGTAACCGCAAGTGAAATTGTTATATTTGATTATTTGCCATCGGGTACTTTAATGATCAGCAAAGACTGGTATCAAAATCCACAAAATCCGGATCCGAGAAAGTATTATTATCTGATGAATGTGAAAAATGGAAGATTGCCTGCAGAAGGTTTGAAACCGGGCGAGAGCATTCAGGTCATCGTAGAAACTCAGGTGGATCCTACAAGGCCAAGTGGCCAGGTAGTAAACAGAGCTGAAATTTATTCAGCCAGCAATGATTTTGGAGAACCAGATGAAGATTCCACACCGGACGATGTGGTAGACAATGATGAAGGTGGTCAGGTATTTGAAGATTCAGACCAGTCCGGTAGCGCAGGTCCTGAGGACCCATCCGGCTTGGATGAAGATGACTCAGATGTGGCTGGTGCAGTCTTGTTGGAAATTGTAAATTCTGCATGTGAATGTCTCAACAATGCAAGTAATCCTGATGATGGTCAGTTCAGAACAACCTTAACGCTAGAGTCAAGAACAGGAGAAATTTGGTTTATCCGAAGTGTAAATGGTTTGTTTCAAACATCAAGTCCGGCACCTCCTGCAATTCCTGTTCCATTTAGTACAGGCCCAATGGGCTTCTTATTGTCACCTGTTATTTCTAATGGTGCAATGACTGTCTATGAAATGAGTGGGGTTCATCTTGATGGAGTAGGATTTGACATTGTTTTGGAAAATCAGTTTGGAGATAAAGTAAGTCTTGGTAATATAAGATGTAATTACAATGAATCTACTTTGATAGAAGCACAGAACAATGTGTGTACTGGTTCTAATGTACGATACAGTGTAGATTATCACCCTGGAAGTACCTATCAATGGATATTAAGTTCTGGAGGAACATTTACTTCACAAACCAATACTTATGCTGCGGCTATTACCTGGAATGGTGCGGTAGGAACAAAGCATTATTTAACAGTTATTGAGCGCAATCCTGATCTTTGTTTGAAGCCTATAAGATTTGAAGTTACCATCGGCGATCAGATTGGTTCTGTAAGCTGTATAGGTTCCGCACAAATATCCCTTGGCATAAATTGTGAAGCATTGGTGACTCCGCAAATGTTGTTATTGGGCGGTCCATACGATTACGATTCATATGCCGTGATGATTATGAATAAGGATGGATCATTAGTACCAAATGCCACTTTAACTTATGAGCATTTGGGAAAAACCCTTATGGCAAAAGTGTTGAACGTATGCAACGGAAATAGTTGCTGGGCTACACTTACTGTAGAAGATAAAATTAAACCGCAAATTGTTTGTTTGAATGATACAATTGATTGCACAAGAATGCAATCCTATCTGGGTCCGTTGGTGTACGATTATTGTGATCCTGCACCACAGAAAATTCTATTGGACGAAAGAATTGAGGATACCCGTTGCAATCAGGCCTACTCAAAAATAGTTACCCGTAATTATGTGGCAAAGGATGCCTCCGGAAATATTTCTGATACCTGTACACAACAGATATTTTTAAAGAGAATTAATTTAAATGAAATTGTTTTTCCGGATTCTTTAAGTCTGGCTACCAACAATCCTTTGTTGTGTGGATCATTTGCAACTGATTCTCTAGGTAGACCTCATACGTCTTCTACAGGCGTTCCATTGTATCATGGTGCACCTATTTGGCCTAACAAGGATAACAAATACTGTGATTTTGGCGCTTCCTATGAAGATTTTGTAATTCCAACCGGAAAGAGTTGCACTCAAAAGATATTAAGAAATTGGAGATTCGTCATTTGGTATTGCACCACTTTTGAGCAAAGAGTTTATAATCAGTTGATCGAAATTACTGATACAACGGCACCGGTAATTATGTGTCCTTATGACATTACTGCCAGCACAAATTCTTATGAGTGTTTTGGTAATGTCTGGATTCCGAATCCTGTAGTATTTGACTCATGCAGCAGTCAGGTTACCCTGGATCTGGTTTCGCCTATAGGTATCATTAAAAATTTCACCTCGAGGACTTTAAGATTGCCAGCAGGCAATAACGTTTTGACTTTTAGAGCTTATGACAATTGCCATAACGAAAGTACCTGCAGCTTTAATGTATACGTAAAAGATCAGGCCGCGCCAGTGGTTCAGTGTGATAAAGAAACAGTTGTAACCTTGGACCGATTTGGACAAGCCTGGATACCTGCTCATGTATTTGATGATGGAAGTTATGACGACTGTCACATTGCGTCCATGCAGGCAAGAAGAATGGATGATGGAGTACCTTGTCAGTACAATCCAAATGTTTATGCCGATTCAGTTGGATTTTGTTGTGCTGATATCGGTAATTTGGTTCAGGTGATGCTTAAGGTTACCGATGCAGAGGGCAACTCAAATACATGCATGATTTTAGTGGAGGTTCAGGATAAAACCATTCCTCAAATATCCTGTCCGCATGATGTAACAATTGACTGCGAGTATCATTACAATCCGAATGATTTGTCAGAGTTTGGACAACCAAGAGTTTCTGACAATTGCGATGTTACCGTTCGTGAGGTGGACAGCTTTTACATCAATCAGTGCCGGGAAGGATACATCGATAGAATATTTATTGCCGGAAATAGTTTTGGACAGAATGTATGTGTTCAAAGGATTACCATCATCAACAATAAACCTTTTACTGAAAATTCTATACGTTGGCCAAGAGATTTTGACACCACTTCATGTGCTTCTGACATACTGGATCCAAAAAACCTGCCTCTTGGTTTAGGTTATCCAATTATCAACGAAGACAAGTGTGATCTGGTCGGTGTTAATTATGAGGATCATGTGTTCCGCATCGTAAATGGAAATGATGCTTGTTATAAAGTATTGAGAAAATGGAAAGTAATTAACTGGTGCAGATTTTATAATCCTACCGGAAGTCCAATTATTTATGAGCGGGAGCAGATTATAAAAGTATACAATACAGTGAAACCCATCTTCCTGAGTGGATGTGTGGACAGGAGATTTGAAATCAATGATACATCATGTGTCGGCAGAGTTGTTGACTTAATTGCAACCGGTTATGATGATTGTACACCAGACAATCAGTTGAGAAATGAATTTCATGTAGACTTGAATTCAGATGGAATTGAAGACAGAAGTGGATTGGGCGTCGGAAATATTGTAGATGCTTCGGGATTTTATCCTTTAGGAAAACATAGAGTAAAATATGTTTTGGAAGATTTGTGTGGAAACAAGGAAGTCTGTGAAATAAATTTTGAAATCATCAATGTAAAAACCCCAACGGCATATTGTCTGAAAGGATTGGCTGCAGGATTGGTGGCGATGGATTTGAATGGTGATGGTCGTATCGATGGTGAATTAGTTACTATATGGGCTAAAGATTTTGATCAGGGAAGTAATCATCCTTGCGGATATCCATTGACTTATTCCATAGGACGGGATACCACCATTAAGTCTGTCACTTATAATTGTGACAGCCTTGGTAGGAGAGAAGTTTTATTCTGTGTTACTGCATCAAATGGTCAGCAATCTTGTTGCGAAACTTTTATTGACATTCAAGACAACAACAATGTCGATTACTGCAATTGTTTCAAGCAACCTGCTGACATCACGGTGTCCAACTGTTCGCAATTGACAGATCCGGGAGATCTAAATTCATATCCAACCATTGGAACTTGTCGATGCACAGATGCGGATATAACGCATTCAGATGTGAAAGTCAGTGGCGGAAGAAATGAGTGTTTCGTGATTGAGAGAACCTGGTTCTTAAAATTCACTTGTCCGGGCAACAACAATGACTTTTCATTTGTACAGAGGATAGTAGTCACTACCGACCTTAAGGAATCTGATATTACCTGGCCTAAACAAACAGTCATTGTAGACAATTGTCTAGGGTCAAAAGATACGGCTTACATTGGTGAAGTGCCGACCGTATGTGGTTATAAAGGTCAGGTCATGCTGATGTATGATGATCGGTTTATTTCAAAGTCAGCGGATACCAGTATTTGTGAAAGAACCTGGACAGTATTTAGTAAGTGTGTTACAGACGGAAGTCAGACATTTACCTTCGTCCAGACCTTGATAGTGGTAAATTCAACTGGAGTAAAATACACAGTGCCAGCAGATGTGACTGTGACCGATTGTAAAAAATCCATCTTGCCGGATTCATTGAATGGATATCCGAAGACAAACTGTCCATGCAATATTGTACAGCACAGTTATACAGATTCTATAGGATTTGGCACTCAAAACGCTTGCTATGTTATTTATCGAAAATGGACTTCTGTGTACAATTGTCCACCGGATGTAGTCGGCACTTTCCGCGGAACGCAACGCATCATTGTTTCAATAGATTTGAAACTTTCAGACATCAAATGGCCGGCGGATAGTTTTGTGGTGGACAATTGCAGTGGAAATATTGACACCGGTAGAGTGAATCATGTGCCGATGTTACTAAAAGATTTCTGCGGATATGTTACCATATCCTATGTAGATACCATTAAATTGAATAATGACACCTGCAGAATTGTACAACGTACATGGAGGGTAAATAATGTGTGTAAGACCGGTGCTCAGGCTCAGGTTTATAAATTCGACCAAAAGATTAAAATCTTATATCCTAATGGTCCGAAACTTATCGTGCCAAATGACATCACCATCACAGATTGTAAAAAATCTACACTTCCGGATTCTTTGAATGGTTATCCTAAGTCAAATTGTCCGTGTACCATGGTGCAGCATAGCTATAAGGATTCTATTGGATTTGGTACACCAAATACCTGTTATGTTATTTATAGAAAATGGACATCCGTATTTAATTGTCCACCTGACTTAGTTGGTACCTTAATGGGAACACAACGCATAGCAGTGTCTATTGACTTGAAACTAACAGATATCATGTGGCCTGCGGATAGTTTTGTAGTGGATAATTGTACCGGAGATATCGATACATCTGTAGTGAATCATGTTCCTACTTTAAAGAAAGATTTCTGCGGTTATGTGAGCATTACTTATGTGGACTCAGTGAAGTCAAACAACGATACTTGTAAAATTGTACAGAGAAAGTGGACTGTTAATAATACTTGTAAAACAGGTGCACAAGCTCAATCATTTAAGTTTAATCAGGTGATCAAAGTATTGTTCCCTACAGGACCAAAATTAGTACTGCCTCCAGATCTAACCGTGACAGATTGTGCCAAACCATTTTTACCGGATTCTTTGAACGGATATCCAACAGTCAAGTGTGGATGTGATTCATTGACTTTCAAATATACAGATGACACGATCCGCACAAATCCTGAAGTCTGTTATGTGGTAAATAGAAATTGGGAAGTAAGAATCCGTTGCAGACCTGAGGTGGATACTACCATTTTTGGAATTCAGAAAATTACCAGAGATGTAAATCTTAATCCTGCTGATATTACCTGGCCTAGGGATAGCTTTACTTCATTTACTTGTACTCCGACCACAAATCCTGATATTGTAGGCAGACCATCTTTAAAGAAAAATTATTGTGGTTTGGTTAAGTTTAATTTTGTGGATACCATATTGGCAGGAAATCCTTGTCGCACAGTGAAGCGGACCTGGAGGGCAACAAATGATTGCAGTGCAAGCCAAGTGTTCAGCTTTAATCAATACATCATTACTTTGAATCAAACACCGCCAAGCATTACTTGCCCTGCGGATAGAACTGTGAACGCTGATCAGAATACTTGCGGCGCAGTCGTCAATCTGGGCAATCCGACTTTGAATACGGCTTGTAATACAGGTGTTACTTTCCAAAACAATGCTCCTGCAATTTTCCCGGTTGGAAAAACAAATGTAATTTTTACCGCCACAGATTCCTGCGGAAATTCAGCAACGTGCATTACCATGGTGACTGTCATTGAAACCGTTCCGCCGACGATAAATTGTCCTCGCGATACAGTGGTTGGATGTGATGTGAATACGGATAATTTAGGTCAATTCGGAACAGCAACTGCATCGGATAATTGTCCCGGGGTAAGCGTGAAGGATACCGCCATCAGAAATCAAAATGTGTGCGGAATCGGTACTATCACCAGAATATTTACAGCAACAGATGCATCCGGGAATACACGTTCCTGTACACAAATAGTTACGGTGAATAATCCGGATCCATTGGATAGTTTGGAAATCAATTGGCCAATATCTCCTGTAACAGTTGATGAATGTCAATCCATCAGTCCTGATAGTCTTGGTAAGCCAACAGTGAATGCTGGTTCAGCATCTTGCTTTAAGCTGAGAATTACCTCTCAGGATTCCAATTTCTGTAAAACCAGAGGAAATTGTGAAATTGAAAGAGAATGGACAGTGTTTGACAGTTGTTCCGGTAATACCTTCAAATTTATTCAGTTGATTATCCGGGACGATCAAAGCGCACCGACCATACAAGGAATTGCAGATATTACAGTATATGCTTCAGACACTTCCTGTAACAATTTTGTGACCATGATTGCATCTGTGAGTGATTGTGATTCTGCTTCAGTAGTAATCACAAACGATTCACCTTATGGAGCAAATGACTTTGAAGATGCATCCGGATATTATCCTGTGGGCGTTACCAATGTAACATTTTCTGCTGAGGATGCTTGTTGCAACGTTGCTACCAAAACAGTTAAAATTACAGTAGTCGATACCATTGCTCCGGAAGTTACCTGTAAGAAAGTTATACACACCATTCAGGACAATGGTTGTGCAGATTTCAATGCCAATGAATTCATCTTTAACATATCGGACAATTGTTCGAATGCTACTAACATCATGGCATCTTTTGATCGCAATAATTTTATGGATACTGTGGTGACCATTTGTTGTGATTCATTGGTGAACAGAGATTATCTGGGAGCTTATACAATTTACTTCAAAGATGAGGCGGGTAATATTGATTCTTGCGTGACTTTATTGCAAGCTATTGATCTGGATACCATTTGTCCGCCAAATTTCAATGGCGCAAATGTGGCAGGTATTATCAGCAGTAGGAAAGATGTTAAATTGAAAGGCATTGATGTGTACCTCAATGGTGGAAAAGCAGGATTGGTTACTACAGGTAATGCCGGCTTATACGCTTTCAATAATATGAAAATGGGTGGTAGTTATGAAACGAAACCAATTTATGATCTGGATCATTTAAATGGGGTAAGCACGTATGACATTATCCAAATTCAAAAGCATATTTTGGGCTCCAAACCATTTGATGAACCATTTAAGTGGATCGCAGCGGATGTCAATAAATCAGGTAGTGTTACGGCAGCAGATCTTACAGAAATCAGAAAACTGATTTTAGGAATTAATCAGCGTTTCCGCAATAACAATTCATGGAGATTTATTTATTCAGATTATGTTTGGGAAGATAGAGATAATCCTTTACAGGAAGCTTTCCCTGAATCTTACGTCATTCCGACATTGAATAAAAATTACCTGGTGAATTTTGTGGGTATAAAAGTTGGGGATGTCGACGATTCTAACAAGATGAATGGTGCTTTGAATACTTCCTCAAGAACACAGGAAAAAGCGCAACTCAAGACGGCTGATATCTTTATGGAAAAAGGAAAGGAATATGCCATTGAATTAAAGTTGTCTGATTGGGAAAAGCTGGAAGGCGCTCAGGCTGGAATTTATATCGATCCACAGTTGGCATGGATAAAAGAGATCAGTACAAGCCAGGAAGGTTCCTTGAGGCCGGAGCATGTTGCGGATGTTTTTAAAGAGCAAGGCTCGGTAAGATTCGCATGGAATCAGGAGAAAGGCAATGAGTGGAAACTGATCCTAAATATCAGATCTCATAAAGATCAATATTTGTCCGATGTGATATTCCTGGATAAGCAATTAATGAATGCGGAAGCATACAAAAAATCCGGAGAAGTAAATGAACTGGAATTGAAGCTGGATGGATCCATAAATACACAGGGTAAAATTCATCTCTTCCAGAATATTCCAAATCCATTCAATCAATCCACGATGATACCATTTGAAATCAATCAGGATTCAGAAGTATTGTTTGAAGTGACGGATCTCAGTGGAAAATTGGTTTATTCAAAACGTGCATACTACCAAAGAGGATATCATCAAATAGAATTAAACAGAGATGTGTTGAAGTTTGGCGGGGTATATTACTACCATATTCAAACTGGACGCGAAAAATTGTACAGAAGGATGCTGATGATCGATTAGATCGCAGATCTAAAGATAGTGTGTAGTAATCGGTTTCGTTTTCAACAGCCCTCCGGAGTGATCCGGGGGGCTTTTTTTTGGTGTAATAAATAAAGGGTAAAGTTAAAAATTTGGGGAGAAGCCAGTTTTTGCGACCTCGTTTTTATCTAAAATTATCCTAAATACCATCCTATTAACCTTGTTCTTTTTTTTCTTAATACAAAAAAGAACCAAAAAAAATCAAAGCTGTTTTCATTTCTTAATGCTAAAATGAAAAAGGCCGATCTGAATTTTTTATTCGATAACTATATGAGGTGTCGGAATCTATTTAACCCAACCAGTAAAGAGGTTTTATTTCTTCTCAATCCCCATAAAATTTAACTGACACCAAATAAATGGACAGGGGTTAAAATAAAGGTTGAATCCAACCTAATTTTAGAATTATGTGTGTGACTTAGGGGTAAAATAGTTTCTATCAATATAATTGAATAACAATATATTACATGTTATTAAATTACATATGTAAAAATATACTGATAAGTAGGTATTGTGGTGTAACAATTTATTTGTTACATTGTGATTCACTTGATCAGTTTTGTCCGCGCCCTGCAGTTAGGATACACCACCATAGAAAAAATAGGTGCGGCACCATCGGCATTTGATTGTCTGTTTTTTTTACTTCCCGTTAGCGCGCCCGAGCAGTATTACATGCAGATGAGGAATTATTTTATAATGTACATCAATGGACTCAGACCTTATACTTATACAGGTATGAGAAATTATTGATTTTATTAACCCTTTAATTTAAATTTTATGAGAAACGAATTAAATTTATTTTACACGACACCCGCCAACTTTGTTGGGGGAGGCGACATGCATCAACTTTGTTGATTTTGGGCATGCAAGACAATTTCAATTTATATGGGGTGAATTCTTTAGCTTATTTAAGAAAAAAGCCTATTATTCAGTATTTATTTTATTTATGTTTGGAATTGGAATGAACGATTGCGTTGGGCAAGAAGATCCGGATTGCTCCTTTTTATTTACAAAAGCCCTATGTGTGGATGATGGGTTTCAAATTTAATGCCACTAATAGTGATTTTTCTCAAAGTCAATGGGATGTTGAGTGGACTTTTTCTGATGGCACTAAGAACACAAATTGGATTTTTTCTAAACAATTTTCAAGTAGAGTAACAGTGACTTTATGTTACATAAATAAAATTTCGAAAACAAGATGTTGCGGTTCAAAATTTCTTGTATCTACTTCTTGTGATTGCGGTATAAAGAAAACTAGAAATGTAGAATTAAAAAAGGAAGTCAATGGCCAAAAATGGAAAATTTAAGCTAGTATATGGGTAAAAGCAAGTGAAGTAGGCTGTGAAATGAAATATTTAAGAAAATTTTGGGTAGGTTGGTTACCCGCAAGTAATGATGGTGTTGTTACTGATTTATCTGGTACTAATAAAAGACAATTAGCGGATAAATCTTGTTTGGACGTGTTAGCTTTTGGAATTAAAGCCCTTGGAAAAGGAACCTACCCAACTTCAATATCTTTTACACAATCAGATATTCAAAATATTTTTAGAGAATCGAATAAACTTACTTCAGGTCATAGAGTAAATGTAAAAGGTACTTGGTTTGGATTTGGTATTAGCGGAGTTTCTAGATTGATTCTTGATTAAATTAACCCTGAAATGAAAGCGTTTAACTAAGAACGATTTTATTTTCATTCTAAATAATTTAGCAATGTGGAATAGAAAATTATCTATAACAATCTGCATAATATTTATAACAAATATTATATTAAATAGCCAATCAATAAATATTGGATTTGGACCTATTTATACCTTGACAAATCAATCAACACGCATGATTAATAGCACTGATGATTTTCAGAATACCGCTTCACAAAGTAAAATTACCTATGAGCAATATTTTAGGGGAAGAAAATATTCCATATTTAGTTCACTTTCAAAATTTGAAGGACATACTTGGATTAAATTTAGCAATGGAAGTGTAGTAACTAAAGATGGATTACCTACTCTTGGGGTAGGTTATAGTGGGGTGGATCTTTTTAGATTGGACTTTGGATTAAGTTACAACCTAATTAATAAATTTAAAAAATATTATTTTAAGCCTCAAATTGCAATTGGTATTCTTAAGTCGCTTAGTAATGGTGAAGATATTTATAGTGAATTAATTGTAATAAATGGCCCTGATTACTATCAACTAGAGTTAATAACAGCTGAGTCATATAATAATCTTCAGCTCATGCCAATATTAGGCTTTTCAACGGGTTTTCTGTTTTGGAATAAACTTGACATAAACTTAAATATCCAAGGAGTTATTGGCTTTAATGCTTTTCAAAAAATGTTTTTCAAATATACTTATAAAGGGGTGCCTCAGGAAACAGCCGTATTTGAAGGTCGAGGCACAGGAATATACACTTCCATTGGAGTTGGATATCGCTTCTTTAATAAAAAATAAAATGCAAAGTAAATTAATTTTAACATTAAGTACATTTTTTGGTATCCAATTCGCTTTAGTTGGACAAACTTTAAATATTGGATTTGGACCCATTTACACCCTTACAAATCAATCTGTTCGAATGATCAATAGCAAAGAGGATTTCCAAAATACTGATTATCATTTTGTTTTTTCGTATGAACAGTATTTAAAAATTAAAAAAATATCAATTATGGCTCAATTTTCCCAATATGAAGGTCATACATGGATTAAATTTAATAAAGGTTCAGTTATTGCACCTGATGGTTTTCCAACTTTAGGTGTCGGATATTCAGGAGTTAATATTTCAAGATTTGACATTTTATTGTGTTATAATTTAATAAATCCTTATAAATATTTCTATTTAAAACCTACTTTAGGAATTGGACTCCAAACTTCAAAAGAAAATGGATCAGAATATGGAGCGTTTGAACGACAAAATGGGCCAGACTATGTAGAACTTGAACCAATTACTGCAATAACAATGAATGTTACTCAAATTGTACCACTTCTTGGAATCAAAACAGGTTTTACGTTATTTCATAATTTAGAAGTAACTCTATCAATAAATGGCTTGTATGGCTTTAAATCCTTTCAAAAAATGTTTTTCAAATATACATACAAAGGCATAGAACAGCCCACCGCAATTTTTGAAGCTAGAGGTACAGGAATATACACATCAATTGGAGTTGGATATCGCTTCTTTAATAAAAAAGTAAAATAAACTGATGATAACAAAGTATTGACGATCATGCAACCAAAATGCTATCTTTTTAGGCTTGCAATAAAGAAAGATATTTTTCACTCTTGGCTTCAAGCTGGAAGTGGCACGTCGTCAATACTCAAAGATGGCTAGAGATCCTGACGGCTACTGGCACGGCTGTTAAGTCATTACTGATAGGTAAAGGATCTACATCCACTACCATCGATGGTCACGACTGGCCTACCGAAGTTTATTTTGTTAGGTATCGCGATATGGAAGGTAGGAGTAGTATGGAGCGGGTGGTGGTGGAGTAGAGGAATTACATTGGAATTCTAAATTTTAGCAAATGAACATTAAATGTGTATTATAATTGTATTGAAATGCAGCACACCATCAATATTTCCTACGTCCACTTCAAAAGTATTTGTTCTGATTCAAGTTCCAACAGTTTCATCATAATGAATTTATTACTCAGTTGTTATTTCAATGGTAGGTTGATCTCAAATTGCGTTGATTGAAATTTCCATTTATGATTTATCGAATTTAAAATTTTAATATTCAATATAATTTCTGAATCAATTTTATTTTTTTTCTATCAATGGAATAAATTTTACTAAGGTGTCCTGGTTAAATACAGCATGGTCTGTAAGTTGATTTAAAGTGTCAAATCTAAATTGATCTCCTTGGATTTTTCCATTCTCATATTTGCTGATCAGTTGGAAGGCTCCATTTTCATGGTAGGTGGTATCCCAATTTATTCTTTTTCCTTTTTCATAGTATTGCACTTCTTTGATTTTGCCTGAGGGATAATAGTATTCAGTTTTTCCAGTTTGTTGATCGTTTTCAAAGAAAAGTTTTCCTTTTAATTTACCGGACGCATAATAAACTTCACACAATCCTTCTTTTTTACCCTCCTTGAGGGTGTATCTCTTTTCTACATTCCCGTTCTCATGATAAGTGATTAATTCATTGGGTTGTTTTTGTGTACAACTAAATTGAAACACGAAGTTTAAAATCGTAATGATGTTAATTGCAATGATTAATTTTTTATTTATTTCCATTGATAAAGCTATTATTTATTCCAAAATTCAATGTTCTTCCTATATAAAAAAAAAACAAGCCACCTTAGAAGTGGCTTGTTGATTTATATTATTTGAATCTAAAGTATAATTTAACCTTTCCAAGGGATTCTTGAATTCATTTTGCGTGCTATTTCAGTACCAAATCTAACACCTTCATCGCAGTCCATTCTCCAGTGAACACCAAGTGGAACCCTTGACCAGGCATTTTCCTGAGCCATTTCAAAGAAACTGCCAAATGTACGAGGCGTACCGTTGAATTCCGCTCTGCCCTGATGACAATAATCCGTCATGCCATAGCTGTAACCAAAGATACTGGCCAAAGCTTCTGCACCGGCTGCACCCATGGTAGAGTGACCGGAAGGGTAAGCAGGAAATGGTGGTGTAAATCCATCCCATTTGTTTTCAGCATAAATCAATGATGAAATCCAGGTTGGGTCCAAGTATTTGTTGATGTACGTCTGTGGTCTTTCTACATTGTAAAAGTATTTGGAATACCAACATGCTACAGCAGACTCATGAAGTGCGATACCCACTTTGGCGCTCATGGCAATGGCGATTTCCAAATTGCTGTTTTCATTTTTCAATACCTGATCACCAATGGCAATCCATCTCGGGCCAGGAGAAAAAGTTTGATTCAACAAATCATCACTCCAGAATTCACCCACCCATTGGTCTTCTTCTGCTTCTAATGAATTATTACGGGTTAATATCTCATAAGCCTGGCCATAGTATGGGGAGTTTTTATCTGTACTGTATGGTAGGGGTTTTCTCGCAGTTTTTTCTGCATTCCCTTGTAGAACGAAAGTTCTGCATCGTCCATAAACACCACCCATTGGTTGGTTTGGTCCCGGAGGAGTAGGTTTCCAATCTCCTTCTTTTTTATAATTCGTCTGCCAGTCATACCCCTGGAATGGGTTTTTGTAATGATTGTATGCTACAGGATCAGAAGTAAACCATTTCCAAACGGCCTCGCCAACTTCCTGACCTCTTTTTCTGGATCTTTCGATCACTTCATCAGAAGCTTCATCCCGGTATTTTTTCAATAATCTTGCATCTAAGTTTGTCATCCATCCTTTGTGCTCCTGAGGCTGATCCACGAAAAACCTTGGCATCATGGTGCCATAAACAGCATTGACCACAGTTGGCCAATGGAATTCCTTTCCATCTTCAATTTTTGGAATGTTGATTTCCGGAAAGTTATTTTGGATGGATTTGTATTCTGAAAATCCTGGTGCGGTCGCCTCGTAAACCGCAAAACCCATATATCCTAACGCCGTAGGTGCAGGTCCCGGACGGTATCCGGCAGCATAACGCTCAATTTTAAGAAACAATTCATTCCATTCGTAAACAACTTCATTAGGGTAATCGCTCACCTTTTTGATAGAGGTGTCATTTCCTGTAGAGCCTGTGTCATTTTTACAGCCATTGTTTAAGATCACAAGGCCAAGCAATAAAAGGAAGGTACTAAATTTTGTTAATTTGGAAGTCATGATTAATTGTTTAATTTGTCCAATGAAAAAGTTAAACAAAATTACCATCTGTGTATAAATATTGGGCGTAAATCGTATTAAAAAGTAATTAAAATTTGAATTTAACTCCAGGATATTTTTCAAATTTGGTTTTGATGTTTGATTTTTTGAAATCTTATTTGTCCCGGTTACAGTTTTGGTGTACTAAGAGAAGAACATTCAACTTGCTTGATAATCAGCAAATTATTTTAATATAAAAAAAAGAAAGCCTCTAACAGAGGCTTTCTTTTTTTTATATTTAATAAGTCTAATCTAAAACTTAAAATTACTTTTTCCAAGGCATGGCTGCGACTCTTGAGCCAATTTCCCTTCCAAGGCGAACGCCTTCTACACAATCGATTCTGATGTGAACACCCAATGGAATTCTGGACAATGCATCCTCTAATCCAAGGTCACTGAAATTATAGAACGTCCTAGGAGTTCCAATAAACTCAGTTCTGTTTTCGTGACATCGGTCGGTAAGGGTGTAATGGTCTCCCCAGATTGCAGCTAAAGCAAAAGCACCACCACCACCGAAAGTAGAGTGACCGGAAGGGTACGCTGGAAACGCCGGTGTAACACCTCTGGTTCCGGTATAAGGATGATCCAACTGAGATTCCCAGGTAGGATCTATCACGTCTTTAATAAAATGTTCTGGTCTTTCTGTATTGTAATGCCATTTGGAATTCCAACAAACTACGGCGCAATCATTTAAGGTGATGCCCATGACTGCAGCAGCATAAACAGCTTCTTCAAGAGTAGATTTTTCATTTGCAAATACCTGGTCCATGATGGCAACCATTCTTGGAGGAGGCGCAAAGGTTAATCCAAATAAATCATCTGACCAAAATTCAGCTATCCACTCATCTTCATAACTTGCTTTAGGCGTTGTAGCTGAATAAACTTCCAAATTGTTGGCATACCATTGTGAAGTTTTAGATTCGCTGTAAGGCAAAGGAGGTCTGGAAATTTTTTGTGAGTTGTTGGTTGCAAAAGCTCTTACCCGTCCCCAGAATGGAAACATGCCACCATCCGGATTGTCGTTGGTAGGGGCCCATTTACCAGGAATTCTCTTGCCATTGGCATCTAAACTTGCTTCTTTCCAATTGTGGTAAGGGGTTTTTAGTGGATCGTTGTTGAGTGGATTCAAGTAAGCTTCATGACCATAGGTATCTGTTTTTGACCATTCCCAAATGGCTGATGCTACTCTTTCTCCCCATTCTTTGGAAGCATTGTATTTAGAATTGCCTGCCTCAGCTTTGTATTTACTTTCAAGGCTGATTCGCAAATCTTCAATTAACTTCAACCCAGCCTCAGTATTCGCAATGTGACTGCCTCTTGCAGATTGAAAATAGCTTACTTTTTCAAACAACTTGCTCATCAAATAGGCATAAGCTGCATTGACTGCAGAAGGGTAGTGTATCTCATTTGCATTTGTCAGTTCAGGAATATTTGAACCCTGAAAGCTTGGCAAATTTTTTAAGGAATTAAAATTTGGCATTCCAGGAACACAAACTTCGTAAGCCGCAATCCCCAGGTAACCAAGAGCACGTGGTCCAGGTCCTGGCCTGAAGCCTAATGCATCTTTGTCCAAAGCAAGGAATAACTCATTCCATTCCCACACAACATTGTATGGATGGGATGAAACTAAATTTGTGTTTGAATTTCCATTGCTGGTATCGTTGTCCTTCTTACAACCATTGGTAAATAAGGCCATCCCGAACACAAAAATCAGGGCAGTGATTTTGTTAATTCTGTAAAGCATAAATTTGATTTGATAATTAAAATAGGCTAAATCCGGGCAAATGTAGCCTTCAGGGCTCTAAAAGGCCTTAAAATCAGCTTAAAAAGTTATTAAAATTTAGAGAGAAATATTAAAAAAAGAAAACCTATAACTGAGCTAAGTCCTTTATTAGCAATGAGTTCGCGATTAATAAAAGTGCCAGTTAGAAATCGCAATAGTCTGGATAAAGTAAATTTTCAATGTTTTTTTAGTATTTTTGACCATTCCTTATTAATTAATTTCGACCACAATGCTTAAAGTTCTTCTCATTGAAGATGAAGTGAAGTTATTGAATTCTCTGAAGCAAGGGCTGGAAGAAAATCAAATCGAAGTAGAGACTGCCAGAGATGGTGAAATCGGAATGTCGCTACTGGACAAGAATGATTATCACGTAGTGGTATCTGATGTCCTCATGCCAGGGATATCAGGAATTCAGGTTTTAAAAAAGTTAAGAGCCAGTGGAAAACATACCCCTTTTATTTTTCTATCCGCGCTGAACCATACAGATGATAAAATTGAAGGGCTGGAAGCAGGTGCAGACGATTATCTGCCTAAACCTTTCGAATTTAAGGAACTGCTTCTGAGAATCAAGGCTTTGGCCAGGAGGCCTGCTGAAATAAAGCAAACCGTTAGTGAAATTCTTACTTTCGGAGACTTGGAACTTCGTTACAAAACCAAGGAGGCTTTTAGAAAGTCAGCAAACCTCAGAATTCCACTGACTCCTAAAGAATTTGCACTACTTGAGTACTTCATCCTTAATCCGGAGAGGGTCATTTCAAAAAATGAACTGTCTGAAAAAGTTTGGAACATGAACTTTGATACCGGAACTAACATAGTGGAAGTATATGTCAATTTTTTAAGAAAGAAGATTGACCGGCCCGATCAACAAAAGTTGATTCATACTGTTTTTAAAACCGGCTATATACTTAAATCAGAATAGCATGCAAATTAGAACCAGGTTGACCTTACAATTTATACTGCTGGCTGCAGGGATACTTGGTTTTTCATTATTGTTCTTTTATTCCAAGTACAGTCAATTGGTCATGAAGGAACATTTTTACTCATTAAAAACAAGATCATCCAACATTGCCGAAAGGGTGTTGAGAGACCAGAATGCTGCTATTACAGGACAGCTTAATAAGAATGACAGTTTCGCTTTGGTTGTAAATTCCAATGTAGAGATATACAACAGTCGTTTCCAAAAAGTGTATGCATTAAATTCAGGATCGATCAGTTTGAATTCTGAAGAAATGGTCACCCTGATGGAAGATAAAGAAATTTGTTTTACGGATAAACAGGATGTAAACAAAATTGGCTATGTGTTTATTGCATCCAATGGTGATAAGTATTACGTGCTTGCGCAGAAAAAGATGAATATGGAAGAATTGGTAAGTATTCAATACATACTTTTGCTAACCATGTTAATTGGGCTTTTTATTGCTGCAGCTGGTGGCTGGTGGTATACCAAGCAAGCTTTGAGTCCCGTAAAGACTGTGGTGGCACAAGTAGAATCCATGTTGCCCTCGAATTTAAATGTAAGAATCGTAAACAGTGGATCAAAGGATGAAATCAATCATCTGATCACGACCTTCAACCGTTTGTTGGACAGGATTGAAGAAGCATTTGCCATGCAAAGGAATTTTATTTCCAATGTTTCCCATGAATTAAAAAATCCCATTTCCGTAATTACCTCTCAATTAGAAGTCTTACTGCAACAAAAAAGTCGAACAGAAGAAGAATACAAGCGCTCCGTTCAATCAGTGTTAGAGGATGCCTTCCGTTTGTCCGACATCACAGATAATTTGTTACAAATGGCCAGGCTTCATTCTGAACAAGGCTCCGTAAATTTTTCGACCGTCAGAATTGATGACTTGCTTTTAGAATCACGTACCCTTTTATTAAAATCCAACTCAGAGTATAAGATAGATATAGACATAGTGGGGGATCCTATTTCAGAAGAAGATTTTTGTGTGACCGGGAATAAGTCATTGCTCAGATCTGCCTTTATGAATATCATGGATAATTGTTGTAAATATTCTCAGGATAAATATGTGGACGTGAAGATCTATTTTGAAAAAAATGGAAATAGAAGACTTGAAATGGCAGATGATGGTCCTGGAATCAAAACTGAGGACATTCCATTGGTCTTTAAGCCATTTTACCGGGACCCAAAAGCAAAACATAAAAAGGGATCAGGGATTGGATTGTCACTGGTTGATTCTGTAATGAAAATTCACCAATTTTCCATTGACATTGATTCTAAAAAAGGTCAAGGCACGATATTTAAAGTTCAATTTCCATTGTACTCCCCAAACTAATTTTATGAAGCAGTATATAAATAGTTTTTCAATCCTAAAATACTTTTCCATTCTGTTGGTGTTGATGATTTTTAATTCATGTTCTGACTCAACCCACCTGGATGTTTCAAGAAGAGAGACGATCAGGGATTGGAACAAATTATTAATTGAATTAGAACGTTTTACCCCTGGTTACAGGGGACCTGTCAGTGCCCGAATGTTTGCGTACATAGAATTAGCGGCATACTTGTCTTCTGTAGAAGAATGCAATTATGTAAATACCTCAGAGTTGCTTAGTAATTTAGATTTATATCATGGGGTGGAGGAATCAGGAATTGAACCGGGTATTGCGATCAATAGTTGTTTTGCTGATTTGGCTGAAATGTTTTTTCCGACCATTTCAGAGGAGTATAAGAATCGAATCAGTGCACTCAATATCAAAAATAAAAAAAGATTTTTCAATAATTTGAGTCCTGAAACCTATAACAGATCACTGGTTTATGGAAAGGAAGTGGCACATAAAATCTGGGAATATTCTAAGACAGATCGGGTAGGCCATGACGGCTTTTTATTTAATTATGACAACAACTACATCCCACCTTCTTGTCCTGGTTGCTGGCAACAAATGGGTGAAAGACCAATGCCGGCTTTGTTGCCTCATTGGGGTAAAATCAGAACCTTTTTGATTAAACCGGGAGATATTGAAATCAATCCACCAATCCCTTTTGATACTGCAGTCTTTTCTGAGTATTTCAGGCAAGCGCAGGAATTGGTGTACATCAGTGAAAATAATTCAAAGGAAGATAAATGGATCGCAGAATTCTGGAGTGATGACAAAGCCGGGCTTACCATGACACCCGTGGGAAGATGGTTTTCAATAGCCAGCCAGGCTGCAGAAAAATCTGATCTTAGTTTTAGAAAATTATTAGAATTAAATATGGTACTTGGATTGGCCATGAATGATGCGAGTGCCATTACCTGGGCAGGCAAATATCATTTCAACGTTCAACGACCTGAAGCTTTTATCCAAAAGTATATTCAGCCAACCTGGGTATCGATGATACCGGCACCTTCCTTTCCAGCTTATCCTTCCGGTCATTCAGTTTTTGGAGCTACTGCCGCTCAAGTATTAAGCAATTACTTTGGAAGTAATTTCAATTTAACAGACTATTCTCACGAAGGCCGCAAGGAATTTTTGGGTAAGCCCAGGAGTTTTAACTCCTTCTTCGAAATGGCCAATGAAAATGCCAGATCAAGAATGCATTTGGGGGTTCATTTTAGAATGGACTGTGAGGAAGGAATGCGCCTCGGTAACAGGATAGGAAAAATATATACCGCCAAAAAAGGATTCTTAAGCATTAACGATTAGTAGAATTTCCCTCTTGAATTTTATAGATTTCAGGTGTCAGATCACTTGAATGATCAATTTAAAAATTCAGTGTTATTACACAGTCCAGTGGTCTCTTGATCCGCACTTCTTTATCAAATACACTACCAACAAGTTGTATTTGTAAATTTTACCGACTAATACGTTTTTGCTGATTAAATAAAGTGAAGGCTAATGACAATAGCAGAACTGAATATTCCAATATCTTAACCACATTGAAGTAAGCTTCATATCTGACATCGTAGTGGATGTAGCTGGTCATAATTAAACCTGTCCAGACTATTGATATGAAAGGATAACTAAATACCCCGATAAATAGAAGTGTTGCCAGATACCATGGATGAACAGTAGAACTCAACAATAAATACGAAAAAAATATCCACCATGCCAGTTGAAAATTAAATGAGGAATTTAAATTTATCAAATGAAATGGCTGACTACCGACTTCACGAACCAGTGAGCTTTTTTTAAATACTTTATAAAAGTGATATCCGATCATCCATGTATAAATACTTAAAAATATTCCCCCGGTAATCATACCGGTTTTTGATTTTAGGACCCAAAGATTGTGATGAATAAAATATTGTTCGAGTGGTCCATAAATCATTGAGTTGAACTCAAATTGCCGTATATAAAGAAAATAACCCTGGAGATGCTGCAGGTCATTTATAAATAGTACCTGAGTTCCAATAAATAATAACATACATGCGAGGATAAAATAAACAGTTTGCTTTAATGATTTGGTAGATAAGAGTAATGGCGTAAAGAATGCAGTGGTAATTTTGGAAATGATTGAAAGACCCAAAAAAATCCCACTTTTCAAATATTTGTTTTCTAAAAAGTACAACACAGACCAACCAAAAAACAAAATGAGCCAGAGCTCAAAATGAAGATTGCCTGAAAGCTCCGTAATGACCAAGGGGTTTAGGAAATAGATTACTGAAAGGCTAAGTGGTAAGTTTAATTTTCGGGTAAGATTGTGAACAACATACAATAAAAGAATATCCCCGATTAGAAAGAAAAGCTTCAGTGCAATGCTGAACAGATACAAATTTTTTCCACTGATTAAAACTCCGAGATAAAATAGCAGTTGACTGAATCCCGGATATACTGTGCGGTATTCAGGTGAGTTAAGATTTGGGAATACTTGGGCAAGGGACTGTCTTAGATCAGGGCTAATCGTACTGTTCAGAATTTCTGCAGGAGTAAAACTAAACGGATTTATTCCATTCGATAAGAGGGTTCCGTCCCACCAATATCTGTATACATCATCTGAAAGATGGGGGAAAGCAAATACAGCCAGAAGACGTAAGACGATTCCTATTTTTAAAAGAAAATAAACACTGCTGATGTTTAGTTCCTTTCTGATAAGGAGCACATAACTTCCAAATGCAAAAACATATGGCAACAAAATAGAAATGAAATTCTGCTGCCTCGATATAAATAACAATGAAATCTGTGAGGTAAAATAAACAACCAGCAACAGATAGCCAAGCCTAACTTTGAGCAGGTTATCCTCCTCTGCAGGTTTTGGCATTTTGCAGAATTTTTACTTGGTACTCAAATGACGCATGGAATAGAAAAAGTTTATTCCAAAACCTACCATCAACATCACGTGAAACATAATAAAAGAGTAATATTCAATCATCAAACCAAGCCCTATCGCAAAGGCAAAGTAGGCAAAGATGATGGCCTCCGCCCAAGTCTTCCAATCAATTTTTTGAATGATGTATTGATTTTTACTAAAAGATTCGCTGCTTTTTATGATGCTGAATTTCGGTGTACGCACGAAGCTTGATTTCTTTCCTCGGAAACCCTGAATGACTGCTATGCTGTTGTGGAAACTAAGTCCCATAGACACCGCCATAAAAACAGGAAATAGGATGACAAAATTCAACAACCTTTTACCCAGGGGTTGGTCGTTCCAACAGGTAACCACATTGGCTTCATAAAAAATGGACATCATTGAAATGGTGCCAAGCAAGCAAAAACCAAGGAAGGTAGCCTTCATACCCATATCATCCATCGCATAGAGTACCGGAACACTGATCAATGCAACCCAAAATATAACCAGAAAGATACTGCTGCCCAATAAATGCATAGCAGCATAAAATTTTGTCTTTAACGGTAAATCTGCTTTTAAGATAGTCGGCAAAAGTTTCTTTGAATTTTCTGCACCACCTTTCATCCAGCGAAATTGCTGTGATTTATATCCATAAATTTCAACCGGTAATTCTGCGGGGCATGTAATGTCTTCTACAAATTTTATTTTCCATCCTTTGATCTGCGCTCTGTAGCTCAGGTCAAGATCTTCAGTGAGTGTATCGGAATGCCAGCCTCCTGCATCTTCTATGGCGGCTTTGCGCCATATACCTGCAGTGCCATTGAACTGTAGGAAGTGATCTGCTTCACATCTGCCTGCCTGTTCTACCGTGAAGTGTACATTGAGCTGGAAGGCCTGTAATCTGGTCAATAGAGAATAATCTTCATTCAGGTGTGCCCATCTGCTCTGCACCACTGCAATGCGCTCATGACTGAAATGGGGCAGTGCTCTTTTTAGGAAATCAGGATTGGGTAAAAAGTCAGCGTCAAAAATGGCAACAAACTCACCCTTCGCTGATTTCATTCCTTCTTTTAAGGCACCTGCTTTATAACCTTGGCGATTGGTCCTGTGAAGGTGTTCAATGTCAAATCCCTGACTTTTATAGTAGGCAACTTTAGATTGAGCATGTCCCACGGTTTCATCTGTGGAATCATCCAGAACCTGAATGTGCATTTTATCTTTTGGGTAATCCAGCTTGGTGATGTTATCCAACAAACGATCCACCACATACAACTCATTAAAGATGGGGAGTTGGATGGTCACCATCGGGTGTTCATCCTCCGCGCTGAGGGAGGGTACATTAACTTTATTTTTCTTTTGCTTTCTGTATGCCTTCAAAAGGCTTAATTGAAGAAGACAGAAAAATGTCATATACAACAAGCAAGCCGTGTATAGAATTATTAAAAAGACATGTAGTTGGTTCATACTGACAAAAATACCCATAATGTGCCAATCAAATTCCTTGCAACCGGGAGATTAGCATATCATTCACAAGATTTAATAAATGTTAATTATAGTAATTTAAAAATGGTGTAAATTATCTTGTAACCGGCTAAAATACTTCCCTTGACGGTGCCGGATACCTTTGATTTCCCAATTCGGTTTTTGTAGTTTACAGGTACTTCTGTAGCGCGTATTTTTAGTTTTGCAACCCGGATTTGCATCTCCACCGTCCAGCCATAATTCCGGTCCTTCATCCCCAATTCTTGCAGGGTTTTAAATTTTATGGCCCTAAATGGTCCAAGATCTGTAAACTGGTATCCATAGATGCACCTGATCAACAAGGTAGCCAAGGCATTTCCAAACCGCTGGACAAAGTTCAGGGAACCTCGCTCCGCATCGCCCAACACCCTTGAACCAATAACAAGATCTGCCTTGTTTTCAAGGATAGGTCGGATTAATTCCGGTATTTCTTCGGGATAATCTGAATAATCGGCATCTATAAACACGACAATGTCAGGTTGTTCTTCTAAGGGTAGGTTGTTGAGGAATTCAATGCCTTTCAGGCAGGCGGCTCCATAACCTCTTTCAGGTTCCGAAACGACTACAGCACCCAGGGAGCGGGCAATTTCGACGGTGCGGTCTTTACTGCCGTTGTCGCAGACTATAAAGTATCTTACTAAATTGGAAGGAACATCTTTGATGACGCTGGCAATGGCCTGCTCCTCATTGAGCGCAGGCGTAATGACATCTATGATCATTACAAACTGACCAATCTGTTTTCAAACAGCTTAAAGGGCATTCAATGCCTTGGTAAGATAAGTCAGTACAAATGGCAGGGGTACCCAAAACCAAGCCGGTGCAGCCCACAGCAACCCACACATCACACACAATGAAACCAGGAAAATTAGCCAGTCGTTTCGTTTAGAATCTTTTCTTTCTGACATGAGATAAATTTTGGCAAAAATAGTATATTTTTTAAGAATATCTTCGTTTAGCTTCTCTAAGTCAACTGATGAAAAAAAATAGCTTTTTTGGACACCTCACGGGACTTGCCCTACTGATGATTCTCCTGAACAATTCCTGTCAGCAAGAACAGTTTACATCTGACCCTGCCAAATTGCCGGCCTTTTCCTCTGATACCATTTCATTTGATACCGTTTTTACCACTTTGGGCTCTGCAACTCTTTTCATTAAAATTTACAATCCCCATGAGGAGTTTTTGAGAATTACTTCCATCAAGCTCGCAGGAGGTCAGCAATCTCATTTCAGGATGAATCTGGATGGACAACCGGGAACTGAATTTAAAAACATTGAGATAAGGCCTAAAGACAGTCTCTATATTTTCTGTGAAGTAACCATAAACCCGGTAGATCCTCTTGAGGTAAGCCCATTTATCATTCAGGATTCCATTGTATTTCTGACCAATTCGGTGAGTCAGCGCGTACTACTAGAAGCCAGGGGACAAAACGCCAATTATTTTCCGGACAAATCAAATAAGGCTCAGGTAAGTTTATTGGACCTGCAGGGAGGGACGCTCAGGCTCGATGACCCCAAGCCTTATATTTTTTATGGAATCGTGGTAGTGGATAATGGAACATTGGAAATTGAAGCAGGCACGAATCTTCATTTTTTTGGCGGGATAACCGCGGCTAAAGATGCCGAAGGAAATAGATTCTTCTATAATGATGGAAGACTCATCATAGGAAGCAACGCACGCATTTTAGTTAAAGGTACCTTGGAAGAACCCGTCATTTTCAGAGGAGTCAGGTTGGAATCCTTTTATCAAAATATTCCCGGACAGTGGTCGGGTTTATTCATCGACAAATATTCTACAGGCAACGAAATCCGTTTTGCTGAAATTAGAAATAATTTGGTTGGACTTTACCTTGATTCTCTTGCAGAGTGCCTGGTAGATAAGTGTAAATTTTCCTTCAACTCTTATCAGGGCATTTCCTGTTACGCTGCACAATTGAGACTCTACAATTCTTTGTTTCACAATCAAGGTCAGCAATCACTTTTAATTCAGAATGGAGGAATTTATGATGTGGTGTACAGCACTTTTGCAAATCTTGGCAATACTGAATCTGCAGTTCAGCTGAGTAACAACTATTGCACCAATGCTCCGTTCTGCAGCGTGTTCAATAAGCATCCCCTAAAAGCTGGTTTCACCAATTGTCTCATAACCGGTACAGCGGGTGATGAATTCTGGATGAGAAAGGATGCAGATGAAAATATTGGTTTTGAGGTATCGCTTGATCATTGTTTGCTAAGGGTCAACGAACTGATCAGGAAGGATTACTTTCCGGATTTTAAGACCAAGTATGGGATGAATTGCTATTATAAAAATGATCTGGACAGTCTCTTTAAAAATATATCAACAGATGATTTCAGTTTGGATAGCCTTTCTTTCGCTGACAAAAAGGCAATTCCGCTGGGAATGCATCCTACAGATTTGAAAAACTTGGTGAGGGATCTGCAATTTCCGGATCTCGGTTGTTATGAATTAAAATAATGCATCCGACTTTAATTTCTGTGGCATTTAATCATGATAGAGTTTTAAAAAAAAACTAAACAATCAATTTTGAATGCACTTCCTTACTCTGTTGCCAGATGTTCCTTCTTTACTTTACTGATCAGAATAAACCCTAAGACAAAAAACATAATCAGGCTCAGTACACTGTAGCGCATACTTCCGAAAATTTGTTCTATTAGCCCAAACAACAAGGTCCCACTTACAATGGAGATGTAATAGACCACATCGTAAAAGCTAAAAAAACAAGTAATGTCCCGATGATCGTGTGGAAGTAATTTTGAGTAGGTGGATCTGGAGATTGCCTGAATTCCACCAATGACCATTCCGACCATTCCTGCTATAAAATAAAAGTGAATTTTGGTGTGGATAAAATAGCAGGCAATGCAAATGACGACCCAAATAAGTAGCATCCATTTCATACTCACCAAATTGTTGGTGAGCTTGGATACATGAGCAAATATATAAGCTCCGCCTATGGCAACAATTTGTAAAAGCAAGATGACAATGATGAGTTCTGAAGATTCAAAACCAAGTTCTTTCTGTGCAAAAGGAGAGGCCAGATAAACTACCGTCTGAACACCTGCACTGTAACAAAAAAAAGCGGCCAGGTAATAAAATACGGAATCTTGTGTTTGAATTTGCTTCCATGCTTTCTGCAATTCATGGAGTCCTTCAGAAAGTAGAAATTTCTTGCTGGCCACTGTTTTATCTTTAGGTAACCACGCAAAAGACAACTGACTGAAACCAAGCCACCAGGCGCCTACAGTAAAGAATGCCATTCTTACGGGTACATGATTTTTGACCATCTCCTCCGTAAAGCCAAACCAATCCGGTTTTTGAATCATCAGAATATTGGTGATTAAAAGTATTACACTTCCTACATAACCAAATGCATAACCTCTGGCACTGAGTTTATCTGATCTTTTTGGAGGAACCAATTCAGACAAGTAGGAATCATAGAATACCAGTGATCCGGCATGACAAGTAGCAGCGCCCATGAATGCGATCAATCCGATCCACAAATGCTCCATCCCATCAAAGAAAAACAGCAACATGCAACATAAACTGCCTAACGTGGTAAATATCCGCATGAACAATTTTCGGTGGCCGCCATAATCTGCTATTCCTGAAAGGACAGGAGAAAGGAAACTGACGACCAGGTAGGCAAACGCCACGGCAAAAGAATAAACTGCAGAATTACTCAAACTAAATCCCATAAACGGAATTTTGGCATCGGTCATGGCAATGAAGAAAGTTGGAAAAATAGCTGTTGAGATGACCAGAGAATAAGAAGAATTGGCCCAGTCAAATATGACCCATCCCAGTTCGGCTTTTGAGTTTTGTTGAGACATGTTTCGTTTTGTAGGGTACAAGATTACAAAAATCCAGGGAAGCGATGATTCTTTTTCACAAAAATATGGGAATGCTCAGACCCGAGTCTTCAGCTTGACCGCGCAGGAGCAAGTTTAAATAAATGCAAACATCTTGTTAGGAGTGATTGGATTTAGTTGGTAACAAAAAAGTTAAATGTGATGATGACTGCAATTAGAAATATCCCTATCAGTGAACAAATAAAAATGTTGTTGGCAATATTTTCAAGGCGATTTTCCAATGCGGCATTTTGAGTTTTAATGGACAGAAATGAAAATACGGCAGAAAAGGTCAACATCAGCGTAATAACACAAGTGAACTCATCAAATAAATATCCACGCCCATTATTATTTAAATGAACAGAGGTTATGATGATCAGACAAAATCCGATTAGATTAGTGGCCGAGCCAAGTATGTGTTGAGAAGTATTGTTGGGCATAATTTGTAATTTATTTTTTTTGAAATTGTAGAATTTTTTATTTTGGTTGTAGGGAATAGTTGATTGATACAAGTTCAAATTCGAAAGGCAAAATTGAAACCGGTTTTGATGCCAGGCTTAATTGAATGTTCATCATGGTATAAATAATTTCCTGCATTTATTGTTTTTGTTCTGGATGCAACAAAACGACACTTGGGACCGGCATACATCTCCAGATGCCATCTGGAGGAAAGCTTGAAATTTTTTCCAATAATCAAACCCGGATCAAAAGACAGCTCCCTGGTATGAAGTTTTATTTCAGGACCGCCTTGTTCGCCGCCATATTTTTGAACACATCTTGTGAACTCTGTAAAAATCCCCATGAAATATTTTTTAGATGCAGGCTGAGTATTGTGCTTGAAATAATATCTGTATTCCGGACAAATTTTAAAGTTTGCATGAACAGAGCCATCATAGTCATTTGAACCAAACTGACTAAAGTGCATCATAGCAGAAGCAGAATGTCTGCCATGATAATTTTTTTCGAAACCAACACTCAACGCAACGGCTGAAATGCCCTTTACGGGTAAAGCAAGCACTTTTCCTTTAAGATAATGATCTTGTGTGTAAGCAATAAGGGGCTGCATGAATGCAAACATCAGCATCATTCTTTGTATGTATTCAAACATATTTTTTGTTTACATAAGACGATTGGTTAAAGATGGATAAAATTACAGGATATCCAATATCTTTAAGCGTTTATTCTGGAATGTTGAAGTATAATGAATACATAAATTTTAAATGTGGAACAACAAATATATTTCAATTATTTTCTATATGCCTGGATCGGTTTGGCAATATTGATCTTTCCTATTCAGTTTAGGGTCACGGCTCCATACGGAAGGCATTACAAATCAGGATGGGGCAGTGGCATGTCCAATCGCTGGGGGTGGTTGACGATGGAATCCGTTTCTTTTGTTGTATTGAGTATATTTTTTTTATCATCTCCAGGAGAACCCTCAAAGTTTGCCTGGTTTGCTTATATTTTGTGGTCCTTGCATTACATTCACCGTTCCTTTATTTTTCCATTCAGGACGAAAACCGGTGGAAAGTTAATTCCGCTCAGCATCGTTTTTTCAGCGGTATTTTTTAATGTCATCAATGCAGGTACCAATGGTTACTATCTGGGGTATCTGGAAAATTATTCGGACAGTTGGTTCTCCGATCCGAGGTTTATAGTAGGGTTTATTCTATTCTGCATCGGTGTATTGGTGAATGTATGGGCAGATAATTATCTGATCAGACTTCGCAGCAATTCATCACAAGGATATCAGATTCCGAGAGGTGGATTCTTTGAATACATTTCCTGTCCGAATCATTTTGGAGAAATGGTGGAGTGGATTGGTTTTGCTGTGATGTGTTGGAATCTTCCCGCATGTGCATTTGCCATTTGGACAGTTGCCAATCTTTTTCCCCGCGCCTGGAGTCATCATCGCTGGTACAAAAAAGAATTTGAGAATTACCCATCCGACAGAAAAGCGGTTATTCCTTTCTTGCTGTGATGGAATTTTTGTAGTAATGATTTTACTCTAATTGAATATTGATTTCCGTGGTTTGCAACTTCGAAATAATTTGCTATAAAGTGTTTAACTATTGATGCACGTTTTTTGAAGGATTAGTATTGGTGGTTTTTCATTCATGAACAATTGGGATAACAGGCCGCATTGAAAATGCTACCATCCTACAGCATCGCAGTTTAAAACTGCGACGAACAATAGATTTCAAACTTTCCTATTTTATTGCTAACATTGTAATTTCATATACAAACACATGCACATTACGGTTACAGGCGCGACAGGACACATAGGGAATAATCTGGTCAGACTACTTTGCACACAAGGCCATCAAGTACGAGCTGCGTTTAGGACCACTGAGAAATCATTTGTTTTGGAAGGACTTCCTGTCGAACAAATCGTGGGTGATATCTTGGTGCCTGATTTTTGCAATAGAATTTGCAAAGATACGGAGGTTGTGGTGCACACCGCTGCGTTGATCTCCATTGATGGAGATCCCCATGGGTTGGTTCATAAGACCAATACTATCGGGGTGGCAAATATTGTAAACTCTTGCCTGAAGAAGGACGTGAGAAAGTTGATACATTTAAGTTCCATTCATGCATTTGATTTGGCAGCATCAGGTCCAGTAGTAAAAGAACTCAGTCCGTCAGCTACGCCTCATGGCATGGCATATGATTATTCCAAGGTCCGTGGAGATGAAGAGGCTAGAAGAGGGTTATTGGAAGGATTGGATGCTTATGTCATACATCCTACAGCGGTCATTGGTCCACACGATTATTTTAATTCTCTCAGTGGTGTGTTCTTAAGAAAATTATTCACCGGCAAACTACCTGCATTGATAAGAGGTGGATTTGATTGGGTGGATGTACGGGATGTGGTGCAGGGAATTTCAACAATTATTCAGTTATCTTCCAATCGGGAACAAACGCTGAATGCTCGCAGGTATATTTTTTCAGGTGCCTGGGCCAGTGTGGAAGAAATTGCGGAGATGTGTGCTGAAATCAGTGACCGAAAAAAATACTATCCGGTTTTCTCAAAACAAGTGGCGCGTATTGGTTTACCATTTATCAGGGGGTATGCAGCTTTGTCAGGAACAGCTCCACTTTATACCCGGGAATCCATAGATACCTTGCTTCATCCGCCCATTCAAATTTCAAAATCAAAAGCGGTTCAGGAAATTAATTTTCATGCCAGGCCATTGGCAGAGACACTGAAGGATTGTTATTTATGGTATCTGGATAATGATTTTTTAGGTTGAATTTTAAATAATTCATCTATAGATTTTATGCGATGTGATTTCCGCGGTTTGCACCCGAGGAACAATACGCCATAAAGTTTGCAACTTTTAAAGTAATTATGATGACGGATTAAGCAAATGTACTTTTTCGTTCATCTACAATTGAAATATCAAGCCGCATTTAAAATGCTACGATCCAATGATAAAATATTTGAATGGTCTTTCGTTAATATCTTGTCTAACACCAATTATAAAAATACAGCACTAAATCTTTATAAATTTATAAACTACCTCCTTCCCTTTGAATTGAATTTTGATCACATAACTTCCCGTGCTTAAATGGGCCACATTAAAACTACCATTTTCTAACATTCCCTTGTGGATACTGAGTCCCCCGGAATTGAAGATAAAGAATGGTTCGGATTTTCCCTCCGGCACATAAATATTGTTTGTCCCGGGATTGGGGTAAAGTGGGTAATTTTCTGTTTCTCTTCCTAAGTCTATATTTTCATTGATCACATCTCCTTTTATACACCTGCACGGAATAAACTGATCGCTGTAAAATTGCTTCTCAATTAATACTGAGTTTGATTGCATCATAACAAGTATTGTAGCTGTTTTTAAACCAGTTTCATTGCCCAATGGAATGTAGGTAAATGAACCAAAATTAAAAAACCCATTATTCTTGCCTGAATACAAACCGGTTGGCAAAAGACTCAATCCGGAAGAATTCGTTGCAAATGGCCAACTGGTATCAGCTAGTTTCTTACTCACATTTTGATAATGACCCCAGTAAATATCTGTAGTGTCGGCATCCAAATAAATCATCAATTCGTGAAGTTCTGTGGGGGTCGCTATAAAATATCCATGAGGACAAGCGCCATGAATTTTTTTTCCTCTTTCATCACGACTGTATGCTTTGTAATGATATAAATATCCATAACGTTTTACCAAACTATCCATTCCGTTGGTGGGCAAATAATACTCTTGTGGAATAGGTACACCATCGCTGTAATATTTTGATCGTAGATTTTGTTTTAGCCAGGTTTGCTTCCCGATTACTACTGTGTCATATATATTCCCTTCAAAGTCTGCTACCTGAGCATATGCAAAAACACTTTGTAGGATGATGGTTACCAATATAATTATTTTTTTCATAATTGTATTTTATGGATTGTATTAATTAGGACAAGCGGAAATGTTCAAACTGATGAATCCGCTCCAAATTTAAATCCATCTTGTAAAACCAAAACAATATATAAATCGCAATAGAGTACACATCGACATTCAAAAACTACATGCAAGACATTAATTAAACGCAGTTTATGCGAATCTTTTCTCCATTTATTCCAAATATAATACAAAATATTTCAAATTCAAGACATTAACATATCTTGGTCGAAGTTCATTAAAAATTGAGATAACAGGCCGCATTAAAAATGCTGCAATCCTACGGCATCGCAGTTTGTAACTGCGACGAACAATGGATACATAATGCTACAATCCATAACTTGAGATTCGATGAATTAAATATATCTGAGTTGACTATTGTTAATACCTTGGGTCGCACCATTAATAAAAAACAGCACTAGATTTTAATAAATTTATACACCACCTCCTTCCCTTTGAATTGAATTTTAATAACATAGTTCCCTGTGATTAAAAGGCCGACATTAAAACTACCATTTTCTAACATTCCCTTGTGGATGTTGATGCCTTCGGAATTGAAGATAAAGAATGGTTCGGATTTTCCCTCCGGCACATAAATATTGTTTGTCCCGGGATTGGGGTAAAGTGGGTCATTTTCTGTTTCTCTTCCTAAGTCTATATTTTCATTGATCACATCTCCTTTTATACACCTGCACGGAATAAACTGATCGCTGTAAAATTGCTTCTCAATTAATACTGAGTTTGTTTGGATTTGAACATCTATCGTTGCAGTTTTTATACCGGTTTCATTTATCAATGGAATATAAGTGAATGAACCAAAATTGAAAAAATCTTTATACATTCCTGAATACAAACCAGTCGGCAGGAGACTCAATCCGGAAGAATTGGTCGCGTATGGCCAACTGGTATCCGCAAGTTTCTTACTGACATAACTATATTTACCCCAATATATATCAGAGGTATCTGCATCTAAAAAGATCATTAAGTCGTGAAGTTCTGCGGGTGTTGCAATAAAATATCCATGAGGACAAGCGCCATGAATTTTTTTTCCTCTTTCATCACGACTGTATGCTTTGTAATGATATAAATATCCATAACGTTTTACCAAACTATCTATTCCGTTGGTGGGCAAATAATACTCTTGTGGAATAGGCACACCATCGCTGTAATATTTTGATCGTAGATTTTGTTTTAGCCAGGTTTGCTTCCCGATTACTACTGTGTCATATATATTCCCTTCAAAGTCTGTTACCTGAGCATATGCAAAAACACTTTGTAGGATGATGGTTACCAATATAATTATTTTTTTCATAATTCTATTTTATGGATTGTATTAATTAGGACAAGCGGAAATGTTCAAACTGATGAATCCGGTACCGGATTGATTTAAAGTAACGGAATCACTAAGTAAGATATAATCAGTTGCCCAAAGACTTATCTGATCTTGTGTACTTAATGAAGAACTACATCCTGCACCTCCGAGGGAAATGCTCTTTTTTATTTTACGGTCATAGGTGGCATGATTATACGGACAAGGTGCAGTGTCTACATCACATGCTCTCTTGAGTTGATGAACTTTTATCCAATTGGTTTCGTAATATTTTGGAAAAACACTTCCTCCATTTGGTGGATTCCAAGGATCAATAGCAAAATTGAGGTAAATTTCCATAGCATTACTCGGAGTGCTGTCTATATTGGATTCAGCGTACACTACAGAGTCGTCCAGAAACCAAATCATCTTTCCGGGTTGCCACAGAACCCCATATTTATGTTCTTGAGCAGTGTTGCCTACATTTACTTCAATTGCTTGATTGGGAGATGATCTACAGGAATCCACATGAGCCCATTTCCACAAGTAATTCAATGTAGTCTTTGATCCTGTTTCTGATTGAGGACCTCCAGGTTCATTAATATCTATCTCATTATACCATGTACAGCCATTTATTTTAAGTAGCCAGAACGCCGGCCACAAACCTCTTCCCATGGGCATTTTGGAAGAAGTTTCAAAATATCCATACTTATATGAAGCCTTTGATCTTAGTATTCCTCCTTGATATCTGTATGATTTGCCGGAATAATTTGTGTTAGGCACAAGTGTATCGGTTCTTATCTTCAGCCATCCACTTTGAAATATCAGGTTGGAATCAATGCACAACTCTAATCCATTGTTTGCTCGTCCCCATGAATATTCTCTATTCCATCTGGATGTATCTAATGAGTTAAAAGCATCATAAAATATCGAATCCCAGGTCATATCATTAACAGGTATCTGCGCCTTGATTTGATGGATATTTATAATCACTAATAAAATTGCATAGACAATCCACTTCCCGACTTGATTTACTTCACGATTCATGGCGGCTATTTTTTAAGATTTGTAGGGCAACAAGTTTGTAATTGCTTTTCTAATACTTCTATTCTCTGATTTAATTCCTGAATGGATTTAACAAGTAAAGGAATAATCGATACATAATCTATTCCTTTTAGATTTTGATTATCCGTACTCACAATTTCAGGCACAACCCGTTCCAGTTGTTGTGCCAAAAACCCGATTCGTGTTCTGTCACTGGTAGCCAATTCATCCTTAAATTTGTACGTATAAGTATTAAAAGAAAGCACCCTTGTCAATGAGTTACCCAAGGGTTGGATATCAGTTTTTAATATAGAATCGGATAAATAAACTGTACTCCCATCACCCTTAATATAATATTTTGAAACACCGCTTAACATCACCTCAAATGCCTTGGAATTGGCTCTATTCACATCGTTTACTTGAGCATATGAATAATCAGCCTGATGTCCTAAAGATTTCACATACAACCCACAGGGCTCGTATCCAGAAACATTTCCTCCATCTACTTGCAGTTTAAATTTGGTGTCGATTTGTGATAGGGTTCCTACAGTGGTGTTTCCACCAGAAAAAACTTTCACCTGTCCATTAACTTGAAATACGAAATTGAGAATAAGTAGAACAACCGCAGTTTGACACTTAAAAATTGAATAAAAGCGACTAACTCTAAAATTCTTTTGTATAACGTTGGAAGATTTATTGGTATTCATATCTTTATTTTCTCCAAGTATAGTACAAAATAGATTAAATTTCAAAACATTAACATATCTAATTTAATTGTTAAACTATTTCAATACTATCTTAAACCAATTTAATAAAGGAATTATTTGCGTTTATAGAAAAGTATATCCAGGCTTGATTTTTTCAAACTCAATATCTACAATGAAAGTGATGGTGTACAACGAACTTGAGATTCGATGAATTAAATATATCTGAGTTGACTATTGTTGATACCTTAAATCGCACCATTAAAACAATACAGCACTAGATCTTTATAAATTTATATACCACCTCCTTCCCTTTGAATTGAATTTTAATAACATAGTTCCCTGTGATTAAATGGCCGACATTAAAACTACCATTTTCTAACATTCCCTTGTGGATACTGAGTCCCCCGGAATTGAAGATAAAGAATGGTTCGGATTTTCCCTCCGGGACATAAATATTGTTTGTCCCGGGATTGGGGTAAAGTGGGTCATTTTCTGTTTCTCTTCCGATGTCTTTATTTTCATTGATCACATCTCCTTTTAGACACCTGCACGGAATAAACTGATCGCTGTAAAATTGCTTCTCAATTAATACTGAGTTTGAAGAAATTTGAACATCTATCGTTGCAGTTTTTATACCGGTTTCATTTATCAGCGGAATATAAGTGAATGAACCAAAATTGAAAAAATCTTTATACTTATCTGAATATAAACCTGTTGGAAGAAGACTTAAGCCGGAAGAATTGGTTGCATATTGCCAACTGATGTCTGCAAGTTTCTTACTCACATATTGATAATGACCCCAGTAAATATCTGTAGTATCGGCATCTAAATAAACCATCAATTCGTGAAGTTCTGCGGGAGTTGCAATAAAATATCCCTGAGGACAAGCGCCATGAATTTTTTTTCCTCTTTCATCACGACTGTATGCTTTGTAATGATATAAATATCCATAACGTTTTACCAGACTATCTATTCCTTTGGTGGGCAAATAATACTCTTGCGGAATGGGTACACCATCGCTGTAATATTTTGATCGTAGATTTTGTTTTAGCCAGGTTTGCTTCCCGATTACTACTGTGTCATATATATTCCCTTCAAAGTCTGTTACCTGAGCATATGCAAAAACACTTTGTAGGATGATGGTTACCAATATAATTATTTTTTTCATAATTGTATTTTATGGATTGTATTAATTAGGACAAGCGGAAATGTTCAAACTGATGAATCCGCTCCAAATTTAAATCCATCTTGTAAAACCAAAACAATATATAAATCGCAATAGAGTACACATCGACATTCAAAAACTACATGCAAGACATTAATTAAACGCAGTTTATGCGAATCTTTTCTCCATTTATTCCAAATATAATACAAAATATTTCAAATTCAAGACATTAACATATCTTGGTCGAAGTTCATTAAAAATTGAGATAACAGGCCGCATTAAAAATGCTGCAATCCTACGGCATCGCAGTTTGTAACTGCGACGAACAATGGATACATAATGCTACAATCCATAACTTGAGATTCGATGAATTAAATATATCTGAGTTGACTATTGTTAATACCTTGGGTCGCACCATTAATAAAAAACAGCACTAGATTTTAATAAATTTATACACCACCTCCTTCCCTTTGAATTGAATTTTAATAACATAGTTCCCTGTGATTAAATGGCCGACATTAAAACTACCATTTTCTAACATTCCCTTGTGGATGTTGATGCCTTCGGAATTGAAGATAAAGAATAGTTCGGATTTTCCCTCCGGCACATAAATATTATTTGTCCCGGGATTGGGGTAAAGTGGGTCATTTTCTGTTTCTCCTTCTAAGTCTATATTTTCATTGATCACATCTCCCTTTATACACCTGCACGGAATAAACTGAGTGTCGTAAAACTGCCTTTCAATTAATACTGAGTTTGTAAAAATTTGAACGTCAATTGTTGCAGTTTTTATACCGGTTTCATTAATCAATGGAATATAAGTGAATGAACCAAAGTTAAAAAAACCATTATTCTTGCCTGAATACAAACCGGTTGGCAAGAGACTCAAGCCGGTGGAATTGGTTGCGTATGGCCAACTTGTGTCTGCAAGTTTTCTACTGACATCATTGTATTGACCCCAATATATATCAGAGGTATCTGCATCTAAAAAGATCATTAAGTCGTGAAGTTCTGCGGGTGTTGCAATAAAATATCCCTGAGGACAAGCGCCATGAATTTTTTTTCCTCTTTCATCCCGGCTATAGGCTTTGTAGTGATATAAATATCCATAACGTTTTACCAAACTATCTATTCCGTTGGTTGGCAAATAATACTCTTGCGGAATAGGCACACCATCGCTGTAATATTTTGATCGTAGATTTTGTTTTAGCCAGGTTTGCTTCCCGATTACTACTGTGTCATATATATTCCCTTCAAAATCCTTTACCTGAGCATATGCAAAAAAACTTTGTAGGATGATGGTTAACAATATAATTATTTTTTTCATAATTGTATTTTATGGATTGTATTAATTGGGACAAGCGGAAATGTTCAAACTGATGAATCCGCTCCCGGATTGATTTAAAGTAACGGAATCACTAAGTAAGATATAATCAGTTGCCCAAAGACTTATCTGATCTTGTGTACTTAATGAAGAACTACATCCTGCACCTCCGAGGGAAATGCTCTTTTTTATTTTACGGTCATAGGTGGCATGATTATACGGACAAGGTGCAGTGTCTACATCACATGCTCTCTTGAGTTGATGAATTTTTATCCAATTGGTTTCGTAATATTTTGGAAAAACACTTCCTCCATTTGGTGGATTCCAAGGATCAATAGCAAAATTGAGGTAAATTTCCATAGCATTACTTGGAGTGCTGTCTATATTGGATTCAGCATACACTACAGAGTCGTCTAGAAACCAAGTCATCTTTCCGGGTTGCCACAGAACCCCATATTTATGTTCTTGAGCAGTGTTGCCTACATTTACTTCAATTGCTTGATTGGGAGATGATCTACAGGAATCCACATGAGCCCATTTCCACAAGTAATTCAATGTAGTCTTTGATCCTGTTTCTGATTGAGGACCTCCAGGTTCATTAATATCTATCTCATTATACCATGTACAGCCATTTATTTTAAGGAGCCAAAATGCCGGCCACAAACCTCTCCCCACGGGCATTTTGGACGAAGTTTCAAAATATCCGTATTTATAAGAAGCCTTTGATCTCAAAATTCCACCTTGATATTTGTATGATTTGCCGCCATAATCAGTGTTAGGAACGAGTGTATCTGTTTTTATCTTCAACCATCCACTTTGAAAGATCAGGTTGGAATCAATACACAATTCTAATCCATTGTTTGCCTTACCCCATGGATAATTTCGATTCCATCTGGATGTATCTAATGAGTTAAAAGCATCATAAAATATCGAATCCCAGGTCATGTCATTAACAGGTATCTGTGCATTGATTTGATGGATATTTATAATCACTAATAAAATTGCATAGACAATCCACCTCCCGACTTGATTTACTTCACGATTCATGGCTGCTATTTTTTAAGATTTGTAGGGCAACAAGTTTGCAATTGCTTTTCTAATACTTCAATTCTCTGATTTAACTCCTGAATGGATTTAACAAGTAAAGGAATAATCGATACATAATCTATTCCCTTAAGATTCTGATTATCCGTACTCACGATTTCAGGAACAACCCGTTCCAGTTGTTGTGCCAAAAATCCGATCCGTGTTCTGTCACTGGTAGCCAATTCATCCTTAAATTTGTACGTATAAGTATTAAAAGAAAGCACCCTTGCCAATGAATTACCCAAGGGTTGGATATCAGTTTTTAATATAGAATCGGATAAATAAACTGTACTCCCATCACCCTTAATATAATATTTTGAAACACCGCTTAACATCACCTCAAATGCCTTGGAATTGGCTCTATTCACATCGTTTACTTGAGCATATGAATAATCAGCCTGATGTCCTAAAGATTTCACATACAACCCACAGGGCTCGTATCCAGAAACATTTCCTCCATCTACTTGCAGTTTAAATTTGGTGTCGATTTGTGATAGGGTTCCTACAGTGGTGTTTCCACCAGAAAAAACTTTCACCTGTCCATTAACTTGAAATACGAAATTGAGAATAAGTAGAACAACCGCAGTTTGACACTTAAAAATTGAATAAAAGCGACTAACTCTAAAATTCTTTTGTATAACGTTGGAAGATTTATTGGTATTCATATCTTTATTTTCTCCAAGTATAGTACAAAATAGATTAAATTTCAAAACATTAACATATCTAATTTAATTGTTAAACTATTTCAATACTATCTTAAACCAATTTAATAAAGGAATTATTTGCGTTTATAGAAAAGTATATCCAGGCTTGATTTTTTCAAACTCAAAATCTACAATGAAAGTGATGGGGTGCAACGAACTTGAGATTCGATGTATTAAATATATCTGAGTTGACTATTGTTGATACCTTGGATTGCACCATTAAAACAATACAGCACTAGATCTTTATAAATTTATACACCACCTCCTTCCCTTTGAATTGAATTTTGATCACATAACTTCCCGTGCTTAAATGGGCCACATTAAAACTACCATTTTCTAACATTCCCTTGTGGATGTTGATGCCTTCGGAATTGAAGATAATGAATGGTTCGTATTTTCCCTCCGGGACATAAATATTGTTTGTTCCGGGATTGGGGTAAAGTGGGTCATTTTCTGTTTCTCTTCCTAAGTCTATATTTTCATTGATCACATCTCCTTTTAGACACCTGCAAGGAATAAACTGATCGCTGTAAAATTGCCTCTCAATCAATACTGAGTTTGTCTGAATTTGAACACCTATCGTTGCAGTTTTTATACCGATTTCATTTATCAATGGAATATAAGTGAATGAACCAAAATTGAAAAAATCTTTATACTTATCCGAATACAAACCGGTTGGAAGCAGACTTAAGCCTGTGGAATTGGTCGCATATTGCCAACTGGTGTCTGCAAGTTTCTTACTGACATAACTGTAATGACCCCAATAAATATCTGAGGTGTCGGCATTCAGATAAATCATCATATCATGAAGTTCTGCAGGTGTAGCAATAAAATATCCCTGAGGACAAGCGCCATGAATTTTTTTTCCTTTTTCATCCCGGCTATAGGCTTTGTAGTGATATAAATATCCATAACGTTTTACCAAACTATCTATTCCGTTGGTTGGCAAATAATACTCTTGCGGAATAGGCACACCATCGCTGTAATATTTTGATCGTATATTTTGTTTTAGCCAGGTTTGTTTCCCGATTACTACTGTGTCATATATATTCCCTTCAAAATCCTTTACCTGAGCATGTGCAAAAACACTTTGTAGGATGATGGTTACCAATATAATTATTTTTTTCATAATTGTATTTTATGGATTGTATTAATTAGGACAAGCGGAAATGTTCAAACTGATGAATCTGCTCCAAATTTAAATCCATCTTGTAAAACCAAAACAATATATAAATCGCAATAGAGTACACATCGATTTTCAAAAACTACATGCAAGACATTAATTAAACGCAGTTTATGCGAATCTTTTCTCCATTTATTCCAAATATAATACAAAATATTTCAAATTCAAGACATTAACATATCTTGGTCGAAGTTCATTAAAAATTGAGATAACAGGCCGCATTTAAAATGCTACAATCCTATGATATCTCAGTTTGAAACTACGGGAACAATGTAATGGTCAACTTAGAAGTTACCAAGCTCCTTAGCATAGGCTCAAACTTTCTTCTATCTTTGATCTCAAAGCCAAGGTTCTCATGAAGATTCTGATATTATCCCGCAACATCAACCTGTACAGCACACAAAGTCTGATGGAGGCCATTAGAAAAAGGGGCCATGAGGTTCAGGTGTACGATCACCTGATGTGCAACATCATTGTTGAAAAAAACAAGCCAAAAGTCATGATTGGCCTTGATGATTTGGGGCATTTTGATGCAGTGATTCCAAGAATAGGGGCTTCTGCAACAGCTTACGGTGCCGCCATTATACGCCAGTTTGAGGCAATGGGCGTATTTGTCACGGTAACTGCCGAGGCATTGCTGAAAGCAAGAGATAAACTGCATTGCATGCAGATTCTAAGTGCAGTGGGTATCGATGTTCCAAAGACTGGAGTTTCGGCCGGGGATTTTTCGGCAGGAGCTGTTTATGACAGAGTATCCAAGGAACGGGCCGTAATCAAACTCTTGTCAAGCACCCAGGGACTTGGCGTGATACTCGCACATTCTAAAAATCAGGGAATCTCCATTGTAGAAGGATTTCATAGGGTGGGGCAGGAAATTTTAATTCAGGAATTCATTCAGGATGCCAAAGGGTCCGACCTAAGGGTTTTTGTGGTGGATGGTGAAGTAGTGGGTGCCATGGTGCGACAGGCCGTACCCGGAGAATTCAGATCCAATATTCACAGAGGAGCCACGGCTACGGTTGCCAAGCTCAGTATGGAAGAGCATGACATGGCCATAGAGGCAACCAAGAGGCTTGGATTGGCCATTGCTGGTGTAGACATCTTAAGATCCGGAAGAGGGCCTCTGATACTGGAGGTGAACGCTTCACCCGGTCTGGAAGGAATTGAGACCACCACACAAAAAGACATTGCAGGAAAAATTGTGGAATACATCGAGCGGCAGGTTAAAAAATAAGGATGATGGATAAGTTGATCATACAGGGACAGGAGTTCGGACCAGGGAGTTATGGCATGATCAGGATCAATGCAGGAAGGTTGCCGTCAGGTAACAGAATCTCTATTTTTGCCTACGTTTTCAGGAGTAAAAATCCGGGACCTGTGGCGCTGTTTATGGGAGGAATGCACGGGGATGAAATCAATGGTTTGGAGATAGTGCGTCGTTCCATTACGGATGGCATGTTTACCAATCTCAAATGCGGCTCGGTGATCTGTATACCGCTTTTAAATATTTTCGGCTTTATAAATTTTTCCAGAGATGTTCCTGATGGTAAAGATGTGAACCGCAGTTTTCCGGGAAGTATGACGGGATCTTTGGCCTCCAGAGTTGCCAGATTGATCACTAAAAAAATACTAAGCCTGGTCGACTTCGGAATAGATTTTCACACAGGCGGAAGAGATCATTGGAATGAACCTCAATTGCGCTTTTCTCCTAAATCACCCGAATCTTATGACCTTGCCCGACAATGTGAATTCCCTTTACTGGTAGAAAAAGCGGTGGTCTCCAAGTCACTCAGAAAGATTGCAAAAGACCTGAAAAAGCCTATCCTGGTATTTGAAGGGGGCGAAGCACTGCGTTTGGAAAATTACATCGTCACAAAGGGTATCCAGGTCATGAGGAATTTATTGATCAAAAAAGGAATGCTCGACGGTGAATTAAAATCATTGGAACACGTGAAGGTTTTTCGGAAAACCATCTGGGAAAGAAGTCCTGAAGGCGGACTGCTTACCTACCGGCGCAAAGCAGGGGAGTTTGTCCGCAAAGATGAACTGATTGCGATTCTTAATGATCCCTTCGGTCAGAAGGAAACCAGAATGTATGCCTCCAGAGATGGGTTCATTCTTGGACACAACAACGCACCAGTGGTGAACATGGGCGATGGAATGTTTCATTTGGCTTACGACTGATCACATTCATGAGAAGTTTAATTTTTATTTTCATATTATTAATTGGAGGTCAACGGAATGTCTTGCAGGGGCAGAGGCACAAAATTCAACAGACCATCAATAAATTTGTCAAAGCAGAATTGCTCTCTTCTTCCAGTATGGGAATAGCCATCACGGATCTCCGCAATGGTAAAATGATCGCTTCCTACGACCCCAATCGTAGTCTCATTCCGGCCTCTTCCATGAAAATACTCACCTGCGCTGCGACCATGAAAACTGCCGGAAAACAGTTCAGTTTTGTAACGCCCGTTTATTTAGCGCGCAAGGATTTTGAAAATGGAGTATTGCATGGTGACCTGATTATTCAGGGAATGGGAGATCCAAGTTTCGGCTCTTATTGGCTGGAAAATAATCTTTCATTTGAGCAATTTGCGGACAGTGTATTTTATCTGTTAAGAGGTTTGGGAATTACTGAACTGAATGGACAAATAAAAGTGAACAATGATTACATTAAAGACATCCCGGAAAATCCTGAATGGCTGTGGTATGATTTGGGAAATTATTATGGCGCAGGTTGTTTTGGATTTAATTTTCTGGAAAACACTGCACAGATAAGTATTGAAGAACCGAAAACTCCCAATCAGGTTTGTGAAATTGTCAAAGTAGTTCCGGAAGCACTTGAAGAACAATTTTGTTCCAATGTGCAAGCCACAAAGGAGGTTGTTGCCAAGGATTTATTTGTGCTGGGTTCTACTCAGGCTGATCATTATGAAGTTTTTGGAAAAATAAAATGCTGTGGCAATGGCCAGGTTGTTTTGAAAGCGGCCATCAAAAATCCTGCAGAAACTTTTGCAGCCATGCTTGCAGCAGGACTTAAAAAACGTGGCCTTTTGGTAACTGGAAGTTATCAACTAAAACCTTATAAATCCATCGAATTACTGTGGAATTACAAATCCCAGAATTTGGAAAAACTCATAAAGAGAACATTGGATAAAAGTGTAAATCTTTACGCAGAAAGCTTCTTGCATCTGTTGGGAAATCTGCTGAACGGCACAACAGTGAGAGCGGATGCTTTAAAATCTATGCAAAAATATTGGACAGATCAGGGAATGGATGACGAGGGTGTTAAATTTTTTGATGGAAGTGGTCTTTCTCCTAAAAATAAAATGACTGCAAAGGCAATGTCAAAGGTTTTATACAACATTCATAAGGACAGTAGCCTACGGGATTTTCATCTTTCCCTTCAGGACGTTACCAAAGCAGGAATCCTTTCAGCTCGATTAAGTAATGTCTCTGCGCTGACGGATCGGTACCGGTTAAAAAGCGGAAGTATGGAAGGGGTGCGTTGTTTTGCAGGATACATCCTGGAAAATGGTAAACCAAAATACGCGCTGGTATTGATGATCAACAGCTATTCTTGTTCATCTACTGAAATCAGAAATAAAATTGCAGATTTTCTGATACATTTGTCCTCCGTTATATGAAGTCGAGTCAACATAATTTTAATATTTTAAATGGTTGCACGATCATTTTGGTTTTGCTACTGATGCCAGCCTGTCAACTAAAGGAAAAAACGGATGCAGTTGCAGTCAGAAATGAAACTTCAGTCGATTCTTCAAATTCTTCAGAACAGGAAAAATTAGAATCACAGGATCGCACCATCTGGCAAAAACCTTACGACATAATTGGATTGCTCGGTCCATTGGAGGATAAAGTAATTGCAGACATTGGAGCAGGCAGCGGGTATTTTTCATTTAGATTTATTCACCAGGCAAAAAAGGTAATTGCCATTGATATCGAGAAAGAATTAATCGACATGATGAATGCTGAAAAAACATATTACAAACCTGAAATTCAGGAACGTTTTGAAGCAAGACTTGCTACGCCCATGGATCCAAAATTAAATAAAGGCGAAGTGGACATCGTGTTTTTATCAAACACCTACAGCTATATCAAACAAAGGTCTACCTATCTCCGCAATTTGAAGGATAAGTTTAAACCCGGCGGGCGCATTATGATAGTAGATTTTAAAAAGAAAATGACGCCGATGGGACCTGATTTGGAACATCGTCTGGCACAAGGAGATGTCGAACGAGAATTGATTGAGGCCGGTTATGAACTGATCAGTTCAGATGACAACAAGCTGCAATATCAATACATCATCATGGCCAGTCCTAAAAATTAACCCTGAATTCTAATATCTATTTTGGGATTAAGCTTTTCCCTTCACAAGCATCCAGGCAGGCCCTGCCTTTTTGATTTTATGAAATGTTGGACAGGATTTAATGTGTGCTCCGGGTAAATAACCTGTACTGAGTAAAAACTCGTTGACGATTTCGCCACCGGTAAATTTAAATTGCTTTTTGAATATTTTTACCCACTCATCTTTTGTTTTCGGATGATGTTGATCCAACCAATTTTTAAAAGATCCGAATGATTTTTGCAGGGCAATTATTTCCCGTGCATTGTGTATGGCAGCAGCAATTTTTAATTTGTTGCGTATAATGCCGGGATCTTCAAGCAGGCGGTTGATGTCCTTATCCTGATATGCTGCTATTTTACGAATGTTGAAATCGTGATAGGCTCTTCTGAAATTATTTTGTTTGTTTAAAATGGTGGTCCAACTTAAACCTGCCTGATTGATTTCCAGGAGCAACCGTCCAAACAACTCATCATCTTCGTGAATCGGATATCCGTATGCCTGATCGTGATAAACTCTGTGCAGACTTTCCGGTTCCATATTCGCAACTGCTTCGCAATATGAGGTGGGCTTGTCCATTTTATTGATTAAAAATTATTAATTAAGTTTTGGGCTTTAAAGACATATTTACTTACAAAGATAATTATTTTCAAGATCTATCATTTCGTGTATAAATTTAGTAAAAGTTGAATTTTGTTAAAAAAAATATTGTTTTGGTTTATGTTTTCCAAAAAAATCATTTTTCAATTTTCGACAACCATTCAATCATGTTTTGTTGATATTGATATAAATCTTTGGTTTTATGTGAGATCATGTTTTTTATCAATTCAATATTTTCCTTCACTGGAAAGTGAACGGCACGACACATCAAAGCCATTTCTGTTAAAACAGTAGGGTGTTTTATTTTACCTAAAATATTTTCATCCATGATCGCCTGCAACCAATTGACGCATTCAATTTCAGCCTTTCTTCGGTCTCCTCCAAAATCTTTATGAATCATGGTGGTGATTCTGGTTTTGAAATTATTTCCGGATATTACTTTTTCTTTTCTGAGACTGAGGCGGACATTGCATTGAGTAAATTGTTTTAATGTTTGGGGTTTTGTTCGATACGCTCTGTCTGCTTTTATTTTATCAGCTTCTCGTTCTGCCAGTCTATACAAGGGGCGTTGTACCGGTCTGAATCCCATCCGGTAATAAAACCAAAATGCACCTGACTCAATGCCTTCCGGATTGTCCTTGCCATATTGGTAGGGTTCTACTTCAAAATGACTGATGTCAAAAACCTGGTGATAAACACGCAGCAATTGATTAAAGAAGAAAGCGGATTCTCCTCCTCTGAACCATTCAAATATGTTCACACCAATCAACGCATGTTTTCCAAAAATCCAGGCTCCACCATAAGCGGCAGGATATCCATTCTTGTAAAGGGTGTAACCAATGTAGGATTCAGGATACAATTGTTTTTCTGTCTTCATCGTAAACAGCGCAATGGCCGTTCCCCGCTCCAGTGAAAAATATCGGATACTTCGCATATCCATATAGCTTACCGGTTCGGTTTCTCTCTGGAGTAAGGCAAGTTTGATTCTGGAACTTTTTAAGATCTCCTGTTTTTCACTAACCGATAATTTTCTTTCAGCTGGTAATGGAATTTTTATCCAGGTTTCTGTTTCTATTTTTTTTATCCAGTTTTTCTGAAAGTAAGTTTTTTCAAAATTAATTTTGTTGTAAGTTCTCGAATTCTTTAAATCCAGTGCCCATTTGATTACAAACTTTTGTCGCTCAAATAATAAATCCCTTAACGCAGTCTGATGGTCAAGCTTTGAAAATTGTCCCAGCAAAAAATTAAGTTGATGTGCTGGATTTATTTTTAATGATGATAAAAGTTGAGCATTATTTAATTCCTGAACTACAATGTCTCGTTCATAAGCCGGTAAAGTAAGCCACATTGCATCATTCAGCGTATCCGCATCCTCCGGGTAATTATCAAGGGTAACTGTCAATTTATTTTCCAGGAGCCATTGGATCAGTTCATATGAAAAATAGGAATAAATAGAGCTGTATGGCAATCCACTGTTGTCAAATTGATCTTCATATTTTTTGGCATTGCGCTTGCACCAATTACTGATTTTTTTCAATTCTTGCGCAGTCCGCGATTTTATCTTTTGGTTTGCGGGGTGAGCAAGAATAAAAAGCAGGGCATCGTGAAGTTCAAGAATATTTTCAGCATTGAGTTTAAGTGTGTTTAATCTAGCCGAAAAGTTTGACTCAATATTTTTCGAATCACGAATAGAATCAATGTACGCTTGTTTTAAATGCAGTACATCTTGCAGAATTCTTGATTTCATTTGAAGAATTAATTTTTTTTCTTTAATTTGGAATTAGATTTTTTGGATGCCTTGGCTTTGCTGTTAAAATCAATTGCCAGCGATATCCAATATTCAAATTCTTTTTTTGATCTCATCGCATTTTCTGAAACCAAAATATAACCTTTCATTGGACGCTTGTTGAAATCCATCATGCGGCATCCTTCCTTCTCTACCAAATCTTCTTGTAAATCAGGATCTATCCGACACATCAGTTCATCTTTAATGATACCCACGCACATCTTGCCATTGTACATAAAGGTCAATCCGCCCATCATCTCTTTTTCTTCCACATTTTCCAGATCCTTAAAGGCAATTCTGATTCGTTGCGCCAGGTTTTCATTATAAGCCATGTTATTTAATTTTTGACATCTAAATTTTACAGGAAGTCTTTTTCTGACTGCTTAATGTATTGTGGCACTTCGTTAATTTTTGAATTGCATATTTAGAATGTATTTATTAAACGCATGAAAATAATTTTTAACCTGCTATACTTACTCCAATCAACCTTCCGATCCCAAAAGTAATGGCAGCGGCAATCAATCCAAAAAGTACCTGCCTGAATCCGGAAAACCAAATACTCTTCCCGGTAAACAGTGTGATGACCGCACCAATTAGAAAAAGTCCAATGGCACTTAATCCTGTACTAATGGCCACGGCTTCCATGCCCCCTGTAAAGAAGAATGGAATGACAGGGATAATGGCACCAATGGCAAAAAGAATAAATGAAGTGACAGCCGCTTCCATTGCGGAGCCTTTGAGTTCATCGACATTTATTCCCAGTTCTTCTTTAATTAATATCTCATGCGATTTTTCCTGATCGCTCATGACTTCTTTCGCCATGCTCCTGGCTTGTTCTTCCGGGATTCCTTTCGAACGATAAATCAAGGCCAGTTCTCTTTCTTCACCTTCCGGATTGGTTTCCAGTTCATCCAGTTCCAGTTGAATTTGATTTTCCGAAAGTTCCTGCGAACTCTTTACAGAAATCCATTCACCCAATGCCATCGAAAGCGCTCCGGCCAAAAGTCCGGCCATTCCGGCAAGAAGCACTTCATCTTTTCCACTGGTGGCGCCGGCAATTCCCATAATTAAACTAAAATTAGAAACCAAACCATCGTTGCCACCCAACACGGCGGCACGGAGTGCATTGCCGCCCACGGAACGGTGCCTTTTTTCAAATCTGGCCAAACTTGAACCAGACACATCAGGTGAATTTTCAAGAATATTTTTTAGTATGGAGACATGCGCTGTGTCTGAAATGGATTGGGCCGTTTGGGTTTGATTTCTTGCTTTAATTATAGAGCCGGATATATTTTTCTCTGTATCGAGCAAAATGCCGAGCACAAAATCATTCCCCATAATTTTTGCCAGGAAGGTTAGAAATTTTGCCCTGCCTGAAGGCTTTGGCATTAAGCTAAGATCCAGCTTGCTTTTACTCATAAATGCTTTAGCATGGCTGGTTTCAATTTCACTCATTTCGTGAAATATTTTTGCCACGTTCGGGTCTTCCTCCCTATCTGCAATGAATTTATAAAGGAAGCCTGCATCTACCTCAGTTTGGATGTTTTTAAGATTGATCATTTGATGATGTTTCCGGCAAGATAAAGTGCTTATTCATCAGTTTTGTTTTTTTTTAAGCATTTCCCGGGCAATCTCTTGAAATACAATACCCGGAAACTGAATAATTGCATTTTATCACTTTCAAAGGTGGTGGAATTAATTTAACCCATATTATGTATTAGGGTTTCGTTATGAAAGGCAAAAGACCAAAAAAGACAAGTGCTCCCATGAATGAACGATCTTTGATTACCATCAAAGTAATGAACGACAGTTCATTAAGTGAATGAACATCGAAAGATGGTGGGTTGGTTTTGACAAGCCATAGTGGATTCTATGGTGAAGGAAAAAAATCGAGGAAGTGCTTGTATTTGAAGGTATTTTGACTTGGAATAGAAATTCTAATGCATAGTATGGGTTTAACAACCAGGTATTCATGTGTGCGAGAATCATGTTAATTTGCAAACAGTTATGCTTTAAAAGACTTTGTTAAACTATAAAACTGCTTTAACCCGATTATTTGGAAAGTGTAACCAAAGTTGCTTAGTTTTAAGGTTTATGGATAGACCTTTGCGTAAATTAAAATCATTCGAATGGAAATAATAGGTTATTTGTCTTCAATCATTATAGGGGTCTCTCTTGGTTTGATCGGTGGAGGAGGAAGCATACTTACAGTCCCGGTGTTGGTTTACCTCTTTGGTATAGAACCGGTTATGGCAACGGCGTATTCACTTTTTATTGTGGGTCTTACCAGTGCGGTAGGATCAGTCGATTACCTTAAAAAAGGACTGGTAAATATCAAGACAGCCATCATTTTTGGAATTCCCTCTATCATTGCTGTTTTTGCTACCAGGGCATTCATCGTGCCGGCAATTCCTGCAGAAATTATAAGTTTGGGGGGATTCGTGGTGACCAAAAGTATTTTTATGCTGATCCTATTTGCGCTGCTTATGATCGCAGCATCCTACAGCATGATTAAAAAAAACAAGCCAAAATCTGCTGAGGCTGAGGGACCACAGAAATTCAATTACCCCTTGATTTTAATCGAAGGTGCTGTGGTGGGCGTTCTGACAGGACTGGTAGGTGCCGGTGGAGGTTTTCTCATCATTCCGGCCCTGGTGATATTGAGCAAACTTCCTATGAAAGAAGCTGTAGGAACTTCCCTGGCCATTATTGCTGCTAAATCCCTCATAGGATTTTTAGGCGAAGGCACCGAAACCCACATGGATTGGAAATTATTGCTGACTGTTTCTGCCTTTGCGATTGGCGGAATATTTATTGGAACGGCCTTGTCAAAGAAAATAGATGGTGCTAAATTGAAACCTGCTTTCGGTTGGTTTGTTTTGGTAATGGGCTTGTACATTATTTTGAAGGAGACCGTCTTCGCGGGCTAGGATCACGGATGGCACTTCATACTTGATTTGCAGGTCTGTGCAACAAATGGGTGGTAGTGTTACGTAAGTTTTTTCAATCAGGAGGACTGAATGTAACTTAAGTAACCAATTCGTATTTTAAAGTGCATGAAATTTGCACCATCATCAAAAAAACAATTGTCATGGAAAATAATTTGAATACAGTAATGCCCAGGATCGGAGATCAGGCTCCGGATTTTAATGCTTTGACTACTATTGGAGAATTGAAATTCTCAGACTATAATAAATCGAGTTGGGTAATTCTATTTTCGCATCCCGCAGATTTTACTCCGGTATGCACAACGGAGATGAGTGGCTTTGCAACGGAAGGGGATTTTTGGAAAAATCATCAAACCAAAATTTTAGGATTGAGTATTGACAGTATTCATGCCCACATTGCCTGGGTCAATGCAGTGAAAGAAAAAACAGGCGTGCTTTTTAACTTTCCGATCATTGCAGACCTCGACATGAAAGTGGCGAAGTTGTATGGAATGTTGCAACCGGGAGAGAGTGAGACAGCAGCGGTAAGAGCAGTTTTTTTTATTGATCCAACCGGTAAGATTCGCCTCATCATGTATTACCCCTTGAACATTGGCAGGAATATGGCAGAAATTAAAAGAGTGTTGCTTGCCTTACAGACTTCAGACGAACACAAAGTAGCCATGCCGCTCAATTGGATGCCCGGCGATAAGGTCATAGTGCCCGCTCCAAAGACACTGGAGGCCCTGGAGGAACGCAAGAATTCCAATTTGGAAATGGTGGATTGGTATCTTGCTAAGAAATCATTGTAATCTAGAATTGTAACTCATGTTACCATTAAAATAAAATTATCATCAGAAATTTGCATAAACTTTAAAAAATTGAATTTATGAATATTGAACAGATTTATACCGGTTGTTTGGCTCAAGGGGCCTATTACATTACCTCAGAAGGGGAGGCGGCGATAATTGATCCATTGAGAGAGATACAGCCTTATTTGGACCGCTTGGCAAAAGACAATGTGAAATTGAAGTACATTTTTGAAACTCATTTTCATGCAGACTTTGTATCAGGTCATGTGGATTTAAGTAAAAAAACGGCTGCTCCAATCGTCTATGGTCCTAATGCCGCATGTGAGTTTGAATGTATATCCGCCAAAGATGAGCAGATCTTTGAAGTGGGAAAAGTAAAAATAAAAGTTTTGCACACACCCGGACATACCATGGAGAGTACGACTTTTCTGTTAATAGATGAGCATGGAAAAGATCATGCTATTTTTTCAGGCGATACTTTATTCCTTGGAGATGTTGGAAGACCGGATCTCGCTCAGAAAGCAGCCAATATGACGCAGGACCAACTTGCAGGATTGTTGTACGATAGTTTGTATTCCAAGATCATGCCTTTGTCTGATGATCTGATCGTGTATCCTGCACATGGAGCAGGAAGTGCTTGCGGAAAAAATATGATGAAGGAGACCGTTGATACTTTGGGCAATCAGAAGAAGGTAAATTACGCCTTGAATCAACCAAACAAAGAGGCTTTTATTAAAGCTGTTACTGAAGGTCTTTTACCGCCCCCTGCTTACTTTGGTTCGAATGTAGCCATGAATAAAAAAGGATACCGCAATGTAGAAGAGGTAATAAACAGTGGAATGACTGCATTGTTACCGGCTGAATTTGAAACGGTTGCTGAAGCCTCCGGCGCAGTCATTTTAGATACAAGGGACAGTGCCATATTTTGGAAAGGTTTTATTCCGCAATCCATTAATATTGGATTGAATGGGGACTTCGCTCCATGGGTAGGGGCATTGATGGTAGACGTGGCCCAACCTATCTTATTGGTTACAGAACTTGGAAAAGAAGAGGAGACGGTAATCCGATTGAGTCGTGTAGGTTTTGACAATGTGATCGGGCACCTTAAAGGTGGTTTCGAAGCATGGTCCGCAGCAGGCTTGGAAACAGACACAGTAAATAGAATCAGTGCCGAGGAATTTGCCAAAAAGTTTAATAAGGAAACATCCTTAGTTTTTGACATCCGAAGAGAAAGTGAATATGCCGCAGAACATGTGGATGAAGCTTACAATAAGCCATTGGCATACATCAATGAATGGGTGAAAGACATCAAACCAAATGAACATTTCTTCATGCATTGTGCCGGTGGATACAGAAGCATGATTGCTTCCAGCATTCTTCAGGCAAGAGGTTACAGGAATTTTACCGAAGTGGAAGGCGGCTTCAAGGCAATAGCGGAGACTGCTGTGCCAAGGACTGATTTTGTTTGCCAGTCAAAAGTGATGCAATCTTAATGGGTATTGATTCAGCCAACTTAACAATCAATTAAATTTAAGAATAATTTTATTTTCAATCAATCTTTTAAAAATATAGAAATGAGCTTTTTAAGTAGTCTGTTTGGGACCAGCACGGGTAATTCAAATTTAACAAAACTAATTGAAGAGGGTGCTTTTTTGGTGGACGTTAGATCCCCTCAGGAATTTGAGTCCGGAAGCGTTAAAGGTGCCGTTAATATTCCGGTGGATTTTATTTTAAAAAACATCTCAAAATTCAAAGATAAAAAACACATCATCGTTTTTTGTCGCAGTGGAAACAGATCCGGAATGGCAAAATCTGTCCTTGAACAAAATGGTATCAAAAACGTCACGAATGGCGGAACATGGCAGGATGTTGCAGCGTGTGTGAAATAAAAAACACAAAGCTAACAAAGCAAAATGATGTTTTGGATCTGATGATTCAGTAATAAAGTAGGATTTATTTTAAAAGTTAAATCTTAAATGATAGCAGAATTCTGGATCAATCAGAAGCATTTGTGTAGAGGTTTGTTTATTTTTACAAAGTTGTTGTTCAAATTACAAAAGTGCATTAATTAATTATGGATAAAATCAAAGTACTCATTCCGACGGATTTTTCTATTCAATCGGATTATGCCTACATCATGGTATCAAAACTTAATGAGCACATCGATGTGGAGGTTCATTTCCTGCATGTGCTCAATGTTCCGGATACGGTTACATTAAGTTCTACAGGCATCATCGAGACATGCGGAGAAATTGATGTCAATTATGTGCGCGCACAAAAAGAGATTGCCGATCGCAAACTTTCGCAATTGGTTGAAGTGTACGGAACTCATGTAAACACAGCTTTGGTTTTTGGAAGAACAACCGATTCAATTGTTGAGTTTGCTGAAAAGAATAATTTCGAGTTGATTGTGATGGGAACTAAAGGAGCCTGGGGGTTAAAGGAGAAAATTTCGGGAAGTGAGACACAGATGATTGCAAGGAAATCTAAGATCCCTTTACTCTCTCTTATGTGTGACCGGTCTGAATTGGAAATTAAGAACTTATTGATGGTTCATAATTATCTCGAAGAAGTTAAAATTCGATTCGACCTTTTTAGAAAATTTGTCAAGGCCTTTAATCCAAAAATTCATCTGTTGCAAATGACTGATACAACAGATAAAGATCGGATTTCCAAAATCCATGAAGCAATGGATTCTTTTGCCACCGTCAATGAATTGTCGGACTATGAGAAACATGTTATTCAGGATAAAGATGTGGAGAATGGGGTGGTTCATTTTAATCAAATGAACAACATGGATTTAATCTGTATCGGGACACATGCCAAAGGTGGACTATTCCACAGCAGTGCAACGGAAAAACTCATCAACCATATGTACAAGCCAATTATTTCATTTCATCTGAATTAATATTTATAAAATGATAGAACTAATCAAGCAGCCATGGTCGTGGTGGATTTCAGGATTTATGATTTCGTCCATCATGTTTCTCTTGCTCTATTTTGGGAAATCATTTGGATTTTCTTCCAACCTTAGAACGATTTGTGCCGCAGCAGGAGGTGGAAAATTTGTTAAATTTTTCGACTTCAACTGGAAGACTCAAATGTGGAATATGACTTTTTTAGTGGGGGCAATATTAGGTGGATTTCTCACATCAAATTTTCTTTCTTCTCCTGAACCTGTACAAATTTCAGAGCAGACGATTAAGGATCTTGGTGAGCTTGGATTTCAACCGCCTGCTTCGCTCCAGCCTGATGAATTGTTCAGTATGCACAATGCTTTTTCACTAAAAGGATTTCTGATTCTTGCCATCGGTGGATTGATGGTTGGTTTTGGTTCACGTTATGCAGGAGGGTGTACGTCCGGCCATGCCATTAGCGGGATTTCAGATTTGCAGATTCCATCCATCATTGCGGTTGTTGGTTTTTTTGCCGGCGGGTTGTTGATGACCTATCTGATTTTTCCATTGATATTTTCATAATTTTATTGAACCATATAAAAGAGTATGAAGCTGCTAAAATTTTTGATTGTCGGAATGATATTTGGCGTTGTGATGTCTAAGTCTGAAGCCATGTCCTGGTATCGGATTCAGGAAATGTTCAGGTTTCAGGCATTTCACATGTATGGTATTATAGGAACTGCTGTAACACTTGGAGTTATAGGGGTGTGGTTGATAAAAAAATATGCCATCAGGGATTTCGATGGCAATCCCATCATTTTTTCTCCTAAAGAAAAGTCTGTCTGGCGATACCTTTTGGGTGGTACCATTTTTGGATTGGGATGGGCACTCAGCGGTGCCTGCCCCGGGCCAATGGTCGTTAACATCGGATATGGATACTATTCACTGGCGATTGTTTTCTTTTTTGCAATAGTGGGTACCTACCTATATGGTATAGTAAAAGACAAACTACCACATTAATCCCAACTTAAATATTAGGTAATGAGCTCTGAGGCGCACAATAACATTTGGAGAGGTCTTCTCTTGTTCTTTCTCGTTGTGGTGGGTTTAATAGTGACCTGGGTATTTTTGCTGGTAGTCCTTCCAAAATTTTATCATCAGGAAGACTCAAAAAATGAGCATGAAAATTTTGGAATGAAAAGTATCGCAGTGGAGCGCATAAAAATTATCCCAAAAATTAAAAAGCCATATTGGAAACCGGTCGAGATTTCTTTAATTGAAGATTCATTGCTCAGAAATAAAGTTGAATATGGTAAAGAACTTATTGCGCATACTTCTAAATTTCTGGGCCCAAATGGAAGCGTTGCTCAAATAAGCAACGGAATGAATTGTCAAAATTGTCATTTGAATACAGGCACCACAATATTTGGCAATAATTACGGTTCAGTAGCTTCCACGTATCCAAAGTTCAGAGCGAGAAGTGGTTCCGTAGAAGACATTTATAAACGTGTGAATGATTGTTTTGAACGCAGCCTTAATGGAAAATCATTGGACACCAACAGCCATGAAATGCAAGCCATAAAGGCATATATTGAATACATTGGTTCCAATGTTGCCAAAGGAGAAAAGTCAGAAGGTTCCGGTTTAATGGATATGAAAATTTTAGACAGAGCAGCAGATCCTGAAAAGGGAAAATTGGTCTACGTTGCCAAATGTCAAAGCTGTCATCAGGTGAATGGGGAAGGTACTCTGTCTGCAAATAATTTAGAATATACGTATCCGCCTCTTTGGGGAAAACTCAGTTACAACGATGGAGCAGGTTTGTACCGTGTAAGTAATTTTGCAAAGTATGTTAAAAGCAACATGCCCTTAGGTGCCACCTATGAGAATCCATTGCTCAGTGATGAAGAAGCTTGGGATGTAGCTGCATTTATCAATACACAATCAAGGCCTCATAAGAGTGCACCAAAGGATTGGCCTGATATTTCTAAAAAACCCATTGACCATCCCTTCGGATCTTATGCCGATGGATTTTCAGAAAAGCAACACAAGTTTGGACCGTATAAACCGATTCAGGAATTTTACGAAAAAAGAAAATAACATGACTCAGAAAAGGAGAGATTTTATTAAACAGATGGGCATTCTTGGAGCATCTACCGGATTGGTAGGCGCTGTTCCAATTTCTAATGTCATTCATCCTGTTGGGGAAGAAGATATTCCCGATGATCTTGCATCTGACAAGCCATTTGTATTAAACATACTTCAGACCACGGATGTCCATTGTCAGCTACATCCTCATGATGAACTTTTCTGGGAAAACAATCAGTCAGTTTTTAGAAAGACGGGTGGATATGCTTATCTGGCCAGTTATTTTAAAAATGAAAGATCCCACAATCCAAATACTTTTATTTTGGATACCGGGGATATGTTTCAGGGAAGTGAATTGTCTGTAAAAACCACCGGAGAATCATTGGTTCCAATTTTAAATGCTTTGAATTATGATCTTTACATACCGGGCAACTGGGAAGTAATTTATTATAAAAAAGCCATGCAGAAACTTCTTGGCGCACTGAATGCACCGAAGATATGCACAAATATGTTTCACGATCTGGGAGAGGGAAAAAAAGGAGAACTTATTTTTCAACCTTACCACATCTGGAATGTGGCAGGAGTAAAAATTGGTTTTATTGCTTATACAGATCCATTAGTTCCTATTAGGCAATCTCCAAACTACAGCAAAGGAATTATTTATGCACATCCGGAATTTAATTTACCATATTATGTAGACCTGCTTCGCAATCAGGAGCAATGTACTTATGTCATTCTGCTTTCACATTTGGGACTCTCCCAACAGCTTAATCTTTCCAATCAGGAAATATGCGAAGGCGTGGATTATATTTTAGGAGGGGATACCCATGAAAGGGTCAGAAAACCCATCGTTGGAAAATATGCTAAAGTGGTTGAGCCTGGGGCTTTCGGATCTTTCGTTGGAAAATTGCAATTGACCATTCAAAATGGTAAAGTCGTTAAAGATGATTATCAATTGGTGGAAATCAATACAAAAAAAATTAAGCCAAATAAAGTTGTTCAAAAAATCATTGATGAAAAAGAACAACCTTTCAAAAAGGACATCACACAGGTCGTAGGCTACAGTACCATTCCTTTATATCGTTATTTCGTGATTGAGAACACAATCGATACTTTAATACTGGATGCTTTGCGTTGGAGAATGCCGGAAATGGATGTCGTATTGTCCAATGGATTTAGATTTTGTCCACCAAGAGTAAGTCCAGACCACACTGGAAATATTCCCATCACCAATGGATATATTTACGATATGTTACCAGTTGACAGTACTGTCAGACAGGCAGAAGTAACAGGCAAACAAATCAGTGAATGGTTGGAAAAGGAATTAAACAATGTCTTTGCAAAAAATGCTTCTGAACGATTTGGAGGTTGGGTCATAAAATTTCATGGCATGAAAGTCAGCTTTAATGCTTTTGGGGAAAAGGGTAAGCGGGTGCAGGAAGTGTTAATTAACAACAGGGCTTTAGAAGCTGACAGAATTTATAAAATTTGCGCCTGTGAACGCGATGGCGATCCGGAGGATATGTTGTGTCGGATTAAAGGCGTAAAAAATCCAAAAAATACTCCTTATACACTTCATACAATGCTCAGAGATTATTTAAAAGTAAGCTCGCCGGTAACACCCACACCTCACAACAATGCAGTGGCACTGGATGCACCAAAGACCTTGCTTACACAAGTGTGGGGAGTAGATTATGAATTTAAATAATTATTAAAAAATAATAAAATGAGAAGTTTTAAAATTTTACTTTCAATATTATTGATATCGGGAATTTCGTTCAATGCAAAAGCACAAGAAAGCAATATACCTTCCGAAACAATCAGCATCGAAGCGAAATCATTCAGAGTGATTTTTCAATTGGTCAGCGGGGACACACTCGCACACAAGGCATTGATGCGCCAGTTAAACAATCTGTTGACAGTAGATCCAAAAATAAAAATTGAAGTAGTCTGTCATGGACCGGGTTTAGATCTCCTGCACAAGGATAAAAGTATGTTTGCAAGTGGAATACAAGAAATGATCAGAAGAGGAATAGCTTTTGATGCATGTGAATTTTCTATGAAAGAACGCAAGGTGAATAATGAACAACTGTTGTCGGGGATTGCTACCGTCCCTGCAGGAATTTACCACATTGTAAAACGACAATCCGAAGGTTGGTACTACATCAAAGCTGGTTTTTAAAATTTGATCTACAATTTTTTTATGAATTTCATCCGGTTTACACTCATAGTGTCCCTATTGGTTATTTTTTGTTTTTCAAATATTCAGGCACAGCATCAGGACTTACAGGAGAAACCAGGAATCTGGAAAAGCTCCGAATTGGAATCTCCGGATACTAACAACCTGTTGAGCGCTTTTCGTCGTGGAAAATTTAATGGACACTTCCGTTATTTTTTTATGGCGACAGATAATGAATCCGGATTGACGGACTATTTTGCAAATGCAGGTGGTGGAGGGTTGCGTTACGAAACAGCCAAGTTTAAGGGATTTCAATTTGGTGTCAGCGGTTTCTATATTTTTAATCTTGGTTCAAGCGATCTAACAAAAAAAGACAGTGCAACCAACCAACTCAGTCGTTATGAATTGGGTTTGTTTGACATTCAGAATCCGGAAAACAAAAATGACATCAACCGGTTGGAGGAATTTTATTTGAAATATCATTTCAGAAAATCTTATCTACAGTTTGGAAAATTTCTTTTAAATTCTCCATTGATCAACCTGCAGGATGGAAGAATGAGACCATCAGTAGTTGAAGGAATTTGGACAGAATTATTTCCCGGCAAATTGTTAAAAATCGAAGGAGGGTTTCTCTATAATTTCTCTCCTCGGTCAACCACTAAGTGGTATTCCGGGGTCAAATCAATTGGTTTGTACCCATCCGGTGTGCAGCCGGGTGGTATGCAGAGCAACTACTATAATAATTTAAACAGCAATGGCACTGGTGTTGTAGGGATAAGCTACAACAGAAATGCTCGATTCAAAATTTCTATTTGGAATTACACGATAGATAACATACTGAACTCGGCATTGCTGCAAAGTGATTTTACAATTTTTAAAGAAAAAAAATCAACCTTTTCTGGCGGGATTCAGCTAATCAGGCAAGACGCCATTCAAAATGGAGGAAACACAGATCCATTAAAAACCTATATTCAAAAGGGTAGTAAATCGATGGTGTTCAGCGGAAGAATTGTATTTAAAAATTCCTTTCTGGAGACCTCCCTGAATTATACAAGAATCACCAGTCACGGCCGATATCTTTTCCCGAGAGAATGGGGTAGGGACCCATTTTATACATTCATGCCCAGAGAAAGAAATGAAGGCTATGGTGATGTGCATGCCTCCGTTGCTAAAATTAATTATTTTTCGAAGTCAAAACGTTTTACTACTGGTTTAGCAATTGGTTATTTTGAATTGCCGGATGTAAAAGATTTTAAGCTTAATAAATACGGTATGCCTTCTTATTTTCAATTGAACGCAGAGGTCCGTTATGTGTTCAGTGGTAAGCTACAGGGCTTTGAGTTGTACGCACTTTTTGTATCAAAAATCAAAAATGGAACGACGTATGACAACCCAAGATATACCATTAATAAAGTGGAGATGAACTTGTATAATTTGGTAATGAATTATCGATTTTAAAAACCTTTTATATTAAAAAGTTTAATAGGATTTACCAATTAATGCAAAGTGACTTTTGAGGGTTAAAATTCTTTTTAACGAACTTCAATCGGATTATTTAGGTATTGAAAATTTATATGGCAACACCAATTAATCCCTCACGATCAACTCTTCTCTTCCCGGTCCTGTTGATAGATATTTTACACCCAGATTGCAAAGCTTTTCGATTTGCTGTACATAATAGATTAGAGATTTTGGCAGTGAATCAAAGTTGTTGTCATGCTTCAACGCAGTTTCCCATCCCTTGAAACTATTGGTATGGGTGGAAGTCACTGAATTCAAGTCAAATGGAATCTCTTGCGTCAAATCATTACCTACCTGGTATCCATCTACCAGAGAAATTTCTTCAAAATTATTCAGCACATCAATTTTAGTAATGCACAAATCGGTAACTCCATTCACCATGATGGCATATTTGAGTTGCACTAAATCCAACCACCCGCAACGTCGCGGCCGTCCCGTTGTGGAGCCGAATTCTTTTCCTTCCTGCCTCAGCCTTTCACCGGTAGCATCCAATAATTCTGAAGGGAACGGCCCTGAGCCTACCCGTGTGCAATAGGCTTTGGCAATGCCAATGACTTTACGAATTTGATTGGGAGGCACTCCCAGCCCGGTACAAACGCCGGCAGTAATGGTATTAGAAGATGTTACAAAAGGATAAGTGCCAAAGTCCACATCCAGCATGGTGCCCTGGGCCCCCTCTGCCAGCAGGTTCTTACCCTTGGCAAGCATTTCTGCCAGCCAGTATTCTGCATTTACTTTTCTTAATTTTCTAAGATTGTCAAGGCTGTTCATCCATGCTTCTTCATCTGCTTCAATGTTAAATTCCACTTCCGGAAACTGCCTGATGAATTGAAGGTGTTTTTGTTTGAGTACCTGATATTTATGATCAAAACCTGCCTGCTCAATGTCTCCAACCCTCAATCCATTACGACCGGTCTTGTCCATGTAACAGGGACCGATGCCTCTCAACGTAGAACCTATTTTTTCTTTTCCCTTGGAAGTCTCCGAGGCAAGATCAATCCATCGGTGACTGGGAAGGATCAAATGCGCCTTGTGTGAGACCAGCAGCCTTTCATGAAGATCCGGCACCGCATGTTTGATTTGGTCAATCTCTTTCACCAAGGTAGTGGGATCTATCACCACACCATTGCCAATTACATTTTGAACATTGGTTCTAAAAATTCCTGAAGGGATGGTATGCAAAACATACTTGGTCCCATTAATGTAAAGGGTATGACCTGCATTTGGACCACCCTGAAATCGACACACCACCTCATATTGATCGGCTAGGAAATCTACAATCTTTCCTTTCCCTTCATCTCCCCATTGCAATCCAAGTATAACATCAACTGGCATCGTTAAAAGCTTTGATAAGGCGCGAAGTTAGGCAAATCCTCAGAAAAGCCACGGTAATTGAAAACTGCAATGCCCACATTTATATCAATTTTCCCTTTTTGCAGGATTTAACACAGGTACTTATCCTAAATTTTTTGCCGAGGTCAATTACATTGAAATCACCAAACGCTAATTTGAATTTTATCCACTCTGGACATCAATTTGTCTTGAATGTTTTAAATGCAGCGCTGCCAAGGTTTAAAACCTGCCTGAATATAGCTATATCGACCCTGGCTCAGTGTTTTGTCCTTAAAGAGCAGTCCCCATCGTGAGGTTTCCAGACTGCAAGGCACTAAATTATGCAGCGTAAGTTCAAGCCAGGCCTCATGCATCCCTTTAGACCAATGAATGTCGTCCAAAAGCAAAACCCCTTTTTCATTCAGCATTTGGAGCAATATCGGAACGTATTCCAACATAGCGGCCTTTGTATGATCTCCGTCCAGCATGATGAAATCATATTTCGTCTCCCGATTGTCTGATAAAAATTTTCTAAAATCCTGATGGTGAAAATGAATATGACTGCAATTTGATTTGGCAGCCAGCTCCTTTGCAATATCAACGAACTGGCCATTTCCTTCTACACTGTCTTGCAGTAAACTTTTGGAGGCCAGCGCCAGACAGACACTGCTGGAACCAAGACAGGCACCTAGTTCTAGTATGGATGCAGGCTTCAGGTATTTTACCAACCGGTATAACTCATGCAATTGTTCGGGCGGATGCAGTGCTTTTTTTGCAAATGTTCCAAGAAGCAAACCGCCTTGATTCCTTTTTTGGCTGAATTCATCAACACCGATCAATTCATTTCTGTTGACCAGGTGTAAATAATTCTCACCCAGGGTAGAGAAGTCATAATAATTACGCTCTGCATCAAAACAAGATTCAATCAAATGGAAAAGATAGGGGCTGTGAAATCGATATCTTGTATTTGCTTTGAAATAATAGCGGAGATAAACCACTATTTTCTGCAAAAACTGCGAAATGACTGACATATTAGCGGCGAATATATATAAAAAATTTATATTTGTGTTTTACTAAATCCTCTAACCATGGGAATAAGGATCTTAGTTTTTGCAATAATTGTTTTTTCGTCAATTCTACCTGCATTAGGGCAAGAGACATTTAAGTTTACTGAAAAGCCATTTCAGCAACAGTTTTTTTCAGGCATTCCGGTTTGTGTCGCCGACTTTAACGGTGATTTTGTGGATGATTTGTTGGTGGTCGATCAGTCAAAAAAAATATGGCTCGGAATCAATTCGGGAAAAGCTGTTTTTATTTGGAAAGACCTTCAGGTAAAATCCAACATTGCCTTGTGGTCCGTTTCCGCAGCCGATTTGGATAGAAATGGTTTCAATGACATCGTTTTAGGTGCAGATCAATTGGGCATTTTCGTGCTTTACAATGACGGTATCCAATTTAAGAAAGAGTGGGTAGATGCTTCTGCTTTTTTTGCCCAGGGTGCAAGTTTTTACGACATCAATAAGGATGGATGGGTAGACTTTAGCATCTGTAATGACAATGAAAAAAGTCGTGTGTTTGAGAATAAATCCGGCAAACTTTGGAACAATAAATCCTGGATTGATTTGTCTCTTCCCAATAAAGCAAATGAAGCAGGTAATTACGGGATTTTATGGAGCGATTTCGATCAGGATGGGGATGGGGATCTATATATTTCAAAATGTCGTGCAGGCGTTACAGACACCACTGACCCAAGACGAATCAATTTGTTTTATCTCAACGAAAATGGCGTTTTTTCTGAAAAAGGAACTGCTCTTGGTGTAGATGATCACGAGCAAAGTTGGATGGCTGTAACTGGGGATATCAATGGAGATGGATTAAATGATTTGGTGGTAGGTAATCACTATGGACCCTCCAAAGTATTCATGCAGCGAGCCGATCACAGCTTTGAAGATTTTACCCTGGCATCCGGATTTAAACCGGAAGCGGTCGTTATTCAATTTGCACTCAGGGATTGGGATAATGATGCGGATCTCGACATACTGCTTACCGGTTCAGGTACTGAACTTTGGTTGAATGACGGGGAGGGCCATTTTAGTCAATTGTCTACCAATCTAGGAGAAAAACCCTTGAGTTCTCTTGCCGTAGGAGATTTGAATTCGGATGGCTATCTCGACCTGTATGCCTCCTATGCTTATCTGCTCAATGAACCAAATAACAGAATTGACCGCGCCTGGATAAATCCGGGAGGCACGAACCACTATGTACAGCTGGGCTTACATGGCATTCAATCAAATTTAAATGGAATTGGCAGTAGAATTTTTATCTATGCAGGTGAAAAAAAGCAATTCAGTGAAGTTCAAAGTGGAGAATCTTTTGGGATTCAAAATAGCCTAAATCTTCATTTTGGATTAAATGATTCAAAGTCCATTGACAGCCTGGTAATTTATTGGCCTTCGGGAATCAGACAAGTGTTTAACCAACTTGATGTGGATCAATTTTATTTGATCACGGAAGGCAAATGTATCCGCCAACATCCAGAAATATTTCCGACAAAAGACAGTATTTTATGCAATAACCAGATTATTGAAATATTCGGTTCTTCAAGTCTTCAAAACATTCTGTGGAATACAGGAGCCAATTCCCAAAAATTAAACATCGATTCTGCCGGAGTTTATTTCTATACTCATACAGATTCTTCCGATTGTTATTCAGTGTCGGAAAATTTTACTTTACTCATTGATCCGGTAGAAAAACCAAGGCTTAACATCAATTATCAAAAAATCTTGTGTGCAGGCGATGTGATAGAATTGTCGGTTCCGGAATTTGACCAAAAAGTGTGGTGGGATGGTAACCAGGATTCGATCCGATTGATACGGGATTCTGGATTATACTTTGCATCTGTAAAAGGTGTTTGTCAGACTTATGATTCGGATACGCTGGAAGTATTGGTTCAGGATCCGGTGGAATTACTGCAACTCAAAGGGGATACTTTGACTTCACCCGGGATGGCAACCATTACCTCAGATAATCCAAATACCTTCTGGTTTAATACTTTGGAGGATTCTGTTCCGGTGTTTACCGGACCTCAATACCAGACGCCACTGGTTGACAAATCACGTTCATATTGGGCACAGGCTTTCCAAATCGGAAGATTTAAACATTCGTACGGGGGCATGAAAAGTCCTGTTTATGAAGGGGGTGCTTATCCGGCTGCCTTTTTAAATCCTAAAATGTTGTTTACCTGTTACCGGGATTTTATTTTAGACAGCGTGACCATCTATACAGATACCCGCGGTAAACGCGAAATCATGTTGTTGGATAAAATGGAAGCAACTGTTGCGACCAAAGAAATTTATCTGGAAGCAGGGTTGAACAGGGTTTATTTGGGCTTTTTATGTAAGGGATCAAATGTAAATTATTCCTTGACTACCAATCCGGATACAAACAAGCTGTACTATGGCAATATAGGGCCAAGACTGGAGCGAAGCAATAAAGGCTTCATCTATCCATTTTTTATGCAAGATCTTTGCAGAATAACCAGTTCGGATTATGGGGACAGTTATTTCTACCATTTTTTTGATTGGGCAGTACGGCCGGCAGATCAGCTCTGTTTTGGAGAAAAACAAGAGGTGAAGATTGTCTTTCAGCCCGTTTCTACCAAAGACCTTGGTCTGGTTAGCTGGACATTCGATCAAACTTCATCCGGAATATTTAGATTGAGCCATACCAGTAGGACATCCGTTAGATTAAAGGTCTATGACCTCCATGGCAAGTTGTTGCATTCCGGAGATGTAAAGGATGGAGAAAGTATCAATTTATCAAATCTGCCGTCTTCGGTTTATCTTTTTTATGGGGTGGATTCCTATGGGAACACCAGAACTTTAAAGAAAATTCTGAAGTAAAATTCAAGGTGTTACCAAATTGATGCAAACCAATCAAGATTAAAACATTGGTTAATTCTGGTATAAACACTTAAATAGTCCAAAAAGCACGAAGTGAGAATTGAGCGGTATTATTTGTTCAAAAGCATTGGATTTATGCAAAAAAAAAAGGTCTGAAGATAAAATCTCCAGACCATGGGTGGATGACCGGGTTCGAACCGGCGACCCTCGGAACCACAATCCGATGCTCTAACCAGCTGAGCTACAACCACCAGATGTCAGCAAAAAGCTGAATTGGACCGCAAAATTATAAATTTTGTATCAATATTTTTCATTTTAATAAAATACACACCGACTTTAATCATAGAATTTTCGAAGTTAACAATTTGTTAATTTAATTGAATTTTAAGCATTTTTAGATAAAAATTAAATATTTTAGTTAAAACTTTAAAGTGAAGAATAAAATTAACTTCATTCCACCTTTAATTAAGGTTGGAATTTATTGCTTCACCATTGTTTTCAATTGTACATGTAACTTTGAAGAAAATTTGACTGATAATCATGATAATTCAATTGAAGAACCATATGATGTTGAAACTGATAATGATCAAATTGGTTATGTAAGGTCAAATAATTTGGACAGTGTAATATTGTTTCCAAATATGGATTCATTTCTTAGTTATTACAAATCCGAAGTAGATTTTCTTGAAGGTCAACAATTGCAATTATTATTTGCTTTTGACAATTTAAGAAAGGAAACTATACTTGAATTTGGTAGTCAACCTGATTTTTCAGATACTACAGTTTTAAATTGGCTAAACACAAAAACAATTCAAATTTACGGAGATGTTGGTTTTGAGCTACCAGAGTCTATTAATTTTCAATCTGTCTTTAATGGACAAGCTAATTTAGGCCCCGCAGATGACCCTTATTTTACTCCTCCTAGTTTTTATGAACATAAGTTTTTTACAGGTGCTGAGTTGGACTTCCCAAGTCAACCAAATTTAGATGTTACTGAGTTGCCATCTCCTGTTTGTGAAGATGAAAATGATTATGTTGTGTCTCTCGCAGATTTAAGTTTATCACCTAAATCCTCAGGTGGCCACTGGGAAGATAAAATAAGTTCATTTGGCGCGGATTATCATCCTAGTTATAAATTTTCAATTTTTTTATTTCGAAATAAGGATTTTCGTACTGGTACCTGTAGAGTATTTTATATTGACATTGAGGATGATTTCTGGATTGATGATGCTGATGAAGTTAACTTTTTTGCTGGGCTGACCCTATTTTGTGCTGATTTGAATGATAGGATATCATCATTAAAATTGGTTCAATTGTGCAGACATTAGTTATATATTAATTATCTATGCTGTACATATATGAAAAATAAAATGTTATCGAAATTTATTTGCCTATGTTCATTTTATTTGTATTCACTCGCTCTAAATGCTCAGACCTTGAATTTTTTTTTAGGTTTCAATAGTAAACAAATATATGAAACTGGTTTGCCATTAACTCTTAAAGATGAATTTAATCCTGGGCTAGGGGTAAATATAGGATTAGCTTATCAACGCACCTACAAGAAATTCCAAAATTGTGTAGAATTATATGGAACCTGGGGTCATGCCAAGCTAACCACCTGGAGGGGTGTTTCCGGGTTAGGAAGAATTTTAAGAATCATAGATCCTCCAAATAAATATTTGTTACATGGAGTTGGCTTGGCAATAAATGCTCAATATCATTTAAATGAAATTATTTTCTTAGGACCTCGATTCGGAATTGAATACAGGGGAAAGTATATAAATTCTTCACTTAATTTTAAAAGTCCTAGTTTTTATTACCATCTGGGATTGATAATAGGAGTCGATTTTCACAATATTTCAATTTATGGTATTGGGAAGGCTGACTTGAACCCATTTTACAAATCATACACAATTGATCATGCTTATACATACAAAGCGTATTCTGCTGAATGGTCAATAATCTTAGCTTATAGAATTCTACAATAATTGAATTTGAAAGCCGGCTATGCCTATAATCATTTCATTTTTTTAATTTAAATATTATAAGAATACTTCTTGCCAATTGACATTCAACAAATATTTTACCGGATGAATTTTTCAATTCATATGCAATAAAATAATCATTTGAATTTCCCTAAATTTGTCAGGATGAAAGCCATATACATTTTTATTTATTAATTTATGCAAAAGCCTTAAAAAACCAAGCAAAAATCCCAAATTTGTTTCGGAAACCTATTGACTTTAATTTGGATCAAGCACAAGAGCAGTATGTACTGTTCCTCCTAAAGGAAGGACGGGAAGAGGGTATAGATCTCCTCTTTAAGTATTATTACAAAGATTTGGTCCTCAAAATCAACCAATTACTTGCCGATATTCATGCTTCAGAAGATTTGGCTCAGGAAATTTTTCTAGAAATTTGGAATAAAAGACAATCCATCGACATCGTTCAGTCTTTTAGAGCCTACATTATGCGAGCCGGCACCAACAGAGCAATTAATTGTCTGAAAGCCAAGAAATTAAGTTTTTCAGAAATAGATTTGGATCGTGATGATCATCACCTGGAAACTCAGAGCGATGAAGATTATGAGCAAAAAGAGCTGTTTTTTGCAAATTTGAGAGACAGCATCGCTTCTTTGCCAGAAAAATGCAGAATTGTTTTTTGTCTGAGCAGGTATGATAAGATGACTTATGCAGAAATTGCTGCTCAACTTAATATTTCTATCAAGACGGTAGAGAATCATATTTCTAAAGCTCTTAGAATACTTAAAGAAAATGCAAAATATTTAAAGGTATCATAGGGGTTTTTCCCAATAATCTTGTCATATTAGTGTAATTATGGACCGCAGATTAATTTTTCATAAAAAACTCACCGGACAATTAAGTCCGGAGGAAGAGTTTGAATTGAACAACTGGTTTGAAGCTTCAGCCGATAATTGGGCAGAATATGAGGTATACAGCAAGCTATGGTCTGATTCTTTGGATTCAAAATCTACCATGGAGGTAAATGTTGAGGATGCGTTAAAAAGATTTAAGAATATACCTGAAGTAAAGTCCCAGATGCGACCTGCAATGGAGAGGGGGACACAAGGTTTAAAACTGTCTGTAAGCAAATGGTCTATTGCAGCAGGTTTGTTTATTGTTGTTTTTCTAGCTTATTACCTGATCAGTCTGGTAGGTAATAATCAGAGCCAGTTTTTGAAATATACCAACTCTACTGAACCTTTAAATTTAAAGGACGGATCAGTGGTGAATTTGAACTTAGGAGCAGAATTAAGCTATCCTGAATCATTCAAAACAAAAGTCAGAAGAGTTAAATTAACCGGAGAAGCCTTTTTTGACGTTGCGAAGGATGCTCAAAAACCCTTTATTATAGAAACGGGGGAGGGAGAAATAAAAGTAATAGGAACAAGTTTTAATATTCGTGATTTGACCGCAGAAAAAACCATGGAGGTTTTTGTAATCTCTGGAACGGTTCAATTCACTAATCAGGAAGGCACCATAGCCAAAACCTTAAATGCCGGGGATAAAATGGTGTATAATAAATCAAATCACGAAATATCCGTAGCCCGTCCTTCCGGGACCAATGACATTTCCTGGCACAGCAGGAAACTTGAATTTATTGATGTTCCGCTTTCACAGGTGGTAGTTGATCTGGCTCGTTATTACCATGCTGAAATTACTTTAAGTTCCCCATGCCTGGGCTTATTGAGGTATACCTCTCCCTTGGATTTAGGATCTGTAAGTAGTCTCTCCGTAGCTCTGGATGTGATTACCACCTCCGTGCAATTGGAATACAAAGCCTCAGCTGATGGGAGATCATATTCTCTCAGCGGAGAATGTAAATAGAAATTATCTTTGGGTCCATATCCGGACTACTTGAATTCAATAAGCAAAGTATTACTCTTGGTGCTAATCTGCACTAATGCTGGTTTTGCCCAGTCCTCTTTATCTATAGTTAAATATTTTGAAATCCCAGCTCAAAGTCTCGATCTCAGCCTCATTCAGCTTGCTAAGCAGTCTGGTATTAATATTTCCTTCAACAATGACCTGATCAAATCATTTGAATGCCCCAAAATAGCAGAGCAAAATTCTTTTAAAGCAATACTTGAAAAGTTATTGTCCGAAAAAAAACTCAGCTACAAAATTATTTCACCCGATCAATTGGTTGTTGTACCTCAAGCTGAAACGGAACAGGAAAAATGGATCAGTGGTAGAGTGGCCGACAGCACAAGTGGCGAGCTTGCCATCGGAGTTTTGGTTTACGATCGTATTTCAGGTGCATTTACTTCTACAAACGAGTATGGATACTATACTTTGTTAAGTCATCATGATTTTGCTGAATTGCATTTTTCATTTTTATCCAAAAAATTATCTGTCCGTTTTCTTTCTCTAACGAAACGCAAAAATATTCTAAATCTTTCCTTGAATGTTTACCATGCTTTGCCGGAAGTGGTTGTAACGGATTCCAAACAAAATATTACATCCGATCAGGATTTAAATCGAATCAATGCTTCTGACATCCAAAAATGTCCGCCTGCCTTTGGAGAAAGTGATCTTATCCGTACTCTTTTGGTACGACCAGGTACCCTAAGCGGTGCCGATGGATTTGGTGGACTTTCTATTCGTGGTGGCAGCTACGATCAAAATTTGTATTTGTTGGACGATATTCCAATTTATTACCCGAGTCATGCCATTGGATTATTAAGTATTTTTAATACGGATGCCATTAGAAATGTGAATTATTATACCAATGCTATTCCCAGCAATTATTCTGGGCGATTATCCGGAGTGGTAGATGTACATACTAAAGAAGGAAATTTGAAAAATTGGGAGGCCTCAGGTTCAATGGGTCTTTTGTGTGCAAAACTAATGGTGGAAGGACCATTGGTAAAGGATCGTCTTTCTGTTTTGGCAGCAGGTCGAAGGACTTTGCTGGATCCTTTTATCAAGGAAGCTACAAAGTACTTTAAAGATAAAAACCAAAAACTGGGTAGTTCCACTTATTATTTTTATGACATTACCACAAAACTACATCTGCGAATAAACGACAGACAAAGATTTTATTTGAGTTATTACAGTGGAAAAGATTTTTTCCACGACGAGGATCTGGCGTTCAATCTTATTGCTCAAAACTCAACTTCTTTTAAAAAATTCTATGAATTGCATTGGCAAAATTTTTTATTATCCGGTCGATATAATTTTCAATGGAACAAAAACCTTTTTTCCAATCTGAGTTTATATCAAAGTATATTTAAAAGTACTTCTGAACAATATGAATCTTTTAGGTCAATAATCAATTCCCAAAAAAATGATTCAAGTCTGGTCGGCAGATCTTATTATTCTAATATCATTGAGTATGGCGCACAATTCACAACAGATTACAGTTTTAATTCAAACAATCGGCTGAAAGTAGGTGCCAGAATTGCACATCAACAATTTAAACCTAATATTTTTTCCTACAACCTGGGCAATTATCCCCTGGAAGACGTTATTTACTTTCAGCCAAAACCAATAGATAGTATTTCAGGATTGAATAAAAGATCTAATGTGGAATTGAATGCCTACGTTGAAGATTACTTAAAATTAGGTTCTCATTTTTCATTGGTTTTTGGTGTTAGAATGGGTGCCTTATTCTATGATCAGGTAGAGAAGGGATTTATCCTGCCAAGGGGAAGATTGGAGTTCAAACCTCATCAACAATACCAATTTTTTTGCTCTTATGACCAACAATTGCAATCCCTCCATTTATTAAGTGCAAATGCAGTTGGATTGCCAACCGATTTATGGGTTCCATCCACTAAGAATTTGGGCCCTGAAAGTATGAAGCAGTGGAATCTGGGTTATCTTGGCACATGGCATAATGCTTCGTGGAACATACAAACCTATTTTAAAACAATGGATAGTTTGCTGCATCTTAAAGAAGGTGCTGATTTCAGACTTGGCGTTACCGAAAATTGGGAATCCCAGGTAACTTCAGGAATGGGTACTTCCTATGGAATAGAAAGTGGATTTCACTCCACCATTAACAATCTTGAATATACTTTGAATTATACGTATTCAAAGACTTCCCGTAAATTTGATGAAATCAATAGAGGTCAATCATTCAGATTTCTCTACGATCGACCTCACCAAATAAGACTTCAGCTTAATTTCAAAATAAACGAAAAACTCCATCTGAATGCTTTGATGGATTACAGTAGCGGAAGCCCTGTAACTCTGCCCCTCGGCAAGTATGAATATCTTTCCCTGGAAAGCGGAATCCCTAATAAAATTATTTTGGTAAATGATAAAATCAATAAAAGCAGCCTTCCCGATATTTATCGGTTAGATGTTTCTTTGAATTATAATATCAAGCAATCGTGGGGTAATCAGGAGTTAAGTTTTGGAATTTATAATATTCTCAATCGTAGAAATCCGGTTTATATTGAATTAAGCCCACGCCCCGACAACCCTTCCTTGGATCAATTTCAGCAAGTAAGCCTGATGCCTATTTTGCCATCCTTTAGCTATAAAATTCGATGGACAAAACGGTAATTAACTTATTTCTTATAGAGTATATTTTATGGATTTAGCAAAATGAAGATCCATAGTATTTCTATACCAAAAACAACCGATTTAGCTTTAACAGTGTAAATAAAAATTATCTTTGTTTTCCATGATTCAATATATAAATTTTAAGGCATTGCTGTTTTTTATGCTGGTGGTAGGTTGTCGATCAGCATATATATTGGATACAGATGATTCGATCAACAGTTATGTTGCATTTGGTTATTTAAAGCCCAACGCTCCTTTGAATTTGGAATTAAATCAATTATCAGACCCGGTAGGAGGGATTGATGCCACAATACAATCTGATGTGGATGTTTTTCTTAACCTAGAGTCTCAGGAGTTTAAATTGGAGCCTATACAAGTACCAGGAAAAGCCAATCCCATCTATCAGCTGAAAGATTTTCCGATAAGCAACGCCAAATACCAATTGAAAATTAAAATTGCTGACGGCACTCTCCTTTCTGCCGCTACCAAAATTCCAAATTCCGTTCCTGGTTTTGCACATATTGAATGTACCGATAAATTCTTAACACCCAATCTGGTTCAGAGTCTCAAATTGACTCTGAAATGGAACTTGGACTCTACTTCTGAAAATTTCTACCACCTAATCATTAGAAAAGTAAACTTTAAATACGATGGTGCAGGAAAATACATCCAGGATAATGTAAACCCCATTTCTCAGGTCGATTTAGTGGCTGAGGAACTGGAGACCTTAAAAAATGTAGTTTTGTTGACCCATGAACCGGGTCTCCTTCTTGCCGGAGAGAATTATCCTAAGGATGAAATTAACCTCGCTCTTCAAGTAAAAACAAAACTGCCAGTAGACCCTGAAAAAGAAATTTTCAAGGAACTGCAATTGGAATTACGGGCTGTCAGTAAGGAATATTACAATTTTCATAAAGCATTAGCCTTGCAATTACAAAATACCGGAAGTGGTCTCCCCAGCCTTCAAACAGTGAGCAGCTATACCAATTTTACCGGAGGGCATGGCCTTTTTGGGGCCTACAGAAGTTATTTTGACGTAGTAAGGTTTAATTAAGTTTCAGGCTTTTGAAGAAATTTCTTGCATAATCAAGCTCACTTTCTATCTTTGCAGGCCTATACGGAAGAGTGGCAGAGTGGTCGATCGCGGCGGTCTTGAAAACCGTTGACTGTTAAAGGTCCGGGGGTTCGAATCCCTCCTCTTCCGCATTTTTTTTTGAACCCCTATCCCCATTTGACTTAAAAACACTACCTCTGATGAATCCAGTTGGTACTTGTGGACTGTCTTTGAAATGCTGTTGTACTTATTGTATTTGTAAACTGGCCCTTACCATTGTAGAAAAATACTTTAGTTTATGCCGATAGATCCAAATAATTAGTCCAAATGCAAGAAGTGAGAATCTGACTATATTATTTGTCCAATTGGTATTTTTTAAAGGCCATTTTCTCCTGACATCATTATTCCATGACGTGTTGTTTAAAGTTTTTGTTTACTGAAACTTTTGTCGAGTTAGCTCAATGCATTAGATTATTTTTCCTTGCGAGATTTTATGGAGCGAATGTAAGATATTAGCTGCTTCAATTTCGTCGCTGAGAGTAATTCATTCAATCATATTTTGATCACTTGATATCATGACTCTACCCTTTTGTAATACTAGAGGGCTTATGGTTTATTTTATAATTATGCCATGGAATATTTATCCTTCATCCATCTGACATATGGTAAATCCTTGACCTTGAATTATTAGCATTATTTATGGAAAACAATTTTTTATCACCCAATAGAATGATAATTATCATGGCTCTGAACTGATTTATAGAGTATAATTAGATCGTCGCAAATAGGTGGTTATTTTGGAACAATGGTTAATTATAAAAATTTAAATCATGAAGAATTTATTTAAAATGATGGTGGGTAAAGGTCGTGAGAGGTTCAGAGTCTTTTATTTTTATTTTCTGCTTTTTATTTTAGCCTTTTCATGCAGTAAAGACGATTCCGCACCCGGTGGTGGTAAAATTGAGACCGGCTCTTTTACTGAGGTTTTAAATGAGAATGTTGGAGTTCAGGGTAAAGTCTTGACGGTTCAAGGGGGAGATGTGAATGGTCTGACAATAGAGATACCCCAGGGATCTTATAAGTCAGGTAAGGATTTTGTAATATCTACCGCTAAAATCAACAGCCATACATTTGGCCCGGATTTTAATCCAATTACGCCAATGATCCGCATCAACAATGGTGGCGGCTATGCAGATTCAATATTAACCGTGACAATCCCTTGCGTGGTACCTCCGGGACACTTTGCCATGGGGTTTTATTACGATGAAGAAACTGGAGAGTTGGAGGGTATTCCGGTTCTTGCAATTAATGACAGTAGTGTCGTATTGGCAACCAGACATTTTTCAGGTAAGCATTTAAATGAAGGGGCGGGCAACCTGACAGTGAGAGCAAAAGTATGGGCGGATTTATTGATTTCTTCGATGGAGATGAACAAGTTGTTTAATGAAACACAGGAATCTGGCTTTCGGCCAGGGGTAGATGATTGGGAATTTACGAATTATGGTTCATACATTGCTCCGGGGGGGCATTGTGCAGGACAGTCATTAACAGCAATGTGGTATTACAGTATACGCAAATCTGGTCTAGAGGAAGACCCTCTCTATGATCGATTTAGCACATTGCCAAATCCAATATGGGAGGACAACAGAAACGGTTATCGATTTGCGTCCGTAATTCAAATGACCAAAAATTGGAGCAATGCGGGTCCTTGGTTTAACGTGTTTCAAGCAACAAGTAAAGGTAAAATTACCAGGGATAGTTTGCATTTTATGGGCTTCGCCTATTCAATAAGACTAACGAAAAAACCTCAATTTGTTTACATAGCAAGAGATACAGGTGCGCATGCCATGATTATTTACCGAACAGGTCTCAATGTGCTTTCTGTAGCGGATCCAAATTTTCCGGGCAAATATTCACATTCCATTTCATTATCAAATGGTGCCTTTCTGCCATATGAATCAAAACCAAATGCAGATGCTGCATCTAGGTTTTATCCCAAAATTTTATATGTCGCAAAATCTGCAATAATTTCAGCAGAAGGAATTGCCGAACAATATGATAAAATGCTCAAAGGAGATATAGGAAATGGAGGAAATCCGGATGAAAATTTCCCTTATGCACAATTAGTCTATTACAACGGTAAAGATTGGGTAGAAATCTCCGACAGCATCAACACTGATTCAGATACCGTTATTATTGCCAGCCAATGTCCTACTTGTAATTTTAGTTTTAATCCGGGAACCCTAACTGATATATATTTTTTAAAAAATAATGGAAAGGAAAGGGTCAAAAGCATAAATGGTTATTTAAAAATTGCACTTGGTTTAGGAAGGAATGTTTTACCTATTTCAATCTATGGGTATCATTCCCTAAATGCGGGAAGTAAATATCTGGATTTTAAGTTAATTGTCATTAATCGCGATTTCGTAGGGCTTACCATCAGTCCAAATCCACTTATTAGTGAGCCTGATAAAGAAATTGAGTTGTCAGCGGAATCAACCAGTAAGCCCCCAGATAACGCAAAATATGTATGGACTTTTGGCGATGGCACTGCGGAAGTGATCAATCTGAACAATAACACCGTGAAGCACAAATTTGCTAAAGTTGGCAACTACCCTGTAAATGTAAAGTTGTATGACAACACCACAGGAAAGCTATTGGGATCCGCTACTTCGATTGCAAAAATTGTCGTCAGTTCTGCTCAGAGTTTTAATTTCAATTGGCTTCAAAGAAAATCTAACAGAGATTGGTTCTATGATATAAATTTTAATCTGTCAGGAACTGTTGAAGGAAAAAACGGAAATAAAGTAGAACAGATTGTTGGCAATGAAAACAGTAAAGTTGTAAATGTGAAATTTGCAAGCATTGATTCATTTTTAGTCAATTTCACGAGTTCGTTTTCTATAACTCCATTACAAATTACCAGCACAGTGGATCCTAAGGAAATTATTACCTATTCCGGAACTCCAAAATTGAGTTGGTCAACAAATAATTTTAATCCACCTGCTAGTCAGGCTAACGGAATTGGAACATATGGTAATTCCAGTTGTATAGGCTCGATCACCATCAAAGGTTATATGGATTATGTTTCAACTTGGTATGATGATAATATTGGAGCATACAAGACCACCAGCGGTACTAATGAATGGGTGTTGGGATATATTCAATTTGAAAAATACTAATCTGAATAGAAGTGTTTTTATGTTTAGGGGGTTCATGATTGAAAAAGTTTAAAATTTAATAAAATGAAAACAAATTTTTATAAGGCCTTCCGTAAGTTAAATTTAAGTATGATTATGCGTTTTAGATACCTATGGATCTTGGTCATATTATTACTGGCAAGTTGTAGTAAAGACGAAAACACACCTAAGCCAGGAAGCGGTAAAATTGAAACCGGCTCTTTTACTGAAGTTTTAATCGAGAATGTTGGAATTCAGGGCAAAGTGTTGACGGTTCAAGGGGGAGACGTGAATGGTCTGGCAATAGAGATACCTCAAGGATCTTATAAGTCAGCTAAGGATTTCGTAATCTCTACAGCGGAAATTAAAAGTCACACCTTTGGTCTTGACTTTAACCCAATTACGCCAATGATTAGGATTAACAATGGAGGTGGTTATGCAGATTCAATAATCACCATCACGATCCCATGCGCAGTACCCAAGGATCATTTTGCGATGGGCTTCTTTTATGACGAGGAAACAGGTGAATTGGAGGGAATTCCTGTTCTTGCGATCACAGATGGCTTTGTGGTATTGGCTACACGTCATTTTTCTGGTAAACATTTAAATGAGGGTGCTGGAAGTTTAGCTACCCGGACTAAAATTTGGACAGATATTTTGATTAGTTCTATGCAAAAAGACAAATTATTTGAATTGCAGGAATCTGGTTTTCGACCGGGCATAGACGATTGGGAGTTTCCAAATGAAGGATCATACATTGCTCCAAAAGGTCACTGCTCAGGTCAGTCCCTGGCTGCAATGTGGTATTACAGTATTAACAAATTGAATCTGAATGAAGCGCCCTTGTTCGGCCGATTCAGTACCGTGACAAGTCCAATCTGGCAAGACAATGTGAAAGGTTATAGATTTGTTTCAGCAGTACATGTTGATGGATCTAATTTATGGAATCAAGGATTAGGTCCGGTCAATGTTTTTGATGTTAAATTTAACAATCAGGGTCCCAAAAATCTTATTTCTTATGACAGTTTGCATTATTTGGGATTTGCCTATTCTATAAGGTTGACAAAAAAGCCTCAATATGTTTATATTCTAAGTAATACAGGATTGGCACATGCTATGATTGTGTATCGAACAAATCTTAATGTGTTATCCGTTGCGGATCCAAATTTCCCGAGTCAATACGCACACTCGATTACATTGTCTAATGGCAAATTTTTGCCTTATGAATCCAAACAAAATGCAAATACTCCTACAACATTTTTTGAAAATATAAAATATTTTGCAAAATCCGCCCTTATTACCTCTGAAGGAGTTGCAGCACATTATGCTGAAATGTTATCAGGGACGATAGGGTCTCAACCTCCTTATTTTTTTCCACCTTCGCAATTAATTTATTACGATGGGAAAGAGTGGGTAGATCTACCTGATACACTGAGTACAGAATCCGATACAATTATTATTGCGGCAAGGTGTTTTCAATGTGGTGCAGTTTATCCCGGAGACCTTACTGCTATGAAATTGCTTAAGACCAATGGGGATGCTCCTGTGAATTCAAATGGAGGTTATCTTACTATTCCATTAGTGCCTGGGGATAATTTACTACCACTTGAAATAGATGGAACTTCTTCAGTTGGAATCAATTTGGCTTATTTGGATTTCAAAATGATCGTAATTAAAAAAGAACCTAAAGCTGGTTTTGGGTACTGGTTGAAACAGCTATTAGATGATAATACACTTGGCGCTGGTTTTGGATATAAAACCATGCAAGGTCAGTTTGCTGGAAAATGGTTAGGCACAACTTATAAAGTGGATTATCAAAAAGACTTTGATATAGATGGACGCCATGGTACCGTTTTTGCCAAATATACCGCTAATTGTAATTCAAATAGGACTTTAATTAATTCTTTTAATATTGAATTATGGACGCTTGAGGGTTCAACAAAAGGGGTAGTCATATCATTGGATGGAAAAAATCTGCCGCTAACTTCTTCAGATGGAAGTAATTTGGTTTTTAGTGCTTACGGAGCAGCAGCATGTAGCACATTAACGCGTGTAGATTATTTTGTAGCTGGACAACAGGCAAAATATGGATGTGATGAAACCTCTTTTGTATTTTTCACCATCCCAAAACCTTAAGTAGATATTTTTCTTTGTGTAGTCTGAAATAGTACATATTAGATTATAGAATGAAACAGGCGTTACATTTATTGACCTGATTTTATAAAAGTTACTCATGTAATATAAAATCAATAATCAAGTATTCGAAAGCTTTTAAAGATGTATATTAGATTCGTTTATAACAAGAATTGGTAATTTTTTTTCAGCACATTTTGATGCAGCAAAAACAATTTACAGTAGGCAGTAAGAAGTGTATGACTTGATATTTTTGAATATTAAATAAATCGCATGTAATTTTAAGAAAAGTATCTCATGACGATGGTTATTTTAGCTTTTTAGAGAAATATGAAACTTGAGTTAAATAATGACAACTAATGGTTGTCAACATATATTAAAGTAAAATTTATACAAAAAAATCTAAAAATCATATTGTGAACTGATCATTATCATTATTTTATGACCTTTACTGGCTTAAATTAGCAATAAAAATATTATGAAATATACATTATCAATTTTGCTGTTGTTGTTTATTTCTCATAGCTATGTGTCTGCGCAAAACATTGACGACTATCTGGACAATTATCTAGGCAAGAATAAAGAGGGTTATATTCAACCGGTTTCTGATATTTTGACTGGGATTTTCAATACGGGACTGGTGACAGATCCTAAAATTGACAACCGTTTTTATATTAAATTTAGCTTGGTTGGGTCAGCGGGACTCGTTACCGACAACCTAAAAACTTTCTCTGCCACTACGCACGATCCATTCTCACCTGAGCAAACTGTTAAAGCTTCAACGATTGTAGGAAATTCGGAAATTACAGTAGTTACAGATACAAATGGATTGTCCTATACATTTCCGGCAGGAATCAATGTAAAGTATGTTCCGTTTGCTTTACCTCAAATTGCAATAGGAGGTATATTCCATTCCGACCTAAATCTTAGGTTCTTGGCATATAATTTTGGGGGAGAGTTTGGCAAGCTTCAACTCCTGGGAGTGGCCTTAAGACATGACGTGGGGCACTATTTTAAGATCAATAAATATTATGTAAATGCTGGATTTTCTTTCCAAAGTATAAAACTTGGCAGTAGGATTTACGTTACCAACAATTTGATTACCTTGGATGGCGGTCAGGATTTTAAATATTTTTATTATTTTGGCAGGATTGGTTATCAGTTTGGAAATATGGATGTCAATTATACAACCGATCCGGATGAAGGTGGGGAGAAAGTTGAATTCAATATTAATAATGATTTCCCAATAATGGCGGGTTTAGGCGGTGGTGTAAAAATTGGGAAGATGCTTCGATTCAATTTAGGAATCAGTTATGCAAAATTTCCAATGGCAGAAACAGGAATAATTTTAAAATTTTAGTCTTTGACAGTTAAAAATTGAAAAATGAAAACAATATATCGCTTTAACATTTTGATTTTGGCATTTATCGTAGTAAATTTTTTCTATGGATGTAAAGGGGTAATAAAAGTTTATGAATCAGAGACGAGAATTATTCCATTAAGTTTAAATCTAAATACATATGACAACAAGAAATGGGAAAGTGTTGTTACGAAAAATGATGTTCAGAAAGCCTTGAACATCCCCTCTGACGCAAAAAAAATTAAGGTAACATTAAAATCAATTAAATTAAAAATAGAACCTGATGCAAATCCTAAGAATGCGCCATTTGTTGAATATTCAATGAATGTGATAGCTCCGGAAGGTCAGGAATATCACAACTTTTTAAAACTTAGCTCTTATGAGGTGACCAAATTTTTAGGTTCCGCAAGTCCAATACACATTAATTTAAAGGCACAGGAAATTGCAAACTTAAACGGATTGCTTACACGTCTTTTTGACCCCAAAGCTGTATTGCAAAGTGTTAAATTTGAAGGAGCAATTGATGGCAAGTTATTGCCTGATGGAGGTCCGAATGCTGTCTTTATTGGAAAGTTAATTGTGAATTTAGCTCTTGATATCTCCTACTATCATTGTGAATATACTGATGCGGCCAGTTTTATTGATGATAATTGTGAATAGTTTCCTCATTTACCTTGCGAAGGTAATCGACAATTTTTGGCTTGGAGGTCATGTATGAATCGTAAAAAATAGTTGGTGATAGATACTGGATTAAGAAAGGTAGGACTTATAAAATGATGTGGTTCGTTGAGATTTGTGTTTAGTTTAGTGTTTCTGTTACTTAAACTTTGTAATGATAAGAGATGAAAGCAAGATCAGGCAAGTGAACAAAGAGGATGATTATTTGGTCTGTAGTGAATATGAAAAACACGCGGATCAACTGTCCGGCAATCATCCGGATTTTATCTGCTTCTACCATGAGATTACTGGGAAATTTTATTTTGCATGGATGGATTCTTCTTGGCATGTTCTGTTGCGCAGTGAAGGATATCCTACTTTAGTGGCAAGGGATCAGGGTATTAAAGCAGTGATCGAAAGCAGAAGTCATCGCGAGCGTTTTAAGCTAGAGCAAGGTCATGGCGCTTATTTCCTCTGCTTGACGGCTTCTAATCACCTGGAAATTGGACGATCGTGTCCAAAGAAAACTATAGAGGAAACCTGGGCTTTGATAAGTCAGGAAAAATACCAAACTAAAGTTCCTGTGGTGGAACATCTTAAACATATTAGTAAAAATCACAATATGAATGCATTGCCTTCAGACTTGATTCTGGGTCAGGTCTTTGCAAGTAAGGATACCTATTTACCGTGCAGAGAATACCTGGGCCACCACATCAATGATAAACTTAATCAGGTTTCTCTATTTATGCACAGCAATGGCAAATATTACTTTGTTATCTACCAGCCGGATGGATCAGTAAGGCTGAAAAGTGAGGGATTTAGTACTGCAGAAGACAGAGATGTGGAATTGTCAGGCGTCCTAAAAAGCATGGAAATTCCTGACAGGTACTTCTTTATGGAGGATTTGGGTTATGTAATTAAAATTTTGAAAGACCAAACAGGCCGGGAAGTGGCACGCTCCTGTCCGGAAAAAATTTAAGTCTGTAGGATATCATTCTCCAAACATCCAATCCAACGCCTTACTCTCTTATGGATTATACAAATTACCAACCCAATACATCCAAAATATTAAGGTGCCCTTTGTTGATCCCAGGATTGTCATTAGAGTTTGCAGTGAGAGTCAAAAGACCAACAAATGCAAGACTCCTCGCAAGAAATTCGCGCGGAGGAGAAGTTAAACGAATTTCGAGAAGAGACTTTCATTTAAAGCTATTATGGCTAGTAAGAGATGAATTGTGAAAAGTTAAAGTATAACTACCATATAATCAATTAATTATAACCTATTTTAGTTATTATTTCTTGTTTTGGGCTTGCCAATGAGACTTTTTAGATTACCTTGTATAATGTATGACCGAAATGTAAGAGGGTGGTGGCTGGTCCAAAATTGGATTTAATTTCAGTGCATGTTTAAGGAAAGTCCAAAAGTGGACAAATATTTCATCCATCAATGCCCATCATTCATAATTATTTTTCAATATTTAATTTGAAATGTCTGAAAACTTTGAAGGTAATTGTATGAAAATAAATGGTTTCAATATTATAGTAATTCAATATATGAAAAATACCCATTTAGCAGTATATATTATAGTTTCAGCGCACACTACTTTCGCCTCATAGATAGTAATGTCTATAACGTAAATAACCAAAACAGTTTATACTCATTCTGCCTTTATCATGGCGCATGTGTTTATCTGATTTGGTGTTGATTTTTAACGAAGCAACCAAAATTAATTTAAAATAATAAAACCAAATCATGATGAAAAAGGTATCCAAATTATTACTTTTATTTGTTGTTCAAGCTTTTGTAGCTTTGAATGTTTTCGGTCAGGCCAGTGACCAACTTTCTGGTTTCAGTACTCCTGTTGGTTCTCAGCCTGCAGTTAGATGCGATCAAGCCTTACCAGCCTATGGTTTCCAAGGTGATGGTAATTGGTTGGTGTCAACTCGTAACGCTAATTTCGTAGGAACTGGAGCTTCTGTTGAGTTAGCCAATGACTTCATTATTCCTAATTATAATGTTTCAGGTCAACGTGTAGTTGCTGCTAATTTTAACAGCGGCAATACTCCGTGGACACCTGAAGGCTATGAAGTTAGGTATTTTACTCAAGCCGTGGGTGGTGGTCCTGGAGCAACTTTAAGAACTGCAACTGGTTCTATCCAGAGAGTTGGTGCGCTAGTTGTTGATGAATTACCAGTTTCTTTTAACCTGGTTCCAGGTGTTAAGTATTGGGTTTCATGTGTTGGGGTGAATTCGCCAACTAATACTGCTGTTGCTCGTTGGGATTGGGATGGAACACCAGCCAATGCTACTACCCTTGATCCTGCTTATGTTAGGTATCAGCCAGGTGGAGCATGGGGTGGAGCTGCTTGTGCTTACTGGACTCCAAAAGCTAGCTGTGCTTTTATAGCTACTTCTGGTCCACCTAACCAAGCTTTTAGTTTTACTATTTGCCGTAACGCATTCCTTACATTAGGTGGTACTCCGGTTCCAACTATGACTCAGTGGGGATTGTTCTTATTCGGATTAGTATTGTTGACTCTTGCTGTTGTAACTGTTTACAACTTCTCACGTAAAAATGTTACGATTACAAAATAATCATGCATTTTCCTTTTTTAAAAGAAGTTTTTGAAAAGGCGTTTTGGATTTCTTTCGTATTGGCAATAATTGGATGGTTCCTTATCTATTTGATTTGGGGTGAATTCACTACATCTGATATTATAGGAATGCTGGTTGCAGTTCCCGTTATAGCCTACCTAATACATGTCCTGATGCTTTTTAACAAAAAAGATTAGTTTCCAAACTTATAAAAATGCCTTCCACGTTCATTTGTGGAGGGCATTTTTTATTTCTTTATCTGGCTCAGCTCCTTGATTTTTAAGGGTTTTTAAGCATAGTACATTATCTTTGCGGACTTAAATATCTCCTCATGAAAAAGTGCCATTACCCGCTTTTACTTGCCATTTGTTTCTCCTTTTCTTATTACTCATGTAATAAGGCCGACCAAAAACAAGCCGGGGCAGACTCAGATGCAAGCTCCGGTGGATTTATTAAAATAGAATCAGAAGAGTCCGGAGTTGACTTTTCAAATAACCTCAAAGAGGATGTAAATTTTAGTTTTTTAACTTTCCACTACATTTACAATGGGGGAGGAGTGGCAGCAGGAGATATCAACAATGACGGTCTTACAGATCTTTATTTCACCGGAAATCAGGTGGATGACCGACTTTATTTGAACAAAGGAAATTTTAAATTTGAAGATATCTCTAAGTCATCCGGGATTCTTGACGGACCTAAGGGTTGGAATACCGGAGTGGTAATGGTGGACATTAACAACGACGGATTCTTAGATGTGTACGTTTGTCGTGGTGCCAGTATCGAACCGATTGAATTAAGGAAAAATCTACTCTTTGTCAATCAAAAAAACAACACTTTTAAGGAAGAAGGTGCTAAATACGGGATCGACGATGCCGGATTTTCCATCATGGCTAATTTCTTTGATTACGACAATGACAATGACCTGGATTTGGTCGTGTCCAATCGACCTGATAGATTTTCGCTAACGGTTTTCGATGTATTGGACGGTAGAAAAAACGGCGACCCTGCCAATAAAGTCAGTTTGTACAGAAATAATGGTGACAACACTTTCTCTAATGTAAGTAAAGAGATGGGACTTTGGGAAACCTATGGATATGGCTTGGCGGTAACCGTATCGGATCTGAATGGGGATGGTTATCAGGATATTTATTTTTCCAATGATTTTACCGAGAATGATTATTGCTTTCTGAATCAGCAAGGCAAGTATTTTAAAGAATCTATCAGGGAGGTGGCCAATCATACCGCATTTTACGCCATGGGAACCGATATTGCAGACATTAACAATGATGGCCTGGAAGACATCATGAGTGTGGAGATGTTACCGGACGATTATTGGCGTGCGAAAGTTTCCATGTCTCCAATGGTGCGGGGAGCTCAGTGGGATGAATATTTCACAAGTGGAAGAGTGCACGTTCAGTACATGCAAAATATGTTGCAGCTCAACCGTGGAAATGGTTTTTTTAGCGATGTTGCACAATTCGCAGGGGTGAAAAGTACGGATTGGAGTTGGGCAGTTTTAATGTCTGATTTTGACAATGACAGTAAAAGAGATATTTTTATCAGCAATGGTTATAGACGTGATGTCTTTGACAATGATGCCATCTTAAAAACGGATGCCCAATTAAATGAAGCCATAAAAAAGAACAACAATAACACAACTCTCGCACCAATGCTGAGTCTTCTTGAAAATTATCCGGAAGTAAAGTTGGTGAATTATATTTTCAAAAATGAGGGCAATCTAAAGTTTAGCAAAAAAATGGACGATTGGGGAATCAAAGAACCCAGTTGGTCTAACGGCTCTGTTACCGCGGACTTGGACAATGATGGAGACCTGGATTTGGTAGTGAGCAATGTAGATGAAAAAGCTTTTCTATACAGGAATGACATAAGAGGAAATAACTATTTGCGAATTAAATTGGACGGCCCTTCCAACAACAGATTTGGACTGGGAGCCAAAGTTGAAGTTTATGTAGGGGCTGAAAAAATAGTAGAACAATTCAAGACAGTAAGGGGGTACCAATCTTCAGTAGAGCCCATACTTCATTTTGGATGTGGACAAAACAAAAATGTTGACAGTGTAAAAGTCCTGTGGACAGATGGAAAAATGAGTTACCTGAACTCCATTAAAACCAATCAGCTTATCACAATTTCATACCAGGGATCACAAAGTCAAGGTCATGCTCCTGCAAAAGTGTCAACACTTTTCAGTGATCGGACCAATGAATTGATAAGTCCTGTTTATACTCATCAGGAGAATGTGTTCAATGATTTTATACCTCAGGTTTTATTGCCACACAGATTATCTATGAATGGGCCTTGCATAGAAGTCGCAGATGTTAATGGAGATGGCCTCGAAGATTTTTTTATTGGTGGGGCAAAGGACCAACCCGGAGCCATTTACCTTCAAAATGCAAATGGAAAATTCATAGAGAAAAAACAAAAAGTATTTCAGGACGATAAGGCTTATGAAGATACCGGAGCTAAGTTTTTTGATGCAGATGCAGATGGGGATAAAGATTTGTATGTAGTCAGTGGGGGCACTGAAAAACCGGTAAATTATTCATACTACCAGGATCGTATTTACTTGAATAATGGAAAGGGAGATTTTACAAAAATGAAAGACATGCCACAGATTGGAGTGAGCGGAATGTGTGTAAAGGCATTTGACTATGACAATGATGGGGATGAAGATATTTTTGTAGGTGGCAGGGTCATTCCTAATTATTATCCATTACCCGGAAATAGTTTTTTACTACGCAATGATAAAGGCAAGTTCAAAGATGTTTCCGTAGAAACAGGTCCCGGATTTTCTAAGTTGGGTCTCGTAACGGATGCCGTGGTATCTGATGTGAATAAAGATGGATTTAAAGATTTGGTAGTCGTGGGAGAATGGATGAAACTTACTTTTCTAATTCAAAAAGATGGAAGATTTTTTCGGGACACCACCCTGTTTAACGTACCTCAATCTACCGGCTGGTGGAATAGAATAGTGGAAGCGGATGTTGATGGCAATGGAGAAATGGATTACATTGTAGGGAATATTGGACAAAATTATAAATTCCAACCTACGATTGAAAAACCTCTTGAAGTATACGCCAATGATTTTGATGGTAATACAACTTTTGATGTGTTTCTTGCGAAACATCTCAAGGATCGTGTGGTTCCCATTAGAGGAAGACAATGTTCGTCAGAGCAATTACCCGATGTGGTTAAGAATTTTCCATCCTACAGGGATTTTGCCAATGCCAACATTGAACAAATACTGGGAGAGCAAAAGGAAAATGGAGTTCATCTGAAAGCCAATCAGTTTGCATCAGTAGTATTTCTTAGAAACGGAAATGCATTTACAGAACAATTACTTCCTTTTGAAGCACAGATTTCAGCTGTCCAGGGCATCATTTACGAGGATTATAATATGGACGGTAAAAAAGATCTTTTGATTGGAGGCAATTGGTATGCTTCTGAATATGAAACACAGCGAGCAGATCAATCTATAGGGCAATTATTTGCCGGAGATGGAAAGGGTGGTTTTAAGGTTGTGCCAGTTCTAGAAAGTGGATTTTTTATTCCATTTGATGTGCGCAATATGGTGCCTGTAAAAATTGGAAGAGAGAAGAAACAAGGAGTATTGGTAGCCATCAACAACAAACCCATGAAATTATTTGTACGTAACTAGAAATTAATACCTTTTGAATCTTATGAAGAATTTTTTAAATTTTACAATTGTTGTTTTTTTTGTAGGTCTTATTCAATTTGGATGTCAGGCGAAAAAGGACATCATGACCCCAACTAAATTAATTAATATTGTTTTAAAATCGGTATTTACGAAGGACTCTTCTCTCTTTATAGATAGGTTTTATAATAAGGATAGAATCGTAAAAACACTTGCTTTAGCCACTATTAGTGATTTTGCATTTAATAAAGAAATGGAATTAGCTAACGACACAAACAGATATAGAATTTATCATGATTCATTAATGTTACAGTATAGATTACTTATTCATCAGTTTGACAGCATAGGCTTAAAGCCATTTCTTATGGATACCGTTGATTTTGAAAATTATTTCAATGCAGCAAGACCATATTTTCGCCTTGAGGCAGATGCTTGGTTTAATCATGGAAAAGACACTTTCGTTTTAAAAATTAAGGATGCAATACTTTTAGTAGATGGCTGGAATTTAGGTTCTGTAAAATTATATAAAGCAAGTGAAGATCCTATGTTTGTTAGAATAAAAGATAAACTTATTGAAGAAGCAAAAAACAAGAAGAGAATTTTAAATCAAGATTCATCCCATGTTAACTAATTTAAAAGAAAGGTGGTCTAGCTTATCACCAATCGTAAAATTCTTATCAAGTTTCATTACTTTGATAGTGTTGTTTTATGGATTCTACTATTCACCGATGTATGAATTGTACATTATGCCGGCACTGTTAAATTTTCAAGCCAATCTTGCGAGTGTTTTACTTTCAATAATGGGTTATAAAACCACCATAGAAGGTGACCTTATTCAAGGAGATGAGTTTAGAGTAAGCATCAAAGGAGGATGTGATGGGATTGAAGCTTCTGCATTATATGCAATCGCTGTAATTTCATTACCTCTGGTGGCCAGAAAATTTAAAATAACAGGATTGATAGTGGGGCTTTCTATTTTGTTTGTGTTAAATATCATCCGTATTGCAGGATTGTATCTGGCTGGAATTCACTGGCCGGCTTTCTTTGAATTTTTTCACCTGCATGGTGGGGTCATCGCTTTTCTTTTAATCAGTGTCATCATGTGGTTGATTTGGGTACAATGGGTGATGAAAAAAACTGCTCACAACAATGACTAAAACCTTGCTCCGATTCATATTGCTGTTTGTTGTGACATATGGGGTAGGGGTATATGCTTTTTCGAAAATTAATTTTTTTTCATCATGGCATGTTTTTTTTAGAAAATCTGTTGAACTGGTTGTTTCCAATGCACTGCCTTCCTGTGAAATTGAAACTCAGAAATTTGTAGATCCTGTCAGCAAAAAGGAAGATAGAACAATGATGTATTTGGTATATGGGAATCCATTTCTGATGAAGAAAGCACTCGAGGATGCCCGCGCAACCGGACAGGGATTTGCGACAATGCCAACCAAATCAACTCAGTTTAAGTTGTTTGAAATGTTTACCATTCCGCTCCTTTTTTTGGTTTCAATTTTTGTTGCAACTCCTATGGCTGCAAATCAAAAGTTCAAAGGCTTATCCATCAGTTTGATGATACTTTTTATTTTTCTTTTAATCAAAGTTCTTTTATTGGCTTTATTTAACATTTCAAACGCCCGCATTGGGGTTTATGAGCTCACCGATGACAACATGTCCGGTTTGAATACGTTTATCTCTATGTTTTCTCTGGGTTTTAGTATGAGTCTTGCCCTGATTTTATGGCTCATTTGGGGCTTTAGAAAAAGTAGTTTTATACATTTTTTAAATCAAATTTTTTCAAATCTAAGTAAATGAAGTTTTTAATATATAGTTATTCATTCGTTTTCATTTTTTCGTCTTGCAGCAGTGCCATTAATCTTGATAAGCTTAACAAGGATTCATGTGGAAAATTTGAATACGGTAAGATTGAAACCAAGCGGATGCTTACGGATGCTGATAAATTAAATTTGAAGTCAAATGGCATAGTCATTCAGGAATTTGTATTTGAAAAGCTTTATCTGGGCCTTTGGAAAAAAAACTGGACAGAAAAAAATTTGGATAAAACAGTAATTTCAAAATTGACTGTCATTCCACCGGATGAAAAATTAGCGGGAGGAATTATTTTAAAAGATATAAAGCCAAATGACAATTCTCGTTGTATCTTGCTTATTCAAACGGTTGGTTCGGTACCCATTAGTGAATTTAATGACTATGGCAAAGTGGAATCTGCCAGAAATGATTTTATTAAAATGGAAACTTCCATGTCCAATATTATTGACCTCTGTAATCACCCTTGCATCAAAGCTGTAAGTTTGCTTCCTCAAAATTCTTCACCGGATCAAAAAAAAGACTAGATTATGAAATGCATCACTTCAAAGAAAACCATCGGTAAGGTTGCTTTATTATCGTTAATTTTCTTTAGCATTTCGATGTACGGTCTGCTCGCTCAATTAAACAGAAACCCATATGAGGAGAACGCAAATGAACCGATGGATGAAGCATACAGGATAATTAAATTTTCAGTTTTGCCGGGAGCAGAGGAAAAAACAGGATTGGCTCTGGAAGGCATTCAGTTACTTGAATTTGTTGGACAATCAAGTTACTTGGCAAAAATTAAGAAGGGTATTTCATTTCGCAGCAACTTACCCGGGGTGAAGAGCATTTCTAGAATAGACTTGAGAAATAAATGCACCAAACAAATTTTTAATGGTGAAATTTGTTCAGAATCGAAAGGTTCAAAATCAGTATTGTTGATTCAGCACATGCCTTTGATTCAGGAAGACAATATTCTTTCTTTGGTATCCGGCTATGGACTAAATATTCTTAAATATGCTAAGCCTTACCGAATGCTGTATGTAGAATGTGAGACCTCCAAAATAAGGGATCTTATCAATCAGTATTGGATTCAATATGTATCCTGTGCACCGGAGCCTGGAGAGCCCGAAGATAGAGAGGGCAAGACTCTTCATAGAGTTAACCAGATTACTTCGAATACTAAAGAGAATATTTTTTTAGACGGTTCAGGAGTAAAAGTTTGTGTAAGAGACGATGGTTTTGTCGGGCCTCATGTAGATTTTAAGGGCAGAATAAATAATCAGGTGTACGGCTCCAATGGAACTCATGGTGACATGGTAAGTGGCATCGTGTGTGGAGCAGGAAATATTGATCCTGTAATTTCTGGAATGGCTACTGCTGCGGAATTATTTGTGATTAATTATCAGGATGACTTTTTGGATGCCACATTAGATCTTCATCAGCAAAATGGAGTAGTGATTACAAATTCATCCTATTCCAATGGGTGTAATTTGGGATACACTGCGATCACACAAATTGTAGACAAACAGATTTATGAAAATCCAAGTTTGTTGCATGTGTTTTCAGCTGGCAATTCGAACAATCAAAATTGTGGTTATGGTGCAGGTAACCAGTGGGGCAATATAACCGGGGGGCACAAAATTGGAAAGAATGTGCTTACCGCAGCAAATGTGCAGATCAATGGATTGATTGATCCTTCCAGCAGCAGGGGACCAACCAAGGATGGAAGGTTAAAGCCTGATGTAGCTTCCAGGGGTAATGGTCAATTGAGTACACAGGATGGCAATATCTATCAGGTTGGTGGCGGAACTTCTGCCGCATCTCCAGGAGTGGCAGGAACGGCAGCTTTGCTTTACCAGGCATATAAAAATTTTAATAAGGGTATTAACCCTCCGTCTGCTTTGATTAAGGCAACTTTGATGAATACAGCCACTGATATTGGAACGCCTGGTCCGGATTATGTTTTTGGTTTCGGAGTCATTGACGCCTACAGTGCTTATAAGTGCCTTGAGAGTAAGAACTATCAGAACCTGGAAATCAATCAGTCAGAATTAAAGGAAATTATTGTAGACATTCCGAATGGAGTCGCGCAGGCTAATTTTATGATCTATTGGGCAGAAAAGGAGGCTTCTTTATTAGCTGATCGGGTCTTGATTAATGATATAGACATGGAACTGGTGAATCCTTCTGGAACGATTGTTCTGCCTTGGGTATTGGATCCTTCACCAAATTCTGCAACTCTTGCTGCAGGGGCAAGTCCAGGAATAGACAGCTTGAATAATTTTGAACAAATTACCATTCCATATCCGGTCGCTGGTAAATACACCATCAGAATAAAAGGAAAATTTCTTCCGGATAATAAAGTTCCATTTTTTTTACTGAGTCATTTTGATGAAAAGGTGTTGCGCTTAACTTCTCCTATTGGTGGGGAAAAATACAACAGTCTTGAAGTCACACAAATCCATTACAAAAGCTTGAGTTCAGATTCTATTTTTATTCGGTTTTCACCGAATGGCGGGAGAACCTGGAACAATGTACGAGGAGTTCCGGGCAATAGTCGTCTGGTCAGTTGGACCGTGCCCAATAATATCATTTCCGATTCCTGCTTAATTGAAATCAAACAGGGAGCCGTCGTAGAAACAAGTGAATTTTTTACAATTTCAAGTACGCTGACCGGCTTGAGAATTTTAAAGTATTGTCCAAATGAAGTAACACTAAGCTGGAATGCATCCGTAAAAGATAGTTTTCAGATTTATACTTTGCAGGGAAATTATATGCAACCACACTCGATCGTGTATTCCAATCAGGCAACCATATCGATTGATCATCCAAAAAATGATTGGTGGTTTTCCGTAGCCGGCTTCCAAAAGGGCGTTCTCGGAAGAAGACTTAAGGCAATAGGTTTGCCGGATACTTTAGTGGGCTGTTTGATTAAAAATGATCTTTCGTTGAAGACTAGAAATAATTGGTTGTCCAGAAATTTTGTTTCTTGTGGCACAGACACCTATGTCAGACCGGAAGTTATTGTTCATAATAGAAATGCAAATTTGGTTTCAGGTTTTTCCATTCAATATTTTGATGGAGTAAATAAAGTGACTGAAAATTTCAATACACCTTTGAAATATAAAGATTCTGTAATTATAGAACTTAAGCAAGGTTTGAGATTAGATTTTGAAGGGGTAAAATCTATACCTGTTTGGGTTTCATTAAATACAGATGAAAACGTTTTCAACGACACGAGCTTTATCAAAATAGAAAATCAAAAAGTTGAGGATGAACAAGGTGTTTATCCAATGTTGGAAGGATTTGAAGGCAGTTCAGTTCCAGCTAACTGGAAATTGGTCAACCCAATTCCTGTATCAAACTGGATTCAGCAAAATCAAATTGATAAGAATAATCAAATTAGCAAGATGCTTGGATTCACGAGTTCAGCTTATAGCTACAGCTCCTATCCAATTGATTTGTTTTCAACCACAATAGATTTAAGTAAATCAACAGAGCCATTTTTGTATTTTGATTACGCATACCATAAGGACACCCGATTTACAAGCTATCCGGATTCCTTTTACGTGGATGTGATTACAGTCTGTGAAGGAATAAACAAGACCAGCAGAATCTTTTTTGGAGGGGCATCTGATATATACACGGTCGATACATCGTCTGATTTAAGATGGGTGCCTTTATCTGGTTCAAATTGGGATTCAAAAGCTTTTGATTTGGCTGATTTCAAAGGAAAGAAAATAGTGATTCAATTAGGATTGTTAAGGGGCGTCAACGGTCACTTTTTTTTAGACAACGTACATGTGAAAGAACGTTTAGCAGAAACTCCGGTGATACAGCTTTCAATTGATCCGGAAGAAATTTGTATTTCCAAAACAGTTAAGTTTTCAACAACTGCCTTAGTAGGATCAGGAATCACCTACCGTTGGGATTTTGGAAATCTGTCATTGCCAAGAACCGCAACAGGTGTAGGCCCTCATAATGTAAGATTTTCTTCTTCAGGTTTCAGGAATGTCAATTTGCGAGTGATGGGTACTGATTTTGATGTATCCAAGACAACTTCTGTTTATATTTACAATCAACCGGGTCCATCATTTGATTATTACATAGGACCAAACAAAACGGTGAGTTTTGAAGATAAGTCCAGTCACACGAAAGATTTACTTTGGGATTTCGGAGACGGACAGACCAGTACTGAAATAAATCCGGTGCATCAATATGATTCAGGAAAAATCTATACGGTTAAATTAACTGTCAGTAATATTTGTGGATCAAACAACAACACTCGTGAAGTTGATCTCTTAAATACGTCTTCTGTAAATATTACAAAAGATCAATTCCTAATTTATCCTAATCCAGTCAATCAACTGCTGCACATCAAATCTGATGAAGCGTTCTCAGAATGGAAAATCATAGACTTAAATGGAAAGATACTGTCTAAATCTGGAGAAAGTTATTTTGAAGACAGTGCAGAAATCCAAACATCTTCTTTGCAACCAGGAATCTATTTGATTGAATTAAATTTTTCAACAGGGAAGGGAAGAATGAAGTTTGTTAAGATGTAATCGAAGATTCTAGATCGAACAGATTCTGTTTTGAGTATGAAGTGAATTTTTAAAACTTCATGCTAACTTATCTAAATCTATAACTCCATTACAGATGAAGTGCACTTTTACGATTTAATAATTGTTCTTCTGATTCCTTGCGATCAGGATCCGGAACACAGCAGTCAACCGGACAAACTGCTGCACACTGGGGTTCTTCATGAAAGCCGACGCATTCGGTGCATTTATCCGGAACAATGAAATAATAATCATTTGAAACAGGTTGGTTCTTTTGGTGTACGTCTACTTCAGACCCATCCTCCAGTTTGTAATTACCTTTTAAGGTGTTGCCATCCGCCATGGCCCACTCAATCCCACCTTCGTAAATTGCATGATTAGGACATTCGGGTTCGCAGGCCCCGCAATTAATGCACTCTTCTGTAATGATGATGGCCATAAATATTATATAATTACTTTATTTAATATATAAATTATTAATTAACAAAGATATTTTTTTTTAATTTCCTTCAATAGGCAAAACAAAAAGTTAACATTTGAATTTTCAAAAGGTTAATCTCTCCAAACAAATTATTTGCTTATTATTTTCCTTGTAATTAGGGAGTAGATAAATAAAGTAAATAAAATATACATATTTAAAATAATTGTTATATTTGCCTTGTTATTTAGTGCCCCAAATTATATAAGTCTTTAGTTCATAGCGAGTTATAGCATACCTTAAGTATACTAAAACGTTTCGGCTATGGCTTTTATAAAATTTACAACACGATTAATTACCGGACTTCTGCTTTTTAGCAGTCTTGAAATAGGGGCTCAGATATTATGTTCCCCAGATCAGGATGCACCTGAAATAACAGGATGCCCAACTGGCATCATTGAATTAAACATCACGGATCCGGCAGTTTGCACATTGACAAACCCCATAGCTTCCCCGGGGGTAATAGAAAATTGTTCTTTTGTATCTATATTCAATTCAATTAATATAAGTAAGTTTACCTATCTATCCGGTCCAGGTGGAGGGACTATTCCTCCTTACATTTACCATGGTTATGATTCTATCACCATAATAGGTGTCTCAAACGGAACTACAGGTTTGAATTCTCAACATAATTATTGCTTTCATATTCCATGCACGGGTATTTTAAGGTTCAATTTTAGAGCAAGAATGTCCAATACAGATGCATTTCCGGATGATCGAGCTCGTATCATGACCGAAAATGCTTTGACAGCCACCTCTACAACTGATGTACTTACGACAGGAGGTGGATCTTTTATTCAAGGAAGCAGAACATTGAATGTTACCGCAGGCGACAGAATCTGCTTTGAAGTGAATTCAGATAATTTGGGTGGAGTTGACAGTCTTACGATAAGCAATTTGACTTTACAGGCTTTGGGTGCTCCTTCTATAACAGTTGTTGGACCACGTCCAGGTGATGAGTTGAGTTGTGGTACTTATTTTGGAGCCTTCATTGCTACAAATTGCTCAAACCTATTTTCTTTATGTGAATTTCAAATTAATGTCAGAGACACTACTAAACCATTATTTACTAGTTGTCCCGATGACATTCAAGTGCAATTGGAACCCCAGGATTGTGGTGTGGTAGTAGCATGGAATTTACCTACGGCTTCTGATCCCTGTCCTTACAATCCTGGATTTGTTGGACCTTTCGCACCAAACGGTTGGACTCGAAATGATTTTTTTAGCAATCAGACCCCAGGAGCAGGTCAGGATGCTATTGTGACCCATGATGCATCTACATTAAGTATTACCGGTTCTAACAATGGATTGCCTGGATATTTACAAAGTACCGGAATTGAAAAAAATATACCTTGTAATGGTACCGTGAGTTTTGATTGGACAGCAGAAATGGAAGGTGGCGGATTTGCTTTGGATGAAGCAGGTTACTTTACTACAAGCGGAGGAGGAGTCACTTTATCAATTCCTCCAGGTGCAACATTTGCTAATGGCTCAGTAACAATTCCCGTGATCTCTGGTGATCAAATCGGTTTTGTTGTCAACTCTGATAATAGAGCTTTTGAAAATACACTGACCATCAGTAATTTTGTATTTACACCTGATCCAATTCAAATTGTTCAAATAGCAGGACCTCCACCTTTTGCTTATTTAACTCCCGGTGTTTATCCGGTAAGCTACGAAGCAACCTCTTGCTGTGGTGTAAACGTTTGCTCTTTTAATGTAACGGTTTTACCCAATCCAGCAATTTCTTGTAAAAACGTAAATGTATCCCTGGATCAAAATTGTGAAGTGACCATCACACCGGAAATGTTGTTGACCGGTGGAATATGTCCTGATTATAAAATTATTGAGTTAAGCCACTACAATCACCCAATTCCGAATCCGGTGGATTCGCATTATTTGGGAAAAACAATTATTGCTAAAGTTACCGACACTTTGACCGGCAATTCCTGTTGGTCCTATGTGACGATAGAAGATAAACTGGCCCCAGAGATTATCTGCAGGGATCAGGACATGAGTTGTATCCAGTTCAATCTGAATGCAGCCAATCCTGCAGTGATAGAAGATTGCAGCAGATACACGGTGACCTTACTGGATGAACTGACCACGAAACTGGATTGCAATCCGGAATACATAAAAGAAGTAAGAAGGACCTGGATTTCTACGGATACCTATGGCAATATCAGCGACACCTGTGTACAGTTGATCAGAGTGGAAAGACCGGACATCGATGCGATCGTATTTCCGGATCAGATCGTAGATCTGGAGTGCAGCAGAATCTCGAGATTTGACGCAAATGGGAATCCACATCCTAGCATTACAGGGATACCTACCTTGGAAGGTTATCAGATATGGCCGAATATAGACTTCATCTGCAACATGTATGTAGATTATGAAGATCAGGATCTGGGAGATATCGGATGTGTGCATAAGATCATGCGTACCTGGCGCGCCAGAGAGTGGTGGTGCAATCAGGAGTTCACGGTTCTGGGCATACAATTTATCCAGATCAAAGACACCGAAGGTCCGATCATTACACATCGCCCATACGATTTTGATGCGACCACAGGACACAGAGATTGTGAAGCAGATGTGTTGTTGCCTGCGATCGATGCTTATGACAGATGTCATGATAAATTGCGAGTGGACATCAGTTATCCGGGAGGATCGTTGATAGGAAAAAATGGCGGGAAAGTAATCCTTCCAGTTGGACGAGATACAGTGATATACAGAATCTATGACGGTTGCTATAATGTAACGACCGATACATTGATAGTTACAGTAAAAGACGATACAGAACCTGTGGCAATATGCGACAGAAGAACAGTGGTGGCGTTGAATGATGCAGGAATCAATTGGGTGCCTGCAGAAGTATTTGACGATGGAAGTTTTGATGAGTGTCACTTACATCATTTTGAAGTGAGGAGAATGGATGCCGATGCGTGTGGCATAGTAGGAGAAGACGATTGGGGACCTGAAGTTGGCTTTTGTTGTGAGGATGTAGGCAGGACAATCATGGTAGCCTTCAAAGCAATAGACGCAAGCGGAAACGAAAGTGTGTGCATGGTGAGCGTGGAGGTACAGGATAAAGATGTTCCATTGATCAGTTGTCCACCGGATATCTTGGTTGATTGCAGATTTGACATAGACCTGAATAATTTGGGGACCTCATTTGGTAAAGTAGTGGACAATGAAGCGGATCGTGAGAAAATAGTAATAGATCCGATTTACTGGCATATTATAAACGGACATCCGCAGGATGGAATCGCGTATGACAATTGTAGCCCAAGAGTGAGTGAGCGAATAGATACGAGTGGAATGAATCAGTGTGGAATGGGTCTGATCATCAGAGAATTTACAGTAACGGACGGACAGGGCAACAGTGCAAGCTGTGTGCAGAGCATAGAAATACAGAATCATCATCCGATGACCTATCTGTCGATTACCTGGCCTGCGGATCTGGATACAAATGGAATTTGCAATCCGGATTTGTTGATCCCTGAGCGCTTGAGTGCACCGTATAATTTTCCAACGTATGTGGATGATGAATGCAGCCTGATAGGTTTAAGCTATCATGACCATGTATTTTCACAGACGGTACCCGGAGATCCATGCTTTAAAATTTTCAGGGTATGGAAACTGATCGACTGGTGTCAGCGGGATAGATTAGGAAACATAGTCATCTTCAGCGATACACAGATCATCAAGGTGAGCAATCTAATAGATCCGATTATTACCAAATTGTGCCGGGATACGACAATCTGCAGCTACGATGTACAGTGCAGACCGATACCGATTAGTCTGAGCATAGATGCCATAGACGATTGTACGGATGTATCGGAATTGTTGTACCGCTACAAAGTAGATTTAAACAGCGACGGTACGATCGATATAGAAAGAGCAACGATAGGAGACAATACAGCAAGCGGTACATGGCCATTAGGCAGACACATCATCAAATGGGAAGTGGAAGACCGATGTGGCAATACAGCGAAGTGTCAGTCTGTAGTGAACTTGTTGAATTGCAAATCACCGACGGCATACTGTCACCGTGATTTGTCCATTGGATTGACAGGGATGGATACAGATGGAAACGGAACGCCGGATACGAAGATGGCGGTGGTATGGGCCAGCGACCTGAATGTAAACTCAGGCCACAGCTGCGGTTATCCGGTGACCTTTAGTTTCAGTGCAGATACGAATGACAAGTCCAGAACGTATACTTGCGACAGCATAGGACCAAGAAATGTGGAGCTGTGGGTAACAGATATTAATGGCAATACCTCAGTATGTAAGACAGTGATCATCATCTGGGATAATCCACAGAGTGAGCCACAATGTCCACAGACTTTGAATGTGACAGTAAACGGACAAATCAAAACAGAGGGAGGAAGTAAAGTAGAGAAAGTAGGAGTGTTGCTGGAACAATCGACGATGCCTGCGACGAGTACGAACTTTGAAGGGGAATATGCATTTGGGCCGATCGCAACAGGTGGATCGTATGCAGTAAAACCTGGGAAGAACGATGACTGGTTGAATGGCATCAGTACAGCGGACATTGTAAAAATACAGAAGCATATATTGGGTACAGAGCCGATCACCTCACCGTACAAAATGGTAGCGGCGGATGTAAACAGAAGCAAGACTGTTACGGCGCGAGACATCGCAGATCTTAGGAAGTTGATATTAGGATTGACACAAGAAATCAGTGGCAACACGAGCTGGAGATTTGTGGATGAGTATTACAGTTTTGGAAGTGCGGAGGGAGCGCTTACGGAGAATTTCCCGGAAGTGTACAACATCCCTACGATGTCATCGAATACAGTAGGAAATTTCATCGGGATCAAAGTGGGAGATGTGAATGAATCAGCCAAGACGCGCGGATATCAAAACACGACGAGCCGAAGTGGCAAGGTAATGGATTTGAGTTACCGTGATGAGGAAATGAAGAAAGGAAATGTGTACGAGATAGAATTCAACTCAAGCAACATAGACCAGTTCAGAGGCTTCCAGATGACGATGGAGTGGAATGCAGAGATGATGGAAGTGATGGAAGTGACTGGTAATCGCGGCAATCATTTTGGAGAAGAACATTACAGTATGCACAAGGTGAATGAAGGAAAAATCACCTTCAGCTGGGATGGAAGTTCAAAGAGTGGAGAGCGATTGTTTACGGTGAAAGTACGAGCCAAAGCAGATGCACGTGTATCAGATATGATGCACATAGGCAGCAGCATCACACCAGCGTTAAGTATAGGAGAAGGATTGGAGGAAGGCAGGATAGAGTTGAGGTCACAGGGCAAACTGCAAAACGAGTTTGTGTTGTTGCAGAATGAGCCGAATCCATGGAACGGAACGACTGTGATCGGTATGTTACTTCCTGAGAAAGGAGAAGTGAAATTAACGATTTACGACATGACCGGAAAAGTGTATTTCCGCAGTACAAAGGAAATGAGTAAAGGCTATCAGGAATGGATCATAGAAAAATCCATGTTGGGTACGTCAGGGGTGTATTATTATCAGGTAGATTTTGATACCAATACACAGACCAGAAAGATGATAATATTGGATTAAGCATAGCAAGTGAAGTGATTTGGAGGATAAAGTAACCAAGGTTTCTTTATCCTCTTTTTATTTTAGTTTATATGTGTTAAATGCTAGTTTATTCCAAGTATATTTGCAAGCGTATTTCTATTAAACTTATATTCACAAAGGATTAGTGGTTTTTGGAAATTTTGAAAAGTAATCATGAGATTTTTTTTGTTTCTATTCACTTTTTTACAAATTTTTTCCATTCAGATTAATGCTCAGTTATCTGAACAATACATTTTAAGTATAGTGGATTCAAAGAAACTGAATCCTCCGTTTGGACAAATTAAAATATCCTCTCAATATCGGGATGATCAGACCGGAATAACGCATGTTTATTTTAGCATGGAGTTAAATCAAATTCCTGTGTTTGGTCTTGATTTGGCAATTCACTTGGATGATAAAGGTAATTTGATTTACACTACAGGTGGATTTCCAACTCATCTCAAATTATCAGAAAAGGAATTTCATTTTGAACAAAGAACTGAACTTCTAATTCAAGAATTCCTAAGAAGTCATCTGTGTGTTGAACAACCCTTTGCACAGTTGGATAGAAATTCCACAGAGCCGCAATGGCAGCACTTTGGGTTCAGGAAAAGTAAAAATGACTTGCTTAAGTTTAAAAAAGTTTATTATTTTCTGAATACAGAATTGACAGCGGCCTACAATATTTACTGGCAAAGGAATCAACCTTTGGAATGGTGGAATAGTATTATTGATGCATCAACCGGGTCCATTCTTTTTGAAGATAACCAAATGAAATCATGCTCCTTTGATCATTTTCATTTTACTGAGAAAAGTGCTTTTAGTAAATTTTCTATTGCTCAAAATTCAGCATCCTGCAATTCATGTTACAATGTTTTTTCTATTCCAATTGAAAGTCCTTCACATGGGGCAAGAAGTATCGTTTACAGTCCTTGGCTTAAGGGTGGAAATGCAAGTCCTATTGGTTGGCATCATGATGGTTTTATAAATTATTATTCAAGTCAGGGAAATAATGTGGATGCTTATGAGGATATGGATGATGACAATTATCCAACTGGCGGTGATGCGGCAAGAGCTGTGGGAGGACCTTTGATAGATTATGATTTTCCTTACAACCCATCATTGCCACCCTTAACCAATAAAAATTCTGCCATCACAAATTTATTTTATTGGAACAACATCATGCACGATGTTTGGTATCAGTATGGTTTCAATGAACAGGCAGGAAACTTTCAGTACAATAATTTTGGAAGAGGTGGACTGGATTTGGACAATGTGATTGCAGAAGGTTTGGATTTTATTGAGGGGGCAAGAAATAATGCAAATTTTGGAACTCCCCCGGATGGTTATCCAGGACATATGCAAATGTATGTGTGGCAAAAACCAAATTATGATTCTATCATCATTGAATCTCCTTCACAAATTTCAGGAAAGATAATGTATGTGCCTGCAGCTATAGGTCCAGAAATAAAAGCCCCTCTAAGTGGTCAGCTGATATTGGCAAATGATGGATCTGGTAATCCTACATTGGGCTGTGCGAATTATGTAAATGGCTCTCAGGTAAATGGCAACATTGCTTTGGTAGATAGAGGAGCTTGCACGTTATACAGTAAGATTATTCGCGCTCAAAGTGCCGGGGCAAAAGCAATTATTATCATCAACAATGAACCTCATGAACCTTTTGTAATTGGTGGTTTTAAAAATGGAATCAACATTCCGGTTTTAATGATTGGCGCATCGGATGGCACAAAAATAAAAAATGTTTTAGCAGGAGGGGTTTTTGTCACCTTGTTACCAAGTTCTGCCTATAAATTGGTGGTTAATAGCGAGTCACTGATTTTTTCACAAGCAAGTTTTGGAGGAAAAATTCCTACAAACTTAAGTGCAAAATGTGAATTGGCAATAGACAATGTAAATAATATAAATGATGCTTGCCAAACTCTTGTCAATGGTTACGCAATTAACGGTTCTTTTGCGCTAATTGAAGAAGGAAATTGTGAAGCTTCATATAAAGCTTATCAAGCTCAACAGGCCGGGGCTTTAGCGGCTCTGGTTTGCAAAGTTGGTCCTGGATATCCTGATTCATTACCGAAAGGATCATATGGGGCATTAGTTAATATTCCGGTCATAAGTTTGAGTGAAGCGGACTGTAACAAAATAAGAAACTCATTACCAGTTCAGGCTACTTTGACCAATACCTTACCAGCATTAGCGGATGGTGATTTTGATGCAGGAATTGTTGCACATGAATATGGACACGGTATTTCTACCCGATTAACAGGAGGGCCAAATAATTCAAACTGTTTGTCAAATGCTGAACAAGCAGGAGAAGGTTGGAGTGATTATTTTGGTTTGATGATGACCCAAAGGATAAATGACCATCCATATAAACCAAGAGGTATTGGTTCCTGGCCAAGTGGCCAACCATATTATGGGGTGGGCGTCAGACCTACAGTTTACTCAGTGGATTTGAGCGTTTGTCCCGGTGATTACAACATGTTGAGAGATGTTATAAAAATTTCACAGCCTCACGGAATTGGTTATGTTTGGTGTTCGATGATTTGGGATTTGAATTGGGCTCTTGTTACAAAATATGGATTCGAACAGGATATTTATAAATCCAATTCAAACGCTGGAAATATTAAAGCCAATAAATTGATCATGGAAGGATTGAAATTGCAAGCATGTAATCCTGGTTTTGTAGATGCTAGAAATGCAATTTTAAAAGCAGACTCCCTTTTATTTGGTGGAGTGAATGTTTGTGAAATTTGGAATGTATTTGCCAGGCGTGGTTTGGGATTCAGTGCTAACCAGGGGTCTTCACAAAGACGGGATGACGGCGTCGCTGCATACAATCTTCCACCTAACTGCAATTTATTAAGTGAAGCGCAATTATTCGGACAAAGACCTTTAGCGCTGGAAGAGGTGGTCTTATTTGGTGAAATGAAAGGTAAGGAGGCCAGGTTGAATTGGACCGTAATCAATCAGGAAGAATTGAAAGAATATCATCTGATTCGTAAAACTGAAAACTTTGGTGCAGAAACTATTGCAAGTTTATTACCTGGATCTAATAGTTATGTAGATACAAAAATTCCATATGCTGGAGAATTACAATACCAATTGAAAGCAAAAAATTCTAATGGTGACGAATTTCTGAGCAATTGGGTTACCCTAAATTTTGAAAATTCTGACAAGGATTGGAAGTTATTCCCCAATCCTGTAAATTCGGAACTCAGAATTAAGCATTCCTTGAAAGGACTGGTTGAAGTCAATGTCCGTTTACTTGATTTGTCCCTGAAAGAATTGGACAATAATTTCTTTCGATTGATGGAGGGCGATCTTATCACTTACAATACCTCATTCCTGATACCGGGGACATATCTGATTTGTATTGAATCCAATGGGCAACATCAATACTTGAAGTTTTTAAAAACCTGATTGAATTAGCTTTTTCATTTACGTTTTTAATTTAATTCAAATCTTCCGCTTCAAACATAGTGGAAGAAAGTCCTATCTTCGTTGCCTTAATCGGCTTCCAGCTTCATGAAAAAGGCTTTCGTTTTTATTTTTCTTACAGTTTTAATAGACGTAACCGGTCTGGGGATCATCATTCCGGTAATGCCTGATTTAATTAAGCATCTCACAGGAGGTGATCTAAGTGAGGCATCCTTCTATTCAGGTTGGATGTCAGCTAGTTATTCTGTTATGCTTTTTGTTTTTGCGCCTGTAATGGGGGCACTCAGTGACCAATATGGCAGGCGACCGGTCTTGCTACTTTCACTCTTGGGGTTTGGTCTGGATTACATCATTCAGGGATTCGCGCCAAACATTGTTTGGTTGTTTGCAGGTAGAATTCTCGCCGGAATCACCGGTGCATCCTATACTACTGCAGCTGCCTACATTTCAGATATGAGTGAGCCTGAAAAGAAAGCCCAAAATTTTGGGTTGATTGGTGCGGCTTTCGGCTTGGGATTTATTATTGGTCCATTGCTTGGAGGTGTCTTGGGTCAATTTGGATTCCGTGTTCCATTTTTTGGTTCTGCTGTGTTGGCATTGGCAAATGTCGTTTTTGGTCTGTTCATACTTCCGGAATCCCTCAAACCTGAAAACAGGAGAGATTTTTCCTGGAAGAGGGCAAATCCCATCGGAACCTTTAAAGTACTCACTAAATATTCCGTCTTGAGAAGCTTTATTTTAATTCTTTTTTTAGTGTACCTGGCCCATTATTCGCTACAATCCACCTGGGCTTTTTACACCATGGAAAAATTTAAGTGGGACGCCGTGCACGTCGGTTATTCCCTTGCCTTTGTTGGTTTGATGATGGCGATTGTCCAGGGAGGATTAAGCCGAATTCTAATTCCTAAAATAGGGCCTGTAAATTCAATTTATTTTGGAATGGCAATGGCCATTTTTGGTTATTTTGCTTATGCATTTGCTCCTTCCGGTATCTTTATGTACCTCATCATGGTTCCTTTTTCCTTAAGCGGAATCGCAGGGCCGTCCATTCAAGGTCTGGTGGCAAATCAGGTTCCTCCAAACGCACAGGGTGAACTGCAAGGAGGATTGACGTCTTTGATGAGCGTTACGGCTATTTTTGGTCCGTTGTTAATGACTTTTCTATTTAATTATTTTACAAAACCTAACAGTTATTTTAATTTTCCGGGGGCTTCCTTTTTTATGTCTTTTTTATTGACTTCAATTGCTTTAATTTTGGTAATACCCCCTTTAAAAAATATTAAATCGAATATTAAATCTGCCCTCCATTAATTTAATCTTTTTAACCACTTCAAATGAAATTATTTCAAGTATTGTTTTTTACTTTTTGTTTTGGAAGTTTGTTGGCCCAACCATTGATTCATGAATATTCCTGTCATCATTCATCACAGCTCAATTTAAAACACGAGCCTACACTTCAGGAACTGCAATTGATCGAGAACTCAAATAAAAGAAGCGACTCAATCAACATTCTTAATTATTCCATTTACATTGATGTTACAGATGTAAGAAACAAAAGTATCACAGCTCATACTACAGTCAATTTCAAAACAAAATTACCGGAACTTGAATGGATCATTTTAGATCTTAAAGATCTTGTCGTAGATTCTATTTATTACAAAGGCAGAAAATTGAATTTTTCTTACAGCGACCAATTGATTCAAGCTTATTTTGGTGAAAAACTGCCGGCAGAATTTGCTGCTTCCATTGATGTATTCTATCATGGGGTGCCATCCAGAGATCCTGTTTGGGGAGGGTTTTACTTTGCAGATCCTTACATTTACAATCTTGGTATTGGATTATCCTCTACACCACCAAATTATGGTAAAGTTTGGTTTCCTTGTTTTGATAATTTTGTGGAGAGAACTACTTATGATTATTATGTTACTTCCTTATCTCCGGCTCGTGCATATTGCGTCGGAACCTTTATTTCTGAGGATTCATTGACTGATAACAGAATTTACAGACATTACAGCATGAAGGATGAAATTCCTACTTATTTATCCAGTATTGCAGTTTCAGAATATGTGACAGAAAAATTAAATCATCAGGGTGTATTTGGAAATGTCCCAATAGAGTTGATCGCACGCAAAGCAGAAATGAATCAGATGAAAACTCAATTTGATAAATTGCCGAAGGCCATTGATGCATTCGAATTTTGGTTTGGTCCTTATCGTTTTGAAAGGGTTGGTTTTGTAGCAACCACACAAGGTGCAATGGAACATCCAACCAATACGGCCTATCCAGTCGGAACCATTACGGGAGGGGATCTTACACAAAATGAAAGATTGTTTGCCCATGAGTTTGGTCACCAATGGTGGGGGAATCTGACCACCCTGGACGATGCCCGTGATATGTGGATCAAAGAAGGTAATGCAGAGTACAGCGCTCATTTATTTTTCGAATTTGTCTATGGCCGGGAGCGCTTTGTTAAAGTGGTCAAGGAAAATCTGGCCAACATAATTTTTAATGCACACTTGAACGATGGAGATTATCTTCCATTATCCCCAATGCCATATGAAAGCACTTATGGAACGCACACCTACAGAAAAGGTGCTGCCATGATTCATAACTTAAGGGGATATCTTGGTGATTCAACTTACCGAAATGTATGCCATGTAATTTTTGACAGCTTAAGTGGCAGTTCAATGAATGCTTTTCAATTTAGAGATTTTCTAAGCAGGAACAGTGGAATGGACATGACTAATTTTTTCAATGACCACATTTTTAATAGAGGGTATTGCGCTTTTTATGTGGATAGTTTTGAATTCAAAACTGTGAATGGAAAAAATTATGCAGAAGTAAATATCAAACAGAAAGGACATCATGCAGATCATATTTTTACTGAAGCGCCTTTGAAAATTAGTTTTTATGATCGCAAATTAAATAGATTCGAAAATTCATTGATTCTTAGCGGATCATCTTCCTGGAGGACCATTGAATTACCGGATAACTTTCAGGCCGCATTTATCTTACTGAATGATGGCCAGCAATTGAACCTCGCAAGTTTGCAGGATCAGACAATTGTAAGTAAAACCGGAGGAATAAGCTTAAGTGGTTCGGGGATGTCTCCCAATGTTGCAGAAATTACGGACAGTGCTTTTGTTCACATCGTGCATCATCTTGTAGGACCATCTGCTGAATGGAAACTGGACAATGTCTTAAAAATTTCTTCTAACCATTTCTGGCAAGTAAATACCGTTCCATTTGGAAAATTGAAATTGACCGGTAGACTGGATTATAACGGATCCAATGCCCAGGGTTTGGACTCGGATATTATTTACACCTCAGAGGACAGTGTCATACTTGTTTACAGAAAAGATTGGACTGAGCCTTGGAGAGAATACTCGGACTATACCAGATTAAAAGTAACTCCAAATGATCGCAGAGGATTTATGAGATTAGATGTTTTAATACCGGGAGAGTATGCACTGGCGAATGGGTATTCTTCATTGACTCGAATTACAGATGAAAAATTACATAAATTGGAAATTTACCCTAATCCGGCACACGGATTTGTTCATGTAAAGCTTCCTGAGCAATCTGGCATCGTCGCACTTCAAATGGTCGACAATCAAGCGAGGCTAATCAGAACCATTTCAGTGGAGGAGCAACTCACTGCAAAAACTTTTGAAATTTTGAATTATCAACCAGGCCAATATCAACTCTTGGCATTGGATAAGACAGGCTTAACCATTGGATGTACACAATTGGAAATTCATTAGATATAAGCGCTTTCTGTTCAAAGTATTAGAAAGAATTGTTTATTTGAATTATATTTGTATCCTAAGTTCACAAAAACTTACAAAAATTATTTATGAAAAATTTTCTCCCAGTTTTTTTTCTTTTAATGATATGGCCGCTATTAGGCTTTTCCCAGCCAGGTAGTACCGGTTTTAAAATTTTTGGCACTGTTTATAACACAGACAAAGAGATAGTTCCGGGTTGGGATGTTTTGATTACCGGAGAGCAAAATGTTGCCTGGAAAATCAGGACAGATAAAAATGGATTCTATTCACAGGTTGTTCCCTTTTCCAAAGACCCTTCGTTTGTATATTTGATTCAGGTTATTGACCCTTGTTCCCGCCCTGCACTGGTTCAAAAAGCAAATGGTGCCAATGGGTCTGAGCAGCACGATTTTATCATTTGCAAACAAAGTGCTCCAAACCCTTGCAAAATTGAGTTTACCTTTAAGCAGGTAGCCAACGAATTATGGGTGGAATTTATCGCTCAACCACAATTACGGGATGCTAAGTATTATTGGGATTTTGGTGATGGCCAAAGTGGCGAAGGCTCTTCCATTAAGCACCAATATGCCAGTTCTGGTTCCTATAAGGTAAGCCTGAAAGTTTCATCACCGGCTTGTCTTGGAAGTGTGACTAAGGAAATTGAAGTTAAATTATTGACTGCCCCACCACCCAATCCACCAAAGACAAGTTATGAAGCACATTGTTGTGGAGCCATTCAGATTCTACCGGCCCCTGTTACAACCAATTCAGGAGCGAATACTTATAAATTTTATGCAAAAGGTGACTTTAAAATTATCAATGTTGAGTGGAACTTTGGGGATGGTGAATTTGGAAAAGGCTTGGAGGTAGTACATACGTACAAAACTCCGGGTAAATATAAAGTCACTGCGCTGATCATAGGCGAAGAATGTAAGGTTGAATTAAATGTATGGGTAATCATAAATCAGAAGGTGAGTCCACCATCACCTTGTAATTATGATTTCGGTTATAAGACAAGTGGCTTGGATGCATATTTTAATTTTAATTCACGAGTAGTACCTGATAAAATTCTTTGGACTTTCGGGGATGGAAACAGTTCAAGTGATTTGAACCCAAAGCATACATACGGACAGCCAGGGGAGTATAAGGTTACTTTAGAGATTGTAGTGAAGGGTGAATATTGTAAAATAGAAAAAATCATAAAAGTTGGGAATGGTCTTGCGCCTTGTCCATTTGATTTTGATTTTTCTGTGGATCAATTGGTGGTAAAATTCAAACCCACTTTCCAGCAGAAATATGAAAGCTTGGTTTGGTATTTTGGAGACAGGACCGAATCCAAGGAAGAGTTTCCCGTTCATACTTACGCAAATGAAGGTCTATATCAAGTGACCCTCGTGGCTTATTTTAACGGAGTGCCGTGCAAAGTTACAAAGGATATCAAAATCTCTAAATTTCAGAATCCACCAGTTGGAATTGCCATAATTGATGTCAATCCAAATCCAGTGGATGAAAATATGATGATAAAAATCAAAAGTGACTCAAAGGTTTCTGTTACGCTCACAGTGGCAGATGTAACGGGAGTAAATCTTAAGAAAATTCCGGTTGCGCTTGAAGTAGGTGAAAATCTGGTAGACTGGAATGTTGCAGAACTCGCCACAGGGACTTACCTGATTTATTTGTATCATGAAAATACAATTGTATCAAGATATAAGTTTCAGAAAAATTAACTTATTCATTACCACATTTAGATACAGAAGAGCCGTTCCCAGTGAATGGCTCTTTTGTTTTGTAAGTATCAAAGAAGTAATCTTGACGTTTAGAACTCTTTTGGGATTGGCTTGTTGAAAGATATCATGGCAGAAAAAAATAAAATCACTAAAGAAGGTTTTTTAAAAGCCTATCGTATTCTTCGGTTTATCAAACCTTACAAATGGTCCTTCATATTAGGAATGGGTTGTCTGGTGGTGTCCAGCTCTATGTTCATGGTTTTTCCCGCCGCAGCAGGTGAAATGGCCAATACAGCCATTGGTAAAGGAACTTGGAATTTGAAAGTGTCTCAATTCGGATTATTATTTTTGGTAATTCTAATCATTCAGGGAATTTTGTCCTATTTCAGAACACTTTTTTTTGCCAGAGTAAGTGAGAGAGGAATAGCAGATGTACGAAAAGCTTTATACCAAAAATTAATCACACAGAATATTTCTTTTTTTGAAAGTCAAAGAGTTGGTGAATTGACCAGCAGGATCACAGCGGATGTTGAACAATTGCAAAGTGCTTTTTCCATCACCTTGGCTGAGTTTATTCGCCAGATTGTTATATTGGTTTTTGGAGTAATCATTATAGCCTGGATGGCACCTCATCTTTCCTTGATTATGTTGCTGACTTTTCCGGTAATAGTCATTAGTTCAATGTGGTTCGGTCGTTACATCAGGTCTCTTTCAAAAAAGAGGCAAGACAGTCTTGCTTCCACCAACATCATTGTAGAGGAAAGTTTTCAGTCATTTTCAACGGTAAAAGCATTTACAAATGAAAATTATGAAATCAACAGATACAGTAAATCAATCATGGAAATGGTAGACATCTCCATGGAATATGCCAAGATGCGTGGGGTGTTTTTTATATTTATAATTACGGTCCTGTTCGGGGGATTATTCTTTATCCTTTGGCGTGGAGCTTTGATGGTACAGGCTGGAGAAATGCAAGCAGGGGATCTGTTTTCATTCATCATTTATACCGGTATCATAGGAGGAGCCATAGCCGGTTTGGGAAATTTATATTCCACATTGGCGGGATCCATCGGCGCGACCGAAAGAATTCAGGACATCATAGGAAGGGAAGTTGAAATTACAGATCAGCAATTACGGGAAAATCCCACTGTTAAATTGCGCGGGAAGATAGAGTTCATGAACATTGACTTTTCATATCCTTCACGGACCGATGTGGAAGTACTTAAAGAAATTAACTTCAAAGTAGATCAAGGTCAAAGAATTGCATTGGTAGGTCAAAGTGGTGCAGGTAAATCAACAATTATACAACTCTTAATGAGGTTTTATGAACCGTCATCTGGAGAGATATTTATCGACGACAAACCAATTGAATATTATGACTTGCTGGCGTATAGAAAAAATATTGCAATAGTGCCACAGGAAATTCTACTTTTTGGTGGGACCATAAAGGAAAATATTCTTTACGGAAAACCATCTGCATCTGATGAGGAAGTGATTCAGGCAGCCAGGCTCTCTAATTCACTGGAATTCATCCAATCCTTTCCGGATAAATTTAATACCATTGTTGGAGAAAGAGGGATCAAATTAAGTGGAGGACAAAAACAACGCATTGCAATTGCCAGAGCGATCCTCCGCGATCCGGCCATCCTCATATTAGATGAAGCTACCTCTTCACTGGATTCTGAATCAGAAAAAGTGGTGCAAGATGCTCTGGATCGCCTTATGCTGAATCGAACCTCCATCATCATTGCGCATCGATTATCAACCGTCCGGGAGGCAGATTGCATTTATGTAATTAAGGAGGGAAGCATAGTAGAATCCGGCAAACATTTGGAATTGTTGGATTTGCCAAATGGCATTTACCGTAATTTGGTCAGCCTACAACTAGAACCTGATAATGCACAGGCGAATTAACTGAATTGATTTTTCAATTCAGGATTATTCCAGTACAGGTTTTAATATATCTTTAGCCAAAATTTGAATCACTTGAAAAGGCTCTTATTTAATGTCTTGGTAGGTATCTTTTATTGGTCAGTGACTTGTAGCGCTCAGTGGTCTTCCTCCATGGTATTGGGTATGGATTTTTACCAACAATACAAAAATCCGGAACACGTTTCTGACCAGGGATCAAGCCGGTCATCAGGAGCTGCAATCCTTGCAATACCTTTTGGAATCCAAGTTTCTTATGGAAAAAATAATGCTTCAATTGCCTTGGAAGCAGGTGCCAACTTTGCGCCTTTGGCCATCGATGTAAATGAATTTAAAGGATTTGGCGCAGTTTCTTTTCCGCTGATGGCCAAATTTAATGCCGGAGCATTGACAGGTATTAGCAAAAACAGACTGATAGGATATTCAATTGGTGGAGGCATTCAGTTTAACAGAACTGAACTTTTTGGTCTGAATGAAAAATTTAAAGAAATAAAAAGAAGTATATTCCCTACTTATGTCGGCGAACTTGGAGTCGGAGGTGGAGTGGGTGGATTTAACTTAATACTTTTTTTAAGAATTGGATTTAACCAGGCAAATGCATTTTCTTTAAACACTGGAATTGTTACCAAGACAAATTTATTTAAATCCAAAACTGCTAATAACAATAAAACTCTTCATCAAAGTTAAAATTAAACCATGCCAACTGCAATTTCTTTGAAAGAATTTAACTCCTTTCAGCTAGAATCCTACGGAAAAGAAATCCACTTTATAAAATCTGAATCAGACTTGATTCCATTCTTTGGAAGAAATCCAAATGATTACTACATCCTCGGAGAAGGAAGTAACGTATTGATGATGTCAGAAATTAATAAAGTAATCTTAAAAAATGATATAAGAGGAATCGAAATTATTCACGAAAGTCCTGAAGATGTAACCTTACGCATTGGGGCAGGAGAAAATTGGCACGAATTTGTTCTGTGGGCCCTTGCGCATAATTACTTTGGGATTGAAAATCTGAGCCTGATACCAGGCAGTGTTGGCGCAGCACCGGTCCAGAATATTGGTGCTTATGGTGCGGAATTATCAGAAGTGTTTGTGCGTTTGGAGGGACTTCATCTGAAGGACGGAAAAAAAATGTCCTTAAATAAAATTGGTTGCGCATTGGGTTATCGGGACAGCATTTTTAAACATGATTTAAAAGGATTTTTTTTCATCAGTTACATACATTTAAAGCTCTCAAAAATTCCAAGGCCAAGGATTGATTATGGTGATTTAAAAAATTATTTTGCATCGAAAGGTACCCTAAATCCTACCCCTGAAGAGATAAGTCTTGCAGTCATTGAGATAAGGAAGAATAAATTGCCTGATCCCAAAATACTCGGAAACTCCGGAAGTTTTTTTAAGAATAAAATAATCACCCCATCTGAATTTGAAGCCCTTCAGGGACGTTTTCCCGATATGCCTTTCTATGCACAGGAAAACGGTGATTATAAGATTCCGAGCGCATGGTTGATTGAAACTTGTGGTTTTAAAGGAAAGAAATCAGGAGACGTTGGGTGTCATGACAAGCAGGCGCTCGTTTTAATAAACTATGGCACTGCCAAAGGGGAACAGATTTTAGCATTTTCAGAGGAGATTATGCAGGCTGTTTTGCAACGATTTGGAATTCAACTGGAAAGAGAAGTAAACATTTTATCCTAAAGGGAAGGATTTTTACATAATAATTATCTTATATATTGTTTGTCAAAGTTATACGGATAATATTTTTATTTAATATCAAAAATTATTACGTTATTCAAAGAGAAAAGATTATTTTTATATTGTAATCTATTGAATTATCCAATTTTGGTTTCGATATTTTGTAAAAAGATTTCTATTATTTTGGATAAAATAACAACCTGACATGTCAATTCTCTTTTATCTGGTCAGCTTTTTTACTGTGACCGTTGCTTCAGTACAACCTTCTCCAGCCACTTGTGCCTGCAGCAGGATGGCAGACTCACTTGTGTTGGTGAAATTATTTGAATCTACCAATGGCGCAAACTGGAGCATCAAATGGAATTTTAATCAGGGAATCGAAAATTGGTATGGCATTAATTTGGACGGGATGGGTTGTGTCAGAAACATTAGTTTGAGCGACAACAACCTGAAAGGTAACCTTCCTCCTGAATTGGGCTTGCTGACCAATCTGAAAGTACTAAACCTATTCAACAATCAATTGACAGGAACTATTCCGGTCAGTCTGGGAGGATTAAGTCTGCTTGAAGAATTGAATTTAGAAAATAACCAATTCACCGGATCCATCCCATCCAGTTTTTCCGGATTATTTTCACTCAAGCTGGCGTCTTTTTCCAGCAATAATTTATCAGGAAATTTCCCTTTGGTACTCACAGACATCACAACTTTAAATCAATTGCGGTTGTCCGATAATTTTTTTACGGGAACTATTCCGCCTGGTATTTCTAAATGGAATCAAATTAATTTAATTGATTTCAGCAATAATCAGTTTTCCGGAAATTTACCACCAAACATTAGTTTGATTAGAACCTTAAAGGAATTATACCTCTCCAATAATAATTTTAGCGGAGAACTGCCGGGGTCTATGTCTCTGCTCACAAACCTTCGTAATATTTGGTTAAATAACAACCAATTTTCCGGATTGGTCCCGGATCTGACCCTCGCTCCGTTATTAAGCCTGCGGTTGGAATACAACCACTTTGCGGACATTCCGGATTACAGTGGTTTACGCACATGGGGGAATAGTGAACCTTTTGGATTGGTGATCCATCACAACAATTTTACTTTTGAGGATCTGATTCCATTGCAGAAATTACCAAAGAATTTTTACTTCGATTTTAAACCTCAGAATCCGATTCCTTTGGATTCAATCATTTTTGTTCCTAAGGCAGCAAATTTCAATATCAGATTGTTTACCGACCCACAAATTCTGGATAATAATTACAAATGGTTTAAGGATACAGCGGTCGTATTTATCACCAATCAGAATTATTATCCATTAATTAACATGATGGAAGAAGATGAGGGGTATTACTCAGGATCTGTAACCAACAATGCCATCGCAGAATTTGATATAAAAATATCAAAAACACGAGTAGTATTTACACTCCCTGGCAGATGTGACAATCCCCCAAGTGGTAGATTTTGTGAGGAGGCACCACATTTTTGCAATACACAGGATTTACACAATTATTGTGGAAGTTTCCGTTCTCCGGATACCAGCAACCAAAATAAATTTATTTGCGACAGCACCGGTAGCTTGGAGAATCCTGTTTGGATTTCTTTCACGGCTCCAACGGACAGCATTGTATTGGAAATATTTCCCATGGCCTGCGAAGAAATCAACGTGAACGGAGAACCATTCAATGGACTTCAGGCAGCTATATACAAGGCCTGTGAATTCACTGGTGACAGAATACTGTATTGTGAGTCCGAGTGCCGAAACGGGCCATTTCTTCTCGGAGGAGGGGGCTTCGTAAAAGGGGACCGATACCTTTTGCTGTTAGATGGTTGTAAGGGTAATTTTTGCAATTATCTTGTGAAAGTAGTTAAAGGAAAAGCAAATCTAAACTTAAGCATTACAGGAGGTGTATCCGGCATCAGAGCATTTTGCCCCGATACACTTGAACATTTGTTTTCCATCAGTCCGGTGTTTGGTGCAACTTCATATAGTTGGTACCTGAATGATACTTTAAATCAAGTCACTTCTGACACTGTTGTTCGGCTAAAAAATCTAAATTCAGGTATCTTTAAAATTGCAGCACGAGCTACCAATGAATGCGATACTACAGATGAAATATTTACAACATTTCAGATATTCCCTAAGTTGATCGTAGCATCCAAAGAAATTAAAAAGTTTTTTAATGATTCAGTTTTTCAGGTGAATTTTACCATTCAGGGTGGGACCAAGCCATATAAAGTGAACAAAGGCTCTGGCGTGATAGACAGTATTTCCGGAAAGTTTGTTTCGGATTTTATTTTATGCAATTCATCTTATCAAATTGAAATTATTGACCGGAGAGGATGTATCACTCAAATCTCAGGATTTGAAAATTGCAACTGCACTTCTTCAGCTGGTAATTTACCAAATGACACCATGAGATTGTGTGAAAGTCAAAACCTTATTGGGAAAACACTTGGTAATGAGAAAAAGGATTCTGGTGATGCTGCAATTTTTATTTTGTATACTAATTTTCAAAATCCAGTTGGAAGTATCGTAAAGACAAGTAAAAATGGAGTTTTCCCTTTTGATCCGATCAACTTTAAATTCAACACTCCTTATTACCTCGCTCATGCAATAAGCCGAACAAATAGTCAGGGAAATATTAATCTGCTTCATCCATGTTTGAATTTGTCTAACTCCCAGGTAATTTATTTTTTCCCAAGACCAATTGTATCAGCAGGTGGGGATAGAACTTTCTGTGGACTTGCTGGAAATTTAAATGCAAGTGGCAATTTTGTCAAGGGTAACTGGCGTTTAGTTTCTGGTCCGGGAAATGCTGCTATTCAAAATAAAGACAGCTCTTTTTCTATTGTAAGGGTAGATACTCTTGGTACCTATACTTTTGCATTTGATGGTCAAAGCCTCTATTGCCCTCGGACTGACGAAGTCAAAATGCAATTCCTCGATTCAATTAAGTTTAGTATCATGGGAGCTCCTTTCCATTGCGCAGGGCAGATAACTAATTTAGATGCGGGGATTGGTTTTAATTCTTATTCCTGGTCAAATGGAGACACTACAAGAATTGTAAAGGTTACCATGCCGGGTAATTATTGTGTAACAATTACTGACGCCAATGGATGTGCAGGTGTATCATGTCTGGAAGTAGTTCCATCCATTGCACCTGAAGCAACTTTAAGTGCACCTGATTCGCTGTGTACAGGTGTTGCCGGTATGATACGTGTAAATGAAAATTTTTCATCTTACATCTGGAGTACCGGAAGTAATAATCAAGTCCTGCAAATTGACTCAGGAGGAATTTATTGCGTAACCGTCACTGCAGAGAATGGTTGTAAGGATACTTCTTGTGTGCAAGTCACCGCTTTACCAAGGACTTTAAAAGTATTGTCAGATTCCGCTTGTTATGATACCGATTATGTATTTGGTTCAAAACCTTACAAAGTTCCGGGCAATTATGAAATAATCTATCCCGGTGCAGGGAAAGCAGGTTGTGACAGCATCATACGTTTAAATCTGTCTTCATACCCCTTGATTGAAATTCAAGACTCCCTCATTAAACATGACAAGGGCACAGGAAATGGATCTATCTCTGTAACACTCAAGGGTGGAGTGGGTGCTTATCGCTATTTGTGGAATACCGGAGATCGAACTTCCAGCATTAACAATCTACTTTCCGGAACCTATGTACTTACTGTCAGGGATGAGAAAAATTGCGTTCGAATTTTTAGATTTACAGTTCGTTTAGAAACTTCTACTGTTGATATTTCAAGTGATAACGAATTGATCGTTTTCCCAAATCCATCAGGTCTTGGTCAGGAAATTTATTGGCAATCTAATGTTCCTTTTTCTCAAGCAGAAATTGAAGTTTTCAAACCGGATGGTTCTTTAATTTATGCAGAGAGATTTTTACAAGTTCATGAATTAACCACTTACCTCCTAAATAATAAATTTAATTCTGGGATTTATCTGTTGCGGTTGAAATCAACTGACGGATATCGTAGAATAAAAAAACTGGTGATTTTAAATAGATAAAAAAATGATAAGATTTATTATTGGAATGCTCTTACTGATACATCCTTTGGTTTCTGTTTTTTCACAAAATGCAATCAAGCTTACCAAATTAACAGGCGGACTTTCAATTCCGGTGTACTTGTGTCATGCCGGCGACGACCGGCTTTTCGTCCTCGAGAAAGCAGGAAAAATTAGAATTCTGAACAACGGTGTGCTTTCACCAATTCCATTTTTAGACTTAGTAAGTAAAGTAAACGCCCGTGGCAACGAACAAGGTTTACTGGGATTGGCATTTCACCCCGACTATAAAACTAATGGTTTGTTCTATGTGAATTACATCAATAAAATTTCAGTTGGACAAACAGTGATTGCTGAGTACAAAGTAATGCCAAATAACCCCAACAAGGCGGATAGCTTAAGTGAACGCATTTTGTTGACCATTGATCAGCCCTTTTCAAACCACAACGGAGGATGTATGCATTTTGGAAAAGATGGCTACCTATACATTGGAATGGGCGATGGTGGCAATGGTGGAGATCCTCAAAATCATGGTCAGAATCCCAAAAGTTTGTTGGGCAAAATGTTGAGAATTGAAATTGGAACAAGTTCAACTTATCAGATTCCATCAAGCAATCCTTTCGTGAATGATCCAAATGTTTTGGATGAAATATGGGCGCTAGGTGTTCGGAATCCCTGGAGATTTAGTTTTGATAAATTGACCGGAGATCTGTGGATTGGTGATGTTGGTCAGGGCAACTGGGAAGAAGTTGATTTTGAAGAAAGTGGTTCAGGAGGTGGTAGAAATTATGGGTGGAGATGTTATGAAGGAAATAAAGATTTCAATACAAGTGGATGCAGTCCAAAAAACACCATAACTTTTCCGGTGCATGAATATTTTTCAGATGAAAACAATTTGGGCTGTTCTGTGACGGGAGGTTATGTTTATCGTGGCAATAAGTATCCTTCTCTGTATGGTACCTATATTTATGGAGATTATTGCAGCGGATACATTTGGGGAATTGACCAAAAACCGGGAAGAATTTTTGAAAACAAAACGCTTTATAAGTTTAACAGAAGTCAAATTTCATCCTTTGGAGAAGGGGTGGATGGTGAATTATATTTGATTGCAATAGCAGAAGGTGCTGTCTATAGAATTGGGGATACTTGCAATTTACCTGCGGTACAATTTACTGTCAAGAATCCGATTTGTGCAGACAGTAAGGATGGGCAAATTATTATTGCCAATCAGAATCCTTCATTTTCATATTTATGGAATACAGGTGACAGCAGTGCAGTGCTGGATGGTCTTGGTGCAGGAAACTATTCAGTAACATTATCAGATGGTCTCTGCAGGGTAGAGGGGACCATAGAACTTAAAAGCCCAAAACCGGATACTGCATGCCTTACGCCAATTTTTGTCAATGAAATATGCGAGAACGATTCTGCTGTTTTGATTGCGTGTGATGCAATAACTGCTGCCAGTTATATATGGAAAAAGGACAGCATAATTATAAGAGACAAGGACAGTAAAAGAATTTACGTGAATGCTTCCGGAAATTATTCAGTCCAATTTATAGACACCAACGGATGCATCTCTTTTTCATCCGGAGAAATAGAAATTATTGTACATCCTGTTCCGGACAAACCTTTAATTATTCAGATCGGCGATACTTTATTTGCCCCCTCAGGTTATAATTCTTACCGTTGGTTCCTGAACGAACAACTGCTCGGAGGAAGTACGAACAATCAATGGATTGTAACTCAGAAAGGAAGTTATCGTGTGAGTGTAGTCGATACCAACAATTGTGAATCTTTGCTTTCTGATCCGTTGTTTGTTGTTCCATTGAGTATAAATGAATTGAATGAAAAGTCAATTTTATTATTTTCCTATGGTGACAATCATCATTTTATTTGTCAACTAAAATCAGGCCTTGATTTTCCGCTTATATACCATTTATTGGATGCCACCGGAAAGCCAATAAAACCCGAAGTTAAATTGCTTGAAGCGGTGCAACATTTTTATTTTGAGATGCAACAGGAGCCCTCAGGGATTTATTTTCTCAATGTTGTGGATCGTAATGGCAAACTACTGGGAAGTGTGAAAGTGTTAAGGAATTAAATTGGTTTCTATAGTTTTAAACTTGCAAAAATATTTTTATAAAATTTGATCTTGATTTAACCAAATCCTGTTTAGCTATAATTTTAATGATCAAGCCGATCTAAAAATTGAATAAAGATTTAGGTTATGTTATGCTTTAAGAAATTATCAAATTTCTTGGCTGATTAATTCTCAGTACATTTCGCTTCCAATTTTATTTCTGATGAAGTTCTAAATTGAATTGACTGGTTTAACCATTCAGATACTTGATCTCTGGTCAAAGTAGGAATCAAAAATATTCCGAACAGATTATAAGCCTTTAACCATTCTGTGGATGATTTCCTTAACCGGCAAAATATCGTGGATGAAATCAATGGTAGGACCGGCACACCAGACATTTTGGTAACTTGCAGAAAATGCAGCTTTGGATAATTTATTCATACCCTGTCTGTAGACAAGAATCTTGAACCATTTTTTTAAAGTCTTATTTTGACTCAAAATTCGCTCCAACCAGTTTTGACGTGTTCCAATTTTTTGGACATAGGGGGTATTGATGACAGTGCAAGGCACCCCGCTCAGTTTTGTGGTTTTAACAATATCTTTGGAGCTGTATTCGACGCAGGCATTTTTGTATTCAACACTGACAGGAGACTCGACTGAGGCGATAAATGGGGTGCCCACTGAAACACCACAGGCCCCCAGAGACAACATTTTTTTTATGCCTTCTGCATTTCCAACACCTCCTGCACTGATGATGGGAATGTCAGGAAAGGCTTTGGTCAGTTGAGGAATAAAATCTTCAGGTTTCAAAATTCCGCAATGTCCCCCTGCTTGGTTATTCACAGCGATGAGTGCATCAGGACGTAAAGCAGCCGCTTTATGAGCATATTCCATGTCTGATACATCACAAAAAACTTTGATGCCCAATGGTCGGCAAGCAGCAATAACAGAAGAGGGACTTCCAAGTGAAGTAATGATGAAAGGGACTTGGTATTCAAGACAAGTCTTAAGTTGTTGGGGAAGTTTATAATTAGACCGGTTTACAATCAGATTTATGCCATACGGTTTATTGGTGGATTTTAATTCATCTAAGGCAAGTCGAAAATCTTGATCGTTTCGAAAATTGAGTGCTGGTATAACCCCGGTAATTCCTCCTTCAATTGCGGACTTCACCATAGCCACATTAGACACTAAAAACATGGGTGCCATTATAACCGGGAATTGGATTCCGAGCATCATGGTAAGTCTGGTTTCCATAAAATTTAATTAAACTAATAAGCCCATTTGAGGTAGGTAGTTCCCCAGGTAAATCCTCCGCCAAATGCAGTCAAGAGAATGTTGTCTCCTTTTTTCAGTTTGGATTCCCATTCCCATAAACACAAGGGCAGTGTCCCGGAGGTGGTGTTTCCGTATTTGTGAATATTGATCATGACTTTTTCAGGATCAAAATTAAGGGCATCAGCGACGCCATTGATAATGCGAATATTGGCTTGATGAGGAACCAGCCAATCTATTTGATCGATGGTAAGTTCGTTCCTTTCAAGAACACGCTTGATGGTATCTACCATTCCGGTAATGGCTGCTTTGAACACCGTCTTACCTTCCTGATAAACGTAATGTTCACCCTTTGCCACTGTCTCTGCACTTGCCGGCCGGAGTGACCCTCCTGCTTTCATATGCAGATACTCGCGACCCGATCCATCGCCTCTGAAAATACTGTCAATGATACCATTTCCTTCTTCATCAGGTTCCAATAATACCGCTCCTCCACCATCACCAAAAATAATGCAGGTGGCCCGATCTGTATAATCAATGATGGAGGACATGACATCCATTCCAATTACAATGACTTTCTTATAGGTCCCTGATTCAATGAATTTGGACCCCGTTGTCAAACCATACAAAAATCCGGAACAAGCAGCATGGATGTCAAATCCAAAAGCATTTTTTATTCCGACTTTGTCGCAAATTGTATTTGCAGTATCCGGAAAAACCATGTCGCCGGTAATACAACAACAAATAACAAGTTCTATCTCATCTGCCGAGGTGTTGGTTTTCTTTAACAACTTTTCCACCATGATTTTTCCCATATCGGAGGCGCCTTTACCGGGTTCTTTTAAAATGTGGCGCTCTTTTATACCTGTTCTGGACGTGATCCATTCATCCGTGGTATCTACCATTTTTTCCAGCTCTGCATTGGTAAGGATGTAATCCGGAACATAGCCCTGGATTCCTTTGATGGCTGCACGTCTCTTCTGCATGGTTAGAATTTGGGCGCAAAGATAACGAATGTAGGAGAATTGTTTGGATGAGTTGTCTGGAACCAATGGACTTGTTTGGAATGGAAAATGATTCTTTTCTAAATATATTAATTAATTTAATAACATATAAATAATAGTAAATCAATTATTTAAATATATTTAAAATATGTTATTTCTTATTATTTTGTCTTTTGGCATGTGATTTGTGATTGTATGGTTGTTTGTAATCAACATTATACAAATTATAAAAATTTATAATATGAAATCTTCCCACATGCATTCGTTTTTGTTCATCTTGTCGCTCGTCTTCTTCACAAACTTGCAGCTACACGCCACCGTTTTCTTTGAAGGAAGCCTCCAGGCAGCTAAAGAAAAGGCAAAAAATGAAAATAAGATGCTCATGCTTAAGTTTGGTGCAAAATGGTGCCTGCCTTGTCGTTTTATGGACAACAATGTTTTTACAGATGACCAGATCATCGAGGTGCTGTCAAAAAATTCAGTGTCTATGGACATTGACATTGAGGATGCCAATGGCTTAATCTTAAAAGAAAAGTTCAATGTAAAATTATTGCCCACCATGTTGGTTTTCCATCCGGATGGCAGAATAATCGACCGGCGTGAAGAATCTCTTAATGTCGAAAAATTTGGTGATTGGATCAACGATTTAGTGGATGAATACAACATTAATCCCATCTCAATTAATCATGAAGTTAAAGTTAATTCCAAGGTTTTGGATGAAGAAGCCTATTTCGCTCAACGGGAAAAAAACACCGCTGCAACAAATGAGGGAGAGTCAATTCTAAAAGAAGAGGCAGAACCTGCTTCCAGCTATGGTCTTACCGGTCAATTCTACATACAAACAGGTGCTTTTAACCGTTTTGAAAATGCTCAGTCAGAAGCTACCAGACTAGACAAAATATTTAATCAGGATGCAAGCATTATCGAAGAACAATTGCAAAGTGGAAAGACAATTTTTAAAATTGCGCTCGGTTCTTTTATCACGGAAGAAGAAGCCAATTTATTCCTGCAGAATTTGGAAAAGCACGCCATCAAAGGTTTGATTCGAAAAATTGAATATTAATGGCTTCAGATTTTATCGTAAAAAACATCGGTGAATTACTGATGTGCAGTTCAGTTCCTGTTCCGTTCAAAAGGGGACAGGAAATGTCTGTTTTACCCAGCATAGAAAATGCCTGGCTTAAAGTGAAGGATGGTCAAATTGTAGACTTTGGTTCAATGACATCCTTTGAATCTGTAAATGTTCAAGAGCTTGATGCCGAAGGGGCAATCGTCTTCCCAACATTTGTAGATTGTCACACGCACTTGGTTTTTGCGGAGACCAGAGAGCAAGAATTTGTGGATCGCATAAAGGGTTTGACGTATCAGGAAATCAGTGCACGGGGTGGGGGAATACTCAACTCCGCACTTAAATTGGCTGCCCTTTCAGAAGAAGAACTTTTCCAAAGATCAAAAACCAGACTTGAATTTGCCATGAGTCTTGGCACCGGAGCCATTGAAATTAAAAGCGGGTATGGACTTTCTTACGAACAGGAAATTAAAATTCTACGCGTAATCAAACGCCTAAAAGAAGAATTGAAACTCCCCATCCGAGCAACTTTTTTAGGCGCACATTCTTATCCTTTGGAATACAGATCAAACCACCAGGGATATATAGATATTCTGATTAATGAAATGCTGCCTTACATAGCTGCAAATAAACTGGCAGATTATTGTGATGTGTTTTGCGAACAAGGTTTTTTTAGTCCTGTAGAAACGGAACAAATTCTTTTGGCTGCATTGAAGTTTGGGATTAAACCCAGAATTCATACCAACCAATTTACTCATTCAGGGGGGATAGATATAGCTTTGAAACATCATGCCATTTCCGTTGACCATTTGGAAGTCCTGAATGATCATGAAATCCAACAATTGCTTTCCTCTCAGACCATCCCTGTTTGTTTACCGGCGGCCGCTTTTTTTATGAACCTTGAATTTCCACCCGCCAGGAAAATGATTGAATCCGGACTAGGGGTAGCCATTGCGACTGATTACAATCCCGGAACTTCGCCCAGCCCTGATCCCACGCTAAGCTTTGCTTTGTCCTGTATTAAGATGCGTTTATTACCGGAAGAAGTGTTAACAGCCATGACCATAAATGCCGCACATGCTCTTGAACTTCAAGATAAAGTAGGGAGTATAGAAAAAGGGAAACTTGCCCACTTCATTATTGCAAAACCCGGAGTATCTTTGGCTCAGATTCCATACGGAATTTCGTCAAACTGGATAAACCGCATTATTTTCGGAAGGATTTAACTGTTTTTCAAACGCATTACAGAATATTAATGCTCTTAATGCGTTGTTAAGGTAACCTTTCCCTATTCGCTTCAAGCTTAGTTATTATATCTTTGCCAAATTGAATTCGTAAAACGATGCGTCTTAACCGTTTATATCTCTCCCCTGCGATTATTTTGATCCTGACGTTCACGTCAATCTTGTCTGGATTTAATACTTTGAATGCCCAACAGGACAGTTGTGTTTTAGTTGACATGGTTACCAAAAATGGAGACAAGGGCGCTGAAGTATGCATTGAAGTAAGATTTTATAACTTCAAAGACATCAGTGCTTTTCAGTTTTCCATCAACTACGATCCCAAGGTTGTAGAACCAACCAGCATTCGAAATCTGAACCCAGCACTTGTAGGATTCGGGCAAACCAATGTCAGAATAGACCTTGCAAAAGCAGCCATTATTAGTTTGTGGGATGATCCGAATGCCCAAGGGCAGACACTTCCGGATGGTTCTGTTTTGTTTGAGATTTGCTTTAAATTGATAGGTGCTCCGGGAGCATGTTCTCCTGTTTTTATGTCCAATAGACCTACCCAAATTGAGTTTCTTAAGAAAATAGGCGTAGACGATGTTACCTATTGCTTTGGCGATAAAGATCCTTCTGATCAAATAAAGATTCAGGTACCAACAGGCCTTTGTGTGATCCAAAGTGCTTGCGGGACCTTGAATAATACCGGATCCATTACACTTAAAGCATGGGGCGGCCAGGCTCCCTACACGATAACTTCTCCCAATGCTCCCAATGGCAATGGTGTTTTAAATATGGGTGGCGATTGTCTGATCGTCAATAATTTGCCATCCGGTACTTATGATTTCAATGTAAAAGATGCCACCGGCAAGGATACCAATCTGATTATTCAGGTTTTATCCGCACCTTCCATCATTATAAGAAACGACATCACATATACTCGTGAACCTAGTTGTTACAACAAAAATGATGGTCGTATAGGCCTCATTCTAAGTGGGGGAGTTGGAAATTTATTCGTAGGTATCCAACCCATTAACTCCTACGGCAAAACAAGGGAAACAGGACTTTATGCAGGAAAATATACCATTACGGTATCGGACAGTTTTGGCTGCACGGCTACTTTGGATACCTTCTTAAGGGCGGATTCGCTTTTTGCAAACATTGCAATAGACAAAGAATCCACCTGCTCTGGTTCGTGTGATGGTCAGGTTACTGTAACTGCCCGAGGGGGTACACCTTTTTTGGGTGGCAGATATAACTACATCTGGCCCTCAAATCCAGCCGCTAATTGTTTGCCCGGGGTAAGTTGTACAAACAATATGGTATGTGATTCTCAAATTGTTATTATTCAGGATAGACATAAATACATACTTAATTCCTATGGTTGTTCGGATACATTAAGATTTGCTGTAGCCAGTTCCGGACAATTATCAGATTCGGTAATCATCGACAGTGTCCGATGTTTTGGTGAAGCAAATGGCAGAATAACTGTTTTTGCAAAATCCCAGGGAAAATTAAATTTTCCTCTGACCTTCAGATTGATCAATAGCGGGGGAAATCCCATTCCTGGCGGAGTTACAAATCTTGACCAATACACCAGTCCCGGCTTAGCTGCGGGTACTTATTTTCTCAACATTACGGACAGTGTTGGATGTATGTTTGATGATACTTTAATTGTGTATCAACCAGATCTTTTGGAAATCATCGAAAATTCCTTGGATACCACAGAATCATGTAATCCTGGAATGGACGCCCTGATCGACCTGCGGGGATTTGGAGGCACTTTAGCTTATCAGTTTTTATGGGATTTTCAGGGATCGCGCACTCCCAGGCTTACAAACCTTGGTGCAGGTACATACACAGTAACCCTTACGGATGCTAAAGGATGCACGGCATCTAAAATGTATTCCATTACAAAACCTGCAGGACCAAGTATTACGGGATTTAACAATGTGGATGTAGTTTGTCCGGGTGATTCTTCTGGTTGTGTCGAAGTACTTTTTACTCAGGGTTCTTCAGCAGTAAGCTCATTTCAATGGAATGTACCGGGTAATTCAGCAAGGCTTTGCCGGTTGCCAGCAGGAAATTATACAGTTACCATCACAGATCAAAATGGCTGCAGCGATACAGCAACTACTTCAATTAACTTATCCGGAAATCCAATCACCATTGATTCAGTTGTTTTGCAAAACCCATCTTGTCCGGGCAAGTCGGATGGACTCATCATTGTGTTTGCAAGAGGTGGTTCAGGTTTACTACAATATAGTTGGAACATCGGCGGAAATTCACAAGTGAATACCAATCTGAAGGCAGGACAATATATTGTTACAATAGATGATATAGGAGGCTGTCCTCCTTTGATGGATACTTTTGCGCTGATTGATCCTCCTCGTCCCCAAATTCAAATTTCAGGACTTGTGAGCCCTTCTTGTTTTGGTTCTGCTTCATGCGACGGGCAAGCCATCGTAACAGTGACTACCATGGATACTTTGGTTACCATCAACTGGTCGAGTGGAGAACAAATACTGTACAATTCAAATCAAAGAATTTTCAGAGATACAGCAATGGCTTTGTGTTCCGGCCAACAGTTTGCAATTATTTCCATTAACAACCTTTGTTCCGATACCATTTATTTTAATGTGCCTTCTGCCGTGCCGATCACCATTGATTCCAATAAATTAGTACTTACTCCGCCAAGTTGTTACGGGTTGCGCGATGGTAGAATTAATGTAGATGCAAAGGGCGGTATGGGGCCTTATACTTTTAATTGGGTGAACAGTGGGACATCGGGTCCTATCTTGGCAGGAATTGGTGATGGCTACTATTATGTGAATATTACAGACAGTAAAGGATGCGTGCACCTGGATTCAATTAGATTGAGACAACCTGACTCCATCAAAGTTCAGGTAATACAAGGATCAACCTTAGACGTTACCTGTGCGGGGTTGAACGATGGCAGAATTACCACTGTATGGAGTGGTGGTGCCAAAGGAAAAGGAAGATTTGTTTGGTCTCCAAACGCAGGACAGGATTCAGTTCTTACTGGCTTGTCTGCCGGTACATACACCTTGACAGTCATTGATGCCAACAATTGCACCGGCACAATATCTCATACCATAATGGAACCTCCTCCGATTGCTGCAGTCTTTATGCCAATTGATACACCTTTTTGTGCAGATGACCAACAGCTGTTTACTGTCTTATCTGCCTCCGGAGGTGCGGGCCCTCAATACAGGTTTACCATCCAAAATGGTGCGCCCAATCAAATAGGAGAACTGGTTCCATTATTTTCTGGAGTATATACTGTCTCTGTGTATGATAAAAATGGATGTAAAATCGATACGACTATTGTAATTCCCAATCCTTATAACAACCTTTCTGTTGAATTTGGACAAGATTTTGATACGATTCAACTTGGAGACAGTGTCAGACTAATTGGTAAAATTAATTCCCAGGCACGCATCGATTCTATTATCTGGACGCCCAGAAATGTGGTAAGCACTCCTGATTCTGAAGTGAGTTTTGTTTCGCCAAAGATCAACACCATGTTTACTTTGGTGGTTGTTGACGAGAACGGCTGCACGGCCAGTGATAAAATAACCGTCATCGTAGAGAACAATAGAAAGCTTTTTGTGCCCAACATCATGAGTCCCAACAATGATGGGGTGAATGATTATTTTGATATTACTGCCGGCCCGGATGTCGATAAAATTGAATTTGTTGAAATTTATGATCGCTGGGGAGCTAACCTTTATCACCTTGAGAATCCAAATATCAGTGGTGGCATCGTAAGTACCTGGGATGGAACATTTAAATCAAAACCCATGAACCCCGGCGTTTATGTTTATTCAGTCGGAGTGCTGTTCAAAGATGGATACAGACTGGTTTATCGAGGAGATTTAACCATTGTACGGTAATATTTATACAAGGGTGTGTTCTAAAGTACATTCAAGTTGGATGGCTTCTCATTGTTCAGTGCAACCAGAAAGCTACTGTAAGTAGATAACCCTTCAGCAAAGTTCACTTTCATTCAAATGCATGATCGTAGTCTATTGAAGTTTGCCGAACTGCTTAGCGACTATTTTTGAAAACATTTCTACTCAATAAATTCTGGAATTCCAGGATTTACTTGAGCAAAAACAATGCTCCTTTAGATTGGTACTTTTCACCTTTGCATTGATAGGAAATTCGATAGTAATAACTACCGGGATTTAACGGCTTATTTTTATAAGTTCCGTCCCATTTGACTTCTGGGTTTTCAGTATGAAAAATGATGGAACCATTTCGATCCAGAATATCAAAAGTGAACAATTTCTCAATTAGGTAATAATTACTGATACCAAAACCTTCATTTAATCCATCCTGATTGGGCGTAAACGCACTTGGAAATCTTATTTCTGCACATTGCAGCTTTTCCCTGTCAACTACTCTCACCAGGACAGTATCGGTGATGCTACATCCTGTTATGTCAAATCTTGCCTGGTATTTGGTTTCGACAACAGGGGAAGCCAGCGGCGAGGGAATTGAAGCGTTGTCAAGAGAAACTGAAGGCGTCCAGTTGATGTTTCCGGGACAGTTACTCACTGAACGAAGAAGAAATTGATCACCCAAAAAAATTAATGTATCTTTTGTCAGTATTTTTTGTTGTGGAATGTATGAGGAAAGAACGGCTGGTCCATTGAAACCGTAGTTAGCAAGAATTATATTGTCTATTTTGCCACGAGTACTTACCAGATTTGAAGGAACGCATCCAGACCCATTAATGGTAAGCGGAAATTTGTTTTCCAGATTGATAAGGTTGGGTGCAATTTCACGGTCCTTTTCAATCCCATTTACAAACACCCTGAAATCAATTCCATTTTTGCTTAAGCATACGGTTTGCCAACAACTGGTTGGGTCTGCTTTTGCCTCCAGAAAAATATTTTCATCGATTCCTTCGCGAACATTGAACTGAAAGATCGAGTCTTTCGACCGATAGCTAATGCGTAGATTGGTATCTGCGTTGCATTGGGCCGCCTTGCTGAACAGATCCATCTCTCCGCTAAATATTCCAGGTAGAAATGAAAAGCAAAGGGAATAGTCATTCCTAAAAAATGAATCCAATGAAACGGGAAATTCTATTCGCTGTCCATCAAGAATCAATGCTTCATCTTCTATTCCGCAATCGCAATTTAAGGGTACTGAATTCTTCAAGTCTCCGGCGTTTGGTAGATTTGCTGCCAAGACGCAGTTCTTAAAATCATATTTGACCAACACTTGCTGGGCATTCAGATTGAACTGTGCATGCAACAACCCGATGAATAGGTAGAAAAAACTTGCGTACTTTATCATAAGCCAAAGTTAAGGCAAATATTATTATCCCGGGGTCTGACCCTTTCATTAAAAACTCACTTATCTTTGCACGTTGATTAAAAACCGCTTTCAGCATGTTAAGTAAAATATTAGCCAGGCCCAAGAATCCGGAACAAGAACAGGCTGAAATGAGTTTTTTGGATCATTTTGATGCATTGAGAAAGCATTTGTTTCGGGCATCATTTTATGTCATTACTGCATCAGTGCTGGTTTTTTTTCAAAAAAAGTTTATTTTTGATACCATCATATTGGGCCCTACCAGATCTGATTTTCCAACTTTTAGATTTTTTTGCTGGCTGTCTGAATGGACCTGTTTCAAGGTTATTCCACCACAGATTTTTACGAGAGAATTATCAGAACAACTTACGGTGCATTTGATGGTTAGTTTTTTTCTGGGAATGATCATTTCTTTCCCATTATTAGTACGAGAGATTTGGCTTTTTGTTAAACCAGGATTGTACGAAAAAGAGCGTAGGGCGACAAGAGGAGTCGTAGAAGTTTGTTCATTACTTTTTCTTACAGGAGTAGTTTTTGGGTATTTCATAATTGCACCATTCTCAATAAGTTTCTTGTCCTCTTATCAAGTAAGTGAATCAATTCAGGCTTCAGCGACCCTGAGTTCTATTGTGGATTCCATGATCATGTTTACCATGTCCACCGGCTTGGTTTTCGAACTGCCTATGGGTGTTTATTTTTTGGCAAAATTGGGAATTATGGGGCCCCAATTTATGAGAACCTATCGCAGGCATGCAATAGTGGTAATCACCATTGTTGCGGCTATAATTACGCCACCGGATGTAACATCTATGATTTTAGTTGCTCTTCCGTTATGTCTCTTATATGAAGTCAGTATCATTGTTGCTAAAAGAGTTTATCCTAAAGAAACGGAAGTAACAAGTTACTCCGACAATTACACTAATCATTGATACTATGAACAGGATTTCATCAAATGCTACTTTGTTTTTTGTGATTTTTTTACCGACTTTTTGGTTGGTTTTTTTTGGAAGTCTGGGTTTAGGTTTGTGGATGAGTTCTGCAGAGGACATCAGTTTTACTTCTGCTTCTTTACTTAAAATTGTTTACCTTATTTTGTTTTTGGGATTTGGTACCATTATCTACTTCACTTTGCTTCGGCTTAAGAGAATTGAAATAGATTCCAATTATCTGTACATTACGAATTACTTAAAAACAATTAAAGTACCCTTCAGTGAAGTAAATGACCTTCATGTTAAATCACTTTTTTTTAGATCAGTAGGAAGGATTACATTTAATTACAAAACCTTTTTTGGCAAAAAGATTTATTTTTTATGCAACTCAGAACATTATGATTTTTTAAGGGCACAGGTTGAAAAAGTCACCCAAAAAAATAATTCACCCGAATAAAGAATTCCTTCTGCTAAGTGATCACTTTACTCTTTAGTCGAATGATTGGACAGATCATTTCTTCCATTGAAATTCCACCATGTTGGAAAGTGTTTTTGTAGTAATTCAGAAAGTGACCATAATTGTTTGGATACAGGAAATATCCCCTGTCTTTCGCAAAAATAAACGTAGACGATAAATTGGGTCTTGGCAGACCAACCATTTGAGGTTCTCTTATTTCCAGCACTTCCTTCTTATCATAACTTAAATTCTTTCCAACCTTATACCGAAGATTGGAAGTAGTTTCTTTATCAGCAAGTACTCGTATAGGATCCTGAACTCTAATGGTACCATGATCTGTTGTGATGATCAATTGCACCGGCAGTTCAGCAATCTTCTGCAAGGCAGCCCATAAAGGGGAATGAAGAAACCAACTTTTAGTCAACGAGCGATAGGCAATTTCATCCGATGCAAGCTCTTTCAATACTTCCATTTCTGTTCTTGCATGTGAAAGCATGTCTATAAAATTGTACACAATAACGGTCAATTCATTATTCAATAAATTGATAGACTGATCTAGCAATTGCTTGGCCTTTGTGGTATTCGTAATTTTAATATATTCATGCTTGATGTCCCGTCTAATCAATCTTTTTATTTGTGAACTCATGAGCTCAGGTTCCTTAAGATTTTTACCGCCTTCATCATTGTCGTTTAACCACCAATCAGGATAAAGCTTTTCAATTTCCGATGGTAACATGCCTGCAAATATTGAATTTCGACTGTATTGCGTAGTCGTTGGCAAAATGCTGTAGAAATAATCTTCCTCTTCAATTCTGAATTTTTCAGAAATAATAGGTTCAATAATTCTCCATTGATCATATCTAAGATTATCCAGCAAAATGAAAAAAGTGGGCAACTTGTCATTCAAATGCTTAAATACTTTATTCGCCATTAGATTGTGCGACATGGTAGGGGCGTCGGCATCTTTTTTAAACCAGGAAGTGTAAGTATTTAATATAAATTTTGAAAATTCTACATTTGCTTCCTTTTTTTGTTGGTTCATGATGTCCTGAATGTGCGGATCATTGGATTGGTCTAATTTAAGCTCCCAGTGAATTAACTTTTTGTAGAGATCTACCCAACTAGCATAATTCTGTTTTTCGGAAATTTCCATAAACAGTTGACGAAAAGCAATCTGATAATCTAGACTGTTTTTTTCAGAAACCAACCGCTTGTTGTCAATCAATTTTTTAATCGTCAAGAGCAATTGGTTTGGATTTACAGGTTTGATCAGATAATCAGCAATTTGACTACCGATCGCTTCCTCCATAATATTCTCAGCCTCGTTTTTAGTCACCATGACAACCGGCATCAAATAACCTTTCGCTTTTATTTGAGTCAGTGTCTCAAGGCCTGAGATACCCGGCATCGATTCATCCAGAAAAATGATATCGTAGTTTGGATCTTCTTTAAGATGTTCCAATGCATCAAATCCGTTTGAGAGCGTTTTAATATTGTAACCCTTTTTTTCCAAAAAGAAAATCTGAGGTTTTAAATGCTCCATCTCATCATCAGCCCATAAAATTTTGATCTTGTCCATGTTTTATTATATATGTGCGGTATGCTGGTTAAATAGAATTAAATAATATGATGTATTTGGTATAGTTCACGAATTTAGGCATCTTTGACAAGCAATGCTTGAGGTTGATGCAAGCAGAATCTTACCAACTCTAAATTATAAAAGAAACAATTGTCATCAATTAAGATTTTCAACGATCCGGTATATGGTTTTATTACAGTACCCAGAGGTATTATACTTAATTTAATAGAACATCCTTATTTTCAGAGACTGCAAAGGATCAAACAACTTGGGTTGTCTCATTACATTTATCCGGGCGCAGTTCACTCCAGATTTCATCATGCGTTGGGTGCCTATCATCTCATGACCAGCGCATTGCACAATTTGAGATTAAAAGGTGTTCCCATCAGTAAAGAAGAATTTGAGGCTGCTCAAATTGCCATTCTCTTACATGATATTGGTCATGGACCATTTTCTCACGTGTTGGAACACACGATAGTACCGGTTCCTCATGAAGAAATGACGGTGATGATGATGGAAGAACTGAATCTTGAGTTTGATGGAGCTTTGGATCTTGCCATTAAACTGTTCAGGAATGAGTATTCAAGACCTTTTTTACAGCAGTTAATCAGCAGTCAATTGGATATGGATCGCTTAGATTACCTGAATAGGGATAGTTTTTTTACCGGTGTAGCGGAAGGAGTCATTGGCTATGATCGGTTGATTCTGATGATGGACGTTGTAGACAATCAGTTAGTAATTGAAGAGAAAGCTATTTTTTCAATTGAGAAATTTCTAACGTCCAGGAAAATTATGTACCTCCAGGTATACATGCATAAAACAGCCCTGGCAGCAGAAAGTATGCTGATTTTATTTTTGGATTTGGTAAGAAAATCAACAGACAAACCTTTTGTTTCTCCGGCTTTGAATTATTTCTTGGAAAACTCAGCATTTGACACTACTATACAAGGTCGGAAAAAATTAATTGAAAACTATACCAACATTGATGATGTGGATATTTGGTTTCTTTTGAAAACTTGTTTGAATTCAAAATTTTCAAATATTCAAAATCTGGCAAAAGGACTTATTAATCGTAGGCTGTTTAAAATCCGTATTCAGGATGGACCTTTGGAAAATCACCCGTTAGAAACTGGAGCAGATAGTAAAGATTTTCTTTCGTCTAATAATCTTGCATTGCAGACAAGACAAGATTCTTTTGAATTCATTCCTTACAATCAACACGATGGTGAGATTCTGATCAAAACCAAGGAAGGGGAACTGGTCCCTTTTTCAAATATTCCCAATATGCAGCACTTGCAGACATCAGTAAAAAAATATTTTATGATAATGCCTCAGTTTTAATTTGGTATTGATTTTCTTGGTTTTAGTATATTAAATGTTCTAAATGTATTTGTTTTCAATTAAACAGGATTGGTCTGAATAAATATTTTTCACGACAATCTTTCATGGATGATCAACTACTTTTTTAACATTAGCACCTACTTTTTCAAACAGATTAAAGATAATCTTTTACTTTTGGTTGAACAAATCAACTATGGTACTGAAGGATAAACAAGTCGAGTCATTGCTTTACAAAGAGCTCCACAGACAAAGACATGGCATTGAGTTAATCGCATCGGAGAATTTTGCAAGTCTGCAGGTAGTTCAGTCAATGGGCTCCTGGCTCACCAATAAATATGCAGAAGGTTATCCCGGAAAAAGATATTATGGAGGCTGCGAAGTGGTGGATGAAGTGGAAGACTTGGCCAGAACCAGACTTTGTAAACTTTTTGGGGCAGAATACGCCAATGTTCAACCCCATTCTGGCGCACAGGCCAACGCGGCTGTTCAAATTGCCCTGCTAAATCCCGGTGACACCATAATGGGCCTAAATCTTGCTCATGGCGGGCATCTTACCCATGGCTCACCGGTTAATATGAGTGGAAAGTATTACAAGGTTGTTAGCTACGGGGTGGAAGAGGAGACCGGCAGAGTTAATATGGAAACTGTACGAGAAACCGCTCTCGCCAATAAACCAAAGCTCATTATTTGTGGGGCATCCGCCTATTCCAGAGACTGGGATTACAAGGCTTTTAGAGCCATTGCGGATGAAGTGGGCGCAATTCTAATGGCGGATGTAGCTCATCCTGCTGGATTAATAGCCAGCAAATTGCTCAACGATCCAATACCTCATTGTCATATTGTTACTTCTACTACACATAAAACTTTACGAGGCCCTAGAGGTGGAATTATTCTTATGGGGAAGGACATTCCCAATCTCATTGGTAAAACTGATAAAAAGGGAAAGCTGTTACCTTTTTCTTCCATATTAAATAGTGGAGTTTTTCCGGGTACTCAGGGTGGCCCGTTAGAACATATAATAGCAGCAAAGGCAATTGCTTTTGGAGAAGCGCTAGAGCCGACCTTTAAGACTTATTCACAACAAGTCATCAGCAATGCACAGGCATTTGCAAAAACATTTTTAGAACTCGGATACCAGATTGTGTCTGGAGGAACAGACAATCATTTGTTCCTGTTGGATCTTAGAAATAAAGGCGTTACAGGTAAAGAGGCTGAAGAGTTATGGATACGTGCAGATATTACCACCAATAAAAATATGATTCCATTCGACCCTCAACCACCCATGACGACGTCAGGGATTAGGTTGGGAACACCTGCCATGACTTCCAGAGGTTTTAAAGAAAATGAATTTGTCCAGGTGGCTCATTGGATGGATGAAATATTATCTAAAAAGTCTGATGCAGGATTTATTGAAAAGCTCAAAGTTGAGATTAATAAATTTATGAAGGACTATCCATTATATCCCGAAATCAATCCATAATGATTTAACAGCTTCCGGATAATCTACCTCCACTAAAGTAAGTCCTTGGGCAGGCACACTCCAGCTTTTATCTATTTGTTTTTTAGCCTGGATCTGAGCACCAATGGTGTCGAGACTGATTTTCTCCAATGAATAATTCAAACAAGATCCAACAATCAGCCGCACCATGCCACGAACAAATCTATTCGCTGCAATGTGATATTCAAAAACTCCGGGCTCAGGATTGAGCCATTTGGATTCATGTATTTGACATTCAAAATGATTCAGCCCTGAATTCGATTTGGTAAAAGCAGAAAAATCATTCGTTTGTAAAATCAGCGCGGCAACTTCTTCCAACCTATCCAGTTGAATACGACTTTCATGTAAAAATTGATAGCAATAATTTCGGTGAAATGGATTTTTTCGGGTCCTTAATCTGTAAATGTATTTTCTTCTATTTGCATCAAATCTGGAATGAAAATTTTCCCCTGTTCTAAAAATTCTATTGACGGAAATGTTCCAGGGTAAAAGTGAATTAAGGTGGTACAATTTTATTTTCTCCTGCAGGGATTCTTCCATTTCCGTATGTAAGTAAAATTGACTGGCATGCACTCCGGTGTCCGTTCTTCCACAACCGATCACATCTATTTTTATGCCAGAGAGTATACTTAACTTTTCTTCGATAACTTGCTGAACAGTGCCGCCGCCGGTTTGTTTTTGCCAACCAAAATAAGACGTACCATCGTAGGAAATTTCTAAACCGATTTTCAATTTATTTTTATTGCAAGATTAGTCATTAATAAAATAAAAAGGAGCAGAAAAATCTGCTCCTTTTCTTTGAATGAATTTATAATTTAACCGATAATTGAGTTGTCTTTTGCTACTGAATGTGCATACATAAGAGCAGCACCGGCCAATGAAAGATCTTTTAAAAACATCGAGGTGGCAGGTTGTTCCTGATTTGTAAAACCTCCTAAGTGCAACAAAAACACAAACAGGAATAACATCACAGCAAGTAACACTGCTGCCAGCTTATCGTACTTTCCAAGAAAAACACTGATGGCAAATAAAATTAAACATGTGCCTGTTAAGTAGATGATTATTTTCCCTCCGAAAGGGGCCATACCTGCCATGGCATCCGCTCCTAGAAAATGAAAAACCCCAAAGACCAACATGGGGATGGCAAAAAGATATTTGCCTAATCCGGTAATTGCTTGCATAATTTTGATTTTTAAATGTTTGAAGAAATAATTTTATGCAATATATGGATAAGTCAAAATATATACTATGTTAACTGAGTTAATTTTAAATATAAAATTATATATATATAATATTAATAATATATATATCTTTGAAAAAACATAAAGTGAAGGATGATTTGGCGCTTTCAAGGTTGCCTAGGCAGACCTTTTGCTTTGGGATCGATCCAATTGATGATGCACAAAATTACCATTGATGACTAATTTTTGAGCTGATTCCTCACTAGGTAAATCAAACATGGCATCCCGCAAAATGGATTCACAAATAGTCCTCAGACCTCTGGCACCCAATTTATGTTCGATCGCATAATCTGCAATCAGTTCCAGGGCATCCTGTGTAAACTCCAACTCAATTTGATCCAGGGCCATTAATCGGCTGTATTGTTTCAGCAATGCATTCTTGGGTTTGGTCAAGATTTCAATAAATGCAGCTTTATCCAGTTCTTCCAAATAGGCCAGCACAGGTAATCGGCCCAAAAGTTCGGGGATGATACCGAATTTTTTCAAATCCTGATGAGTCACATGACTGATGAGGTGATCTTTAATGTTTTCATTATCCGCAGTCTGCTGATAACCGATGACATTGGTATTCAGCCTTCTTGAAATAATCCGGTCCAACCCATCAAATGCCCCGCCACAAATAAAAAGAATATTGCGGGTATTGACTTTTAAGAACTGTTGTTCAGGATGCTTTCTCCCTCCGGCAGGGGGGACATTTACATCTGCTCCTTCAAGAATTTTAAGCATGGCTTGCTGCACACCTTCTCCGGAGACATCACGTGTAATGGATGCGTTTTCTCCTTTGCGAGCAATCTTATCCATTTCATCAATATAAATGATGCCGCGTTCTGCGGTTTCAATATCATAGTTGCATGACTGGAGCAGTCTGCTCAGCATTCCCTCCACATCTTCTCCTACATAGCCCGCTTCTGTAAAGGAGGTAGCATCTACAATGGCAAATGGCACATCAAGAAGTTTTGCGAGGCTCTTGGCCATGAGTGTTTTACCCGAACCGGTGGGGCCGACAAACAATACATTTGATTTTTCTATTTCAACATCATCTTGCCCGGTAATGCTGAGTCTTTTATAATGGTTGTATACCGCGACGGAAAGGATTTTTTTAGCAGCTTCCTGTCCGATTACATATTGATCTAAAAATTCTTTAACACGTCTTGGATTAAAATTTTTCGGAAGGGAAAATTTCTTTTTCTTTCCCTTGCCAGGACTGCCTAATTCTTCTTCAATAATTTTATTTGCCTGCATCGCACAGGATTCACAAATGGCCACTTCATCACCCTGCACCAGAACCAATACTTCCTTGCGTTCTCTTCCGCAAAAGGAACAGGTTTGTTCCTTTTCTTTAACCGATTTAGCCATTTTATTTAGCTTTGGTTCTGACTAACACTTCATCTACAATTCCATAAGCTTTTGCCTCTTCAGCAGACATCCAATTGTCACGATCGCAATCACTTTCAATGCGTTCTGCAGATTGCCCTGTATGATGAGCCATAATTTCGTACAACTCTTTCTTCATGGATTTGATAAGGTTGTAGGAAATTTCCATGTCTGTAAATTGTCCTTGCATACCGCCCGATGGCTGATGAATCATGACCCTGCTGTGTTTAAGGCAGGTTCTCTTTCCTTTAGTGCCTGCACAAAGTAATACGGCACCCATGGAGGCCGCCAATCCGGTACATATAGTGGCAACATCCGGATTAACATATTGCATGGTATCATAGATCCCTAATCCATCAATTACGGATCCTCCGGGACTGTTTAAATACATTTGTATATCTCGCCTGGCATCCACAGAATCTAAAAATAAAAGCTGGGCTTGAATGACATTGGCTACATAATCATTCACAGGAACCCCCATAAAAATGATCCGGTCCATCATCAGACGGGAAAAAACATCCATTCCAACAATATTCATGGACCTTTCTTCAATTACAGTAGGCGTAAATCCTGTAATATTGGGGATGCTGTTATGCATATATTTTTCCAAGTGCATGGATGAAAGTCCCATGTGTTTGGTAGCAAATTTCTGAAATTCATCTTTAGGAAACATAGTTTATGGCTGTTTAATAATTTATAAAAAAAATTCTCGACAATGATCAATGCTCATGCTCGTGATGATGTTCATGGTGCTCATGATTGTGCTCATTCAGTTTTTTAACCAACGATCTGAAATCTTCCAGACTAATTTCTTTTTCAGTGATGGTTGCATGATCTCGTAACCATTGAAAGGTTTTATCATTCAAGGCATTGGTATAAAATTCATTGGCTTTTTCTTTATCCTTCAAAGTGTTGGCCGCAATGTCTTTCCATTGGTCATCAGAGAAATTAAGTCCCGGATAGGAAGATTTGAACTGATTAATGACTGCATCTACCAAATCTTCATAATGGATTTGTATTTGCTGATTTTGGATAACATTGTTGCGAATCATCTGCCAACTCAGGCCTTCTTTAAAATGTATCAAGTCGTGATCAAACTGACTCTTGGATTTTTTCGACCACTCTTCAAAACTGAGCGACAACCACTTTTTTAAAAAGTCATCAGGAAAATGAAGATTTAATTCGGCGTTCAATTTTTTGATCAATTCAATTTCAACAATTTTATCACATTCCTTTTCATAGTAAGCGGATAAATTCTTCTTGAGTTCAGAACGCAAATCATCTTCAGACTGAATGGTGTGATTAGGGCCAAATGCCTTTGCATACAAGTCAGGTCCTAACTCTGCAGCCTGCTTCCTTGAAATTTTACTGATCTGGCCTTCAAACATATCTTCGAATGCACGATCGTCTTTATCTTCCAGTTTTAGAAAATATTTTCGGATGGTTTTTTCATCCAGATTTTTTTCAACACTTCTGATGTTAAATCTGATTAATTCTTCAACGTTTTTGCCTGTAAGTTCATCCAGCACCTCATCAGCGAGGGTGTCATCAACCATCAGGGAGAAACTTGTATTGATTCCATCCTGCTTGGCCTGACCATCCAGTAACTCAGTAGCATTTAACTCTATCAAGTCACCCCTTACGATAGGTCCTTTAATTTCACTGAGCGTCCCATATTGGTTTTTCAAATGGCTAAGCTCGTCCTCCACCACCGCATCTTCAAGAATTATTTTGTTTTTATCCAATTGGATTTTTGACAAAGCTCCGGCAACATCCGCCTCAGGGGCAATGCCAACTTCAAAGAAGAATTCATGGTTGGTAACAGTTCCATCCGCAGGACTGCTCAATTCTGGAAGTGGAAGTAAATCTCCGAGAAATTGCGTGTTGTTCTCTTTCTGATATTTTTCAATCAGCTCATTTACCATTTTATTCAATACCTCCGCTTCGATACCGGGTCCGTAAAGTTTCTTGACTACACTCTCTGGAACGGCACCATGGCGAAAGCCTTTAATATGGGCTGTCTTGCGTATCTTTTTAAGCTCTTCCTGGACTTTAGGAAAGTAATCTCCCTGTTCAATGGAAATTTGCAACTGCCCATGCTGAGGGGCTAATGTCTTCAGACTAATATTCATGAAGTATTGATTAGTAAACTAAATAAAGGATTGACCACTAAAATTGTTCTAAGAAAAAGAACAATAGATTGAAGAAAGTGCGGATGGAGGGGGTCGAACCCACACACCTTTCGGCACTAGATCCTAAGTCTAGCGTGTCTGCCAGTTTCACCACATCCGCAAAACGCCGCAAAGATAAACGGATTCCCGAAAACTTCCAAGAATAACATTTTAATATTTAAGGATTTTTATTTGACCAACTAAGTAGCCAAGCTATTGACGTAATCTATTGTAAATTAATATTATAAATATATATTATTATCTTAATGTAAAAAAAATTATTACATTTTTATGCAAATGGGATACTTTAATTGTTAATCACACAGAAATTATTAGATTTGCTTTCGCACCGTATGTTATCAACCGATTCTACATCCATAGCACCCTACGCCTGGCCTGAGGAAGACCAGTTACTCATCAAAGCCGCTTACCGCCGGCTGCTGCGTGCAATTAGAAGTGCAAATATCACCACTGAAGAAAAACAAGAAATCAGAAGAGCTTTTGAGCTCGCTTTTGCAGCACATGGGGATCAAAGAAGAAAATCAGGAGAACCCTACATTACCCACCCGCTGGAAGTAGCCAGAATCTGTTTTGAAGAACTGGGTTTAGGTTATAAATCAATTATTGCTGCTCTGCTCCATGATGTAGTGGAAGATACTCCGGTGACACTCCATCAGGTTAATGAATTGTTTGGGCCAAAGATTTCAAGGATAGTAGATGGACTTACCAAACTGGATGGACTCTACAATGTGGAGTCTCCTCAGGCAGAAAATTTCAAAAAAGTTCTAAGCACACTGGTCGATGACGTCAGGGTGATTCTGATAAAAATGGCCGACAGACTTCACAATCTGCGCACCATTGATGGAATGCCAAAACACAAACAGCTGAAAATAGCTGCTGAAACTTCCTACATCTATGCACCGTTGGCTCATAGATTGGGCCTGTACAATGTCAAATCTGAGTTTCAGGACATCTGTGTCAAAATAACCGAGCCTGATTTATATCGCGACATCACTTCTAAACTCAAGGACACACACAAAGAGCGAAATAAATTCATCAATGAATTTATCAAACCGCTTAAAATGAAACTTGACCAATTGGAAATGCCATACAAGATTTACGGCAGACCAAAGTCCATTTCCTCCATCGCCAATAAAATCAAAACCAAGAAAGTAAATTTTGAGGAGATATTTGACTTGTTTGCGGTGCGCATTGTGGTGGATTGTCCAAAGGAAAAAGAAAAGTCAGTTTGCTGGCAAATCTATTCCATCGTTACGGATGTGCACAAACCTATTCCTGAACGACTCAGGGATTGGATAACTACTCCAAAATCCAATGGCTATGAGTCATTGCATACTACTGTAATTGGCCCGGGCGGAAAATATGTGGAGATTCAAATCCGAAGTGCCCGCATGGATGACATAGCAGAAAAAGGTTATGCCTCTCATTGGAAATATAAAGGGGTCGCAGATATTCATGGAATTTACGATCATTGGTTCAACACAATTAAGGATATGTTGGAAACTCCTCACAACGATGCAATGGAGTTTCTGCATGATTTTAAAGCCAATCTTTACGGCGAAGAAGTTTATATCTACACTCCGAACGGAGACATGAAAGTGCTACCAAAAGGCGCAACAGCCCTGGATTTTGCTTTCAGCATTCACAGTGATCTGGGTGTAAAAGCAAGTGCCTGTAAAATCAACAATAAACTGGTTCCATTGGGATATGTTTTGACCAGTGGAGATCAGGTAACCGTGATAACAAATTCCAAGCAAAAGCCAACAGAGGATTGGTTAAAAATGGTTACTACCGGAAAAGCCAAATCCAGAATCCGATCTGCATTGAAGGAAGAACAAAAAATTCTGGGTGAGTACGGGAAGGAAATATTGGATAGAAAATTTAAGAATTTAAAAATTTCACTGGAGGAAAATATCGATATACTTTTAAAAACTTTTGGTTTTAAAAATAAACTGGACCTCTTTGCAGCAGTTGCCACCCAACAATTGGAATGGTCCTCCATGATTAAAAATTTCAATATTGAAGGTGCCAAACTCACTTTAATTAAACCTGTTGATAAAGATGCTGTACGGGAAGAGAAGGAAGAAACAATTGAAAAACATCACCATGAACCTGGTCGGTTGTTGATCAACAACGAGCCTGCTGATCATTATCAATATACTCTTGCCAATTGTTGTAATCCTGTCCAGGGTGATGATATTTTTGCTTATGTAACGGCTAACAGCGGAATGAAAATTCACCGCATCAATTGCCCGAATGCAGAAAACCTCATGGTAAATTATGGTTACAGAATATTAAAAGCAGAATGGACCTCAGTGTCTGGATCTCGTTATACCGTTGATTTGAACATAACCGGAATAGATGATGGTCCGGGGGTAATTGAAAGACTCACTCATAACATCTCAAGTATTTTGGGGGTCAACATCAAATCCTTTAGCATTGCAGGCCATGAGGGTACTTTTGAAGGAAAAGTAGGACTTATTGTGTCCAACAAAGATCAAATCAACCAGATTATTCAATCACTTAGTCAACTGCCCGGTATTTCAAATGTGTCAAGGGTAATACATTAGAATGTAAGCTTGATTAGAAATAAAGTATAAGGCTTGCCGAAATAAATATGAATACTAGAATGAACCAATGTTGAAGAATTTGTTTAAATTTTTATTGTCAAATTTATACTTATTAAAAATTCGATTTTTCGCATTTTTTCTTGGTGTGGAGTATGTGGTTAGAAAATTAGAATCCTGTCCTAAATATTTTGTTCCCATACTTTTGATGAACTATGGAGCAAAACTTGGGAAGAAAATACATTTTAAGGGTTATTACAGGATGGACAATGTTACGGGAGATGAATCTGCAACCAATGATTTCTCAAATCTTTCAATTGGAGATCGATGCGTAATCGGTAAAGGTGTTTTCTTTGACCTTGTCGATAAAATTTATCTGGAAAGCGAGGTTGGAATTGGAGCACATTCTATGTTGATGACGCACATGGATCTTGGTCAAATGCCTATGTCAGCTCTTTACCCCAGAAAAACAGGCCCCATTGTCATACGAGAAGGAACCTTTCTGGGTGCGCATGTACTCGTGTTGCATGGAGTAGAAATAGGGCGATGTTGCATAGTGGCTGCGGGTTCTGTTGTCACCAAAAGTTTTCCTGACTACAGTCTGATTGCAGGAGTCCCTGCCAGATTGGTCCGTGTCCTGGAACATTAAATAATTTCATTTTATTTTTTTTTACCAACAAACATCTCGTTTGGTTTCTCTAAATATTTTTTAATAATTTTGGATTTGATAACCAATTAATGACATTAACCAGGTTTAAAATTCACCCTGAAAGGTAATTTTTAGATTAATTATTTACCGAATTCAACTCAATGAATTAATCACTCCTACATTATAATTATAAAGGGTAATCATTTTTTTAAAATTGAATTCTGAAGATTTTAAAGCAATATCTACTTTAAGAAATACTTATTTTAAATTTGAACGATTTCCTGACCTGCATGTTGCAAGCATGATAATTTTGGAATCAAATTATTAGATGAGCATTGCAGTGCTATATTTTAATGTCGTCGGACATTTATTGGGCACAAAATGATTTTATTTGCGAGTTTCTGAACAATTGTAACAGATCTAAGTTTATGTTGCATGATTGGTTCTAGATTTACTCAATTCACTCCGGAAGAAGACAAGAGGACTGTCTTTGAGAAGCTCCTGGACTTATTTCTGGAAATCATGGTATACACCGCCGGAGATGTGGAGGAGACTTTTGAATGGATGGAACAGATTGATCGGGAGCATAAAATAACTACACCTGATTACACTTTGGAGGATTTTAGAAGGGATTTGGAAAGACAGGCTTTTGTTTTGCCTGCAGCTGATGGGAAGGGAACAGAGTTGGGGCCAAAATCAGAAAGACTCATCAGACAAAAAGCCCTGGATCAGATATTCGGAGTGTTGAAAAAAGATAAAAAGGGTGGGCATAATTCTAAACACGTAGGGAATGGCGGCGACTTGACGGAGGACAGAAGGCCTTATCAATTTGGTGATTCACTACAAACAATAGATTTTAATTCCAGCATCAAAAATGCTCAGATTAGAAACGGGTTGGAAGATTTCAATCTGGAGGAAAACGATCTTGAAGTGCATGAAGTAGAGCATAAAAGCCAAATGGCAACAGTGCTCATGATTGACATTTCACACTCCATGATTTTGTATGGAGAAGACCGCATTACGCCTGCTAAGAAAGTGGCCATGGCATTGGCAGAATTAATTACCACCCGATATCCTAAAGACAGTTTGGATGTAGTTGTTTTTGGAAATGATGCCTGGCAAATTCAAATTAAAGACTTGCCTTACTTGTCAGTCGGACCTTATCACACCAATACAGTCGCCGGACTTGAATTAGCGATGGAATTGCTGCGTAAAAGAAAAACCAGGAACCGACAGATATTTATGATTACAGATGGAAAACCAACCTGTATCAAATTGAGTAATGGAAAATATTACCAGAACAGTGCAGGACATGATCCTAAAATAATTAATAAAACCATTAACCTGGGGATACAATGTAAAAAATTGAATATTCCGGTGACCACATTTATGATTGCACAGGATCCATATCTTCAAAAATTTGTAGAGGAGTTTACAGAAGCCAATCAGGGGAAAGCCTTTTACTCAGGGTTGCAAGGATTGGGGCAATATATTTTTGCCGATTACCAAAACAGTAAAAAAAGAAAAAATTAATATGCAGCATAAGATTCACACATTTGGAGAATTGAAAGCATCAGGATACAAATCCAAATCTGTTAAACAAGAATTGAGAGATAATTTGATCCAAAAATTATCAACAGGAGAAACTATTTTCGAAGGAATACAAGGTTATGAAGATACGGTGATTCCCTCTTTGGAAAGAGCCATTTTAAGTGGACACAACATAAATTTTTTAGGACTTCGTGGTCAGGCTAAAACTAAAATGGCCAGACTAATGGTAAGGCTTTTGGATGAGTACATTCCGGTAGTAAAGGGTTCAGAAATAAATGACGACCCTTTTCAACCATTGTCCAGGTATGCTCGTACGCTTATTCATGAGTTGGGTGATGAAACCCCGATTTCATGGTTGCACCGTGATGATAGATACACAGAAAAATTGGCGACTCCAGATGTAAACATTGCAGACCTGATCGGGGACATCGATCCAATAAAGGCTGCCAATCAAAAATTAAATTATTCAAGTGAAGAGGCCATTCACTTTGGGCTTATTCCAAGATCAAACAGAGGAATTTTTGTGATCAACGAATTACCCGATTTGCAACCGAGAATTCAAGTGTCGCTTTTTAATATTCTTCAGGAGGGGGATGTGCAGATTCGTGGATTCAAGTTAAGATTTCCGTTGGATGTGCAATTTATCTTTACTGCCAACCCGGAAGATTATACAAGTAGGGGAGCGATCATCACACCTTTAAAAGACAGAATCCAGGCGCAGATATTTACTCATTATCCGGATACCATTGAAATTGCAAGACAAATCACTCAACAAGAAGTAAAATTGTCTCAGGGCCAGGAGAAAATTAAAGTCCCACATTTAATTGAAAATCTGATTGAACAAATAGCCTTCGAAGCACGTGAGAGTGAATACGTAGATGAGAAAAGCGGCGTATCCGCTAGATTGGCGATTTCTGCTTATGAGAGTGTCGTGAGTGCTGCTGAATTGAGAATGCTGCAATCACATGAAAGCAAAGCGTCTGTGCGTATTGGTGATTTAATGGCCGCCATTCCTGCCATTGTAGGCAAAATAGAAATGGTTTATGAAGGAGAGCAGGAGGGCGCTGAGGCGGTCGCACACAAACTCATTCGCCTGGCAATGAAGAGCATGGCAACTGAATATTTTAATGGAATTGATCAGCTGCAACGTAAATCCCCGGTAGAAGCCAAGAAAAAATACAAAGACATCATCTCTTGGTTTGAAGAAGGAAATGCAGTAGACCTTTTTTACAACAACACAGAAGTCCAATATAAAAAAGAACTTTCCAGAGTTCAGGGATTAAAAGAAGCGGTCCAGGATGCAGTAAAAATTTCTAAAGAATCAGAGTTGTTGATGATGGAATATCTTTTATACATTCTCTCTGAGTACGGCCTCATCGATTGGAAAATTATCAGAGGCTCCAGCAGGTTTCAGGATTACCTGTTTTCGGCTTTGAAAGGTTTAGGGTAATTTTTTTTTTAGAAAGTTAAATTTTAAAAGCAAAATCTAATTAGAGTTTTGAAATCATGAGAAATGCCTGCTGTAGCGAGTATTGAAAAGCTTTATTCTGAATTAGATTTATAATTCGGAAATTTAGTATTGTGATTTAATTTTTATGCTTCACTAATAATTTAGTTTGTTAAGAATTTTTCGTTACTATGTTGACGTTTTATTTTGTATAAAATTTAAATTACATATTTTTTTTACCAAAAGAATGTGTAAATGATTTTATTTAAAAAACAAATTTAATTTTAATTCTAATTAATTAGAAAAGTTGAAGCTACTGTAAATTTTTACTATTTATCAGAGATTTTGGTTATTGCATATTAAGTGAGTCATATTGATGTGGGAAGTAATATGGGGAAATTTATTTTTGGAAGCATTTTGTGCTTTCTCAATTTTTGATTTGCAAAACAAATCAAGGCATTTATGTAACTAATAACTACAATTGTGTAACTTCTTGATAAATACGGAAGGTACCTTTGGAATGCCGAAAAATTCATACAGTTTATGAATAGGCTTATTCCAAAATGAAAGAATTGTTACTTGTCTTAGTCTTTTTTATTTCAACTTTATTGGGCAATGCTCAAGGTAACAGAGTCTTTTCAAAAGGAGAAATGACCAACTTCGGCATTATGGATATTTCTGCGGTTAATGGGATTGCATGGAGTACTGAAAGATTAGCCATTCCCGGTTATTTCAGTGTATTTGACACTGCGAATTTTATTGGATGTACCGATGACGCTAACATAGACGGTTACATTAAAAAATATGGGAATACTCCATTTATATTTCCCGTTGGAACTGGAAAAGATATTCGAACACTTGAAATTTCTGCGCCATTTGTTACAACAGAAGCATATGCCACAGCGTGGATTCTAGGAGACCCAAGTTACAACCTTGATCCCACTTCACCGTTCGCAGGTAAACACTCAGTGCTTTCTGTTTCTCCTCCTATTGCTGCAATAAGTAAAGATGGCCAATGGGATTGGCAAGTTGGTGATTCATCAAAAATGGGAAGTAATACTTCTGGCACAGGAGCAGGTCTCACCATAATAGTAAGCATTCCCGATATGACTGCATTCGGACAAACACAAAATTTGCGATTGGTAGGCTGGAATGGAATATCTTGGATTGACCTAAGCGCAGCTTCAACCGCAAGTGGTAATACTGAAAACAGTACTCTTCGGGGTACCATGGTAAAAGGAATAACAGCTATTGCGGTGGGCAGTACTGAACCTGCCATTCCATTAACATTACAATTAGCAAACTTCTACGCAACATCATTGAATTGCTTTGCAATATTAAACTGGACTACTTTCCAGGAAATCAATACCGATTTTTTTAGTATAGAACAGAGTTATGATGCTGTTAATTTCTATTTCAAAGCATCAGTTAAGGCTGCTGGTTCATCAACGCAAAATCAGTATAGCATTTCTATGGATCAACCTTCGGGAATAATGTATTACCGTTTAAAAATGATAAATACAGACGGATCGTTTTTGTATTCACCTGTAATTAGCAGCCTAAATAAGTGTAAAGTTGTCGAATATATGATTTTATTTCCAAATCCTGTTGCCACCCATGAAAATATATACATAAATTTTGAAACAGCTTATAGAGGAAGAGCTGATTGTATCCTATTTAATTCCATTGGCCAAAGAATTATGTTGCAATCCATTCATGTGAAAGAAGGCCGAAATCAAGTAAACATAAAACTACTAAACTTTTCTGCTGCTACATATTTCATCATCGTGATAAACGAAAATGGAAAACAGATCGGAAGCACGCAGAAATTTATTATACAATAGGCCTTTAATTGAAAGAAAAGTGAAAAATAATCCAATACATAAGCTGTTATCTATTACAATGTTCATTGTAGTATTAAGTTATTGCTCAAACTTATTTTCTCAAGTTAAAATTGGCGACAATCCAACTGTTATAAACCCCAATTCAGCTGTAGAAATTGAATCTAAAAACAAGGGACTTTTATTGCCAAGACTGTCGCTTTTTTCAACAACTACACCCTCACCTTTAAGTTTCTTCGTAGAGGGAATGTTTGTATATAATCTGTCAACGGTGAATGATATTAACCCAGGCATTTATTACAGTGATGGTTCAAAATGGATAAAGGTAAATGCAGGATCCACCTCTTCAGCTTCTTGGAATCTTTCTGGTAATAGTGGAACAAATGCCACAGAACATTTTTTAGGTACAACCGATCTTTCACCGTTGGTCATTAAAACAAATAACACTGAGCGTTTACGTATAACAGAGGAAGGATGGCTCGGTATAGGGACTTCCACACCTGAAGCCGCATTACACGTAAAAGGCCAACTCATCATTGACAGTATAAATGCTGGCGATCTTACAACCGATAATCTATTGGTAGTTAATCCTGATGCCGGAAGAATTAAATCGGTTCCATCCAGTAGTTTTATTATGGGAGCACTGAAGCGGACAGAAATTGTGTTGAATTCTGGTCAACTTGTTTTTGATACTCCCGATGTTATTACGGACGTCAATAAAATTCTCCTGTTCAGAAATGGAGTAATGATATCCTTTGTTTTCCATAACGTCCAATCGATTATGTCAGAAATACCCTGTGTGCAAGGGGATGAAATGTACATAGTACAATTAAAATAAATTTTACATTAATAAATTAAATTATAAATTAAAAATTAATACATGAAAAAGGTTTTATTTCTCTTCTTATTTGCCATATCCTTAGGATCTATGGTAAATGCTCAAAAGATAGTAACCAAAGTTATTGATAACAAAGGTACTATCAAATGGGTGTTGGACAGTTCAACGGCTGTGATTACTAAATCAGACAGTACAATTTTATTCGTAACTCCTAATCAATTGAGTGATTCGTTGGATTATTTTGTCAGGTATGCAGATACTGCTTCATTGCTTTCTGGGTATATCAATGCAGCCAATAATGGCCTAACCAAAACAGGAAAGCTTGTTCAATTAGGAGGTCCGTTGATTCAACCAACGACCATTGTAACTTCTGCTGCCAATTTTTTAGCCATCACAGGCTTGCAATCTGGGTCTAACACCACCGATAGTGTAATGGTAGTCAATCCAACAACGGGCGAAATTCGTTTCATTTCTGCTGCTTCACTTTTTAATGCCCTTACATTTAGTAATGGTTTAACAAAAACAGGCAACCTAGTAGAATTAGGAGGAGCTTTAACCAAACCGACTACGATATCTACTGATGCGATTAACAATTTGAAAATTACAGGTTTACAAAGCGGTAATTTATCAACAGACAGTCTGGTTGTTTCCGCTCCTGATGGTACGTTACGAAGAGTGACTTCTGAGTCCATTCTGCAAAGTGGAGATCAGAACTTTACGGCAACAACAGGCCAGGCAGTGTATTTAGTAACCAATTTACCAGCCACCGTATCCAAGGTTTGGGTTTTCAGAAACGGTGCAAAGCTATTGGGTACTGCGGATTATTTAACCGCTCCTGGGATATTAACGTTAACACCGGCTATGGCAACATTGGTAGAAACAGGTGATGTCATTGAAGTGCAGTGGGTTAAATAAGGATCTTCATCCGATCAAAGGAAGTTATTCTTGTTTTATTACATTTAAACAATTCTGATACAGTAACTTATTGAATAGTTCAATAAGTTACTGTATTTTCAAATCCAACCAGATGAAAAATATTTGCTTAATTCTCTTTTTGTTTTTTGTGATTGAAAAAAGTTACACACAAGTAGTTATAAATCCGAAAGGGACAAAGGTAGAGGTTGACAGCAGTAAATGGGGAATTATAGGTAATAACATATTCAATAAAAATACTGGAAATATAGGTATTGGTACTTCAAATCCAATGGCACAACTTCACACAACATTGGGTGTCCGATTTGAAGGCATTGGAATAAATACTGCCAATACCAAAATTCTGACAACGGATGTTTCTGGAAATGTTACTACTCGGTTATTTTCCAGCTTTCTAAATGGCAATGCAATTACCTCATTAAATGGTTTGACAACTTCAATCCAAACGTTTGCAATCGGAAATGCAGGTAGCAATTTCAATATTGTTTCTGCTGGGTCTTTACATACTTTTAATTTACCAAATGCTTCAGCGGTTAACAGAGGAGCTTTAACTTCTTTAGATTGGAGTAACTTCAATAGTAAAGAAAATGCATTAACTTTTTCAACTGGTTTGACAAGAATCGGTAATACAATAACGATAAACACGAGTCAGAATATTAACACTTTATCCAATCTTACTTCCAATGGATTAGTTAAGACTTCTGGCGGTACAGGGGCTTTATCTATTGCGACTGTGGGTACAGATTATTCATCAGGAACTGCAACGCTAGGGACAGGCATACTAAAAACCACAACAGGAACAGGAGTCCTTTCCTTGGCTGTTGCAGGAGATTTTCCAATATTAAATCAAAACACATCCGGTAGTGCTGCAACACTTACGACCCCAAGAAATATTTATGGTGGTAGCTTTAATGGAAGTGCAGATCTTATTAATATCATAGCCTCAACTTATGGAGGAACTGGAAATGGATTTACAAAATTTGTAGGACCAGCAGCTTCAGAAAAAACGTTTACCTTACCAAACGTCAGTGCAACAATCTTAACAACTAATGCTGCTGTAACCGCTGCACAAGGTGGAACAGGTATTACAAGCTACACAATTGGAGATATTTTATACGCTGGCACTCCATTAACTTTAAGTAAATTAGCGGGCGTGGCAATAGGAAGCGTTTTGATCTCAGGTGGAATATCAACGGCTCCATCTTGGGGGAAAGTGGGGTTGGCTTCACATGTCTCGGGAGTATTACCGATTGCTAATGGAGGAACAAACTCTTCAACTGCTTTAAATAATAATCGAATAATGATTTCTTCCGGGAATGCAATTATTGAATCGCCAGCATTAACAAATGGACAATTATTAATTGGATCTGGCTTAGCTAATCCTGTTGCAGCAAATCTAACAGCCGGTACTGGCATTGCCATTACCAACGCTGCCGGATCAATTACTATATCTTCCAACACATCCACGATTAGTCAAGTTACAGGTACAAATACATTGAATACCACTAGCAATACGGATGTATCCTTCAGTACACCCATGTCAGTTATTCCAGGAGCAGGAAATTTCTTGGTATTGTTTACAGGCCAAGTATCAAATGACTCTAAATCAAATATTATTATTTCTATTTACAGCAATGGTTCAAAAATAATCCATACAGAAATGGAATCCACATCAAGTTTTGGCGGTGAGATAAATTCACTTGGAACAAATGCATATATAACTAATCTTTTAGCCGGTCAAACCATTGAAATTAAGTGGCATACAGATTCAAATACAGCTTCAATTTCTAATCGAACATTGATAGTTCAAAAGGTTAATTGATTATTTAACTGCAATTAATTTTTGATCTAAAAAAATCGTTTAAAAAAATGGTTGATTAGTTGGCGCAAATGCATCTGCTTAAATAGCAATAAGGTATATTCCAAAAAGACTATACATATCGTCCACCTAATTTGAGTTTTGCACCCATAAGCCATTATTATTAAAAATTTTATTATTTATGTTTAATTTATTCCAAAAAGATACACTTGCTGTAATGAAATCAAAATGCTATAGCCTAAACATTTAATCTCAATATTTTTCCGTTTAGAATTCGAAAAACACGACACGCCTTCAACTAATTGGATGTACGCTAATTCGATAGGTGAGGTTTGTAATGAAGCAGATTTCTTAAAGTCTCCTGTCTCATAAAGTTTTTGAAATATTTATGTATTTAAACCGTTCAACGTAACTGTAAAATTCAACCTTTGTACAGGAATAATAAATTTAACTTCATCAGAGAATGTTGACTGGCAAATTTAAATTAAAGACTTGCCGAACTTGTCTGTCGGGCCTTATCATACCAACACAGTCGCCAGACTTCAATTGGTAATGGAATTGCTGCGTAAAAGAAAAACCAGGAACCGAAAGATATTTATGATTACAGATGGGAAACCAACCTGTATCAAATTTTGTGATGGAAATTATTTTCAAAAAAGTGCAGGTCATGATCCTAAAATAATCAATAAAACCATTAACCTAGAGATGCAATGTAAAAATTTGAATATTCCGGTGACTACATTTATGATTGCACAGGATCTATGCCTCAAGAAATTTGAGGAGGAGTTTCCGGAAGCCAATTAGGGAATAGCCTTTTTCTCAGGGTTTCAAGGTTTTGGGCAATATATTTTTGGTGCCGATTACCAAAATAGTAAAAAAAGAACTTTCCAGGGTTCAGGGATTAAAAGATGCGGTTCAGGATGCTGTAAAAATTTCCAAAGAATCAGAATTGCTGATGATGGAATACCTTTTGTACATTCTCTCTGAATACGGCCTCTTCGATTGGAAAATTATCAGAGGCTCCAGCAGGTTTTAGGACTATCTCTTTTCTGCATTAAAAGGTTTAGGTTAAAAGTCATGCCAGTTAATTAAAAGAAATGTGAATGTCACTTGATCATTACAATAAAATAAATCACATACAAACCAAACAGAATAAGTCCCAAACTTAAAAAGAAATTTAAATAAAATATTATGCTGTGATTCAAAAATTTTGCTAATTTATGAGCTAGATATACCTTTAACAAATCTATTGAAAAAACTGTAATTAATATACTGCAATAAAAGCTTAACGTTTCAAAAGTGTAAGATTTATTATCAAACGATACAGTTGCGTTTATACCGAGCCAAAAAAAGTAAACAAAAGGATTCAAACTATTAAATAAAAATCCTTGAAGCCCTAATGGTAGAGTTTTTCTTGGGATTACTTCATTTTTATCTTCTGGTTTATTCCTTGTTAAAGAACCATTGATTCCGAACCCGACCATAAATGCTCCCCCCAAAAGACCTAATACATTTTTAGAAATTGAGTCAATTATTATTACTTCCATTAGAAATAGACTCAATAAGCAAACCAAAGCATCACTTATACATATACCAGCAGCAAAATAAAACCCATTTTTAAAACCTTTTATAATACTGATTCGGATTAAAGCAAAGAAAACTGGCCCAACCATAAAGGTTAACATTAAACCAATTGCAATTCCTCTTCCAATATTATGATAAAGGTCCATTAGTATTGGTTGTAGGCTCTGAACGAGTCAGATGGTCAAGCCATTTAGAATACTTTTCACTATTTAATACACGGGGAAACTTACCTTGTCCCCCATACTTTCCATGAATTTTCATCCAGCTATAAAATAAGTTTGGGGAACAAAATTTAACTTTGATTTCTTTCAAAGCCGATTGGCGTTCCACTTTATAATCATCATTTAATTCACAAAGAATTTCATCTAGTCTTTCAGAAACAATTTTTTCATCTAGTGAGTAATTAGAACCAAGAAACCACTGATGTGCAAACAAAGTCCCCGAGGATATACCTGTTACAGTGAATTCAGGAATTTCAATTTTAAATTCTTCAGCAATTAATTCTATTGCTTTTTCCATATTTTCCATAGAAAGGTGTTCTCCACAAAGGCTCAAAAAATGCTTAGTTCTACCGGTGACAACAATTTCGCTTTTTTCCTTATTTATTATTCTGATGGTATCACCAATCAAATATCGCCAAACACCCGCGCAAGTACTTAATAATAGGGCATATTCAACTCCTTCCTCAATCTCATCTATCATCATTGTGACAGGGTCTAATTTTAAATCACCATTTTTATTAAAATTATTCGGATTAAATGGAATGAATTCAAAAAAAATGCCACGGTCTGTAACTAGTTTCAAGTTTTCTTTTGGATGGCTTTGGTAAGCAATAAAACCTTCCGATGCTAAATAAGTTTCAATGGTTGTAACCGGTTTCCCAAAAAGCCTTTCTAGATTTTTTCTGTAAGGTTCAATACATACTCCACTATGTATGTAAGCACTTAGATTTGGCCAAATTTCGTGGATGCTATTTAACTTGTAATAGTGAATAATCTTTTCAAGTAATATTTGTATCCAAGAGGGCACACCAACCAATATTCCAATGTCCCACTTATGTGCATTCTTTGTTATTTCCTCTATTTTTTTATCCCAATCAGTAATTTCAGATATCCTTTTACCTGGTTTGTATAAATTTTGAAACCAAAATGGAATTTTTTTTGCTGCAATACCACTGAGATCACCTTCAAAATAATTGCCAATCTTATGTAATTTTGTACTTCCTCCAAGCATCAACCAAGATTTGCTGTAAGTTGTGAATGGTATGGAATCATAATTTATCAATGAGCTCAACTGGTCAATACTGGTTTTTTTTAATGACTTTAACATGCTACCGGTTAGTGGAATCCTTTTACTGCTTGTGCCTGAAGTGCCAGAACTTAATGCAAAATATTTAACTTCACCTGGCCAGCATACATCCGTCTCTCCCTCAATTGATTTGTACCACCAATCATCAAATATTTTATCGTAATCAAATATGGGAACTCTTGATCTAAATTCTTGATACCATCTTGGTGATTGATTAGCTTCTTTATCACAATTATTAAGGATTTCATCAAATTTGTAGAATTCCCCAAATTTTGTTTTTTTAGCACTGTTAATGAGTTTTTTCAATTGTTTATTCTGTCTAGATAAATCTGAATAAAGCATTTTATTAGACCTTGTCCGAAAGGACATCCCTTGTCTGATCAATTCATTGACGATAACCATAATTTTATATATTGGAAAATGGAAAAACTGGAATGATAAGATGGTTATAAATTTTGAAAAAACTCCAATCTATTGATGTTATTAATTTATTCTATTAATTTCAATATTAATATTTCATTAAATATCTGGATAGGCATCCTAATAAAAGTAGACAGAAAAGAATCATACATTAAAGTAATCAGATGGATTTGATTTTGATTGGCAATAATGATGAAAAAAAAGAGTTATGACACAATTCATAACTCCTCATTTTTGGTCGTGGCCGAGGGATGCAGACGCTCTCAGCATAACTAATTTTCAAAATTTTCTCTACACTTGCTGAGATTTCAGCATTCGAACACATGACTTTCCCCAAATAACTTCTTACTTATGTAAAATGAAAAAGTCCTTGCATATCATGCAAAGACTTTTTTGGTCGTGACCGAGGGATGCAGACGCACCAAAGGGTGGTCTGCATGCCGACCGAAGCTTCGGCATTCGAACTCTTGAGGATACCATTGAAATTGGTATAGTTAAAATATTATCAAATGAATTTAATGGCAAAAAAAAAGAGTTATAATTTTCATTATAACTCCTTAACAATCAGTCGGGGCGGAGGGATTCGAACTCTCGACCCCCTGCTCCCAAAGCAGGTGCGCTAACCGGACTGCGCTACGCCCCGAATTTGAAACAACGTTTGGCCAAATCAAGATTTTTACTGTCTAAAGTAAATTTTCAACGACCTACCATTGCCTTTTTGAATTTCCCCGCAATATTAATACTATATAACGGGAGATAACTCGATTTTTAAATATTTTTTAGCAAATAGTCCAATGGGGAACAAAAGCTGGTCAATTTAATTGACTTTTCCTACCGCCATACAGCCTAAATCTAAATTTAGACCGAGATTGGCGGTGAGGGAGGGATTCGAACCCTCGGTACCCTTTTCAAGGTACGACGGTTTAGCAAACCGTTGGTTTCAGCCACTCACCCACCTCACCTATAAATGCTAAAAAATACTATATTTTAAAATAGAAACTCCATTGAGTCCTAAAATGAAAAACGAACAAAAAAGACGAGGACGGTACGACGGTTTAGTCCCCAACTTGTTGGGGATTGGTTTCAGCCACTCACCCACCTCACCTATAAATGCTAAAAAATACTATATTTTAAAATAGAAACTCCATTGAGTCCTAAAATGAAAAACGAACAAAAAAGACGAGGACGGTACGACGGTTTAGTCCCCAACTTGTTGGGGATTGGTTTCAGCCACTCACCCACCTCACCTATAAATACTAAAAAAGTAATATTTTAAAAAACATTAGAACTCCATTGAGTCCCAATTATAAAAAAATCTCTAGCATTAAAATGGGGTACGACGGTTTAGTCCCCAACTCGTTGGGGTTTGGTTTCAGCCACTCACCCACCTCACCTATAAATACTAAAAAAGTAATATTTTGAAAAAGCATCAGAACTCCATTGAGTCCCAATTATAAAAAATTCTTAAGCATTAAAATGGGGTAGGACGGTTTAGTCCCCAACTCGTTGGGGATTGGTTTCAGCCACTCACCCACCTCACCTATAAATACTAAAAAAGTAATATTTTAAAAAACATTAGAACTCCATTGAGTCCCAATTATAAAAAAATCTCTAGCATTAAAATGAGGTAGGACGGTTTAGTCCCCAACTCGTTGGGGATTGGTTTCAGCCACTCACCCACCTCACCTATAAATACTAAAAAAGTAATATTTTAAAAAGCATTAGAACTCCATTGAGTCCAAATTATAAAAAGATCTCTAGCAATAAAATGAGGTAGGACGGTTTAGTCCCCAACTCGTTGGGGATTGGTTTCAGCCACTCACCCACCTCACCTATAAATGCTAAAAAATACTATATTTTAAAATAGAAACTCCATTGAGTCCTAAAATGAAAAACGAACAAAAAAGACGAGGACGGTACGACGGTTTAGTCCCCAACTTGTTGGGGATTGGTTTCAGCCACTCACCCACCTCACCTATAAATACTAAAAAAGTAATATTTTAAAAAGCATTAGAACTCCATTGAGTCCCAATTATAAAAAAATCTCTAGCATTAAAATGGGGTAGGACGGTTTAGTCCCCAACTCGTTGGGGATTGGTTTCAGCCACTCACCCACCTCACCTATAAATACTAAAAAAGTAATATTTTGAAAACATCGGAACTCCATTGAGCCCCAATTATAAAAAATTCTTAAGCATTAAAATGGGGTAGGAAGGTTTAGTCCCCAACTCGTTGGGGATTGGTTTCAGCCACTCACCCACCATATAATGAATAAACATTTTTCCTATTTTATAAACTTACACCTCCTTCGAGATAAAAATAAGGTTCATTTTTAAGGAATAGCTGAAATAATAATAACGACATTCTATTCCACAAAATCAAACAAAAAAGTCAGACTCGCATGCCGATCTGCTGTCAAAAAATGAGTGGCAAAAGTATAAAATTCTTACTACATCACAAAAATTATCGTTGAAATAAGGTAAATGACAGGGCTTTTATTTCAAACTGCGAGCAACGAACTTTACATGTTAACTAATATGTATGTATAACTTCTTAATATTGAGATAGATAATAGTAAAGCAGAAGAAGATAATCCTATTTAAGTCCCAGGCTTTTGATGATGATCTTTTCGAGCTTGTGCGTCAGGTCTTCAAAGTTTTTATCGGTCTGCATCAAGTTTTCAACCGTTTCACAAGAATAGATTACAGTGCTGTGGTCCTTACCACCGAAAGCGTCTCCAATCACCGAGAGTGGCTTATTTGCCAATCTTTTTGAAAAATACATGGACAGTTGTCTTGCTTGGACAATATTGCGTTGTCTGCCTTTACCTTGAATACTGGCAATTGGTATTTTAAGATGTTCAGCAACAATTTTGGTAATGGATTCAATGGTTATTTCTTGTGATACTTTATTTGAAAAACTAGCCAAGATATCTTTCACAAGTTCTACAGTAATTTCCTGAGGATTAAGCGTTGCGTGCAGCTTTAAATTTACCAGCAGTCCTTCAATTTCTCTTATGCTGGTTTTCATGTTGTGGCAAATCAATTCTTTAATATTCTTGGGAAGACTCAGGTCTTTTTCTTCAAGTTTGGACTCGAGAATTGCCATCAAAGTTTCATAATCTGGACTCATGAGTTCGAGTGAAGCTCCCCATTTAAATCTGCTGATCAATCGATCATCTATTTCCTTAAGGTCCTTTGGTGCACGATCAGAACCCATGATTATTTGCTTCTTGTTTTGATGCATTTGATTAAACAAGTGAAAAAATATTTCCTGAGTTCCTGCTTTTCCGGCGAAGTACTGAATGTCATCAATAATGAGGACATCAACAGAATTGAAAAAATTTGAAAAATCAGATATACTGTTATTTCTGATAGACTGAATAAATAGGTTGGTGTACTTATCAGAAGTTAGGTATATGACCTGCAGCTTTGGATATTTTTTTAGAATGGCATTGCCGATGGCTTGCATAAGATGGGTTTTACCCAAACCAACGTCACCAAAGATAACAAGAGGGTTAAACAGATCTCCCGGCTTTTGGCAAATCTGAATACCTGCCTGACGGGCAACGCGGTTGCAATGGCCTTCAATAAAATTTTCGAATTGATAATGAGGATTTAGATTAGAGTCTACATGATGTTTTTTTATTCCAGGTATAACAAATGGGTTTGTAATTCCGGATGGACCACTTTCTTTGGAGTCTTTATGTTCTCCTTTTAACTCCTTTCTTTCAACTCCCGGTTTTTTATAATCGTCTACAGCAATTCGGTATTCAAGTTTTGCCCTTTGACCAAGAGAACCTATCAGAGCCTCTTTTAAAATGCTTAAATAATGGGTTTCCAAATGAGAAAGAAAAAATTCATTTGGAACCTCCAATGTCAATACCTTCCCTTCAAGTTTTACCGGCTTTATGGGAGAGAACCATGTATTGTAATGTTTAGGCGATAAAGACCTGCGCACCGATTCCAGTACCTGGCTCCAAGTAGCAACATGGTCTTGACTCATTATAAATTGGTATATGAAAACAATAAAAACTGAACCAGTTTAGGATATGCTGCAAAAATGTTAAAAAATATTTGGATTCCCTAATATATCTTAGATTTTTACCAAAAACTTGGAATATTAAAATTTAAATATTTGAAAGATCTAAATTTAAATATTAAGTTTAATTAGTATGTGTAATTTTCTAATAAATTATTTAACCTGCCTGCCTAAATGTTAACGGGCAGTGATAGCCCCAACAGTTTGAAGAAATGAGTAAGCGCATCTCTTTTCTTTTGATCAAATTTGTATGAAATATTTTTTGAATAATATTCCTTGAGGCCAAGATTTAAAGGGTAATCTGCTAAGATCTTTTCAAGGTTTTTTTCATTTGAAAGAAAATCTTTTATGCATTGATTAAATGATTGGATCACCTCATTAGGAATTTTAGTTTTACTGACCCATATAGCAAAAGTAAAAGGGTAACCAGTGAGCTCTTTCCAGATTTTTCCAAGGTCATATTTATATCGGTATTTCTTTTCTGCTTCAAAAGCCCGATCTCCAATGATTAAATATCCATCAGCATCTTCGGTTTGTTGACCATTTACCAATAATTGTATCTCTTTGGACGCCCAAAAATGGGTATTCAAAGTGTGCAATAATAAATTTGAAGTTCTTGAATCCGGGTCCTCTTTAATTGTTTTAATGTCCTCAAATTCAAGATCCGAAAAAATACATACCGTTCTGACTTCACCATCACAACCAATACAATATTCTGAAACCAGATGAAGGTTTTCAAATTGATTTAAGGCTCCTATCGGAAGCAGTGCTATTTCAGCATGATCATTTAACAGAGATTCAGCACACTCTTTTGGAGTTCCCGTTTGAATATCAAACTGACTAAGCAAAGGAGAATTTGTAAAAGCATGTATAAATGGAAGCGCATTAAGGTATTCTACCGAAATAAGCCTGTATTTATGATTAGATTCCATTAAGATGTTCAGTATAGTTTTCTTTAATTAATTCCCACGAATGTCCATTGTAAAAACCATGGTATAAACCTGCGTTTGAGTGTTCAATTTCTTCCATTCTGGACAAAGGCCAATTCTTTAATTTGCATACCAGGGCGCGCAAAGTTCTGCCATGAGTACATACAAGTACTCTCTTCGCTTCTCTGCATTCAAGGTCTGCTAGAAATTCAACCAGTCTGGCTTCTAATTTTGCAGCGCTTTCTCCAAATAGGGCACTGGCATGGTAATCTCCGGATTTCCAACTATCAATAATTTTATAGTATTTTATTAAAAGGTCCGGATCACCTTGTTTTCCTTCATGTTCTCCCCAGCAAATTTCTTTTATTCGTGGATCTCTTTCAATAATTCTTTGCTGATGTTCAAAAAATTGGATGGTCTGGTATGCTCTTTGCATGTCCGAGGCAATAACCAGGTCAAAATTTTTATCACAGAAATTTTTATAAAACGACTCACCTTGAATTAATCCCAAGGTATTCAATTCAGAATCTATCCCACTTCCTTGCACAATACCAAGTTTGTTTTGCTCGGTTTCGCCATGCCTGATAAAATATACTTCCTTTGGATACATTTTTTACAAAACGGGTAAATCTAAATATCCTCTGAATTCATTGTCTTCATCAAACTTTGTGTCACTGTAGTCTTTGAGCTCATTGTAAAGTGAATCTCTTTCAATTGGTTTTTTATTGACAGCTTTGATTAATTTAACCAATTCAACAGTTGAGAGTGATGGAGATTGTTCTTCTGACCCTGCCATAGAATAAATTTTTGTAGTGTCATCAATGGTTCCATCAATATCATCTACCCCAAAACTAAGAGCAAGTTGTGCCTGATTTCGTCCCAGCATGGGCCAATAAGCTTTTATATGATCAAAGTTGTCCAGAAAAATTCTCGATATGGCATAATTACGTAAATCTTCAATGATACTTACTTCAGGTAGGTGAGACATTTCGTTGTCCTGGTTGCGGAACTTTAATGGGATAAATGTTTGAAATCCTCCTGTCTTATCCTGGAGCTTTCTTAATCTATCCATGTGGTCAACTCGGTGGGCAAAGGTCTCTATATGCCCATAAAGTATGGTGGCATTAGATTTCATTCCTAACTGATGCCAGATCTCATGAATTCTTAGCCACTCATCAGAACTACATTTTCCACCGGCAATTTTCTCTCTGATTTCTTCATCAAATATTTCAGCCCCACCCCCTGGTAATGAGTCAACTCCTGAGGCCTTTATTTCTGCCATCCCTTCTTCATAAGATAGCTTTGCCTTCTTGAAGATGTAATGATACTCTACAGGGGTAAGAGCTTTAAGGTGCAGCGCTGGCCGATGCTCTTTAACCTCCCTGAATAGCTTGGTGTAAAAAGCCATATCATATTGAGGCATGACTCCTCCTACTACATGAACTTCAGTAACCTCCTTGTTATCAAAAGATCTTATGATATCCATGATTTCCTCATGGGTATATTCCCACCCCTGGCTTCTTTGTTTAATTAACCTGGAGTAAGAACAAAAACTACAAGAGTAAACACAAATATTGGTAGGCTCTACATGAAAATTACGGTTAAAAAAAACTTTGTCTCCATGTCTTCTAGACTTTATCTCGTTTGCCAAAACCCCTAAAAATGAAAGTGATGCATTTTCATAGAGATACTCAGCATCATTTGTAGAAATTCTATTTTCTTCATATACCGCATGGGCAATTTCCACCAATCTTACGTCTTTTTCTGCTTCAACGAGGTGGTCCGGATGATTTTCTATTAGGTTCATTTAATTGATCTAGTGAATGCAAAGTAAACAGTTTTAATTCAAATTGGTTATCAGATTCGGAATTTTTGAACCTTGAAATTATGAAAGCGAATGAGTGGTATTCTGAGAAATTCCTTTACTTTTGAACAGTGATCTCAGGTTTAATAACAGTTTACAATGAAGATGTCAGAAGATTAGTAGCTGACCTTACTTCTGCTTTCCAGACTGCGGACATAGAATTTGAAATCATAGCCTTGGATGACGGATCTCATCCATCTTTTCAGGAAATAAATACAGGCATAGCAAATGAACAAAATATCAGATATGTAATTCTTCCAAAGAACAGTGGACGTTCTGTAGTAAGAAATACATTGGCTGACATGGCTAAATTTCCTTTTTTGCTTTTTTTAGATGGTGACAGTCATTTGATTGATTTTCTTTTCATTCAAAATTATTTACCTTATCTCAATCAAAAAGTGGTGTTATCTGGTGGAAGAATTTACAATCAGTTGCCACCTGAAAGTCATAACTTGCTACTGCATTGGAAATATGGAATTAAAGTAGAATCCAAATCACCTGAAATTCGTAATCTGCATCCTTATCTTTCGTTTCATTCCAACAATTTTATTGTCCCAAAAACCATTATCAAACAATTCCCTTTTGAAGAGTCCTTGCATCATTATGGACATGAAGACTCTTTATGGGCAAAGCTTCTTGAACTGAATGGGATAAGTATTCTGCATCTTGCCAATCCTGTTATCCATTCAGGACTTGATGAGGCTAATAGTTTTCTGAGTAAATCAAATCAGGCAGTTGGGAACCTGCATCACTTGAATAAAATAGGAAAAAAGATAGGAACGCCTCTCGAAATAATGGCACTTAAATTATCTAATTTTAAATTGGATGGTTTATATCTTTTTTTGTACTCCTTTTTTGAAAGATTGATCACCAGAAATTTACTCAGTAGAAATCCATCATTGTTTTTTTTACAATTGATGAAACTTGGAGTGTTTATCCGACATAAACGCGAGAAATAAGTTTTGCGAATTCATTTTTTACATATTAATAAAATATATAATATCTTAATTTCTTCAAACATTTAAAAATTTAAGCCAAAGATTTGGTGGATTCTCTTAATTTTCTCAAATTGCATTAGAAACCAACAATATTCTACAAAACAACCAAATGGCCAATCTGAATAATTTTAAAGTATTAAAATTATATTTAATTTTTATTGGGTTATTAATCAGTTCTATACATGCTCTTCAGGGGCAAAATATCGTTAAAGGGGTTTTGCGCGATTCCAAATCGGGAGAACCCTTGATCGGAGCTACTGTAATCGTCAAAGGGACCTCTGAGGGAACAATTTCTGACTATGAAGGTGCCTTTGTTTTGAAAACTTCGATTCCGCTACCACTGGTCCTCGAATTGCGATACAGTGGCTATGCCACAATTGAATTTCCATATACGGAGGCGAATAAATCTGTGAACATCAGCATGGAAGAAGAATCCATTCAGATTGAAGTAGTAGAAATTACTGGTCAACGAATCAGCGATAAACAAAAATCCTCCCCCCTAACCGTGGAATCAATGGACTTGCTTGCCATAAAAGAAACTCCGGCGGCCAACTTTTATTCCGGCCTGGGAAGCCTCAAAGATGTAGATCTCACCACTGCAAGTCTTGGTTTTACTATTATCAACACAAGAGGATTCAACAGTACCAATCCTGTAAGATCTTTGCAATTGATTGATGGCGTCGATAATCAATCACCTGGTCTTAATTTTTCCCTTGGAAATTTTTTGGGTGCTTCCGAATTAGATGTGTTGAAAGTAGACTTGATTGTTGGAGCCAGTTCCGCTTTCTATGGACCTAATGCGTTTAATGGAGTGATAAGTATGGAAACCAAAAGTCCATTTCTTCATAAAGGTCTTTCTGCTTTTAGTAAAATTGGAGAACGCAATTTGTTTGAAGGTGGGGTGCGTTGGGCAGAATCCTTTCGAAATAAAAAGGGGAAAGATGTTTTTGCCTACAAACTTAACTTTTTCTACTTCAGAGCAAATGATTGGGAGGCAGACAATACAGAACCTGTCTACGAATCTATTTCTAAAAAAAGTAATCCGGGCGGTTATGATGCCGTAAATATTTATGGAGATGAATACCAGTCAGATTTTGATTTCAGAAGTGCACTGATCACATATCCAGGGTTAAACATTTTTCATAGAAAAGGGTATCGAGAGAAAGATTTGGTAGACTACAATTCCTACAATATTAAAACTAATCTGGCTTTGCATTGGAGGTTAAACCCAGGTAGAAGTTTTGATTCACCGGAAATAATTATGTCCTCTGGTTTTGGTGGTGGAACTACCGTGTTCCAAGGAGATAACCGCTTCAGTTTAAAAAATATAAAGTTTTATCAACACCGCTTGGAATTGCAAAAAAAGGATCATTATTTTTTAAGATTTTATGCGACCCATGAAGATGCAGGAGATTCTTATGATCCTTACTTTACTGCTTTGCAATTACAACAAAGATCCAGTAATAATTTTAGTTGGTTGACGGCCTACAGTAATTTTTGGTCCGTGAATATCGCACCAAAGATTAGAGCAATGGAAGGATATCCAAAAATTTCAGATTACCTGGGTAGGCCAAATGAATACAAAACTGCCATTGATAATTTTACAAATGGCATCACTGACTCTTTAGTAGTCTGGCATGCGCAAGCACAAAACGTAGCAAATTTGCCAAATGCCATCATTAAAACAAACGCATACTATCAACCGGGAACAAGTGCATTTGATTCTGCATTTACAGACATAACCACCCGCCTTGCAAATTCTGAAGGAGGAACTAGATTTTATGATCATTCGGCCCTTATTCACAGTCAAGGTGAATATGTTTTTAAAGACCTGCTTACCAACGATTGGATTTCAGATCTTGACATTACCACAGGATTTAGTGGACGCTTATATTTACCTAATTCTAAAGGCTCAATCTTGCTGGATACAGGAAGTGCAGATATCAAAACCCATGAATGGGGAATCTATTTTGGTCCTACCTTTTCCTTTTTGGAAAATAAGTTGAAACTAAATTTAACTGCAAGGATGGATAAGCATCAAAATTTTGATTACTTATTTTCTCCTGCGGCTTCAATAGTGTACCAGCCATCCAAAAATAATTATCTAAGAATTTCATTTTCATCTGCTATCAGAAATCCTACCTTGACAGATCAATATTTGAATTACAACGTTGGCAGGGCAATTCTTCGAGGAAATATTAATGGCATTAATAATCTAATTACAGTTCCTTCATTTGTTGACTTTTTAAACAGCGGTTTAAGAGATACGTTGGTTTATTTTAATGTACCTCCCATAAGACCGGAGCAAGTAAAAACTTTTGAAATGGGATATCGCACTACCTTATTCAACAGTTTGTTTTTGGACATGGGTTACTATTTCAGCAGATATAAGGATTTTATTGGTTATCAATTGGGGGTAGATGCTTTTATTCCTCAGGGATCAGCTTTACCAACTACCGTACAGGCTTATCGTATATCTTCTAATGCAACCGATATAGTCACCTCTCAGGGATTTTCAATTGGAGCCAATTATTTTTTTCGCGAAAAATATGTGCTTAAGGGAAATTATTCCTGGAATGTCTTGAACACTCAGTCAGATGACCCAATTATTCCAGCATTCAATACGCCAGAAAATAAATACAACATCGGATTGAGTGCCAGAGACATGAGTTTGTTTGGATTAAAAAATATCGGATTTAATGTCAACTATAAATGGATTCAGGGATTTCAATTTGAGGGATCACCACAATTTACCGGATTTATATCAAGCTACAATCTTACAGACGCACAAGTAAATTGGAACTGGAAACCAAGAGACCTTACTTTCAAATTAGGCGCTTCAAATGTTTTTAACCAAAAATCATATCAGACATACGGTGGCCCATTAGTGGGTAGGCTTGCTTATTTCAGCATTTTGTATGAATTCAAAAATTAAATTATTTTAGAAAATTTTAAATCAATATTATGAAAAAAAATTACTTTGTATTATTTGCTTTTCTGTTGCAAGTGTCCTTGTCGTTTGCACAGAACAGGTATCTTGATCCAATGTTTGGGGTTCAGAGAACTCCGAATGTGGATTATGGTAAAAACATTGGGATTATTACCGGGGCACCTGCACCGGAAGACTTGAAAGTTGATATTTACACTCCTGTGGGAGACACGAAAACAGATCGGCCTTTAGTGCTCATTGCACATACTGGTAGTTTTCTTCCACCTTTGTACAATGGTCAAATCACTGGGTCACGTTCTGATTCAACTGTAACTGCGACTGCCGCTTATCTTACATCAAGGGGTTTTGTGGTGGGAACATATACGCATAGGTTGGGTTGGCTGCCAACGTCAACAGATCAGAATGTAAGAACCTCTTCCTTATTGCAAGCAGCATACAGAGGTATTCAAGATACGAGATCTTGTATCCGATTTTTCAAAAAATCTGTTGCGGAAGCTGGAAATCCTTATGGAATCGATCCTTCTAAAATTTGTGTTTGGGGTATTGGAACAGGTGGATATTTATCCTTAGGAGCTGGAAGTTTGAATGATTTTGGGGAAGTCATATTGGATAAATTTATCGATACAAAAACCCTGACTCCCTATATTGACAGTACCATACTTGGAAATATTTACGGGACCTCTCAAGCTGCAATCTGTTTGCCGAACCATCCGGGTTATTCATCAGATTTTCAATTGAGTGTTAACATGGGCGGCGCATTAGGAGATTCTACCTGGTTGGATGGGGAAGCTGTTGAGCCAGCCTATGTTGGTGTACATTGTCAGAATGATTTCTTTGCTCCATATTTTGAAGGAGCTGTGATTGTACCTACAACTGGTCAATTTGTGATTTATGCAACCGGAACTAGAAAATGCATTGAATTAGCAAACAAATATGGCAGCAATGATATTTTGAAATCTGTTAATGCGGATCATGATCCTTTAAAGGATTTGATTGCCGCTCAGAAAACCAATAACATTGTTTTGCCTCTTACCATGCAAAGTATCATCCAGGGAACTGATAATTTTTATGGCTTTGATATTCCTTTAATTTACAACAATGCAGTAGTTCCACAAGGCTCTCCATGGGATTGGTGGGATTTGAATACCTTAAAGGCTGTGGTTACAGCTGTCAATGCAGCAAGAGGCACAAATTTTAATGCAGATTCATTACACCTCAGCGGACTTCGGACCAATCCTGATATGTCTTCTGCAAAAGCACGCAGATATTTGGATACAGTTTTTGCATTGGTGATGCCGAGAGTATGTGTGGCTTTAAAATTGGGATGTACTTATGTGGGATTAAAAGAAGTGAATGAAGAAGAAATCGGACTGGTTGTTTTACCAAATCCCGCTCGTGAAAATATGAGATTCGAAACTTCTGATAAAAATCCAATCGAATCAGTGTATTTCTATGATATGGAAGGTCGGTTAATGAAAGCTCATACCAACTTAAATTCAAATCAGGTAAATATTCCGAGACACAATTTAAATGCAGGAATTTATCTTGCTCAAGTTAGAACAAAGGACAAAGTAGTCACTAAACAAGTTGTTTTTCAGGATTAACTTTAATTAAAATTAATTCAATTTGAAAACTGTCCCCGGCACTTGGGGGCAGTTTTTTTATTTTTGATGTTTTGGTGTAATTTTATTTTCTAAGAAAATTTTCAATTTTAATTGCAACAGAACTATGCTTTAATTCATTGTTATGAGTAGTTAAATTAATGATTTACGTATGGAATACAGAAAATTAGGAAAGTCGGGATTGCAGGTAAGTGTATTGTCTTTTGGCAGTTGGCTCACCTTTGCAAAACAAATAGATGAGCAAATTGCAACTGAATTAATGGCCTGTGCGTATGATCAGGGAGTTAATTTCTTTGATAATGCTGAGATCTATGCCAAAGGCCAATCAGAAATTGTGATGGGAAACATTCTGAAAAAAATGAACTGGGATAGAAGTAGTTATTTAGTCTCGAGTAAAGTGTTTTTTGGAGATGGCCGGCAAAAACCAAATCAAACGGGTTTAAGCAGAAAGCATATTTTTGATGCTTGTCACGATGCCCTTCGTAGGTTGCAACTGGAATATTTGGATATGTTTTTTTGCCACCGCCCTGATAAATCTACGCCAATTGAAGAAACAGTATGGGCCATGAACCACCTTATCCAGCAAGGTAAAATCTTGTATTGGGGTACTTCGGAATGGTCTGCCCAGGAAATTATGGAGGCGCATATGGTTGCTCGTTCATTAAATCTCATTGGCCCTACCATGGAACAACCACAATACAATATGTTCACCCGTAATAAAATTGAAGTTGAGTATGCACAAATTTATAAGACTGTTGGGCTAGGAACAACTATTTGGTCTCCACTTGGCTCAGGAATTCTTACAGACAAATACGCTCATTCTGTTCCTCAGGATACCCGGTTATACATGGAAGGATTGGATTGGTTAAGAGAAAGAACCTTGAATGAAACCAATCTTCAGAAAGTCAAACAACTTTCTCTCTTAGCTCATGAACTTGGAATTAGCCTTGCCACCTTAGCAATTTGCTGGGTAATTAAAAATCCAAATGTAAGCACTGCAATATTAGGTGCTTCCAAAATTTCTCAACTTCAGGAAAGTTTAAACTCAATAGCGTTCACACATTTGTTGAACGAAGAAGTATTGTTGAAAATAGAAGATATTTTGGATAACAAACCAATTCCACCTCAATATTGAGATATTAACTATTTTTGATTCAAATTTTAAGTATGAAATTTAATATTTATCTGATTGTCTTTACCTTTTTATCTTTTTGGGCACAAAGTCAAAATTGTGATTATGTAAATCCAAGATATGGAGTGCGAAATGTAAAGAATATTTTCTTAGGCACTGAGCTGGATTATCGCCTGTTACCAGACTCACTTTTTGTAGACATTTATTATCCTGTCGGAGATCCTGAAGCAAAAAGACCTTTGGTAATGTTGTCATTTGGTGGTGGGTTTATTGGCGGAGCAAGACAGGATTTGGCTCCATTGTGTGAAGAATTCGCAAAAAGAGGTTTTGTTGCAGCGACAATAGATTACAGAATTGGGTTTGACGGGATTTCTATATTGGCTACAGATTCGGCAGAAATTCTTAGAGCAGGTTTCCGGGGTGCTCAGGATGGAAAGTCAGCACTCAGATATCTTAAATCACGTCATGTTGAAGATTCAATTGATTTAAATCGTGTTTGGGTCGGAGGAGTCAGCGCAGGTAGTATAGTCGCTCTGGCTACTGCATTTCTTTCCAGAAATGAGGAAAAGCCAAAAGAAGCTGGTATGATAAATTCGGTTGGAGGTAGAATGAGACCTGATCTCGGACCCATTGAAGGAACTCGTTTTATCGGAACCTACGATTCAAAAGTGCAAGGGGTCTTTAATCTTTTTGGAGCATTGCTTAATCCAGAAAATATCGAGCCTGGCAATCAAATTGCAGTGATGTCCTATCATCAGACAGATGATCCAGTAGTTCCTTGTGGTGCTAAAAAACCATATTACGGCACACCTCTTGTCGCCAATAACTATCCAACAGCCTATGGAAGTTGTGTGATTGAACAGAGATTAAAGGATTTGAATGTGGACTCAAAATTACACAAGACTTGGATTTATACGGGGACTGAACATGGAATTCATGATCAGGTGAAGGTTTTAAATTTTTTCTTTGAAGGTGCAAATCCAATCCTATGCAATTTGGTTTCTAAATCAGAGGATATCAAAGAAATTTCAGACATAAACGTGTATCCCAATCCTTTTAACGAGGAAATAATAGTTGATGGGATTTCAGCGGGTTGGAGTTATCAACTTTCAGATCTCACAGGTACTGCATTGATCAATGGAAAATTATCATCATCAAAAAAGATATCAACCACTGGAATAAAAAATGGAATGTATGTATTGACATTCTATGGTCAGAATAAGTTGAAGTCTTTTAAACTTACTAAGATTTAGGGGAGGCATCTCTGGTTTGCTTAATAATATTTTTATCAATCAATAGTGTGTTATGTTGTTATTAGATGGAGTGCAGTTATCGGGTATTATTCGCCAGGAAATTGCGTCAAGGGTCATTGAATTTTGCGGCAATGAAACAAGGCCGCCACATTTAGCCGCTGTGTTAATTGGCGCCAATCCAGCCAGTCAGGCTTATGTTAGAAATAAAATTAAGGCATGTGAGGAAGTGGGGTTTGCTTCTACTTTAATCAAAAAACCTGAGAATACTTCCCAGGATCAATTAATTGAACTCATTCAGGGATTAAATAACAATCATGATATAGATGGCTATATCGTGCAATTGCCTTTGCCCAGACACATTGATGAAGAGGCAATAAATCTGGCTATTGATCCTTTAAAGGATGTTGACGGTTTTCATCCGAATAATTTTGGAAGAATGGCCTTGGGAATGCCTACTTTTCTCCCGGCAACACCTAAAGGTATCATGATGATGCTGGATCGTTACCAGGTAGAGACGGAAGGAAAGCATTGCGTTGTTTTGGGTAGAAGCAATATTGTTGGAACTCCAATTTCATTGTTGATGTCCAAGAAAACAAAACCAGGCAACGCAACAGTTACAATTGCTCATAGCCGCACACATAATATTAAGGAACTGACTCTTTCCGCGGATATTATTATTGTGGCATTGGGAATTCCACGATTCCTGAAAGCGGATATGGTCAAACCCGGCACAGTGGTTATAGATGTCGGAATCAATAAAATTGAAGATGCCAATTCCCCAAAAGGTTACAGATTAGTGGGTGATGTGGATTTTGAAAATGTGAGTCCTCTTTGTGCCGCCATTACTCCGGTGCCTGGAGGCGTAGGCCCTATGACAATTACTGCATTACTAGACAATACCTGGAAGGCTTTTAAAAAGACTGATTTTAATGCGTAATTAACCGTGAATGGATAAATATTTAGGTTTTGTGGTATACACTCCTGCCGAAAACCAGGACACATTGATAGCAGATCTTTACGAACTTGGATTTGAAGCCTTCATAGAGGAAGAGAATCAGGTTCAAGCATTTATTTCCATGGAAGATTGGGACGACGAAAAGGCTCTGTTAATTTCAGATTATTTATCTGAATCCAGGTGCAAATATCAAATTATTCAACATGATCCTCAGGATTGGAATGCAGTTTGGGAATCCAATTTTAAAGACATTATAATTAAAGATAAACTCCACATACGGGCAGATTTTCATCCGGCTAAAACAGATATTGAAGAAGAGTTATTGATTGCTCCAAAAATGGCTTTTGGAACCGGCCATCATTCCACCACCTTTATGATTTTAAATTGGATGACGGATCAAAATTTTCGAGGTCAATCTGTCTTAGACTTTGGTTGTGGCACTGGAATTTTGGGGATTTATGCAAAGAAAAAGGAGTGTCAAAAATTGGTTATGGTGGATATTGAAGAACAAGCCATTGAAAATTCTAAAGAGAATGCCAAATTAAATAATGTCATAATAGATTCAATCTTTTTAGGGTCAGTGGAGCAGGTTAAAGGAATGAAATTTGACTTAATTTTGGCAAACATCACCAGGAACATTCTTCAAGAAACTTTGCCCACACTTTCATCTTTACTAAATTCCAAAGGTTTGATTATAGTGTCTGGATTTCTTATTCAGGACAAGGAATTTATGGAACAACTTCTCAAAAATAATGGATTGACTCCAAAAGAAACTTTTACTGATAAGGATTGGGTATCTATACTAGCAAGCAGCAATTGAATGACTGAATTTTTATTCATTCAAAACTTATAGCATTGTCAAAATTACGCAAGGCTTCATATACCAGATCTGTCGGTAGACCCATGATATTAGCATAAGAGCCCTCAATATTTGAAATTTTACAAAGGCCTATCCACTCTTGGACGGCATACGATCCTGCCTTATCATATGGTTTGTATTTGTTAATGTACCATCGCACTTCCGAATCAATAAGTTCACGAAAACTGACAAGGGATTTTCCTGTAAAAATCAATTCTTTGTATTTGTCTCTTAAACAAACTCCTGTGTAAACAATATGGGTTTTCCCTGATAAGTGTGCCAACATTCGATAGGCGTCATTAAAATCTATGGGCTTATTGAATATTTTATCTCCAAGCACAACAACAGAATCAGCCGTCAACAGTATTTCATCTTCCTGTATAAAATTTTGTGCCGCATTTGCTTTTTTTTCAGCAATGTAGGAAGCCACTGATTCTACTGAAAGTTCACTTGGAAAAGATTCGTCAATGTCAATAGGTTTGACATCAAACCAAAATCCGGCTTCTTCCAATAGTTGCTTTCTCCTTGGCGAACCAGAAGCAAGTACTAACTTTCTGCGATTGACATAAAGATTATCCATGGTAAAGGGTTAAAAAATACAACAAACCAATGATCATATATAGTTTTGACAGCCCACTTAGTATTTTATAATTCCAACCAATTTTAGTGTATGGTAAAGTGATTAAAATAACTGCTGGAATTGAAGTTAATATAGTACTAAGTAAATTTACTTCTATTAAAATAAATGTTATAGCCAATTGTGATGTAATTAAAACGGTAGATATTATGCGGGTTTTAGTCTCCCCAAAATGAATTGCAGTAGTTTGACAACCTTGTAAGTGATCGCCTGATAGGTCTTCTAAATCTTTTACTACTTCACGATATAAATTTATTCCAAATGAAAATAAACCCATGAGAAGTATATTTTTATAGTCTATCAGAAAGCTTAAAAATGTTTGATCTGATTTTAAAGACAATTCATTCCTGAAAGCAAATGGAATAATTAGGATCACCCCTGAGGTAAAAATGGAAACAAAAACATTTCCTGCCAAGGGCGTACATTTAAGCTTATAAGAATATAGCCAAAGTAAAAAAACGATTAATGGATAAATTAAATATTCTGTAAATGAATTTAAACGTACAGACAAAAGTAGTGCAATTAAATTTCCGGACAGCACCAGAACTACATAAGCTATTTGTCCATCTCTGAAAGATATTTTATTCCCAATTATCTTTTTACCAGCCTTGTTGTGATCATCAGATATTTCATCAAATAGATCATTTACAATAAATCCTCCGGCAGCAAGAAGCACAGTACAAAAAATAAGTAAGGCTACATTGATATAGGTATTGAGGTTGAATTCAATGCCGGAATTTCCTCTGCTTAAGTATAAAAATACAAGAATCTGAGTGATCGTAATGATGGACAGGTTTTTCCAACGACATAGGTTTAGCCAGGTGTCCATTTATTTATTACCATAAATTTTTTGCCTCAAGGATTTTTTCTACAAAATCCCTCACGCATCCTTCTCCACCATTGTAGGGTGAAATGTATTGGGCAATTTTAATTACCTCAGGGACTGAGTCTTTTGGACATGCGCCAAGGTTCGAAGTCTTCATACAGTCAATATCAAGAATGTCGTCACCCATGTATGCACATTCGGTTAATTTTACATTCCAATCTTCAAGCAGTTTTATCATGACTGGAAGTTTTTCTTCAATACCCAAATGGACATCGGTAACGCCCAAAACCTCCATTCTTTTTTTTGTGCCTATTGATTTTCCACCGGAAATGATACCAATTTTAATACCAGCTTGTATGGCTCTTTTCACTGCATACCCATCTCTCACATTCATGGTACGCAAAAATTGACCATCCTCAGTAACTAATATTTTATTGTCAGTAAACACTCCATCAATATCAAATACGATGGCTTTAATTTCCCGAAAAGCCGCTAAGTAATCCATGCTCGGTCAAGATTTTTGATTGCCTCGCCACTCATACACCCATTTCGCCTGAATTTGCTCTAGATGGGCTTCTGTGCATTCTTCTCTTTTACCGACAAAATTTGGGATTTCAAGAACCCACTCAATCAACTCAGTAAATCTAATTCTGTAAATTTTACTTTCAGAATATTCTGTACCAAAACGTTCGAACAAGGCCATCGCAATATCTTCATGATCTGACCAATAAATTGGCATATTTTCTATTTCCTTAAAAGACATATCTGATTTATATTAAGTGAAATGTAGAATTCTTAATGCTCATGACCAATAATCCTTTTTTGATCAGGAATTTCGACCTCTATTGTTGCCAAATCATCTAAGATGATGCATTGACATGCCAATCTGGATTCCAGTTTTGGATTAATGGCCCGATCAATAAAATCTTCTTCTTTCTCTGAGATTTCTTCCAGAAATTGATCGCCTTGCTGGATGTAAATGTGGCAAGTCGAGCAGGCACAAACACCACCACAATTATGGTTGAGATGAATGTCGTAATCTTCTGTTAGTTCCAATATGGATTTATCTACAGCAGTAACCTCCACAACTTTAGAGGGTAAACTTTTGTCTTCGAAATTAAAAATTATTTTTGCCATAAGTGATCAACAGCTTATAAACGCATTATGGCTGCTGAGGTTCAATCTTTTTTCTAGAATGATTTACAATGGTTACTATTTATAAAAATATATTTATAAACAATTACATATTGGCAATAATCTCATCTCCAAATTCTGAGCACTTCAACAAGGTGGCGCCCTCCATTAATCTGTGAAAATCATAAGTGACGCGCTTATTTGCAATGGCCTTCTCCAAACCGTCTACGATTAATTTTGCAGCTTCGTTCCAACCCAAATGCTCAAACATCATAACACCTGATAAAATTACGGAACTTGGATTTACTTTATCTTGACCGGCATATTTTGGTGCAGTGCCGTGAGTAGCTTCGAAAATAGAATGCCCGGTAATGTAATTTATGTTGGCTCCCGGTGCGATTCCAATTCCTCCTACCTGGGCAGCAAGGGCATCTGAAATATAATCACCATTGAGATTGAGTGTGGCAATTACATCATATTCTTCAGGACGCAGTAGAATTTGTTGTAGGAAGGCATCTGCGATAACATCTTTAACAATAATGCCATTTGGTAATTTCATCCACGGACCTCCATCAATCAATTCTCCTCCAAACTCCCGCCCAATAAGCTCATAAGCCCAATCCATAAAGCTACCTTCAGTAAACTTCATGATGTTCCCTTTATGAACTATGGTTAAACTTTTTTGGTTTTGAGCTATAGTATATTTGATGGCTGCTCGTACAAGTCGTTCAGTACCTTCTTTTGAAACAGGTTTAATTCCAAATCCTGAAGTTTCAGGAAATCTTACTTTTTTAAATCTCTCTGGAAAATTTGTGGCAAGTAATTCTTTAAATTTTCTGGCATCATCTGTTCCAAATTGAAATTCAATCCCCGCATAAATATCCTCAGTATTCTCCCTGAATATAGTCATGTCAACTTTACCGGGCTCTTTTACCGGGGAAGGAACTCCTTCAAACCACCTAACCGGCCGAATACATGCATATAAATCCAATTGTTGTCTTAATGCAACATTGAGAGATCTGATACCACCTCCCACTGGGGTAGTAAGTGGACCTTTTATAGCCACTAGATATTCATTGATTACATCTAAGGTCTCTTGGGGAAGCCAATTATTAGTCTGCTTAAATGCCTTTTCACCTGCTAAAACTTCCCTCCATTCAATTTTTCTTGTGCCCTGATAAGCTTTTTGAACTGCGGCATCAAAAACCCTTACTGATGCTGCCCAAATATCCGGACCCGTGCCGTCTCCTTCGATAAAGGGTATTACCGGATTGTTTGGTACTGAGAGAATATTGTTTTGACAAGTTATTTTTTGACCACCCATTTGATATCTATTTATTTAATGAAATAATTTAATAATTGCGCCGCAAAAGTACATATTATGATATTCCTGAACAAATTAAAGGGTTCTTGTTTTTAATCTGCTAAACAATATTATATATATATAGTATTATTTAATATATACTTTAATATTTTTCAGATCACTTTGATTTATATTTTGAATTCAATCTCGGCAAATCCTAACTTTTAACCGCCCTGGGACTATCTTTTAAGAGGTCTTCCTTTTAATATATTATCTTTGTTTCTAATATGCGAAATCCGATTCTCGATTCTGATCCAAATCATCTTCAACCCGAAGAAAAGAAAATTGAAAAAGCATTGCGCCCAAAAGGGTTGGGAGAGTTTTCTGGGCAGCCAAAAGTAGTCGAGAATCTCAAAGTTTTTATTCAAGCAGCCAGGCAAAGAAAAGAAGCGCTTGATCATGTATTATTGCATGGTCCCCCTGGATTGGGCAAGACCACGCTTTCTTATATTATAGCCAATGAATTAGAGGCTTCTCTAAAAATGACTTCAGGCCCGGTTCTGGAAAAACCAGGAGATCTTGCAGGATTGCTCACTAATCTCCAGGAAGGGGATGTGCTCTTTATTGATGAAATACATCGGTTGAATACCGTTGTAGAGGAATATCTGTATTCAGCAATGGAAGATTACAAAATTGACATTATGATTGATTCTGGACCTAGTGCCAGATCCGTTCAGTTAAGTCTTCAACCATTTACTTTGGTAGGTGCAACCACGAGATTGGGTCTGCTTACAGCTCCTTTAAGGTCCCGTTTCAGTATCAATTGTCATCTGGATTATTATGACAACAAAACATTACTAAGCATCCTAAGAAGATCTGCAGGAATTTTAGGAATGCAAGTTACAGAAGAAGGTCTACATGAAATTTCAGGCAGAAGCCGTGGCACACCCAGAATTGCAAATGCTTTATTGAGAAGGTTGAGGGATTTTGCACAAATCAAAGGAGATGGTGAGCTTAACTTGGACATCGCTCGTTATGGACTGGAAGCATTGAATGTTGACTCCCATGGCCTTGATGACATGGACAATAGAATTCTCAGTTCAATTATCGAAAAATTCAGTGGTGGACCCGTTGGCTTAACTACCATTGCCACAGCAGTAGGGGAGGAAGCTGGAACCATTGAAGAAGTACACGAGCCTTTTTTAATTATGGAAGGTTTTTTACAAAGAACCCCAAGGGGAAGAATTGCTACACAAAAGGCATATACGCATTTAAGAATTCCTTACATCCAACAACCGGGTAGCTTATTTTAATAAGTCATGATTATTAAATTGGACGAGTTCCATTTAATATATCAAACATGCAATTATGGATTTATCCAAATAAGTTTTCTCATGTACAAACAGTATAATTGAGTGCTCTAAATTTATTGCCATAAATTTATTCACATCATGTTGGGTGTAGAAAAGTAATGTTCAGTTTTTAAATTAAACTGAAAAACTTTCGCCACATCCACAAGTTCTGGCAGCATTCGGATTTGTAAAGTGAAAACCCTTTCCATCCAATCCACCGGAAAATTCTAAGGTGGAGTCAAACAAGTATAGAAAACTTTTTAGGTCGGTAATCACTTTGACTCCTTTGTCTTCAAAAATTTGATCGTTTGGCAATATTTCGTTGTCAAACTCCATATTATAACTAAGTCCACTACAGCCCCCACTGGTTACGGATACTCTGATAAAATGATCCGGACTAAGATTTTCAGAACTCCTTAGTTCTTTAATTTTTTCGAGGGCAGAATCTGCGACATAAATCATGGTAATTTGTTTAAAAATTAAACCAATCCATTTTTAGTTTGATAATCTTTAATTGCACTCTTTATTGCATCTTCTGCCAACACCGAACAGTGAATTTTAACGGGTGGTAATGCCAGTTCTTCAACTATATCCATGTTATCAATCTTCAAGGCATCTTCTAGGTTTTTACCTTTTAACCATTCAGTCGCAAGTGAAGAAGAAGCAATTGCTGACCCACATCCAAATGTCTTGAATTTAGCGTCTTCTATGGTCTGGGTTTCAGGATTGACTTTTATTTGCAGCCTCATGACATCCCCGCATTCAGGAGCTCCAACCAAACCAGTGCCTACAGTTTGGTCATTTTTATCCATTGTGCCAACATTTTTCGGATGCTTAAAGTGATCGAGAACTTTTTCTGAATATGCCATATATTGAAATATTAATGGTTGTTAAATTTTAATTACAATTATTAATGAGATGACCAAATCACAGAACTGAGATCAACTCCTTCTTTATACATTTCCCAAATTGGAGACAAATCTCTCATGTGATTTACCCCATTGCGAATAGCCTCTACTGCAAAGTCGATATCTTCCTCTGTGTTAAAACGTCCAAGACTAAATCTCAGAGAGGAATGTGCCAAATCATCTCCCAAACCAAGTGCTACCAAAACATAACTTGGTTCCAGGGAAGCTGAGGTACAAGCTGAACCTGATGACAGCGCAATGTTTTGGTTGAAGGTCATCATCAATCCTTCTCCTTCCACATGTTTAAATGACATATTCGTAACATGGGGCATTCTATGAGCTACATTGCCATTGATATAGACCTCTTCCAGACTATTTTTTAATGCAGTTTCGAGTCGGTCTCTTAATTTACTAAGGCGTTCTGCATCTTGTTTCATTTCAACACCTGCAATTTCCGCAGCTTTGCCAAATCCAACAATGCCGGGTACGTTTAATGTACCACTTCTCATTCCTCTCTCATGTCCACCCCCATCCATTTGGGCGGTCACTTTTACCCTAGGCTCTTTTCGGCTTACATAAAGTGCACCAACACCTTTCGGTCCATACATTTTGTGCGCAGTAAATGCCATCAGGTGGATTCCGTTATCTCTAGGATTTACAGGAATCTTTCCTACAGCTTGCGTGGCATCAGACATCAACAACACTCCGTGCTTTGCACAGATTGCTCCAATCTCTTTCATAGGTTGGATAACGCCAGTTTCATTATTTGCCCACATGATAGAAACCAGAATGGTTGTAGGCTTAATGGCTGCTTCCAGGGCGGCAAGATCAATTAATCCATCTTCCTGCACTTCCAGATAAGTAATCTCGGCTCCTTTTTTCTCAAGGGCTTTACAGGTATCCAACACCGCTTTATGTTCTGTGGTGGCAGTAATGATATGGTTTCCTTTTCGGCTGTACATCTCAAATACACCTTTTAAAGCCAGATTATCGGCTTCAGTTGCACCCGAAGTAAAAATAATTTCTTTTTCATCTGCTCCAATCAGATGTGCAACTTGTTTTCTAGCCTTGTCAACCGCATCCTCGGCTTCCCAGCCAAAAGGATGACTACGGCTGGCCGCATTGCCATGATGTTCAAAGAAATAAGGCAACATTGCCTCGACTACTCTTGGGTCACAAGGGGTTGTCGAATTATTATCAAGATATACTTTTTTCAAAGACATAGATTCATGTTTGGATTGCCTAACAATTAATTTCAACGTAATGTTCAGAATTTTTTTAGATAACTAAATCATTTTTATAAAAGATTTTTCTGTCAAAAATGTTTCCGGCGATAATATTGCTGGAGAAAACTTACTTTTAAGTTCTATTAAAAGTATTTATAATTGAATTAAGATAATTTATTATATCTAAAGTGTTTGAAATCATATAAATATAAATAGTAAAATTTTACAATATTGGATTTTAGAAAAAACGCAGAGTCTTGGGCTAAAGCCATTATGGAAGGCAACAGGTTGGCCTTGGTAAAGTCAATCACCCTAATGGAATCATTCCGCCCCGAAGATAGAATTCTGGCAAGGCAAATTTTAAACTGTATTAAACCTCCAACTGAAAAGTCTCTCAGGATTGGGGTTACCGGCGCCCCTGGCGTTGGTAAAAGCTCTCTGATTGAAGCTATAGGTTTATTGGAAATAGAATCAGGAAATAGACCGGCAGTGTTAAGCATAGACCCCAGTTCAATGTTGACAAAAGGCAGCATACTGGGGGATAAATCAAGAATGGTGGCATTGTCGACTCATCAAAAAGCTTATGTAAGGCCAAGCTCTGCGGGTGTTTTTCTTGGCGGACTCTCTGGACATACCTATGAGTCTATTCTTTTATGCGAAGCGGCAGGTTTTAACCGGATTTTTATTGAAACCGTCGGTACGGGCCAGTCAGATATTTCCGTTTTTTCCTTATGTGACATTACCATGTTATTGATTCAGCCGGGCTCTGGAGATGACTTACAAGCCATTAAAAAAGGAATTATGGAGTGGGCTGACATTTTCATTGTGACCAAAGATGATGGCGAATTCATCAAAAAATCAACCTTGACTTACAAAGATTTACTGGCTGGCTTGACATTTCAAGCATCTGAAAATGGAATAATTCCCAAAAAAGTACTCAAAGCCTCTGTCCACAACCCAAAAAGCATTGAAGAAATTTGCAGACATATTGAATATTGTTATAATATTTTAATTGCTAATAATCAAATTGTAAACTTAAGGAGTACACACCTGGCTCAATTTTTCACTCTGGAGTGGCCAAGGCTGATACAGGACTATATCATGCAGGATGTAAAAACTATGGAACACATCGATCATTTAACATCCGAAATAGAAAATAGTAAACTAGATCTTGAAAATGCCATCCAAAAGCTAATAAGGTTTATTTTTGCACGGCATTTTTAGACAGTAGGGGATGAAAAAGGGTCTTTGGGTATTTATTTGTTTGTGCTTTGCATTCAGTTCGGATGTCAATTCTCCAATGGAATGTCCGGATGTTAACTTTAGAATTGGGTCGCCGGTTCGCCAAAGAATATCTATGACTGGTAGTTTTGGAGAAATCCGAAACAACCACTTCCATGCCGGCACTGACATTAGATCTAGTCATGGGGCCTCCCCGGATGAATTATTGGCAACTGGCGAAGGTTTCATAAGTAAGATCAAAATTGAAGCAGAGAACTACGGAAAATCCCTCTACATTCAGCATCCCGGTGGCTTTACCACCATGTATGCCCACATCCTTAAGTTTAGGCCTGATATTGACGCTCGCATTAAAATGGAGCAATACAAGCAAGAGAAATTTGAAATTGAATTAAATTTCACTCCATCTGAGTTTCCTGTAAATCAGGGTGATTCAGTTGCATACATGGGCAATACAGGATCCAGCAGAGGAACTCATTTGCATTTTGAACTCAGGACTACCGGAACCAATGAAGTCCTGGATCCGATGGATTATGGTTTGCCGGTAGATGATCTGATTGCACCAATAATCAGGAGAATAAAAATTTACGGATTCAATACCGATGGAGATTTGATCTCAGAAAAAATTTATAACAAATCCCGTTTAACAACAAAGGCTTCTGTGCCTGGCGATATTCTTGCAATTGGGGTGGATGCTTCAGATCATAGTGATAATTCCTGGAACACTACAGGCATTAAATCAATAAAATTGTTCGTTGATGGTGGGCTTTTTTATCACTTTACTACTGACAGATGGTCGCTTGATGATGCATTGTATGTGAACGCTCACATTGACTATAGAAATAAATCCAAATCATTGGGAAACTTTCACCGATGTTTTAAAATTGCCGGTAATAAATTAGGTCTTTATAAAACTATCCAAAATGACGGACTTTTTTACATGACGGACAGTGTCTCTCATGATGTGCGATTGGAAGTATTAGACGCTAAAGGAAATTCTTCTGAAATTAATTTTGAGGTACAAAAATCTAATTATACCATGCCAGTTAAAACAAATCCTCTTCCGGATTTGATAAAATTTGACCAGCCTTATTTTATAAATTTTGGTTCAGCATGTATTAACTTTTTGGAAGGGGCATTTTATGATAATCTTGAATGTAAGTTTGACAGCACTCAAAATTATTCCAAGCTTGCTTACAGTCCTTGGATCGGAATTGTATCTAAGCCTGAACCCGTTCATAAAATATTTGATATCAAGATGAGACCAAATCGGACCATCCCTGATCATTTAAAACCAAAATGTTTCATTGCTGCTAAAAGAGGGAATCAAATTATTAATACAGGGAGAAGCAAGTGGGAGGATGATCAATTGATAAGCAGTTATCGACAATTAACTTATTTTTCCATCATGGTTGATACCATACCTCCTTCAATAATCCCCATTACATTTCGAACAGATATGACTAATAAAAGGTCAATGAGTTTTAAATTATCTGACAATTTAACAACACCAGCCAAAGTCGAAAATTTGAAATACAATGCCTATGTAGATGGGCAATGGGTACTCATGGAATACGATAAAAAATCCCAATCTATTCGCCATGAATTTGAAAGTTGGCTAGGGAAAGGCAAACATGAACTATTGATTTCTGCAGTCGATGAAAGAGGCAATTCAAGAAATTACCATGCTTCGTTCATTCGTTAATTTTTTTAAACCAATGGATTTATTTAAACCAACCTTCTCTATTGAAAGGGGATCCAAACTTCCTGATTTTAAATTGAAAAAACAAGACGGGTCTTGGGTTCATCTTAATCAAATCAATAGCCAATGGTTGGTCCTGTTTTTTTATCCACAGGACAACACCCCCACTTGCACAAAGGAGGCTTGCAATCTAAAAGACAACTACAGCACCTTGAAGGAGCACGGCGTGCTAATTTTAGGAGTAAGTCCGGATGACGAAAAAAGTCATCAAAAATTTATTGCCAAGTATAATTTACCTTATGATCTGGTCGTGGATGAAAATCATAAATTAGCATCTTTTCTTGGGATCTGGGGGCAAAAAAAATTTATGGGTAAAATTTACGACGGTATTCACCGGGTAACTTTAGTATTAAACAGCAAGCATGAACTGCATGATTACATTTATCCGGTAAAGTCTGGAGAACATGCGGACCAAATTTTAAATTGTATTCTGCAATGACCAAAGCCTTGTCCATAAGGGTATATGGAAAAGTGCAGGGAGTTAATTACAGACTTTTTGCCTACAGATTGGCTCAGGAGCTGAATCTAATGGGATGGGTGGAAAATAAGGACGACGGCACTGTACAATTGCATGCCGAAGGAGATGAATCCCAACTCAAAAATTTAGTTGACGGACTTAGAATTGGCCCAACCCAAGCAAGAGTGGATAAGTTGGAATTAAGCCAGATAGATAGCTTTAATTGTCATGAATTCATCATTAAAAAATGACAGATTTGCTTCTTTCAATTTGAAATGCTAATGTGGCAGTATATTTGATCTTTAAACCCAAATTCCATTTATGGATATCTTTCAAAATGCATTAGAACTCCACAAGAAATTAAGAGGGAAACTTTCTGTGGAAAATAGATTTGACGTTTGTTCCAAAGATGATTTATCTCTGGTGTATTCACCTGGCGTTGCAGCTCCTTGTGAGGCTATTCACGCTGATCCTGCATTGGTGTATGACTATACCATTAAAGGGAATACGGTTGCAATTGTATCCGATGGTTCAGCAGTCCTTGGATTGGGGAATATTGGTGCTCACGCAGCTATTCCTGTAATGGAAGGTAAGGCCATGTTGTTTAAAAGATTCGCGGGAATTAATGGCTTTCCAATATGTATTCAAACACAGGATACAGAAGAAATCATTTCCATTGTTAAAAATATATCACCGGTATTCGGAGGCATAAACCTTGAAGACATTTCCTCTCCAAGATGTTTTGAAGTAGAAAAGCGATTACAGGATATAGGAATTCCGGTTTTTCATGACGATCAACATGGGACAGCCATTGTGGTACTTGCTGCCATCATGAATTACTGCAGGCTTACCTCAAGGAAAATGGAAGATTTAAGCATTGTCATCAATGGAGCAGGTGCTGCCGGTATCGCCATAAGCAGGTACCTGGGCAGAAAAGATCCACATACCCCAAATCAAAAAATTGCGAAAGAAATAATTGTCTGTGATTCTACGGGTGTTTTAGCCCCAACAAGAACAGACTTAAATGAATTTAAAATTGAATTATTGTCTTATACCAACCCCAGAGGCATTGAAGGTACAGTTCATGATGCCATCAAAGGCGCAGATGTTTTTATTGGGGTGAGCAAGGCCGGTCTATTGTATCGGGAGGATATTCAAACCATGGCAAAGGACCCACTCATACTTGCCCTAGCCAATCCGGTTCCTGAAATTTTACCGGAAGAAGCTTATGCAGGTGGAGCATTGGTGGTTGGAACTGGAAGATCGGATTTTCCAAATCAAGTAAATAATGTATTGGCTTTTCCTGGGATTTTCCTGGGAGCAATGAGGGCAAGAGCTCCAAGAATAAATTTAGCTATGAAATTTGCCGCTGCGGAAGCAATAGCAAGTGGGATCCAAAATGTTACCAGAGATCAATTGATACCACCAGTGATGGATGAATCAATTGCACTGAAAGTGGCAGATGCTGTCAGTAATATTTGGATCAATCGCAGTAAATAAAGTATTGCTCTAAACTACTTATTATTTACCTTCTCATGAAAGAATGTCAGTAGCAATTTCAAGCACTGTCAACATCTGTTTTATGCACGAAAGCTTTGAATTATTACGAAAATCCTTTTTGACGACTCAAATTCCATCCGTTAAAGAAAGAACGGATGGACTTAAGAGATTAAGAAAAAACATAATCATTTGTCAACAGGAACTGCTTGATGCTTTCACTCAGGATTTCAAGAAATCTTCATTTGAAGTGGATGCCTCGGAAATTCTTATTTGTCTTAGAGAAATAAATAATACCCTTAAGAATTTAAAATATTGGACTCAGGACAAAAAAGTAAATACAGATATTTTATTGTTTGGTACTTCTAATTATATTAGAGTAGAACCCAAAGGAGTGGTCTTAATTATTTCACCTTGGAATTATCCTTTTTTATTAGCATTGTTACCCCTTATTTCTGCTTATTCAGCAGGGAATAAAATAATTGTTAAACCTTCTGAGTATTCACCCGCTGTATCACTAGTTATTCAAAAAATCATTTCCTTGAGCTTTAAAACCAATGAAGTGATTTGTATTTTAGGAGGCGCCGACACTGGAAATGAGTTGGTTTCAATGCCATTTAATCATATTTTTTTTACAGGTTCAAAAAAGGTGGCAGCAAAAATTTTGAATTCGGCTGCCAAAAATTTGACCTCTGTTACACTTGAATTGGGAGGCAAAAGTCCTGCAATTATTGATGATGATTTTAGCTTGAAGTTGGCGGTCGAAAGAATAGCACATGCCAAAATATTAAATGCCGGCCAGACTTGTATAGCCCCGGACTTTGTATTGATACATCATAGTAAGCTAACAGAATTTGTCAGGTTATGGAAGGAGAAACTTACAGAGTGGTTTGGATCGAATATGACAGACCATCCGGACTATTGTGGAATAATACACCAGAATCATTTTAGCAGAATGCTCCAAATGGTGGATAAAAGCATTTCTGAAGGTGCATTACTCTCGGAAGAACTGGAATTCAATACTAAAAACCTGAAAATCAAACCTGCTTTATTATTGAATTCCAAATTCAGTCATGAATCAATGAAAGAGGAAATATTTGGCCCTATACTTCCAATTATTACCTATGAAAACATCGAGACAGAGATCCCTTTTCTTCAAGCCATGGATAGACCTCTAAGCTTGTATATCTTTAGTCATCGAAAAATATTTATCGACAATTTATTAAATAGACTCAGGTCAGGAGGAGTCACTTTAAATAATTGCTTGATTAATTTCTGTGAAATAAGTCTTCCATTTGGAGGAGATCACCAAAGTGGAACTGGATTTACTCATGGCTACTTTGGATTCATGGAATTTATACATCAAAGAGCGGTATCGAAACAAGGATTTTTGCCGTCAACTCTTAAATTATTTTATCCTCCATATACATTTCTCAAAAGCAAATTGTTAAGAATTCTGATTAAATATTTTTCATAGTTTACTTATTATGATGTATAAGAGTTTATACATATTATTTTTTTGCTTTTTCATGAACTCGTTGGTTTCATCGCAGAAGAGAAATCTAACATTGGAAGAAATTTATCAGCAGAAAAAATTCAAGGAAGAAGAAATCATTGGATTTAAGTATATGAATGATGGCTTTTCGTTTTCTCGCCTGGTAAATAATAAAATTATTCGATTCAACATTGAAAATAGAGCCCTGATAGATACGATTTTTGATGGAGATAATATTTTGGATGCCAGAATTAGGGATAGAATATCAGATTACCTTTTTTCTGATGACGAACAAAAAATTTTATTGATTTGTGCTAAAGAACAAATTTACCGACATTCATTTATTTCAGAGGTTTGGGTTTATGATTTGAAGAAGAGGTTGGTTTTTAGAGTTCATCCAAAGGGAAAAATTAAATATCCTTCATTTAATGCTTCAGGTGACAAAATTGCCTTTGTTTTGGAAAATGATATTTACTATCAGGACTTGAATAATGGGTCAGTAGTAAGAGTAACTCATGATGGGTGTACCAACAAAATTATTAATGGGTCTTCGGATTGGGTGTATGAAGAGGAATTTACACTCACAAGGGCTTATGAATGGTCTCCCAATGGGGATCAAATTCTTTATTTAAAATTTGATGAGTCCAAAGTTGAAGAGGTCTATATAGATTATTTTGAGGAAGACTTGTATCCACATAGAAAAAGCCTAAAGTATCCTAAAGTGGGCAGTAAGATTTCTTTGGTAACTGCCTGGAATTTTAATTTAAAAAAAAATAAGGCTACCTCACTAAATTTTGACAATTGGGTTTTGGGTGATTATTATTTACCTCGTATACAATGGCTGCCGGATAATCAAAGGGTTTGTCTCACATTATTGAATCGACCGCAAAACAAATTAGATCTTTTAATAAGTAATGTGTCTGACGGCAAGACAAGTTTACTCTTCAATAGAATCAGTGATTCCTATATTCAACTTGCGAATCCTTTGTATTTTAGTCCTGATTTGAAGTTTTTTTTAATGAGGGATAATAGAGATGGTTACAGCCAATTGTATAAATATGATCTTGATGGAAAATTAGTTGGTCAATTGACTTTTGGTAATAATGAAATCACCAACATCCTGCATACAAATTTTTTGACCAATATGATTTTTTTTCAGAGATCTGAAAATTTGGGAATTGAAAGGAAGATTTACAAATTGAATTTGAATGGAAATGAGCTAAATTGCCTTACCCCTAAATCGGGATTTCATGAAGCAATAATTGGAAAAAATAACAACTGTATTTTAGTCACTAATTCCGATTTTAACGGTCCTCCTCAATATAACATTTTAGATTTAGATGGAAACTATATTTATCATGTAGAAGGTAATGAGCACCTGATTAATGCCATGCAAGAATTTAATATTTCTGAGGTAGAACATCAACTTATTTCAAACAGGAATGGGGACTTGCTGAATTCAATGATGATTAAACCATCCAATTTTGACCCGGACAAAAAATATCCTGTTTTAATGTATGTGTATGGAGCACCAGGTAAGCAGGAAGTGTTAAATAAGTGGAATTCTTTTCGGTATTATTGGTGGTTTCAATTTCTTGCACAACAGGGCTATTTAATATTTTTAGTGGACAATCGTGGAACTCCCGGACGTGGTGATTTGTTCCAGAAGGTATCCTATAAGCAACTAGGGAAGTATGAATTGGAAGATCAAATAGATGCTGTGGGGTACTTGAAGACTAAAAGCTATGTTGACGCCTCAAGAATTGGTATCTTTGGCTGGAGTTATGGAGGGTATATGTCTACGTTATGCATTTTTAAACACAGTGATATTTTTAAAGTGTCCATAGCCGGAGCTCCGGTTAGTAATTGGCAATGGTATAATTGTGTTTATACCGAAAGATATATGGGGACAGTTTCAATTAACAAGCAGTCATATTTGGATAATTCACCTGTTTATTTTACGAATGGCTTAAAAGGTGCTTATTTACTGATTCATGGGTTGGCTGATGACAATGTTCATTTTCAACATTCCGCCGAATTGGTGAATTCTTTAGTTAAAAATAACAAGCAATTTGAATCTTTTTTTTATCCAAATAGCAAACATACCATTGCGAACGGTCAGGCTGCTTTCCATTTGTTTACTAAAATGACACAATTTATTTATGAAAAACTTTAGCAGTTATAGTTTATTGTTTACAGTACTTGGATATTGTTTAAGTGCTGTTTCCTGCAGTTCCTCAAAAGCTGTAGTTGTCAACAAAGTAGAGCCTGACCCAAAGGTTTTAATAGGTGTGTGGCAACTAAAGGATAATCAGATTTTTGAAAAGTGGACACAATTAAGTGTAACTGAGTATCTGGGGGTATCATATGATATGTCTCCGGGTATTGCTGAAATTAATGAGACTATGAGAATTTTCAAGGCGGATAATAATTGGATTTTTGAAGCAAAGACAAAAGAAAATAAATTTCAACCAGTTCAATTTAAGTGGAGTGCTGATCCTGTTTGGCATTTAATGTTTCTCAATGAAAAAAATGAATATCCAAATATAATCAAATATCGTATTTCCGAAGAAGGTTCGCTAAATGCACAGATCAGCAATTTAAATGGAGAAAAGGTAAAAGAATTTATATTTCATAAAGTTATGTTGAAATGAAAGGGCCGGAAATAGTCAACAGAAAGGCATCTCATCTGTTTCAGTTTATTCAAAGCTATGAAGCAGGCATTATGCTCAAAGGAACAGAGGTTAAATCAATTCGAGACGGAAGAGCAAACCTAAGTGATGCTTATTGTATTTTTGAATCGGGTGAATTGTGGATTAAAAATCTACATATTTCAGAATATGATGCCGGAGCCCACAACAATCACGAACCGAAGCGAAGCAGGAAACTTTTATTGAATAAACTCGAGTTAAGAAAGCTTGAAAGGCGTGTTTCCGAAAAAGGTATGGCAATAGTTCCCTATAGAATTTATTTCAGTGAACGAGGAATTACAAAAGTTGAAATTGTACTCGCTACAGGAAAAAAATCCTTCGATAAAAGGGAGTCAATAAAAGAAAAGGACCAAAAAAGGGACATGGACAGAGCAATCAAAAGTCATTAAATTGTAAAATGGGATTACTGAAGTTTATTTTTATTTCGATCCCTAAAGATCTTATTCTTCAAAATACTCTCTCGCTCTTCTGCTGAATGTCCTTTTCACCCCTGTTGCATCAAAAGGGTTTTCACCTTCATATTCATCATTGACTTTTCGGTACAATTCAAGCTCCCATCTTTCGTTCTTTCGCTCTCCATAGGCATTGCAATGAAGCAACCTGTAATTGCTTCCTCCAAGATCAGAATTATAAAAAATGAACTTGACATTATTCTGTCCGGTCTTTTTTATTTTGTCATATTTCCAAATTTCATACGGAAAGGCTCCGCTGTCTTGATCTTCTTTAAATACTTCCAATGGTTTTCCGTACCTTAGGTAAATACGTGCTCTATCCGATTCAAAGCCTCGCCCAAATCCGGATGGAAACATTTGATCAACCTTTTTAACTTCTTCCATATAGCTAACATAGGCAAAATGTGCTGAATCAGGATGGGTTTCATTCCAATATCGGTATAAATAATTTCGTTTTTCCGTCAAACGGTTATTGTTAATTAAATAATCAATAAATCCTTGCTCATTACTCGAAATAATAGGGTAGAGTGATTTTAGTGAAATGTAAACACTGTCATCTGAGAGTTGACTAAAATATTGCTCGTCTTTTTTAGAGGCATAACTTAAATGAATTAATTTATCCCAAAATGGATTGAACCGTTCGAATTCAGTTGAACTCGAATCATAAATAAAATTATTCCTATCCATTAAAAAAACGCTAAGGATATATTTGCCTGAGGGAATTTGGCTTATATCTTTTGTATTCAATATAATGTCTCGCTCTCTATGCTCTTTACGCAAAATCCATTCATCGATCAACAATTTATTTAAGTTACTATCTAAACTATGTAATCTATATTTCAAAAAATAGTTTTCCCTTTTAATTCTATCGGTGTGATAACTCTCTACATATGTAAATAAAATGTTTTGATTCCGGTCAATGAATTGGTAGGGTAAAGGTTCATAATAGAATCCATTTTTTGTATTAACTAAATTTGTGTCTGTAGAGTTATGGCAAATTGAAAATAATTGAAGACTGGATAGTGAAACTTTTTTTTGAAAATCAGGAACCTCCATAAGTGTTATCAGGGTGATTTCTTGTGAGGGGTTTTGGGCATCAAAAACAGTACTCTCCAATTGATAGCTACCAGGAGACAGCGCCCACCTCATGATATGAAGTAGGGGTTTGCGTTGATGGTATCTTGGACTTTCCAGGTGCAATTTTTCGACTTTTATGATCCGTTGACCACTCTTCAATACAAGCGTTAAACCGATGTTGTTCTGGAAACTACTGTCTGGGTAATAAGTGCACTTTAGTCCGGATGTGGGTAAATAATATACTATCTCAGTAAAATGGGCGCCATCAATGTAAAAGTTGTAATGTTTTATATCAGCATTAATCCCTAATGCCTCGTTTATGCTCAATATAATAAACAAAAGGCAATGATGAAATTTCATATTATTCCTTTACCATAGTAAACGAAAATGAAGTCCCTTTGATGGTAGTTTGGAGCGTTAAATTATTGTTTTTTTCAATAATTGCTTCAAACATAATTTTTTCAGGTTGTAACTGGGTAATTGACTTTCTATTTAACTCAAATGGGGTCTGCAATTCTGAACCCATGTAATTAGTAGTAAGGACCTTGTTTTCAAAAATAAAATAAGCGCCATTAAGTGTTTCCGTTTTTTTTAGATCTCTGGAGGCTTGAACAATTTTCCATTTTCCATTTAAAAATTCAACCGACAGAGTTGGCTCAACCTTACATTGGCAGTAAAACAAAGAAAAGAAACATATAACGACAATACGGCCCATATTCTAATAATGATTATCAAAGATATTACTATTTTGGCTTTCTTGGAATTCTTAAGTCATTCTCAATATGCAATCTATTTTAATAACGGGTGTTAGTTCAGGAATTGGGCGATATTTGGCTAATCAGCTGTCCCCTTATTACAAGGTTTATGGAACTGTGCGCAAGGAAGTAGACAGATCCAGGCTTTTAGAGGAGGAGCCTGATATGGAGGTAATTATTATGGATATTTCTGAGCCGACTTCAGTTGAATGGGCGTTTAAACAGCTGGCTTCAAAACTGAAAGGAAATCAGTTGTATGCATTAATAAATAACGGTGGAATTGCCGTCCCAGGCCCTTTAGCCTATCTTCCAATGAGCGAATTTGAACTGCAAATAAATGTAAATGTTATTGGGCAGCTTAGAGTTATTCAAGGGGCATTACCTTTTTTGCTTAATTCTTTGGAAGGGTCAAGGATAATTAATATAAGTTCTGTTTCTGGAATGATAGGTGCTCCATTTTTAGGGGCTTATGTGGCTTCAAAATTCGCTTTGGAAGGAATGACAGATAGTTTAAGAAGGGAATGTGCACTTTTAGGAATTAAAGTGATTTTAATGGAACCAGGCCCAATAAAAACTTTAATATGGCAGAAAAATCTTGGGGTTGCATCAAAATTTGAGAAGACTCCCTTTTACAAATACATTCAAAAAGCCGATGAACTCATCAAAGCCACTGAAGAAAATGCACTACCTTTGTCAGCTATTAAAAAACCAGTGATACATGCACTTCAATCACCACGACCTAAAAATAGATATATAGTTCATAAAAATCCTTTGTTAATTAGACTTGCGGCATATTTTTTGCCCTCCAAATATTTAGATTATTTAGTACTGAGGAATTTAAAATCAGGTAAGAAAAAAATAAGACCCGTGTGATGACAAAAATCTTAATCTATTCAAAGTTGACTTTTCTTACAATAACCACTTTCTTTTTGTTTGAGGTTATTGCAAATGGTCAAAAGTTTACTTTAAAAGATTCATTAAGAGGATCTTTAAGATCAGAAAGAGATTATAATGTTTTGCATTATAATCTGGACATTAAGCTTGATCCTGAGGATAAATTTATCATCGGAAGTAATGAAATTACTTTGCTCAGTAGATCTGCCCTAAAGGAAATACAGATTGATCTTTTCCAAAACATGAAGATTATTAAAATCACTCAAGGAAAGAAATCATTGAAGTACCGAAGAGTATTTGATGCAGTTTTTGTGGAGTGTCCGTTAAATCCTGAGGAAAATGCTAAAATAAAAATTGAATTTGAAGGACATCCTTTGGTTGCTAAAAATGCACCATGGGATGGTGGATTTGTTTGGAAAAGTGACGAGGCTGGCAACCCTTGGGTTGGGGTTGCATGCGAAGGAATCGGGGCAAGCCTTTGGTGGCCAAATAAAGACCATCTTTCAGATGAACCTGAATCCATGGATATTTGGATTACCGTGCCAAAGGACCTTTCGGCTATTTCAAATGGAAGACTTATTGAAACTGAAAAGGTAGGTAAAAAGCACAAGAAATACCATTGGCAGGTAAGTTATCCCATCAACAATTACAATGTGACTTTGTATGTCGGGGATTATGTAAATTTTAATGAAGAGATTACAACCTTAAGTAAAGAGAAGTTGCTCTTAAATTATTATGTGCTTCGCCCTAACCTGGAAAAGGCGAAAGAACATTTCAAACAAACTCCAAAAATACTTGAATCCTTTGAGCATTATTTGGGGCCATATCCATTTATTAAGGACGGGTATGCCTTGGTCGAATCACCATATTTAGGTATGGAACACCAAAGTGCCATTGCTTATGGCAATAAATTTAATCGAGGGTATTTGGGAGGAAGGGTTCCGGAAGAGTTTTCTGTAGATTATATTATACTGCATGAAAGTGCCCATGAATACTGGGGAAACAGTGTGTCTTGTAAAGATCATGCTGAAATGTGGATTCACGAAGGCTTTACCACTTACATGGAAAATCTCTACATAGAATATTATTATGGAAAAGAAGCCGGGCTAAAATATTTGGAATCCAATAAAAAAGCAATCAAAAATGACAAACCACTCTTAGGACCAAAATCGGTTAACTTTACTGAAAATCCTGGGGATATTTATTCAAAAGGGGCGTGGGTTCTTCAATCCTTAAGATATGCAATTGGAAATGACAGTATTTGGTTTGATATTTTAAAAACCTTTTACAATCAACACAAATATGGATTTGCAGAGACGAAAGATTTTGTCGATTTAGTAAATGTTAAAACCCAGCGAGATTTCACCCCTTTCCTGCGTCAATATTTAAAGTACAAAGAGCTCCCTAAATTAGTCTATTCTGTAAGTGTAAGGGATAATTATACTCAAATCAAATACAAATTGGATTGTTTGGAAAGAGAATTTTATGTTCCTATAGAATTCAATCTTGATGGCAAGAAAATCAAATTGGAACCTAAAAACGAGTGGAAATATATTGAATTCAATAGAATTTTCAAGGATGTCAAACCAGTAACCAAGGAAATATTAATTGAAATTGAAAAAGTGTAATTGCAAAAGCAAGACACCTGAAAACGATGTGCTCCAACAATTATTTAAATCTCAATTGCCAATTTACGGCTAGAGTTTAGATCCCGTAATTGAAAATACAGAAAAGCTTATTTTGAAATGTTAGCCTCTTTTATTCTAGCCTTTTTACCAGACAATCCTCTGATGTAGAATAATTTAGCTCTTCTAACATGGCCTTTCTTTACAACCTTAATTTCCACAATGTTTAGTGAGGAAATAGGAAAGATACGCTCTACGCCTACGCCATTAGAAACTTTACGTACAGTAAATGATTTGTTTTTACCTTCTCCACGGATGTTGATGACATCACCCCTAAAATCCTGAATCCTTTCTTTATTACCTTCAATGATCTTGTAACTTATTACAATGGTGTCACCTGATTCAAAACTTGGAATTCGGCTTACGTCAAGTAATTGATCTTCAACATATTTTATCAAATCCATGGCTGCTAATTTTAACTCTTCAAAAAGAGTCGCAAAGTTAATTAAAAAGGGAATATCGAGATAGGAAATCTTTGCAAATTATAAAGATTTTGGACCTTTTTTTAGAGCATTTTGAAACTCCTACTAAAATATTAGTTATTTTAAAAATTTGGAAACCGACAAATTCGGGTATTAAAATATAAATATTAAAAATATTTATATGTATAAATTATTTAAAATTAATACATTAGGCTCATTGTTATGTCATCTGACCACTGTGGCAAAGCCCTTTAGGTAAACCTGCTTCCCTCTTGGCTCTTTATATTGAATAACATATATGTAAACTCCGGGGGGGACAAAATCACCGGAACCATTGACCCTCCCGTTCCATCCGGTTAATGGATCACTTGAATTAAACAATTGCGATCCCCATCTGTCCCATACACTCATTTGAAAACCTTGCATCCCATCTATATACCCGACTCCAATAAATTCTTCATTTTTTCCATCACCATTTGGGGTGAATGCGTTTGGCATAAAAAAAGTAACCTTTGGTTCAACATCAATAAAAATGGTCAAAGTATCCATGCATCCATTTGGTCTGGAGACTATTTGACTGATTTTTTGTACCCCTGTATCCCTAAAAGTGAATTGTGCATTTCGATCAAATAAAATAAAACGATCGTTAATGATATACTTCAAAAATTCTGCACTCTTAGACTGGTCTGTTAGATTAATCTGCTTTTGGAATGAACTGAGAGTTTTGGGGTCGTAATCAAATCCTGCCTCAGGACTTTCAATAACATTTATCCAGTTTGGATAATCAGCCTTGGTATAACAGCCTATAGGCGAGGTGATTTCCAAACGAACAGAATATAATCCTGGATTTTGGAAGAGGTGATTCGGAGAGATTTTTTTACTGGTTTTGCCATCTCCAAAGCTCCAAAGTATGTCATAACTGTCATCAATTGGAACTGATAAGTTTTCAAAAAATACGGACAACGGATTACATCCCGTAAAGTTACTTGGGTTGACAATTAGGAGTGGAGGGACAGGGAAATAAGAAAAATCTTTAACGATAGAATCTTTACAACCACTGATATCACGAACGACCAATTTAGCTGATTTAATTCCCGGAGTAGAAAATGTATAATCGTGATTTTGGATTAAAACTGTTTTGCTTGGTTCAGGCGTCCAGACCCAATCTGTCATCCTACCTGACCCGGTCGTAGATAAATCTGTAAACCTGACGGGACCCGCAATACAGGTGTCATATTGGTAGTCAAAATCAGCATTAATATCCGGTAATATATTAATTGTAATGTCAGCAGAATCAGTACAATCCAACGCCCCCTTGTTCAAGATAAGTTTTCCTGAATAGCTGCCAAGCCCCGGGAAGGTAACGGAAACGTTCTTGGAATTGAATACTTGAGTTTGTCCATTAATTAGAAATTCCCAATCATAGGATTTTATGTTAGATTCTATGGTGCTTTGATTGATGAGATTTACGGTCAGGTCACCACACGAATTTAAAATGAACCGATCATTCGTTTGAACTGAATCTGATTGCATTCTTGCATTTAAGGTATTTTCACAGGTTATTACATTAAATTGAAAATCTCTTCTAACGGTACTCAGGAGAATTCCATTCCTGTATTCTTTAATACAAACTCCAACTACAAATTGACCCAGCGTGTTTGGTGTACCTGTTATAAGTCCGGTTAATGGATTTATACTCACCTGAGGATTACCCCCAAGCGGATTCAACGCTGTAAAAAATGGAGCTCTGAATTGTACAAGACTAAATGGAGGTGGGCATGCATTTGGATTAGGGGTTACGCCATCACAATCTTCCGCCCTGCCACCCGGTCTGCCTTCCGCCGAACCTTGTTTGCCTCCCGCTGAACTCGGTGCACAAAACTCATACGTAATGATATCCCCTTCCTGGTCAAATGCTGAATGATCATAATTTAGAGGTCTTCCCTCACATATAATGATGGGGGGAAAACTTTTAAATCTTGGACTGTTGTTACAAATTTTTTGCGCCTCAGGGCTGATGTCTATTGTGTAAGCGGCCCCCTGGTCTCCAGGATTGATAATATTAGAAATGGTTTCATTCCTGCAACATCTTTGATAGGCTATCGTATAAGTGTTTTGAATGATTGGTAAAGTCGCTGTAAACTCATAAATCCCCTCTTCAACACATACAGACGGAGGAGTGATTATGCACGGATTCTCAGAGAACAACCTTCTGGAAGAATTAAGGGGAACTGAATAAGAGTTTACAAATCGATAGTTATTGGTAGATAATTTTTCATAAATACCAAGCTTTGCGGGATCATCCAAAATGGCACCTTGACTGATACAATCTCGGTAGATCTTCAAAGTGAACTCATAGGTAGCCGTATTGTCATTTAAATTGACCTTTATACATGAATAATAAATCTCGCCCCCAATGATGTGTTTTGCACTCAGAGACCAGAAATTCACCACAAACAAAGCAAGGATCAGATAATATCTACCCATTCGGAATTCGTCATGCACTATAAACGAAAAAAAACTCTTTTTGATTAAGTAAAAATACGTTTTTTTTGCAGAATGATTGACTCTGCGTTTGGCGAACCAATGGAAACTGTTCATGAAATTGACCGGATAGTCAGTATTTTAGATAATGGTGGTCTGGTATTGCTGCCAACTGATACAGTTTGGGGAATTTCTTGTAGGCATGATCATCAACAAGCATTAGAGCGTTTGATTGGCTTAAAACAAAGACCACATGGAATAGGATTTATTTTATTGGTTGATTCAATTGAAATGTTGAAAAAGTATTCACCTCGCATACATCCCAGGGTGGAAACGCTCCTTCAATATCACAAACAACCTTTAACTCTTATTTCTTCCATGGGACAACTTGTACATCCTTTAGTAGCTGCATCTGATGGAACAGTGGCTGTGAGAGTTTGTTACGATCCTTTTTGTTCAGAAATAATATCAAAGCTAGGCGAGCCAATAGTTTCTACAACAGTAAATATCATTGGAAATCCGATCCCTGCTTCATTTAATCAAATTGAATCATTTTGGTTTGACAATACAGATTATGTTTCATTCCACAGAATGAATGATCAAATAAAAAACGCACCCAGTGTTTTGGCGAAGTTTGATGAATCCGGTGAACTGGAATTTATCCGATAATTATCAGTTAAGAGAAATTTCCTTTTTTGCCCTTGCAAAAACAGGATCATTGATAAGTTGAAGATTTTGTGAAGCATTCATCCCAAACAACAATTCTGCTAAAATAAATTTAGATCTTTCCTTCATTTGAAAAAGGCTGTTTGAATTTATTAGTAGTTGATTATTTTTAGATAAATAACCTTCAAGCAACTGATCTGTCTCTTTACTTGTGATATTTTCAACTTTTCCGGCAATTGCAATTTTAAGAGCTTGGTAGTTTGATAGCATTATATTTCTAAGTTGCAGTTGCTCATCATCTGATAATTCAATCATCGAATCATCCTTTTCTACAACCCAATCAGGTGAAAGGCCCATTGCTGAAACATATTTGTTTGATGATCTTCCAAAACTGTCTGCAATAGGATTGAAAGGACTAATCCAATTGGTGATGGAATCTTTGCTGTAGGTATAGTAGGGTTTTTGGATACACCGACCGGAAGGAAGCAGAATTCGTGAAGTTGCTAAAAGAATTTGGGATCCATCAGCCAGATTAAAAGGTTCAAGAACAGTCGCTTTTCCAAAACTAGGAAATCCCAACAGTTTAGCAAGTTTTAATTCCTGTAAAGAGCCTGCTATAATTTCTGCGGAAGAAGCAGTGTGCTCATTTATCAAAATAATAATTTTGTCAAGCTTAAAGAATGGCTTTCCAAGTGAATTAAAGGATTTCTTTTTGCCTTCTCTATTTATAGTTGAAAAAAGTTCAACGTTTCTTACAGGAACAAGTTGGTTTAATATGTCGGCAGCAATATTGAGCAACCCACCTGAATTGTCTCTCAAATCCAAGATTAAACTTTTTCTACCCTGACCGAAAGTATATTTTTCAACTTTATCCATAAATTCCCTGTAGGATCGCTCACCTATAGAGTTAAGTCTTAGGTAAAAAACATTTTGGTCAATTGGAAAAACCGGTCCAAGAGTAGAGCTTTCTAAATTTTCTTTCCTAATTTTTTTGGCTATGACTTCACCAGATCCTTGCTTTTTCCATTTTAGGTCTACTTCAAAAGGATTTGATTTGGTTAAACCCTCCGGACTAAAATCTTCCTCTTTATTTGTGTGCCCATTTATTGATAAAATTTCGTCTCCTGGTTCAATACCTCCAAGCTCTGCCGGACTGTTTTTTAAGACATTATTTGCCATCCAGGTTTCATCAAATTTTATAAAAGATAATCCAATGCCATGATAACCGCCATCCAAATCATCCATATATTCTTGAACCTGGTTTGCAGGTATATATTCTGAATATGGGTCAAGAGCCAAACACAATTGTTGGATCATGTAATCAGATGCTTCATTGATTTTTAAACTATCCACATATTTGGAATCAATGTATGACAACGCATCTGTAATTTTTTGACCGGAGGTGTAGTTTTTTAAATTGGAATCAAAAGACAATTTGTTTTTTTGCTCAGGTAGTTTTAATTTATAACCACCATACATTCCAATTATGGCACAAATTGCCAAAAGTAAGGGCTGATATTTAAAATATGGATGAGCTGATTTTTCCATCCTAATAATATGTGTAGCGTCTAACCTCAGCTACATATTTTGCCAATCTAACTACCTGACAAGTATATCCATACTCATTGTCATACCAGGCGTAAATGGTTACAGTTTTTCCATCATTACTCAAAATGGTGGAAGGTGCATCAATGACAGATGCTACAGTTGATCCCACCGCATTGCTGGATACATACTCGTTGGAACTGGAATATTGCAGTTGCTCAACCAATTCTCCAACCAAAGTTGCTTTTCTAAGCGTAGCAAGAACTTCTTCAAGATTGGTTTCCTTTTCTAGACTTAAATTAAGAATGGCAAGAGACACATTTGGCACGGGAACCCTGACAGCATTGCCAGTTAGTTTTCCTTTGAGGTGGGGCAGTACCTTAGCTACTGCAGATGCAGCTCCAGTACTGGTGATTACCATATTTATGGGAGCTCCGCGACCCCTTCTTGGTTTTTTATGAAAATTATCTAAGAGATTTTGATCACTTGTATAGGCGTGAACGGTTTCTATGTGACCTTTCATAATTCCAAAATTGTGGTCCATAACCTGAATAATGGGAACAATTGCATTCGTTGTACAAGAAGCAGCACAAAAAATATTTTCCTTGTGTGGATCAACAATATCCTGATTTACACCTACCACAATATTGGGAATGTCTTTGCCTGGTGCAGTGAGTATAACTTGTGCAATTCCAGGTCTAAGGTGGGCACTTAATTTTTCTTTAGTGTCCCACATCCCTGTATTGTCAATCAATAGGGCGTTTCTTATTCCGTAATCTTCATAATTTATGTCAGATGGGTCGTTTGCAAAGATCATGTGAATAATATTTCCATTAATCTTAACCAATGATTCCTCATGAAAAACCTCAATGGTTCCGGGAAAATTTCCATGTATTGAATCCGTTTCAAGAAGAGACATTCTTTTTAGAATTTCTTCTTTTCGTTCCTTCATGCTGGGTCTTATAACTATAGCTTTAAGTAATAGTTGCTCTCCACGACCAGTAGAACTAATCAGCCTTCTAGCCACTAATCGCCCAATTCTACCAAAGCCATAAAGAACAACATCACGATGCGGATCCTTATCTTTTTCTCCGCCTATGCCCCCGGAAAGTTTGGATTTGACAAAATCGTCGAGTTTGGAATTTTCATTTTTTTCGGCTTCCCATTCAGCGGCCAATCTTCCAATGTCTATTTTAGACGGATTGAGTTCTGTTGTTTGGTAAATTACTTTTACAATTGAAAGGGTTAACTCAACAGTAATAGGGGTATTGATATAGTTTTTTGAAAATAGGTGAATGTTTATAATTTCAGAAGGTCTGATATCGAAAAGATCTCTTCTGAAAAGCACAATTTCAATGGAACGGTCAAAACGAAGCTCTCCAACAAGTTTGCTCAGTTCCAGGGCTTGTTTTTCCTTTTCACGCCACTCTTGAAGCGCGGATTGATGGTCCAGCGGATTTGAATTCATTTTATAAATTTTCGCAAAGTTGAAAAAAAGAATTCAAGCCAAAGCAAAATGCTTCGAAATATATATAAAAAAATGAAACCTATGTTAAATCAGTAGATGATAATAAGGCAGAAAACAGCAATCTTAGTAAACTAGATAAATTCTAATTTTAGCTCCCTAAATATTGCTTTAATAACTTACTTCTGGTGGTGGAACGTAACTTATTGATTGCCTTATCTTTAATTTGTCTGACTCGCTCCCTTGTCAGACCAAATTTGTCTCCGATGTCTTCTAAAGATTCAGGATGCTCTACCCCTATTCCGAAATATAATTTAATAACATCTGCCTGCCTGTCGGTTAGTGTACCTAATGCACGTTCGATCTCCTTTCTGAGCGAATCCTTATATTCCAGAACAGAATCTGTTGCAGGTGTGCTGTCATTTTCTAATACATCCAGTAATGAATTGTCCTCCCCTTCAACAAATGGAGCATCCATGGACACATGTCGAGCTGCAACCCCTAAGGTAGTCTCAACTTCTTCAGTTGGTATCTCAAGAACGGTGGCTAACTCTTCAGCAGAAGGTTCCCTTTCAAATTCCTGTTCCAGTTCTGAAAAAGCTCGGTTTATTTTATTGAGTGACCCAACCTTATTAAGAGGAAGCCTTACAATTCGGCTTTGTTCAGCCAATGCCTGAAGTATTGATTGACGAATCCACCAAACCGCATAGGATATAAACTTAAAACCTCTCGTTTCGTCAAATCGCTGTGCAGCCTTTATGAGACCAAGGTTCCCTTCATTGATCAAGTCAGAAAGAGAAAGCCCTTGATTTTGGTATTGCTTGGCAACAGAAACCACAAATCGGAGATTTGCTTTGGTCAACTTTTCAAGAGAGATTTGGTCACCTTGTTTAATTTGTTTGGCTAATTCAACTTCCTCTTCTGGAGTGAGAAGGTCAACTTTTCCAATTTCCTGTAAATATTTTTCGAGGGATTGGCTCTCCCGATTTGTAATTGATTTGGTGATTTTTAATTGCCGCATGGATCCTTGTAAGCTTCTAAGTTATTGATAAACAATTAATTGTGTTAATTTTTATCATTTTTCAATTGAAATAAGTCACGAAATTACACCGATTTAGTGATTTTAAGACCATACTCATAAATGAAATCTCAATAAAAAAAGTTCATAAAAACATAAAAAAATAAATAAACCATTTAATATTGCCCGAAATACATCAATCCCACCAATAAAAAATAAACATGGCAAGAGTTCAATTTCAAACAGAATTTATGTTCAAAGCCTCTCCATCGATCATTTATCTGTTTGTTACACAACCGACCACAATCATACGCTGGTTCTGTGATAAGGTGGATAATGTAGGTGACCATTACACTTTTTCATGGGATGGCGACTCTGAAGAAGCAACGTTGGTCATTGACATCGAAGACGAAATGGTTAAATACCAATGGGTAGATCGGGAAGAAGAGTTTCTTCAATTTAGAATTTATAAAACGGACATTACCAATGAAACCATTTTGGAGATTACAGATTTCTGTGATGACGATGAGGTTCAGGAACAAAAAGACATATGGGAGGTTTATATCAAGAAGTTTAAGACTTTTTGTGGGGGATGATTTGATCAAACTTTCACATTTTTGGCTTTATTATTTTCCTTTTTGTTTAGACAACGGGTACTCTAAATTTTAATGTCCATGGAAGAAACTGGTAACCCTCCCGAATCTAAGAAGTATAAATTCAAAGAGCTAAAAGTTTATTCGTCAACTGAATGGCTTGCCGACAATAAGAAGAAGTATCGACAGGTTTTTGATAGGTTTGATGTTACTTACATTTATGCGGAATTGTCCTTTTACAACAAATGGTTCGACCATGATTTTTGGGAAGCCAATTTTGAATTAAAGTGTTTCTGCCTGATAAAATCAAAAAAGGAAGTATGTAATTTGAATTTTAAAAGGAACATCTCCAAGTATGACCATTTGGTTTATATAAGAGAAGGATGGGGAAATAAAAAGGAGGGTTCTTTTTGGAAAAAGGGTACTTATTTTTGGGAAGCATGGGTGGATGGTGAAAAAATTGCCACCAAATATTTTTATGTGGAAGATCCGGGAATGGCACATGATGTCGAGGGGAATCCATATGTTGAGTTGCAAAGTCTCCGACTGTATGAAGGTCCTTTTGATGACATTCCTGAAAATGAACGTACTTATTTCACTTCATTTAATGGCGAAGAAACACGTTACATTTATGCGGAATTGGTATTAAACAATAAATGCAATCAGGCCAATTGGCAATGTGAAGTATTTATTAAATTTCACAATGAGGCCAGAGAACTAAAAGGACAATTAGTCAGGTTAGTCCCCGTTCGTAGAGATGAAGAAAAAATATTCATAACAGCAGGGTGGGGTAGCAATGTGAAGGGATCCTGGTGGGATGGAATCTATACAGTAGAAATCGTATTTATGGAGGAACTACTGGGGATGATGTCTTTTGAAATATTAGATGAATTTGTTGAAGGGGTGCCTATGATTACCTTACCTCATTCAACAGAACCGTTACTGTTACCAGATACCGAAAGTGATTATAAGAATTTTGAGGAGGTTTTGGCTGAGTTGGATAAGATGGTTGGCTTGCAAGAGGTTAAGAAAAAAGTAAGAGAGCATGCACAATACATTCAATTTCTGAAGCTGAGAAAAGAAAAAGGTATTGCAGAAAAAGATCAAATAATTCTCCACACTGTTTTTTTTGGAAATCCCGGAACAGGTAAAACCACCGTTGCAAAAATGATGGGGCAACTTTATAAGAAGATGGGAGTCTTAAGCAAAGGCCATGTCTATGAGGCAGACAGAGCGGAGCTGGTTGGAGAATACATCGGACAGACAGCCCCAAAGGTTAAAGAGGTAATTGAGAAGGCCAGAGGGGGAGTGTTGTTTATTGATGAAGCTTATGCTTTAGCGAGGACAAACGACGATTCTAAAGATTTTGGGAGAGAAGTTATTGAAATCCTGGTAAAGGAAATGTCAAATGGTCCTGGAGACCTTGCCGTAATAATGGCTGGTTATCCAAAAGAAATGCGTTATTTCCTCGATTCTAATCCCGGTCTTAAAAGCAGAATTAAACTTTATTATGAATTTCCTGATTATCTCCCTCAGGAATTGTACCAGATTGCAGATTATGCTGCAAAAGAAAAGGCTCTCCACTTTTTACCTGAAGCTTTAGAAGCATTGCATCATTTAATTTTAAATGCTTACAGAGATCGTGACAACACTTTTGGAAATGCAAGATTTGTCTTTGATTTGGTCGATAAAGCAAAAGTAAATCTCGGTATAAGAATAATTTCGGCTGGTGAGACTGATAATATAGAGGTAAGTAGCTTAAGCGAAGTAAGTCTTCAAGATGTTAAAGGAATACAAATTGAGCCACATAAACAAAAGCCTAAAATACCGGTCGATGCTAAATTACTGGAAGAAGCATTGGCTGAATTGAATTCACTAATAGGAATATCCCAAGTAAAAAAGGATATTTATGATTTAGTACAGATTGTTCAATACTTGCAAAGAGCAGGGAAGGAAGTGCTGAATCAGTTTTTTTTACATACTGTTTTCCTTGGAAATCCCGGGACTGGTAAATCCACGGTAGCCCGCATTTTAGCTAAAATATTTAAAGCTCTTGGTATATTAGAAAGAGGCCATATGGTCGAAACTGACCGACAAGGTTTGGTAGCCGGATACATTGGTCAATCGGCCATCAAGACAGCAGAGAAAGTGGAAGAAGCAATTGGTGGAGTTCTATTTATAGATGAGGCTTACTCTTTGACTCAAAATGCTTCAGCCCAAGGAGATTATGGAGGTGAAGTCATTCAGACATTATTGAAGAGAATGGAAGACCAAAGAGGATTGTTCTTTGTTTTTGTCGCAGGATATACAGAACCGATGGAATTGTTTCTAAAATCCAACCCGGGTTTGAATAGTAGATTTGACAGAATCTTAAAATTCGAGGATTACAATCCTCAGGAATTGATGGATATTTCCATAAAAATGTTTGCTGATCAGAATTTCACTTTGCATCATTTGGCACAAGGTCAGTTGTTGAATTATTTGGAATATATATATGCCACTAAGGATAAATATTTTGGCAATGCCCGTACGGTAAGGACCATAGTTCAGGAGATAATCCGATTTCAGAACATTCGTTTATCCCAAATGTCCACAACAGAATGGGAGGGAGTGGATAGGAATATGATTATGTTGGAAGATCTCAAAGATATACATCCGGAAAATGATCGCAGGAAGGCGTTTGATAAACCCAGATTGGGATTTAGAAAAACTTAATATTCTCTTAATATTAGACTCAATAATTTTGACGCGAAATTGTCATTCAGGCAATTTTATTAAAGTGTTGAAATGAAATACAGATTGCTCTGCACAATCTTATTGTGCACTCTATGGGGCTATTCCTATGCCCAAATGATGGACACTTCTGCAAAACCAGCCGTTAAGCACAGTCCAAAATGGTTTGAATCCATTCAAATACGTGGATATGCACAAGTTAGATACAACCGACTTCTTGAAACTAACCCGGATTTAAAGTGCGAACAATGTGATAAATCATGGGGAGATAATGGAGGCTTCTTTATCCGTCGAATGCGATTAATCTTTTTCGGACAAATACACAAACAGGTTTATTTCTACGTTCAACCTGATTTGGCCAGCAGTGCCAGCACAACAGGTTTGCATTTTGCTCAATTGAGAGACGCTTATTTTGATGTAGGAATTGATCGGGAAAATGAATTCAGGTTCCGAATCGGACAGAGTAAAGTTCCATTTGGGTTTGAGAATATGCAGTCAAGCCAAAATCGACTGCCACTTGATCGCGCCGATGCTTTAAACAGCGCAGTATCTAATGAGCGGGATTTGGGAGTGTTTTTTTATTGGGCACCTAAAAAACAGCGGGAATTGTTTTCTTCTTTGGTGAAGGATGGATTGAAGGGTTCAGGGGATTATGGTGTCTTTGGTTTTGGAGCTTACAATGGACAAACGGCCAATAAACCTGAGTTGAATGACCAGCTCCATTTAGCAGCAAGGGTGAGTTACCCATTTAAAATTAAAGGTCAAATTATTGAGCCTTCCATTCAAGCCTATTCTGGAAAATTTGTAATCCCATCAGACCAGCTTTCCAATGGAGTTAAACGGAACAAGGATTTATCCTATCTTGATCAAAGAATAGCGGGGACTTTAGTTTTGTATTCGAAACCAATAGGGATTCTTGCTGAATACAATTTTGGTAAAGGTCCTGAGTTTAACAAAGAAACAGATTCCATTGAAGTTCGTTCTCTTCAAGGAGGTTTTGTTACCTTGAATTACATGTTTAAAAGTAAAGCACAACTCATCATTCCTTTCCTTAGATATCAATATTATGATGGAGGTAAGAAACACGAAAAAGATGCGAGATCTTATGAGGTGAATGACTTGGAATTTGGAGTTGAATGGCAGCCGGTTAAAAATTTCGAGCTTGTAGCAATGTATACAATTTCAAGAAGAAGATTCGAGGATTTTTCATTACAGGATAATTTTCAGAAAGGAAATTTGCTGAGATTGCAAGCTCAAGTCAATTTTTAAGCGTTTAGAACACAAATTCATTCCGTTTTTTATTTCGACTTAATGAATGTAAATTTGTGCTTTTAAAATATATAACATGCAACATCTCAGTGAACAAGAGATTATTCGGCGACAATATTTAGAGGAAATTCAGGCGATGGGCATCAACCCATATCCCGCAGAGGCTTTTGATGTAAACACTTCCGCTAAAGAAATTAAGGAACATTTTGAATTAAGGCCGGATGATTTTACAGCTGTTAGTTTAGCCGGAAGGATAATGATGAAAAGAGTCATGGGAAAGGCCTCGTTTGCTGAAATCCAAGACAGTTCTGGCAAAATTCAAGCCTATATAAATCGGGATCTCATTTGTCCTGGAGAAAATAAAGATCAGTACAATGTACTTTTTAAAAAGTTGTGCGATATAGGTGATTTTATTGGAGTTAAAGGATATGTTTTCAAAACTCAAACCGGGGAAATCAGTATACACGTTTCAGATTTTTTTTTCCTGGCAAAATCCTTGCACCCATTACCTATTGTGAAAGTTGATTCAGAGGGGAAGGTTCATGATGCATTTCTTGATCCTGAAGCCAGGTATAGAAAACGATATGTAGACCTCATCGTAAATCCACATGTAAAGGAAATATTTACTAAACGCTCTAGGCTAATTGCCAGAATGAGGCAGTATTTTGATGAAAAGGGATGGTTAGAAGTCGAAACTCCGGTTTTACAAAGAATTCATGGAGGGGCAGCCGCCAGACCATTCAGAACTCATCACAACGCATTGGATTTACCACTGTATTTAAGAATAGCCAATGAACTGTACCTGAAAAGGTTAATTGTTGGGGGATTTGATGGAGTTTATGAGTTTGGTAAAATGTTCCGCAACGAAGGGATGGACCGAACACATAATCCGGAATTTACCTCCATGGAAATATATGTAGCATACAAGGATTACCTCTGGATGATGGAAATGGTTGAGCAAATGCTTGACAAAGTAGTTACGGAGGTTAATGGAAGTACGGAGGTCTCAGTAGGAGGAAAAGACATTAGTTTCAAAATGCCTTATCGTAGAATTTCCATGTATGATGCGATTCAAGAGTATGCCGGAATTGATGTGCAGCATTTGTCCGAAGCTGAACTGCTTAACTTCTGCAAGATCAAGCATATTGAAGTAGATGGTACGATGGGTAAAGGCAAATTGATAGATTCGATATTTGGTGAACTCGTAGAACACCATCTTATCCAACCGACCTACATTACTGATTACCCAATCGAAATGACACCTTTGGCAAAAAAGCATCGTAGCAAGGAAGGATTGGTGGAAAGATTTGAACTCTATGTGAATGGAAAAGAAATTGCAAATGCATATTCTGAATTGAATGATCCAATTGACCAACGGATGAGATTTGAAGATCAGTTATCACTTTCTGATCGAGGTGATGAAGAAGCCATGGCGATGGATGAAGAATTTTTGCAAGCCCTTGAATATGGAATGCCACCAACATCCGGTCTTGGAATTGGAATAGATAGACTAACCATGATGCTTACTGGACAAGAAGCCATACAGGAAGTTTTACTTTTTCCACAAATGAAGCCTGAAAAAGGGGTTTAGTTGTCTATATGTTATAATTGATTTGGAGCCATTTGCCTCCATCTCGAAAGAGTAACCGATTTATTTCTTTTTGTTGAATATCGCATTCATGGATATGACTGCCCATGTTCCTTCTAAAACCATAAAGGGGAGTGATTTGATCAAATAGGATGAAATACAAGCTAACAATGCGCCGAAGAAATTAAGTAGAAGGTAGGATTTATCTTTGGTAGAAAGTTTATTGGTTATATTTAAAAAATAGGCCAACAATATGAGGAAAACACCCAATGCGCCAATAAAGTCAGAGTTTGAAAAGAGGCTAACCATCATGATTTATTTTTATTTTGTTCATAGATCAATTTTGATCAATTGAAAATTTCAGAAACTCCTCTAACCTACTGCTTAAATTCATTATAGATTTCCATAAGATTATTTGCACCCAGGTGCCATAAATTTACTTCTTGTTCAAAATTTAGAAATCCAGGTATGCATCGGTAAGATTTTACAAATTCAAATCCTATTTTAGGAAGAATCTTATTGGGCGCCGGATTCAATGAGTATGGTTCACAATATAATCTTACTAATTTGAGATTTTTGAAAAAATATGGAAGGCTAAGCTTTACAAATTCCTCACCATAGCCCTTTTTTCTTTCTGTCTGTGTCCAAATGTGTAAATGCATATATGCTTCTAAACCAAATTCTATTTTATTTACATTACAATGTCCTACCGCTTGACCATTGAGAAGCCAAATAATGCAGTAAGATTTTTTGTGACTATAGTCCATTGAAAGTTGATTAATCAACATTTCTTTCCATTCAGATCTCGAAGGGAACTTTGTCAAATCACATCCCATAGAGCAATAATATTCCGGATCTGACTGAAGCCAATAGTCGGCGATATTATCTACATCTTCAGCAGTGATTTCTCTGACAGAGAGTTTAGAATTAGGCATTTTCTTTTATTTTAAGCAATGTCATATACCTGAACAGTTTAATATATGTGGGGGTTCTTAATGTTGGTTTTCTTTTTTGTCAAAATCGCAACTTTTTATGATCGATTTATTTTAATTCCCACTCAATAAGGAAAACTAGGGGACCTAAATTCGGCATTCGATTAATTTTGAATTTATTTTTTTAACTTCAAATTTAATTTAATTAACCAGGCTTTTAATTTAAATTCATCCCTAATAGGAAAATATTCAATTTTGGTTAAGGTTTAAGTTTAGTAAATCAACCAGAATTATTAAATATGGGTAATGATTAGCTTTTGATAACAAAAGTAGTACAATACAATTGAGTCAAATTCTTGTAATCAATTAAATATATATTTGCACTGCCATGCTGATCTTTTGGTCATATGTAATATTTTTGATTGTAGTTGTATTTTTCGATTACAGGCTTTTTGCAGGTTCTGGGGACGCGAACGGCATTAAAAAAGCCTGGCATTCTATTTTATATTGGTTAGTCATTACCCTTTTTACAATTGGGCTTATAATGATTGCATATGAAAAGGACTGGTTCCAGTCCTACCTATCTCATGATCAAAGTTTGAGTGGTTGGGAGGCAGGGAGTTTGTTCCTTTCAGGTTACCTTGTAGAACAGTCGTTGAGCCTTGATAATATATTTGTAATGGCTTTTCTTTTAAACTATTTTAAGGTGCCTTTACTCTTTCGCCCGGGATTACTAAGTATTGGAATCTGGACAGCTATTTTATTAAGGGGTGTCATGATTGTTATAGGACTTTGGTTAATCCAGTCTATCTCTTGGCTCATTTATCTATTAGGTTTTATATTAATTTATTCAGGCATTAAAATTTACTACACCTCACCTGAGGACCAATCTGATCCTAATAAAAGTTTGTTGATCAAATTGATCCGTCGTTATTTGCCTGTCACAAAAGGTTACTTTGGACAGAGATTTATCGTGAGGAAAATGGGGAAATGGGCATTGACACCACTTTTATTAACACTTGTGGCCATAGAATTAACAGATATTTTATTTGCACTTGATTCAATTCCGGCTATCTTTGCAATTACAACGGATCCCTTCCTGGTATTGTCCTCTAATATTCTAGCCATAGCGAATATGAGGTCATTTTTCACTATTCTTTCAAGAGCCCTTGAGAAATTGGAGTTTATACACCACGCGCTTGCAATTTTGCTGATTTACATAGGAATTAAGATACTCTTGGAAAATTATGTCCATATTTCCGGAAGTCTGAACTTGTTGATCATTTTGATTGTTTTATTAACAGGTGTGGTTTATTCCATTTTACGATCTTCAAAGGCAAAATCAATCAAAAGTGTTAATTAAATTATTGTTAAAGGCACAATAATGTATTACATTTTTTCTTTATATTTGTGAATTATATCCATGAACATTTAACAGGCTTAATCAATGCGTAACATTTTTAAATTAAAAGGCACAAACAAAGAAAACAAGGCACAAGAGAAGACAAAAAAAGAAGAGATGATTGCTAAAGGCAAAGAACAGCATGACAAAGGCAATCATCAGGAAGCTAATCCTGAGTCTGGCTTTTATAACAATGATGAAGATTTGGGATACTGCTAGTCAGGTGTCGGATTTTCATATGATTCTTTTTCGTTTGAAGTAAACTATCAAGCTTACTACAAAGAAGGCTATAGTTATCCACCATACCAAGTATCCATATTTCCATTTTAACTCTGGCATGAATTCAAAATTCATTCCATAGACACCCGTCATGAATAGAATTGGTATTGAAATGGTAGAAATTGCTGCCAACCATTTCATGTCTTTATTTAAGGCCAGGGATGTTTGATTGAGGGCGAGGTCTTTCATACCATTTAGCAGTTCCCTTTGGTTGTCTATGATTTCGATTATTTGAATGATGTGATCTTCAAGATCCCTGAAGAATATCATATTAGATTCTTGAAGAAATTGTGTTTCAGACCTTTTTAACTTACCAATTTCATCTCTAAGCGGATATATATACTTCCTGAACTTCAGCAATGCTCCCCGTATGGTAAATATGTCAAGAATTATATCTTCACCAGGTTTTTGATGAATCCTTTCTTCCAAATTTGCTATCTCCAGGTCAATTGCATCAGTTACTAAAAAATAACAATCTACCAAATAATCCATCAATGCGTAGAATAGGTAGTCAGAATTCTTGCTCCTTATTCTTGAAATCTCAGAGCCCATTCTTTTTCGAATAATGGCAAAACTATCATCCGGATTTTCCTGAAAACTTACCAATACATGTTCTGCAAAAAAGATGGAAATTTGTTCTTTATTGATCGTCTTATTAGAGGGGTCAAATTTTAGATTCTGGACAATTGAAAAAACTCCATTTTCATAAGAGTCTATCTTTGTTCGTTGACTAAGTTCTTGGATATCTTCCAATATAAGACGATGGATATTAAAAGCATCTCCAATTTTTAGTATATACTCTGAATCATGAATTCCCATAACATCAACCCATAAATTTTGATCTTTAGATGGGGTGAATTTCCAAACATCAGAAACTTTTAATTCTGACATTCCGCTTAAGTTGTAGGAAATAAATTGTCCAATGGGTTCATCTAAAGTTTGATTTCTTTCAAAAATTAATGTTCCGGGCGACAAACCTGTCTTTTTTCTTTTGGACATTGGATGAATTTATTTAATCGAATACAAAGCTAAGGAAATATACCTTTTCCAACATGGCTGCAAAATCTTAACAGAAGGGTTTAAAGGCTGGGATATGAATAATCGCTCACATTGAATGATCCAAAGTACTTTGAATAAAGAATTTCATGGGTTCATTTGAAATTTAAACACCTCTTTTCCAGTTAAATACTAATTTTAGGCCGGTAACTTAAAGGGCGTAAAGTTTTTTGGTAAAATTACTTCAATGGGTTTTTTGGATAGAATTTTAGGAGAAACACAAGAAAGAGGCCCAAATTTGTGTTTTGGCAGAGCTACTGACCTGCCAAAGGATAAGGTTCAACTCGATCTGTGGGATAAAGCAAATGAGTCTTTTAATCACGAGGATTATTTTCAATCAATTGAACAATTTTTTAATTACCTGAACAATCCTGAGCTAAAGAATCTGAGTTATCAGAAAGTTTTAGGAGGATTTGAATTTTCTGTAGTCCAGGGATCCAAAATTATTGAGGGGAAAGTGGATAAAAGTTGGCTTCGAGCTGAAGCTAAGATTGCAAAATGTAAAAGCTTGAGTATTGGTTTTCTTAGAAAATTAGTAGAAGCAAACTTCGAGCTCCAATACGGCAGATACAGTTTGGATTCACAGCAAAACCTTTGTATAATTTTTGAAAGTTTCCTCGAAGAGGCATCTCCTTATAAATTGTTTTTTGGTTTGAAAGAAATAGCAGTTAAGGCGGATAAGCAGGATGATTTACTTTTGGATGAATTTTCTGAGCTTGAAGCTATAAATTCTACCCATGTAATCCCTCAAAGTACAGAAGTTAAGGAAGTGAAATACAAATTTTTCAAAGAAGCGCTCAGAAGAGCTCTTGCAATGGAAGATATGGGAAGTCTTAATTTAGACAGATATCCAGGTGCCTTGACTTATATTTATTTACACACACTTTATAAAATTGATTATTTGCTTTGCCCGGAAGGAAAAAGTATGGAAATTATTGAAGAGGCGCACGAAGTATATTTTGATCAAGGTAATTTTGACGCCCATGAAAAGGTGGAAACACTTTCTAAAAGTCTGAAAGAGTTGAATGAAATTGAAAAAGAAAAATTTGGTATTGAATTATACAACGTAAACCACACTTTTGGAATAAATAATACTGTTCCTCATTCGACCATTGCCCAGTTTATTGATACTGAAATGCAAGCGTTGGAATGGTATCTTGCCAACAAGCATGAGAGAATTTGTCAAAATATTTGCTCTTACATTGTTGGATATTGTTTGTTTAGTTTTGCTTTGGCTGAACCTGTTTCGAAGTTATTTCATTTGTTTTATGAAATTGAAGAGCCTGATTTTTTCAAAAACTTAGGATATTCCAGACATTTCGCACCTAAGGAAATTGAAGTCAAGAAATTCGAAACCAGAATAAAATCCTCGGTAAAAGAGATACTTCAAATGGCAGCTCCTAAATATCCAGAAATTAATACTGAGGTAAAACTCAATTTTGACTCAAGAGTAGAACTTTCCATTTCTTTGTTACAGTTGATTAAAGATTTAAATGTATAGCCACTTAAAAGATATAATTGAATTATATAAAGGTGCAGTGATTCAAATAGCCACTCCTTTTTCAATAGGCACTGGTTTTTTCTTAAAGAATGAAAACCTAATCATAACTAATGAACATGTTGTTAGAAATAATAAGGAAGTAGTAATCGACGGAAAAGGGCTTCAAAGAGTAGTAAGTCCGGTGATTTATTTGGATCCCAAATATGACCTTGCGTTTATTAAATCCCCTGAAATACATACATTGGCTGATATACATTTAGGAGACTCAAGTATAGTTGTCGAGGGCGATCAAGTTTTAGCGGTAGGCCACCCCTTTGGATTAAAATACACAGCAACTCAAGGTATTATATCAAATACACTTCATCAGCAGGATGACATTCAATACATCCAACATGATGCTGCTTTGAACCCTGGAAATAGTGGGGGACCACTTGTTAATGTGAATGGAGAAATTATTGGGGTCAATACCTTTATAATTAAGGATGGACAGAATATTGGTTTTTCATTGCCTAGTCAATACTTGTTAGACAGTATCAAAGATTTTAGAAAAGGGGAGAATCCTGTTGCCGTCAGATGTGATTCTTGCTCAAATTTGGTTTTCGAACCCAATAAGGAAAAGAAATATTGCCCATTTTGTGGCGCAAGAATACGGATGATTTCTGAAATCGAGGATTATGAGCCGAAAGGTATAAGGAGGATTCTTGAAGAGTCCATATCAAAACTTGGTTTTGATATTAAGCTAACTAGAAGGGGGCCTTACAATTGGGAAATAATAAAAGGCTCAGCAAAAATTCTATTAAGTTATCATGAAGAATCGGGTATGATTGCAGGTGATGCCTTCCTTGCCAGCTTACCAAAAGAAAATATAAAAGCAATTTATGAATTCATCTTGCAGCAAAATTATTATTTGAAGGGTCTTGTATTAGGGGTGAGGAAAAATGACATAGTTCTTTCGTTCGTCGTATTTGACCAATATTCAAAACAAGAATTTCTTGATAGATTAATTCAAAGGTTGATACAAACTGCGGATGAATTTGATGATTTACTTGTGTCCAACTTTGGAGTTCTAATAACTAAGGATTAGAGTTTTACAAATTATAAAAAAATAAATATGTTTAGAGCGCTTCGAAATGGGAATGTTTTTTGTCAGAATAGCTCTATATTTAACCTTTGCTAAAATAGTAGGTATGCGTAGAATTATACAATTGATTCTTTTTTTAGTTCCATTGAGTGTGTTCACTCAGGACATCCACTTTTCCCAGTTTTATATGTCTCCTTTGAATCTTAATCCCGCCTTAACCGGGGTCATGAACTGTAAAATGAGATTTGTGGCAAATTACAGGAATCAATGGGCTCCTGTTCTTAAATCCAAGTCATTTAATACCTTTAATATGTCCTTTGACCAAAAAATACCGGTAGGAAGGTATGATTACTTTGGCTTTGGAGGAACATTTTGGGGAGATAAGGCTGGATCATTAGATTTTTCGACCATTCAATTTAAACTTTCGGGGTCTTACAGCAAACGAATGGCTGGAACCCGTACTTCTGCCCAATACCTAGTTTTTGGTGCAGATGCCTCTCTAAATCAGAGAAGCATCAATTTTCATAACGCCCTGTGGGGAAATCAGATCACCTCTAGTGGCCCAAATACTAATTTACCCGGAGACCCAACAATTTTTGATCCAGGGTTCTTGTTTGCTGACATGACTATTGGACTCTTGTGGTTCTCTGTATTAGATAAGAACAACAATTATTATTTTGGAGGTTCTTACAGTCACTTGAATGAACCCCTACAGAATAATTCAGTGGATGCACCAGGCAACAATTTTAGTCCGGCACCTTTGTATCCAAAATTGACCGTACATGGTGGAGGTGTATTTGCTTTAGATCGAAAAAATAGCATCGTTCCAGGTATCGTTAGTTTCTTTCAAGGTCCTCATTGGCAGGTTAATGGAGGAACCAGTTTCCGTTTCAATATGAGTAAATCAAGATACGACGAACAATCCTTCCAACTTGGATTATGGGGGCGACTTGCCAATTCAGAAAAGGTAAAAGATGCAACCACGACGCCAGTGACCTATTCCAATGGTGTACTAATGGATGCATTGATACTTTCTACGAGATTTGATTACAATAAATTCGGAGTTGGTTTAAGTTATGACGTGAATGTTTCTGGACTTAGGAAGGCCAGTGCTGCAAATAATTCATTCGAATTTTCATTTATTTACAACATCTGCGGTCCTGAGAAACGTGGAATCTATTGCCCTAACTTCTAATACACTTACAAGATATTTAATATATAAGGAGCATCCATTTTAGGATGCTCTTTCTTTTTGTTGGCGGGTCGATAAGCTGTGGGATTTTTTGTAATTTTATCTTCTCAAAAAGGTAAACTTATGTTTGGAAACAAGAATACACAAGTAAAAGAGCCAATTAAGGGTTCTCCTGGCACACCAACACAGGGTGCGCTCAACAGCCTCGTTATGGGAACCGTAATCGAAGGCACCATAAATGCAGACAATGATATTAGGATTGACGGACTCTTGAAAGGGGTGTTAATTTGTAAGGGCAAGGTGATTATTGGTCCAAAGGGTCAAATTGAAGGTGAGATAAAAGCTCAAAATGCAGTGATTGAAGGCCAATTTAAAGGCAGTTTAATCATTGAGGATCTCTTACAAATCAAAGAAACTGCACATGTGGAAGGAGAAATCAATACGGATAAACTGTCTGTTAGTCCAGGTGCTAAATTCAATGTTGTCAGTAAAATGGCTTCACAGTTTACGGGGAGAAATACACCCCCTCCTGTGCGGTCTGAAGATAATTTGAAGTAATAGCAGAATGCGCCCCGATAAAAGCAGGGTAAACGCTTACCTTAAATATTCTGGTTTGGCCTTCCAATTATTTGGAACAATGGCCATAGGTGCAATAATTGGTAGATGGATTGATCAAAAGATGAGTACGGAAAAACCTTATTTTACATTGCTATCTGTTACCATTTTCTTTATTGCAGCAATGGTGTGGGTCTATGTGGACCTTCAAAAGACAAGATCAGAATGAACAGGACAAAGTTTTTTCTCTTTTTGTTTCTTTGTGTAATCTTTTCTTGGTTGATAGGAAATGTAATGTTTACCATCCAGGAAAAGTCCAAATTCTTTTTAAGTATCCTGAGCGTTTTTTTTATGTTTTTCGGGATAGTTGTTTATGAAATTTCGTCTCGCGCCAGCCAATCGAAAAATCTATATTTGTTTAGTCAAATATTCCTGATTTCAGTATTATTGAAGATCACCTTGTTTGTTTTTATAGTTATTCTGGCGATAAGAAAACTTGGATACGATAAGAAGGAAATTATCATTCCTGCGCTTTTCATATATTTAATCTTTACTATCTATGAAACTTATTTCTTAATGAAGATCAGTCACCAAAAGTTATCTTAATAAATTTTTAAGAGTCTATCAGAAATTAGGATCGTTATGACCTGAAGATAGGTTTTCTTTTTTCAATAAAAGCTGTAATTCCTTCTTTCGCCTCTTCTGATTCCATCATTTTTCCAAACTCAGAAGCTTCAAATTCAAATCCAGGTCCCTCTTGTCGATAATAAGCATTTACTGTTCTTATGATTGCTGCAATTGACTTTGGTCCCTTTTTACTTATTTTTTCAATTAATTCAATTGATTTGGTTAGCTCAAGTCCTGACTCGCAAACTTGATTTACCAACCCTAATGTTAAAGCTTCGTTTGCATTTATCATGTCTCCCGTAAGTAATAATTCCATGGTTTTGGTTTTTCCAATGTACCTGCTCAATCTTTGTGTAGCCCCATAGCCGGGAATAAGTCCGAGATTGAGTTCGGGTTGTCCGAATCGGGCATGTTCTCCTGCAACCCGAAGATGACAACTCATGGCCAATTCACATCCTCCTCCCAGCGCAAATCCATTAATTGCCGCTATCACTGGAATTTCCAGCGCTTCTATAAATGAAAACAGTTTCTGGCCTCTCAATGAAAGAGCCTCTCCCTCTTTTTGACTGATGTTTTGAAACTCTGTAATGTCAGCTCCAGCCACAAATGATTTAGATCCCGCCCCGGTGAGAATAACTCCTTTTATTCCATTGGGCGATTTTTGTATGGAATTAAAAATTTCAGATAAAATATGAATTACATTTTTGTTTAATGCATTTAGACTTGATTCTCTATTGATTGTGATTATTATGATGTTATTATCTGTTCTGCTTAATACTTCCATTTTTGTTTTTTGTCGATCTGCAAAGATGAGCAAGTAATGGCAAATTAAGTTCAAGTGTTGCTTGAATTTTGTCGATTTCCTTGTTTATTTTAAGTAAATTTGCAGTGAAAATTATTTTATGAAATACAGATTTTTCACATTTTTATTTTGCTTTACTTGTTTTTCACTTTTAGCCCAAGATGGTGATCTAAACATGAAGATCGTAGCCCATGTTCCGGTACCAGAGGGAGGCTCGGGGATCTGGCATTTTGTTGATAAAAATAAAATCGAGTACGCCGTCTTTGGAAGTAAAGACGCTGTAATTATTTATAGTTTAGAAGATCCGGCAAAACCTATTGAAAGGTTCAGGTTACCTGGTGTCAATACAATTTGGAGAGAGGTATATATTTATGGGGATTATATTTATGGAGTAAACGATAATCAAGCCAATGGGCTAATTATCATAAATATGAAAAATGCCCCTTTAAACATTACCGGTAAATTTTGGAAGGCAAATATTACTGCGAATGGACAAACCGCTGAACTGAATACTTGTCATACGGTTTTTGTAGACGATAAAGGTAGATTATATTTAAATGGTTGTACACCATGGAGAGGAACACTTATATTTGACATCTCTAAGCAACCTGAAAACCCCCAATATCTTGGGGCTCAAACCAAGAGGTACTGTCATGATAATTTTGGAAGAAATGATACTATTTGGTCAGCTGATGTTTTGGACGGTGTTTTGAGTATTTGGGATATTAAAAATCCCGCGGCTGCGAAAGAGTTAGCTGCAGTCACCACTCCTTTTGCTTTTACACACAATGCCTGGCCCTCTGACGATGGGAAGTTTGTTTTTACTACCGATGAAAGAGACAATGCTTATGTTGCATCTTACGATATACAGGATTTAGCAAATATTAAGTTACTCGACAAATATCGGCCGAAGGATACTGAAGGTAAGGGAGTTATACCTCATAATACCAGATATATAAACGGATATTTGGTAACTTCTTTTTATACAGATGGAGTAAAGATTACGGACGTACATAGACCGGATAATATGGTCGAAGTGGGCAGTGTAGACACCTGGTCTGGTCCGCATGGTGGTTTTAATGGTTGTTGGGGTGTGAGTCCTTTCTTGCCAAGTGGAACCATTGTTGCCTCCGATATTCAAGGTGGACTTTTTGTAATTAAGCCAACTTATGTCAGAGCTTGTTATCTTGAGGGTAAGGTTGTTGACTCGTTGACGGGTTTTCCTATAAACAATGCTACAATTGAAATTTTAGCTCCACGAAAAAATGGAAAGACAAGCGATCTTAAAGGTGAATATAAGACTGGTTACGCTGTGTCAGGGACCTACAGTGTATTATTCAACCATCCAGAATATTTTCCAAAAACCATCAGTGTAGATTTGTTAAATGGCGTAGTGACATTGAAGGATGTAAAGTTAAAACCAAGAAATGTTCTGTTAAATCCAAAAGTCATAGTCAAGGATGCTAAAACTCTGCAAAATATACCCGATGTAAGAGTACTGTTTTCTAATCCCAACAGAGATAAAAATTTTATCACAGACCAAACTGGAACAGTTGATGTTCAAGTTTTTCAAGATACCATTCCTTATGACTTATTTGCAGGAAAGTGGGGCTATCTTCACAAGAAGGTCATTTTCGATTCACAAAATCCAGTTCCTGAAATAACAATTTTGATGAGTAAAGGATACCAAGACGATTTTCTTTTTGACCAAGGTTGGAAAGTTACTTCTACAGCCTCTTCTGGAACATGGACTAGAGGGGAACCCAAAGGAACTTTCCAGGGTGGGGTAGCAGTTGCTCCTGAATTGGACCTGCCAAATGACTTTGGTGTGGAATGTTACATTACCGGTAATGAAGGTTCAACAATATCAGACGATGATATTGACAATGGCGGGACAGTTCTTATTTCTCCTGTAATGAATTTGGTAACCTACAATCAGCCTTTGCTTAGCTATTCAACTTGGTTTGCCAACCAAAGTGGAAGTGGTATTCCCAATGACAAAATGGTGGTAAGGTTAAATAATGGCTCTCAAACTGTGGTGCTAGATGAGATTACCTCTCCTGACCCGAAGTGGACTACCAAGTCAAAAATTGATCTCAAGTCAATGATAACCTTAACAGATAGCATGGTGTTGACAATTGATATTGCCGATGACAATCCAGGGCATGTATTGGAGGGTGCTTTTGATGGGTTTTTAGTTACTGAAGGAAGACCTGTACGTGCCATTGACCTCGTTAATGACAAACTGAACATATCTGCGTATCCTAGTAGATTTAATATTCAAACCACCATTGAATTAAATTTAATGTCTGGGTTAAAAAACAGGAATTTGGAAATTTTTAACCTCAACGGAATTTTGGTAAGTAAAATTCAAGTTCCAGAAGGTGTGCAAAACATTTTCGTTGGTCAGGAATTACAGGCTGGAATGTATTCTGTAAGATTTGTCAGCGAACAAGGAATAAGTAATACAATCAGGATATTAAAATTCTAATTTGAAGCTTTTGCGATAAATTCAACTTTAAAACAAATCCGTTTTATACAGTTATCTTAAATGTTAAAAGGCTTAACGCTTTAAATTCTACATTGTAGCTTATTTTTATTTTAGTAGCCAATATATTATTAAATCATGGTTACGTGATTTCCATTTGAAAGGATCTTTGTAAATTGATTTGAATATAAAAAACCTTTGAGTAATTTCTATTGAATGAATGTTTTATTTCTGAAAGGCCTGAGGGTTTAATACACTTCCACAAACCTTCACAAACCATCACAAACTTTTCTAAATTTAGATTATTAGCGATGTTTGGTTAAGGTCTGATAAGTTTAATTTTAGTGTTTTCCAAGTTCAAGTTTTAAATCTACAAAGTCGAAGGAGAAAGGAGCTTTATTTTTTTTGAGAACATATTTTAGTCAAAGGCACTCTTATAGGAGGTTTCATTTATAGATAGGTGTTTTTAAAAACTTAAAAGGTTATGTACAGAGATTAAATGAATAGGGCGTTGAGATTTATCAGATCTCTGTCGTGAATTGTTCTTTACACTTCTGTAAATGAACCTGAAAATTAAACTTGACGGATTAATGCTGATAAATACCGTTCAGATTAGTTCAGGAATAATGTATTATGGCCAAAGAGTTGATAGACTCCTTACCGGATCTTTAAATGGTTTTAGAATTGTGATTTTTTCGGTGATTAAAAAACGGACAACAATAAAGGACTTTAAGTTTCTGAATGCCAATGCTAAATATGCCCTAGCATCAATTTTGAACAGCTGGTTGTGTAAAATAAAAAAGGCCGCATTTCTGCAGCCTTTTTTAATAATATTTTGAAAGCGATTATTTTGAAATAATCACTTTATGCACTGAATTAAATTGATTGTTTTCCAATCTTACAAAATAGGTTCCTGGTTGAACATCCGAAACATCGATTGTAGTTGTCAGATTGGTAGTTTTTCCAGAAATAATCTTTTGTCCAGTCATATTCACTAAGGAATAATTTGTATTTTCCATGGTTTGAATGTGAAGACTTGAATTCGTAGGGTTAGGGAAAATTTTAGTTTCTAAAATTCCATAAGCCCTTTGAGACATATCTACCTGTATCAGAGCCTCATCATTGGGTAGGGATTTAGGCCCTTTCTTTCCGGGCTTTTTAGGACAAAGTACGGGAGAGAGTACCTCGATGTACTTAACCTTTGTGGCTGAGTTGGTACCATTACTGTTTTTAACTGAAAGTTTCACTGTGTAAGTTCCTGCCATATTGAACCTTACAATTGGGTTTTTAAGATTGGAAACTCCTGGCATACCATTTTCAAACTGCCAATTCCACTCCAAAACGTCAATGGATGATTGATCAGTAAACACTACATTAAGTGGGGCACAACCTCTGATGGTGTCTGCTTTAAAGTTTACTTTTGGAATAAGGTAAACAGCGATAAGTTTGTCGAAAGTATCAATGCCGCATTCATTTTCAGTAATGAGTCTTACATTGAATTCTCCTTCTACACCGTAATTGTGACTTGGGTTTGCTTCAGTACTCGTTTTGTTGTCTCCAAAATCCCAATAGTAATTAGTTGCCTCTGTACTTAAGTTAGTAAAATAGGCAACGAATCCGGTAATACTATTTTGAAACTCTGCAGTTGGGGCTATTTTGACTTCTATAAAATCAGTCAAAGTCAGAGAGTCGCTTTCAAGGAAATTTTTTGCAACCAATTTGGCATCGTACTTTCCTTTAGCATTGTATGTAACAATTGGATTGCGGGCAGTACTTGTGGAAGGATTTCCTCCTGGGAAGGTCCAAATGAAGTCTGTTGCACTACTGGTAGAAGTATTCTCATATTGAACTGTAAAAGGAACACAACCAATTGGCGTTTGGGTTCTGAAACCAGCTGTAGGTTTAGTTCCGATGATGACAACATCTTTTACAGTCGTAGACCCACAAGCATTAGTAGCTGTATATCTCACTTCGTAACGACCATCTCTGTATTGATGATTGGGGCTTTCTTCAACACTGGTAGTTCCATCACCAAAATCCCAAAAATGAGTATTTGCATAAACCGACTTATTGGTAAAAGAAACATTAGGTCCATTTAATTGATAGCTGAATTTTGCATCCGGAATGCTGTCAATTCGGATATACATTTCTTTTGTTATTGAAGTTGAAAATTTTGGTGTGTTAACTGAAAGTTTTACTTTATAAACACCTGGATTTGTATACTTCACTACCGGATCCTTTTGGAATGAACCAGAAGGTGTGCCACCAGGAAATGACCAGGTCCAGTTGATCACGTTACTGGATGATCGGTCAAAAAACTTTATAGTTTTAGGTGCGCAGCCCCAGGTAGTATCAGAAGTGAATTCCGCAATTGGATATGTATAGACTCCAATGTTTTTGCAAATTGTTTTGCTACCACAGTCATTGGTAACGGTTAAGCAAACTTTATAAAGTCCATCCTTGGCATATTCATGTTCCGGCATAAATTCTTCACTGGTTTCACCATCTCCAAAATCCCAGAAATATTCTACTCCCCGTTGTGATCTATTCACAAATAGAACAACCAAATCTACATTTCCACCTGTAAAATCAGCTGTCGGTAGGTCATTTGTTTCAATAAATAAGGGTTTGGTAACCTTAACACTGCACTTTGGATTCATAACTTCCAGGGTAACATCATATTTTCCAATTGAATTGTAGGTAACTACTGGATTAATATCTGTTGAGGTAGCGGGATTGCCTCCAGAAAATGACCATTTATAGGATACACCATTTACAGAAAGGTTATTGAATTGCACTGTTAATGGAATACAGCCATATGGGGGATCAGCTGAAAATTCTGCAACAGGAATATTCCCGCCACTGCAGTCATTTAGACAACCACCATTACTAAGTGTGTAAACTTGTATTTCATTCATTGATTGAAACGACCAGGTCCCGGAACCATTGACCACAGGAGACATAATTGTTGGTCCTAAAGGGTCATGTGTACAAGAAAAATTATGTCCTAATTCATGTGATTGTAATTGTTTTAATAAAAAAATATTTGAAATGAATTCACTGCAAACGTTTAAGCCATTAACCTTACATACTGAACTCAGATTTGCTACCCCAACTGCCCCTGTTGTAAATTTTACTGTCCAAAGAGTTGCTACGTCATAAACATTCGTGAAAATTGAAAATTGTTGACCAAATAATATGTCAAGATGAGTAAAAATATCATTAGAATTAATCCATGGATCTTTAAATTGATCTTCTGATATCCATAAATCTGAAATTGAGTATATATATTCATTTAAAAGAGGTGTAGCCCAATCAATTTGCATGAAATTTGCAACGTTTACCATGGCTGCTTCCGCATTTGAAGGACTCTTGTAAAAATTTGTATAAGACCAATCACACGCTAAAGCTAAATCAACTTCATAACAACTCTTATTCCTTTTGTCAATTTCTCCGCCATCAAAATCCTTCATATGTTCTTCTTTGTGTTTATTTAACAAATCAGCACCGCATAAAACATCTTTTACCGGCAGTACATCCGATGTCTTGTACAATATGAATTGATTCAATAAATTTTGGTCCAAACTTCGGTTTTTTTGTTCTAAATAATATGTTTGGCCGTTTTCATTGAAAATAACAGCCAAAAAATCCTTAGCCACTGTCATACCAGCATTACCCCCAGAAAAACTAGAAGAAATCCCTCTGAAAGTTCTCAATTCTTTACTTGGTTTGCGTGTAACAATACCATTTGCAGTTTGAATCTTGACAATGGCATTGCTTTTAAACATGTCATACTCAAATAATTGAAGTATGATCCTTTTAGAATCAAGATTGAGTTGTAATTCAACACCGACTTTGGTGATATTCTCTAATTTTTTTCGAATGTCTTCTACATTAATTTCATATTCTTCAACTTGCCTAAATTTTTGAAAAAGAACCTGGTCAACAGGAATCTTTTTACTGTTAATTATTACATCCTGAGCCGATAGCCAAGGGAAGGTGATGGCAAAAATGATTAAAGTAAATAATTTATTCATATTGATAATTGTTAGCATTTAGACGCTACAATATACGGCTATTCTATCAATTTATTTCAAAAGTATGTTTATGCTCCTCGGTTAAATCTTTCAAAATCCGTGTTTTACTTAATTTTTATGATTTAAATAAGTGTTTGTTTAGTTAAAATATATATGTGTAAATTATTGAATATTAATGTGTAATAGGATATACCAAATATTAATATAATTTACATCAGATCTCTCAATCTAATTTGGATTTTTAGAAATTCTGATATTTAATGCAAAAATTTAGGAATTAATAAAACCACTTTTAATTGTTAGAATTTACTCTCTTTTTGCTCAAGAATTTATTAACAATTTCAACAAAAACTAAAAGGACCTGCATATTTCAATAAAACCCATATTTATGATTTTTTTTTGTGAAGGCGAAAGGTTAAAAAAAAAGATATGTTAATTAAAAGTTTCATTTTTACAGTACACATGCTGTCTTTGTATCCTTTTTACAATCTAAAAATAAACAATCTATGAAGGTTTTTGAATCATTTGCCAGGATTCTTGTTTGGATTTTAATATTGCAAGTTTTTGATAATCAAATAATTGCTCAGAAATGGGGTTATGTTACGATGATTGCACCCGGAAATTCAAATACAGTAAACCTGTTGGATACAAATAGCTTGGTAGTGAAGTCTTGGAACAATTTGAGTGGAAAGACAGCATACTCATCCCATCTAATGCCCGGTGGAATATTGTGGAGATCGGTTGGTGCCCCAAATGCAATATTCAGAGGTGGTGGAATCACAGGAAGGATCCAAAAAGTAGATTGGGAGGGTAAAATATTGTTCGATTATACAATTTCTGACAATACACAATGTGCTCATCATGATTTTTGCCCTTTGCCTAATGGGAATGTCCTTGTAATAGTATACGAACTAAAATCTGCAGCTGAAAGTTCTGCGAAGGGAGGACCAAATGCTTCAAGATATTCAGAAAAATTAATTGAATTAAAGCCTACAGGTTTAAGTACAGCTGAAATTGTTTGGGAATGGCATTTGTGGGATCACCTATGTCAAAATACAAACCCTGCTTTATCAAATTACGTGAGTTCTCTTGTAAATACTCCCCACATGCTGAATATAAACTACCTAAACAATAAAAACGATTGGGTTCATATGAATGGGGTTGACTATAATGAAGAGCTTGATCAGATTGTGCTTAGTTCGCATTTTTTAAATGAAATGTGGGTAATCGATCATAGCTTAAGTAAAGCTGAAACAGCTCTAAATAAAGGTGGTCGTTTTGGGGTTGGAGGTGGCTTTCTCTACCGATGGGGAAATCCGGCAACTTATGGCGCCCAAGGACCAGTCATTTTTAAAGTGATGCATGACGCACATTGGGTTCCAAAAGATGCACCAAGAGCAGGATTTTTGGCTGCAGTTAATAATCAGGGTGTAAGTAACAACCAAACTGCTGCGGACTATTTTGAATCCACATGGGATGGCAAAAAATATTCCTTAACCCCAGGTCAGGCTTATTTACCTGCTAATTATTCTTTCCGTCATGCTGCTAATGGTTACACCAGCAATATGGGAAGTAGTCAGGAATTGCCGAATGGGAATTTATTGATATGTTTAGCAACTGCCTCTAAAGTTTATGAAGTAGATTCATTTGGTAAGCAATTATGGTTGTATCAGGGCAATGCACCAATCCCTCAGGCTTTCAGATATTCTAAATGTTTTATTGAAAATCTGATGGCAAGTGTTTCCGCAAGTTCTACTTCAATAAATCAAGGGGAAAGTACAAACCTTAATTGTACAATTGTTTCTACTGCAGCGACTGGAATAAATTATAGTTGGTCCCCTGCTGAAGGGCTTTCAAATTCAACAGTAGCCAATCCAGTCGCTAAGCCAGCTGTTACTACGACTTATGAAGTGACCGTTACATCTTCAGCAGGTTGCTTGACTACAAGTTCAATTACTATTGTGGTTAAGTCAAATGGATTGGAGGTAGATGTTTCGGCAATTGATTCAATTATTTGTTTAGGTGAAATTACTCAGCTCAACTCCAAATTATCCGGGAGCAATGGAAATCCTACGTATGAATGGACTTCCAACCCTGTTGGTTTTAATTCTAATTTGCCAGATCCATATATTAACCCCGAAAAAAATACTTGGTATTTTTTAAAAGTGACAGAAAATGGAAATACTGCTTTGGATAGCATTTTAATTCAAGTTAATCCACTTCCGTTACAACCATCTATCACCAAAGAAGATTCTTTACTTGTTTCATCAGCGGACATTGGAAACCAGTGGTTTTTTTATGGTAACCCAATCGACAGTGCAAATAGTAAGTATTTATTACCTAAAGAAACTGGTTCGTATCAGGTGCAAATTGTCGATAGTAATGGCTGTGCCTCTATATTATCAGACCCTTTTGAATTTATTCATACCCTAATCAAGGATATTAATCTGATGGATACGTGGACTTACTTCCCTAATCCTACAACGGATAAGGTGAATATTATTACATCAGATTTAGAATCAAATTATTGCTTGATCTTGGTAGATCAACTGGGCAGAGTTGTAAAGAAAATTTATAATGTAAATCAATTTTCCGTTGGAGACCTTTTCGATGGAGTTTACAATCTTGTGTTACAAACTGAAAAATCAACCAGTTTCAAAAAACTTATTGTTACTCATTAATCATTTACAATTAAATTTTATGGTTTGAAAGTTAAGGTATATTTTTTGTTGCTTTTCTTGCCTAATTTAATTTTTGGACAAGGTTTTTATGATTCAGAGATAATTCAGGATATAAAAATTTATTTTCCATTTGACGACTGGAGATTCAGGTTGGATACAGCCAAAGCTGGATACGATGGATACATATTGGCAGATTCAATCTTAATTAATGGCAATAAATATTTATTGGCTGGGGTAAAGTTTAAAGGGAATAGTAGTTATGCTATTTCAAGAAAGAAAAACCCATTGCATATAAAATTGGACCTTGTTAAAAGTGCAAACTATGAGGGTTTTGATGATATCAAATTAGGAAATGCCTGGAGCGATAATTCGATGATTCGTGAGCCCTTGGCTTATGATGTATTGAGACAATATATGTTTGCTCCCAAAAGTAATTTTGCAAAAGTTTTTATCAATAACCAGTATTATGGATTAATGAACAATACTGAGAGTATTGACAAAGGATTTATTTTAAGGAATTTCTTGAGTTCAGCTTACAGTTTTGTCAAATGTAATCCTGAATCAATAGGGGCTAATTTTGGAAACGGACCTAACCTTGGGTATTTAGGAGAAGATTTAAATTTTTATAATGGGAAATATGAATTAGAATCTGACACTGGATGGTACGAATTGATTCAACTTTGTGACACCCTGAATAATCATTTTGAATATTTTAACTCAATTGCTGATATAGATCGTTTTCTATGGATGCTGGCTTTCAATAATGTGTTGGTCAACCTGGACAGTTATTCTGGTAATTTTAGACAGAATTATTACTTATATAGAAATCACAAAGATATTTGGAATCCAATTGTTTGGGATCTAAACATGGCTTTTGGCGGATTTGCTTTACCCGGAGGTATATCAGGATCACTAACCCCAATAACTATGCAAACAATGGCGCACAACCTTCATAAATCAGAAAACGGTTGGCCATTAATATTTAAATTATTAAATGACCCATTTTACGCTAAGATGTACTATGCGCACATGAGAACAATTAATCAGGAAAATTTTGTTTCAGGAAAATACAAAGAATGGGCATTGAAACTCCAGAATTTAGTTGAACCTGCAGTATTAATTGATTCTAATTTTCTATCTACTTATGGTAATTTCAAAGTTGCACTTGAAACTAATACTCCGGGAACTAATGGGGCTCCCACTTCACCTGGAATTTTTCCGTTAATGGATGCACGAGCTAATTTTTTAAAAAATGTCTTATCAGCATCACCTCCTGTTTTGGAATTTGTAAAAATCCCAACAAACATTGAGATTGGAGCTGTAGTGGTTTTTAAAGTAAAAATATCTAATGGTGGAAATGCTTATCTTGGATACCGAAGACAAAATGGAGATAGATTTTTAAGAGAGCCATTATTTGATGATGGAATGCACGGGGATGATCTTGCCGGAGACCAGATATTTGGTACTTCAATCACAATTTCTGATCCACTAATTCAATTCTATTTTTATGCTGAAAACAATCAAGCTGGTGCATTTTTGCCAGAAAGAGCAGAGCATGAATTTTTTACAATTGAAGCAAATGTACCATTGGCAAAATTAGGAGATTTAGTAATTAATGAACTAGTGCCAGTTAATTCAAAGGGTATTTTTAATGAAAAAGGGAAAATTAAGGACTGGTTTGAATTAGGGAATAATACAAACCAGTTTTTAAAACTTTCAGGGTTTAATTTGAGTGACGATTTGCAGAATTTTCGTAAATGGTCATTTCCTGATGATGCCTATATATCCCCAAATGGACATCTATTAGTCTGGGCAGATGGAGAAAATAGCAGTTACCTAAACCATCATACAAATTTTTCTTTATCCGGTTCGGGTGGAAATCTTATACTCAGCTATAATGGACAAATTGTCGACCAAACTTCTTATTCAACAATAAAGACTGACTTTTCCTCAGGGCGCTGTCCGGATTTAACTGGAGATTTTCAAACAATATCAAAGGTTACACCGGGTGAGGTTAATTACTGTTTAAGTTTCTCGGAGGATTTATCCATAAATAAAATCAACATTTTTCCGGTTCCTACTTTTGGGGAGATTGCAATACATTCTGAAGTTGGAATTAGAGAGGTCCAATTATTAAACTGCTTTGGAACCTTTGTTAAAGAGCTAAAAGAGGGTGTCTCTGATTTGTGTGACTTACCTTCAGGGGTGTATATTCTAAAAATAATTGACATCAATAATAAGGAATATATTAATAAAATTTCTAAATTGTGACGAAATTGGAATTTGCTGGAAAGTGAAATTATTTTAACCAGTAAGTTGAGTTTGTTTAAATTTAATTTTGTATTTAAAGTAGATAGGTTAATTTTTAAATTGAAGGATCAAATCCTAATTTGGTCTTTTTTATATTGGGATAGACGGTAAAAGGTAAAATATGAATATTAGAAAGCGGGAAGCATTTCTGATTGCTTTGTTTTTCTTATTCTTGACATTTGTTTTTGTAAATCAAACAAAAATTGCGAGTGAGATTCACAACAAGTATACAATACCAGCAGATTTTGAATCGCAGGAAATGGTTTGGATGTCTTGCATAGGTTTGCCCCCCTTTAATAAAATAAATGCTGAGCTCATTAATATTATTGAATCGCGCATCAGGATTAATATTGTCACGGATTCAGATTCATTACTGGAAGACTGCAGGAAATACCTGAGTAATGTTGAGCACAATTCCCATCCTATCAAGTACCGGAGTATTACAGATAGTGATCTCTGGATTAGGGATCATGGGGCAGTTTTTGTTAAAAACAAGGAAGGTCTTTTAAAGATAGTGGATTTTAATTGGACCCAATACGGTTATAGAGAGTGGCTCAATGAATATTATTCCGGCAATCAGTCTTTAGTGAATGAAGTGATGTCAGTGATATCAAAATCTAGAAAAGGGCAGTTTGATAGTTTAATGGCAGTGCGCCTCGGAATACCTATAGAGAAAACTTGGATAGCCATCGAGGGTGGGGCTATTGAAACCAATGGAAAGGGTACTATAATACTTAATGAAAAACTTACCTTAGAAAGGAATCCTGGCGTGGCAAGAGATGAAATAGAAAAAGAATTTAAACGAGTTTTGGGAGTTAGTAATATTATATGGTTACAAGAAGGTCTTGCAGAAGATCCACATATTTTTGGAACGATAGTAGATAATTTCATCGGAATTGGAACAGGAGGCCATACGGACGAATTTGTAAGGTTTGTAGGACCAAAAACAATTTTATTAGCTTGGGTGCCGGAAGAAGAAAAGCATTTGAATGCCATTACTGAATTGAATTTTCAAAGGATGTCTGCCAATTATGAAATATTAAAATCCTCTAGAAATGAACACGGAGAAGAGTTTAAGATCGTTAAGGTACCTCTACCCAACAATGTAATGCAAAGAATTAGAATTAATAAAGGGAATGAATGGGATTCAACCTTAAATATTCCAGAAATGATGTTTAAACCTACGGATGGGTGGAGTGCGGGAGATTCGGTTATTAGAGTAGCTGCTACAAGTTACCTTAACTATTTTGTAACCAATTCTGAAGTTATAATTCCAAGTTACATTCACTCTGGAACATCTAAGAAAAAGGAGCAAGAGGTAAAAAATATCTTTAATGCAGTATTTCCAGGAAGGCGAATTATAAGCGTAAATGCATTGCCTTTAAATTGGCGGGGAGGTGGACTTCATTGTGTAACTTTAAATCAACCTGCATCCATCGTAAAGCCTTAAGGTGTATATAAATTATTCAAAATCAGGGTTAGTATTATTTTGTTGATAGACTATAATTTAATTGGATATCTATTTTAAGATCCAGTAAATAAAACCAGTTAATTTTATTTGAGAGCTCAGAATCCTTTTTTTTACTTGAAGTGGAATCAAGTAATTTTAGCGATGCTCTTTTAGAATTTTAAATTTGTTCTAAAAATTCCTTTGATGAAAATCAAAACTCATGGTATTGATTTTATGTCAAATATCCTTGAATTGTATAGCCAAAGATTTATTGATTTAAAATTGAACTTCGATGGTCACCAAAGGGATTGAATAGTAGTTTTATTAGTATGTTGTTTGATTTGTGCAACAACTTTATTCAAACGAATTATCATTTTATGCCCATTCATTACTTTAGGTTCAATATTTTACTTGTAATAATAATTCCTGAAATATGTTTTATCATAAGGGTATACAAGTACTTGCCTGTTAGATTTTTACCCGTAAAAAGCTAGAAGGTACCTCAATTTCGTGGTCACCTTCTGTTAATTCACCCTCAAACAATACTCCTAAATTATTTCCATTAAAATCATAGATTTCTATTGTAACCCTGCAGGATTTGTCTAAAAAAAATGGGATCGTGGTATGTGAATTAAAAGGATTAGGATAATTTTGAAACAATTTAGATTCCCTGATCTTTTCAACTCCATCGATATCTGAAAAAACTGCCGGATTATCCTTGAACGCAATTGCAAAAGTTTCAAAATGAGGAGGATTGTAATGTCTAGCTGATCCAACCATTACGTATCTGTCCCTATTTTGTTTGATAACATCCAGAACATTGTATTCAATGAAAGTTCCTGATTGATCTGTGAACTCAAAATATGGATGACCAAAAACGATATCAAGTTCTCCTTTGAGATTATATCTGGACATGGCCAACTGCCTTCCATTCCCTGTGTAAGCAATACTTATTCTATCATTATCAATAAAGATTCCCCCAGGGACTTCTAATTCAGCTGGGTCACAAATCACAAGTCCTAAATTCCCAAAATCAGGAATATTGGATCCAGAAGTTGCAGATCGTTTAATTAACCATGGAGCAAAAATATCACTTCCGCCATACATTAGTACTTCTCCATCAGGAAAGTTCAGAATTCGTTTTGAGTAGGTCTCATTATGGAAACCAGGCCTTTTTTCAACTACGGGTTTGCCGTTCCCAAAACTTTTCACATAAGCACCATTTTTGTCGAATCGATACAAAAGCTGATGATTTGCGCCGAACTGAGCCCTCGCTGTTCCAATAGCGAGAAACGAGCCATCACCTGATGAAGTGGGAGGGATGATACTTTCAATATAACCTCTCCAGGTAATAGAATCCAATGGCGTTATAAGACCTACAGCACCAAAACTACTATCATACATGCCGCTGTTCAGAAACCTCCTGATGGCCGGTCTGCCAGGGGAAAATGGTGCACTTGAAATGGAACCTCCACCAATAAGGATCTTATTATCTGAAGTAACTTCTAAACATTTTAGCTCATCTGCAAGCTGGCTGGGAGTTTCCCCGTCATGTCTAAAGGATTGAATCACCAAGCCCTTGTCACCAAATGTTTGATCCATTTGACCATTAGAATTTAATCTCACTAAACCAATTTCATATCCAAGTGAATTATCAGAATATGTAACTATAAAATCGCCCCCTAGAATTATTTTTCCATCCACCTGTAATGCCATTGCTTTTAGGCTTGTCGGAAAAACTTGGTAGAATGATGATTTTATAGAAATTACAACCTTTCCATTCATACCGAAACTCGGATCCAGAAGCCCATCAACGCCCAATTTCACTACAGTAAAATCTACTGTTTCAGCACCATTGGTGCTGACTTTGCCATTTTTAACGTCACCTGCAATAATTAGTTGTCCATCTTTTGTCAAGCGGACTGCTTTAGCACCATTGGCCAACTTTGCACCGGAGGCATCCCATTTGAATATGCCATTGTCACCAAAGCTATTGTCAATTACCATGCCCTCAACAACTAAAAAAGAAGCACTTGTTGCAATCTTATTATAACCCCCATCCCGATAGAGTCTAAAATTATATACACCGGAACTTTTAAACCCTGGAAAGGTCAACTCACCACTCGTCAGGTTATTAATATATTGATAGGAAATATAATTCCCGTCGGGATCAGATTCACGGTAAACGCCTATCCAGCTGCCATCCACACCACTGGCATTTTTAAATTCAACTGGAATAAGCGCCCTTAATCCAACTTTAGAATACTTAATAGTAAGAGACTGAGCCCAACATACCTGCAAACTCAGCCAACTGGCTAACAACAATATCGTAGAAACTCTCATAAGTCAACATTTAAAAAGTAAAAACTCTATTGCCGAAATTATCATGTTATTATTTTAAATTAGATAACAGAACTTATTTAAGGAAATGATAACGATCATGATTTTTCTTCAGAAATATAATTTTATAAAGTCAATATCAAGGGACATACATGTTAATTAATAAGGATAGCCTCCTAAAAATATGGATTCAGATTTAAGGCGTAAATTGAAAATATGATTTTAAAAAAGAGTGGATGGCAAATTTTAATGATACTGAATATAAATTGGGCGGGGATAAATTTTAAAAGTTCGCTCGGGGTGTATAGTTCTTTCAAGCTAGTTTTGGTATCATTTTTATAAAATATTTTGAATCCAGTAAATTGTACAGGTTCTGTAAAGATGTGTCTTTGATAGGTACTCTTTTTTAATTCTTTTGTACCAAATCCGTCCATATCCAAAATGAATTGCACCTCTGGAGATATTTTTATCGATCTGACATTGGTAACCATGTTTTTCGTAAAACGATGGACTACCAGAATCTTTGGTGTGAGTTGATATTTTTTTACAAGGTTACTTAAATATTTGGAAGCGTAATTGATGTCTTTGGCATCAAAAGTGCCAATTTGTTTGCCGGGCAAAATCTCTGATTTCATTGAAAATTCCGGATCTATTCCAAGATGCACGTTGGGCAATTTTAAGAATTTTTCAAGTTTGGGGATTTCTACTTCAAGACTGCTCCAACCAACCTGAATATCCAGAAATACTAGAGCGTCTATTGTGTTGGCTAGAGAAAGTATTTTTTCAATTTGGTGAAATGGCATTCGAAGGTTTTTATTTTGACCTTCAGTTTGGGCGGTGACCGCAATGTAATGAAGCGCGGGCTTTACAGGAAAGGCCGAATCAGCTTTTTCCCAATTTTGACACTCCTTTTTAAGTTTTTCTAGCATTTCAGCTGCTGGATATTCACCTAAAATCCCCATCCTTTTTGAATATAGATTTCCATAAAAGGCTACTATACGATAGAATGGCAGAATTGCACCTGGAAGAGGATAGGGACCTTTTGGCGGCCATTTCCCTGAAGTGTCCCCATTAGCTAAAAAGTTGAGTCTAATATTATAATCCAAGGTATCCAAAACAAAGATGGGCGTTTTTACAGGTAGCGAATCTACAAGATTTTTTGCCTTAATGTTGCCATTCAAAACTTCTTTGCAGCATTGGAATATTAAGGACAATGGAACCAAAATAAATGCAATAATGATGAAGATTAAGCACCTGTTCAATTTTATTTTTTCGTAAGTCAATCGGTTTGGTTTTCTTGAAGAATACAAATATATCCCTTATAATTTAATAAAGGACATAACAACTCAATTTGAGGAATTCCAATATAGTTCATTATAAGATAGAAAACTTAAATTGAGGATTTGGGACATTAATTTAAAATTTGTAATGGTGTACATTAAATTTGTTGTATACAGAAAATATTTTCTCTATTTCTATGAAAACGGTTATTTTATAAGAAACCTAAATAAATTTTATTGTAGGATTTGGAATAGAGGACGTAAACAGTAAAAGAGTTCGCCAAAATAAAAAAGCCGACTAATAATTAATCGGCTTTTAAATTTTTGTGGCGGAGGCAGGACTCGAACCTACGACCTTCGGGTTATGAGCCCGACGAGCTACCAACTGTAAATCAATGTATTATGTATATTAATTAATATTAATTTAAATAATTTTCAAGGAACGTGCACCAAATTGGATACCATGTTTTATTAGAACAAATTTAATAAAGATTCACCTTATCCGGAAATACATTATTCTCCTAATGGTAAATATGCAAATTTGGAATCACTTACCAAATAGCCTTAATTCAAAAGCTGGAATTAAATTCTTATCTAAAATCAAAGGATTTTTTATTTGAGTTTTATGACCTTTAATTTGCCTAAATTAATCCATCATCAGCCATTGAGTAATACCCAGTATTGATGATTAAATGATCCAGAACCTGAATGTCAAACAGCTTTGCAGCCTCCTTCATTTGAGAAGTAAGTTGGATATCTTGAGAACTTGGGCAAAGGTTACCACTGGGATGGTTATGGGCTAAAATAATACCACTGGCATTCACTTTAAGGCCTACAGCAAGGACCTGCTTAATACTCACAATAGTGGCGGCATCCGTTCCAGAAGAGTGCTTATGGACTCCTAAGACCTTATTAGCCTTATCTAGATATAGAACCATAAACACCTCCTTATAATAGATCTGATGTTCTGGAAATTGAGACTTTAGGAGATTATAAGCATCAAGACTGGATTTAATTGCTGTCCTCTCGGAAGGCTTTATAGTAGGCAAATAGCTTACTTGTATTTCTGAGATTTTCATAGGTGTAAGTTTTAGTGGTTTGAGTTTAGGATTAACCGGTAGTACCTTATGGTGCTTAGTAAGCTTCTATTTGCTTTAAGATTGGATTGGAGCTTTAGGTTATAATTGGCTTTAAGAGCTACTTTAAAATATTACTAACATATTGGTGTGGCCCTGCTAAGGGTTGATCTATATGGAATCCTATCCTATCCTTCTGCCTATTCTATATTTTAAAGTTTTTTTTTAAAGAAAAGGATAATCCTCACCCTATCTAACCAAAATATCTTCCTAAATTTAACAAAATCCACTAAATTAGGGCCAAATAGTAAATTTTAGCCAGAAATGGTAATGCCATCCTGGGACTATAATTAGAACAATATGGGATTCTTTCAAGATACGGTAGTACACAAGTACCTAAGGACCAATGATGCCAATTTAATAAGCCAAGCCTATGCTAAGTTTGGAGAGCATTTTCACAACCCCAGGATACAGGAAAACATTAGGAACAGTAAGGAAGAACAATACCAGGGAGAATTTCTTATTGATCTGTTTGTCAAAGTATTAGGATATACTAAGAACCCCAACGATAACTTTAATCTAACCACCGAGTATAAAAATATCAAGGATAGTAAGAAGGCTGATGGAGCCATTTTAGTTAATGGTACTGTAAAGGCTGTCATTGAACTTAAGGGTACTAACACCACTGATTTAGGGAAGGTAGAAGAACAGGCTTTTGGCTATAAGAATAACCAGCCGGAATGTGTTTATGTAATAACTTCCAACTTTGAGAAATTAAGGCTTTATATAGACAATGCCATAGAACATATTGAATTTAACCTGTTCACGTTAAATTTTAAGGAGTTTGAATTGCTTTATTTATGTTTGGCCTTTGAAAATGTTGAAAAGAACATTCCCAAAAAGATAAAAGATGAATCTCTCAGTGAGGAAGATGTCATAACCAAAAAACTCTATAAAGATTACTCCATATTCAAGAGTGAACTTTTCAACAATATAGTTACACTCAATCCTGGAATTAATCCTATAGATCTGTTTCAAAAAGCCCAAAAATTAATTGACAGATTCTTATTTCTTTTCTTTGCAGAAGACAGATCATTGTTGCCACCAAATTCAGTAAGGCTAATATTGAGTGACTGGAGAGATTTGCAGGATAGAGATGAAGACATTGGCTTATACGATAGATTTAAAAAGTACTTTGAATATCTAAACACCGGATATAAAGGCAAAAGGTATGAAGTATTTGCTTACAATGGAGGGTTATTCAAACTTGATGAAATTTTGGATGTAATAAAAATAGACAGTGATCTTCTTTATAAGCACACTCTGAAATTATCAGAATACAATTTTAACAGTGAAGTAGATGTAAACATTCTAGGGCATATATTTGAGAATTCATTAAATGAGCTAGATGAATTAAAAGCTCAATCTGAGGGTGAAGCCATAGATAGAAAAAAAACAAGAAGAAAAAAGGATGGTGTCTTCTATACACCCAAATACATAACCAAATATATAGTAGACAACACAGTAGGTAAACTGTGTTTAGAAAAGAAAGAAGAAATAGACATTAGGGATGAAGATTATGTCTTCGACAAAAAAAGGCCAAAGAAAATTACTCTAAGCTTAGTAGAAAAATTAAATCAATACAAAGCTTGGCTTTTAGAATTAACTATTTGTGATCCTGCTTGTGGCTCCGGAGCATTCTTAAATCAAGCTCTAGACTTCTTGATAAAAGAACATAAATACATTGATGAACTACAAGCTGTTTATTAGGAGAAACATTAGTCTTTAGTGACATAGAAAAAAGTATCTTAGAGAAAAACCTTTATGGCGTTGACATTAATGAAGAAAGTGTAGAAATAGCTAAGCTGTCCTTATGGTTAAGAACTGCTCAACCCAATAGAAAATTAAATGATCTCAACAATAACATAAAGTGTGGTAATTCAATAATTGATGATCCAGCTGTAGCTGGTGATAAAGCATTTAATTGGCAGAATGAATTTCCAGATATATTATCTAAAGGTGGATTTGATGTTGTTATAGGGAATCCTCCTTATGGGGCATATTTTGATGAAAAATCTAAAATATATCTTCCAAAACAATTCAAAACATTTCAAGGAAATTTTGAAATATATTTTTTCTTTATTGAAATTTTGAACAAATTAGTTAAGTCTTTAGGTAAAGTGGGATATATATGCCCAGATACATGGATAAATATACCCCAAGCTCAAAAATTAAGAGAACATGTTCTAAAGAATTATGGCATAAATACAATAATTTCATTTCATCATTCAGTTTTTTCTGATGCTAGTGTGAATGCTATAATTTTCATTCTTACAAAAGATAATTTTTATGAAAATTGTGAATTTATAAATGTTATATCTAATAATTACTCAATTGGAAATCTTAACAATACAACTCAATGTGACGTATCAAATTGGAAAAAATCAAAAGATAATCAATTTCAAATTTGGCAAAATGAATCAGATATAGACATAATAAAAAAAATTCAATGGAATTCTAAGTTAGGCGAAGATGTTCTGGATATATCTCAAGGCATAGTTCCATATTCTAAAGAAAATCTTACTGAAGAACAGGTAAAACAACGAATATACCATAATTCGGAAAAATTAAATGAGAATTTTGGAGATTGGGTACAAGGCCGATCTCTATTAAGATATGGCATTGACTTAACCAATAAAGAATACCTAAAATATGGAGAATGGTTACATAGACCAAGAAAAGCAAAATACTTTAATGGAAATAGAATTTTGATTCAGGAAATTACTGGAGGAAACCCTCCAAGAATAAAAGCAACAATATTTAATGGATTACTATATCATGATCCTGGGATAATTGCATGTCTAAATAAATCCACATTTAATTTAGAATATATACTTGCTATAATAAATTCAAAATTAATTTCATGGTATAATTTAAAGACCGCACCAAAGGGAAAAAGAACTACATTTCCCAAATTATTGATAGGTGATGTTAGAAATATTCCATTTGCAAATACACTTCAAGAAAAACAAATAAAATTATCAGAAAAAGTACAAGTCATTCTAAAATTAAACAAAGTACTCATGGAAATTTCCGAAAAATTTCAAAGAAATTTATACAGAAAATTTAAACTAACAGAAATGTCCAAAAAAATGCAAGAATGGCACATATATTCATATGTAGATTTTATTAAAGAGCTATCTAAATTAAAAATCAAACTGACCTTAAGTGAAGAAGCAGAATGGGAAGAATATTTTAACTCAGAAAAGAAAAAAGCATTAGACATATTAGCCGAAATTGAAAAAGCTGATAAAGAAATTGATCAAATGGTTTATAAGCTTTATGAATTAACAGACGAAGAAATTAGAATAGTTGAATCAAGTAATTAATTAATATGAAATATACAACTTATTTATTAGGAGCTGGAGCAAGTGCAAATGCAATACCTACTTACATGCGAACTTCTTCTAACTCAAAAATGGAAATAAATGATAAAAGACTTGAAATCGCTAAGGAATTTGCTTCTAAGACCGCAGCAGCATTTGCATTTTGGTTAATATTTAAAAACTATGAAAAATGATCCTATTTTATTTGTTGGCACATTACCAAAGCTAGTCAAAATACAACTCTTAGAGTTTATTGCCTTCAGACGCATGGATTAGTTAAGCCCAAAATTGATCACAATAATTTCAAATATGAAAAAATATTTTTACATTAAAAACGAAAAAGAATTGGGACCTTTTGATCTTGAAGAATTAAAATCAGAAAAGATTAAGCGAGATACATTGGTTTGGTTTCAAGGCATTAAAGATTGGACCAAAGCGTCTAATGTTCCAGAACTCGATGAGTTATTTATCTATTTACCACCACCCTTACCTAATATACAAACAAAAAAATATCGAATTTCATTGCAGCTATTAGCACTAACATGTTTTGTTGGCAGTGTGGTTGCTTGGGTTGAAGTTGAAAGTATTGTTGTTAGTGGCCCTATAGCAATAGTCATAAGTTTAATTGCATTCTTCTTTAGTTATGAAGAAAGCAAAAATCAAAGAGTAATTTCATTAATCCCAGTTTTTGTTTACACATTATGTATGCTTTTGATCTTGGTTTATGATTTAAAGCCAAGTGCATCTACTATACCGGTAGGAATTATAGTGTCTATTGGCGCACTTTTATTCATCACTTTGGCATTTGACAAAATCAAACATTTCTAAAAATATTTATATTATTTTATTAAAAACTAGACTATGAGGAAATTTATTGCTAAAGTAAAAGGAAAATATTTTGATGAAAAGACTAAAATGCCAGTAAGGAAGAAGTTTGTGGATAGAAGAGATTATTTGGATACATTGGGATATGATATATGTGGCAAGCTTATTGATTTTAATGATTATAGGGACACTAACTCTTTACATGGTTGGGAAATAGACACATTAAACCGGTGAGTAATGCAGGTAGAGACAAACTTAGAAAGCCAACCAGGATAAAGGCGATAATGTTGAGTGGAAGTGTAGCAAGATTTTTTTAATGTATAAGAATCAATCAATTATATTATTTAAGTATGAATATGGGGAAAAGAATAGGATTACATGACAAGAATGAACTTACAAAATTATTGCATTTAGATGTAGTTCTTTCTGCAGAAGTTGAATCTTCAATTGATAACATAGATTCTTATAATTCTAGAGTGTATAATAGAGTTGTGAACTTGTATTTAGTAAGGAATCGGCTTTTAAGGATTAAAAAAATAATTTCTAATTCTAAAATATTATCTAACAGCATAGAAATGAGCATGGAAAAATTTGTAGAATTGCAATGGTCGTTATATGTTGTTTACATTAATTCTTACTATGATATTATTTTACTTTTAGTTAATGATGTTTTTTCATTTGGACTGAATGGGAATTGTGTTAATGATAAAACAATAGTTGAGAATAATAATATTGACAATAAACTCCGCAATGAATTAAAAACTTTGTCTCATCTTATTAGTAATGAAAATAGATTTAGAGTAGCAAAAAACAAAGTTGCTCACCAAGGCATTATTGATAACCATGAATTAATGAATTCAGCATGGAAACAAGAGAATATTTTTAGAGGTAGAATTTTAGGATTTACTTTTAAGGATTTATTTGTTGAACATAGTCAAATTTTAGAGAAGAAATCATTTAAAAAAAACCTTGATGAATTAAAATCGAAAAGGATTAAGTTAGAATCGATAATTAATGAAATATTAGATATTTTAGCTCAGGAGTTTAAAATAAGAGATATATAGTGTATTTCTATGTATCGCAGGCACTATCAATCGAAGTATGTAAACCAAAAAGTTAGAGATAAAATTGGAGTAAGATCCAAAAATCCTACTCCAATATTCTACTAACATAATGGTTAACTGGTAAACCAAGGTTCTTGATCGACTAAAGTTACTTATTAAGCATACATGGAGTATCTTGGTTTTCGAATAAATCCCATAGGATTGTCTCCAATAATCTTATATACATTGATTCTTTGATCGCCATCTCTTTTTTGAAAACGTTTAATCATTTTTAATTCACTTAATAATTGGGTTGCTTTAGTTTTGGTTTCTATTCTACCAATAGATTTATCAAAAGTACCTAGAATACTTTGCACCATTTGTAATTTTTTTAATATTTGATTAGAAGTAAATACAGCTCCATCAGGAAATTCATTTGTTATATTTACCTTCCAATCAGAATAGTCTTCAGCCATAAAATATTTGTAACTTCTGGATATCTTCTGAAGTTTTTTAGTATTTGGTGATCCCAAATAATTTTCTTTTATATATACAGCAATAGCTTTGCCCTCAATTCCTTTAGATAGGTTGGAATAGAAATTATATAGTTCATTACCAGTATTGTTTTTTGTATACTTCAAAAGCTCTACATTACTTACATCAGAATTTAAGTCATTTATAAAATTGGATTTAATAGTATCTGAATTCTTTTCTTTTCATTATGGTAATTATTAATTATCCTATTATCAATACATGATTTTAACCACGCATGTGTGTTTATAATTTTTACATCATACCCATAATTCAATGCATTCATGCAAAAGGATTCCAACGATCTATATATTTCAGTAATCATTTGAATCTTTATCAATTCATGGTCAATTGCCAAATATGAAACTTCGATTTCTTCCATATTTGAAAATTTACATAGTGCTTGTGGACTAAAAAAATCAATTAGTGATTCAACTTTTACTTTTAAAGATTCTCCCTTTAAGCTAACATTTTTGTTACTTTTTACCATGTTGGTTATTTGCCTTAATTGATTTTTAGCTGTTTCAATTAATTCATCTTTGGTGGCTTTAAGAACTTTAAAATTTGATTTTGAAAATATTACGTAAATTGACTGGAGGTCTAGTCTACATCTACCTGCAATTTGGGTCATTTTCTCTAAGCTTAAAAAAGAATGTTGTGCTTTAGAATCATTAATTAAAATAGGGCAAAATATTTCATCAATATCTACCCCAACAAAGTAGGTTGAGGTGATGAAATTAATTTCTGCAGGTAACAAGTTATTATTGAATTCATCATAATACTCAATCGTGTCTAATGTTGTCTTGATTCTACTTTTTCTGAACATAAAACTTTGCATTTTGCACGTAAATCTATAGGAAGAAGAGATATTACTTCCATAATTGACTCTACACTATTATAAGCAATCAATAATTTTTTATTAGAATCCTTATCAATATCATCCCAAATTATTTTTTCAGACTTATAATCTAGTATTAATTCAGCAACTATTTTGATTGGATTACTTGGACTGTTTATAATGTTTAATTGTTTTTTATCCCTTTTTGTATAATCAATAACTATTCTTGGAAGGTGTTGAATTTTTGGATTAGAGAATTCAATTAAAGTAGCAGAAACCAAACAACGTTCCTTGAATTTGAAGAAGTAATCTAGGGATAATTCCATTTTAGGCCTATAACCAATTTCAGATTGGAAACTATCTATTTCATCAATCATTATAAAATAGTCATTGTATACACTGTCTCCTATATGGTTGAGTAATCTAGGTAAACTATCTGCTACCACAAGAAATTTCTTATACTTAATGGGAGAATTTATGTAATTATTAATATCACTATCCTTTATTTTGTTTTTAATTTCTCCATAAGGACTTCCTAAATAAAAGCTATCTGGATGGGTTTGTGATTTGGTGTATGCCAAAGCTCGTGTAGGTACAACAATAATACTATTTCTGGGTGAAGTAAGCTCACAAGTTGTAGCTCCAATTCCTGTAGCTTTCTTATCAATTAGTCCAGATGGTAAGCGATCAATAACATCACCAAGCTTTATGCTATTATCAATGATCAGATTATTACCATTAATTGTGTATAATTGTTTATTTGTGTTTATTATATTAAATGTCATCAGTTTAAGATTTTAATTCCCTATAAAGATAAAGTGAAAGTGATGACAAAACTTACAATTAATTATTTGTATCTTAAATTTATACGTTTTTAAATGACAATTTATTTTGTCATCAGTTTCAACAAGAAATTCCCTATAAAGAGCATTCCAAAGTGATGACAAATTGAATTATTGATTCAGATTATGATAATAATGGAAAAATGTCATCATTTTCAAATCCAAATTCCCTATATAAAGATTGTCAAACTGGTGGCAGTTTAAGTCACTGTTTTCCGAATAAATCACTTATGGAATTCTGTCACCACTTTCGACTCTAAATTCCCTATATAAAGACTCCCATAGTGGTGACAAAACCAATATATCCATTAATACCTAGGTATCAAACCAGAAAAAGTTACCGCAAAGCACAATCCATTTATAGCAATTGCGCTTGCGCTCTCAAAAGTGTTCCAAATTTACATTCCACCTATAAGGTAAAAATGTAAATTTGGGATACCCAACGCAAAACCCAAGACATAACTACCCTATACAGATTATTGAACCTATGATTAATATCTTTAAAAACCAATTTTGACTACTCTCTAAACCCCAAATAAGCTCATTTGGGATCTGTTGAACAATTACACTTCTACCCAGTAATCCTTCAGTATAACTACTCTTATTAGCTTCTGTAATCAGAATATACTGGCTCCATAGTCCAATCTCATCAAAATGTAAGCTAAAGTTACCCCTTCTAATAAATGCGCATATTAACCCTACTCTGAAATATTACTAACATAATGGTATATAGATATTGATAGGCATTCCCAGGCTTGGTTTGGCAGCATCCCAACTTATTATTGGCTTTTACTTAGAAAACCTTTAATTTCAAGAAATCCTTTAGAATACTGATAACCTCCTTACCTTTAATGTAACTTACATAAAATTATAAATCATGAAAACAATTATTGCTCTCTTTTCTCTAATCATTTATTCAACAGTAACTTTTGCAAGTGATCCTATCCCTGGTGTAGATGTAAAGGTTGGTAGAAAACCACCTGGTGAAGGCCAAATTATTGAAAACATAATTACTGATAAGTATGGATCATTTGAAATTAAGAATCTTACTGCAGGTAAATATTCTTACTACCTGGATTTTGCTTTCAAACAAACTGGCACAAGAGGTTTTGCCCCTCCAGGGCCTGGTTTTGCCCCTCCAGGGTCTGGGATGATTACATATGCTTTAGTACAAGTTGATAATATTAAATTATTGAGTTGCACTAAAGGTAAGACAAAAGCTGCTCCTGCACCTATTGTTGACAGGTTTAGTATTAATATCTCTGATTATGGCCAGGTTAATTTAACGATTATCTATGATTGTAATTCAATTAAAGGAAGTTTAGAAATGTTTGATCCCAATCAAAGAAGTCTACCATTCTATACAAATACAAGTAGAAGCAATATTAAAATTATCAAGCAATAATAAAACTATCAGATAAACAATAAATCTTTGTTTACCGAGAGGAATGTCATCACTTTAATTATTCCTTAGAATAGTCAAAGTGATGACAATTTTTCCATTTAAATAAGCCAGCTCTGATTACTCTGGAGACCCCTTATAAGTTCCTCTGAAATTTGCTGAGCATTTACTCCTCTATCTAGAAACCCATCTATATAACTACTCTTATTTGCCTCTGTTAGGAGGTTATAAAGATTCCACAGACTGATATCTCCTTGATTATTGGAGAAATGAGGATCTGCATAATAACCCTTTGTTACAGAAGATAATTGAGAATCAGTAATCAAGATTTTAGGAATTTCCTCTTTATAAAGATGATGTTGATACATCCTACATTTACCCAGAAAGTGAGCAAATTGGCCTTCTGTTAAGCTATAATTACTTAAAGATTCCATCCAAGATAAATGCTGTTCTGGACTGTAACCTTCCACCATAAGCCTTATTTGCTTCCCCAGAAGGTCTATAGAACTTGTTTTAAATTCCAGTATTGTTCCATCTGTAGAAATACATAAATTAGAACACACTTTGACCTGAAAGCCTATAAAGAACTTAAAATGTTGGGATGCTCTTTGGTCTTTACCTAAATTATCCCAGGAGTATGATTTAACGCCTCCTATTACTAAAGACAATTCCTTTCCTTCTATTAAAGACCTGATGTTAGGTATCTTTATAAGAAACATCATCCTTTCAAAATAAAGAGTTGTTTCATGAGGAAGTAATTCAAATGCCTTTTTAGTCCTTGCTTCCGGAATTCTACCCATAATAGGATGTGACACTCTGATCTGTGGATCCAGTAGTTTTAGATCCTTAAACCCAGAGAGTACATCCATCATGGTTTCAATAATTTGAAATTGAGCAATAAGTGGATGGTTGTCTTTAGAAAATACAGGAATGATATGCTCCTCTTTTAATGCTTGGTAAGTAGCGCTTTGGGTGTTAGCGATAATAAAAGGGGTTTCAGTAATTTGATCAACGGTTAAAAGTTCCATTTTGAGAAGATTTAAGGTTTGATAATAAGAAGGATTTTCTCTCTAGAAGTGGAGCTGAGATTTCAGGATGTTGCTGTATATGATCTCTATAAATGGCAGTTAATTCTTGTATGGATGTTGCCCGGCTTATCCTTTCTTTTAGATTTTCTTCACCTTGATTGCACCAGGATTTGATAAGCCTTCCTGTTTCCTCTGAAATAACAAATTCAGTTTTGTTTATAAAGACTCCTGTTCTGTCTTTTGAGCAGGAAACATGATGCCTAATGTCAACATCAAAAACAATTGTAAACTCATAATCCACCCCATCTCTTTGAATGGCTTTAAGGCCTACTTTTTCAGGGACCATCTTTCCATTCTTATCTGCAAGTACATAATCCTGTTTTACCCTAAGAGTAGAAATTATGTGTACCGGCGAATTAAGGATTTTAGTAAATAAGGCATTTTGTCTTGGGGTAATTTTGGCCCAATTGGTAAAAGAATTACCAGCCATTCCTGCATGAGACTCTACAAGGTGTTCCCAACCATGAGACAAGGAATCAATGATGATTAATTCCATGCCTTCTGACTCTGCAAGTTCAATAGCTTGGATATACTTCTCTGGAGTGTAAGGAGAAGAAATAGCTATAATATTATATGTACCTAGATGTGCATATAGATTTGATGACCCATTTTCAGTGTCGATGACACATACTTTGTTAAAATCTCCCACTAATCCTTTAGCCAAAAGGAGAGAAGAATATGTCTTTCCTGATCCAGCAGGACCTTGTAATGCCATTTTAATTTTGGCTTGTTGACGCTCAGCTTTATGAATATTCATTTTTTATGGTTTTGTTATATGAAAGAATACGTTTTTAAAGAAAAAAGTAAGGGATGTATACAAAAAGTATACACCCCTTTACCAAGGCAACAGTTAAGCTTCAACTGCAATGCCATTGGAACTAAAAGTCTTAATGTCTGCCTTGACTTTTCTTTCCTCACCCTCTGGAACATAAGTCCATCTGTGAGACATCTCTACAATTTCTCCTGTTTCTGGAACTAAATAGTCATAAGCTTCACAATCCTCCTTTACAATTCTGCCTGGAAGTTGCTTTCCTACCATTTCCGCTGCAAATTGTTTACTAAAAGTTGACGTAATGGTACACTTCTTTGCTGTTGCATAGAAATTACCTGTTTCCTGAGACCTGACCATTTCCAGATCTCCTTGCAGAATAAGTACTACAAATTCCTCACCCTGCTGATTTTGCCTTACGGCATAGCCACTAACTGTTACCATTTTAAAAAAATTAATAAATTAAAAAATCCCCATTTTGAAGGGGGGAGGATATTTTACCCTGCCAAGGTTTATGGGGGGTGTGGGATGCCAGGTAAGCAAGTTCAATTTTACATTTTTATCACATAAGTGAAAATGTAAATTTGGAACTAAGAAGGGAAATCTGATGTCTTAACATGTTTTTGATATAAGGTACCTAGAATCTCATATCTTTTTTTTGGTGCTGAAACAAGCTCAACAAACTTATTAAGGAATTGAACGTAAAAATTTGATTTTTCTTTATTAAAAAATGAAACTGGACTGTTTGGTTTCAAAATAGGGTCAAATTCCTGAATTTTATCTATTATGGATTTTAGTTTCTTTTCGTTAAACACTATATTTATTTCAGGATTACCTTTTAGAGTCTGCTTTCCTTTATTTTGCTTCACAAAATAATCAATAAATAATTTTAATTCATACCAACTTTTTCTAAATCATTTCCGGTTTTAGATGAGTGTAATAATCTTTGTGCATAATAAAATCTCTCCATTTCGTCTCCATCATTGAGTATTTTATTGTCAAACTTAACTTCTTTTATAGATAAACTAAAGAGTGCCTGTAATAAGACCAAAAACTTCTTATTGTTTGGTTTACTAACAGCTACACCATCTAAGGCGACTTTGGAATTAATTTCAGTTCCTTCCTTTACAAACTTTGTAAAGGCATATCTTATTTCAGAATAAATAGAGGAAATATCAAGATCATATAATTCAGTGCAGGTTTTGCAATACTCCTTATCTATAAAATGCTTGAGATCAGCCGCACAAGAAACTTTACGAATATCCACCTTCACACTAATTTTCTCTTGTACTATAATCTCATTTAAAGTACAATTGGTAAATTGATTATGATATGCTGCCCAAATTAAATATGGGGTGGCATATTTTCCACTGGACAGATGCTTAGAAACGAGATACTGTTGTGCTTTTATAATTTTACGTTCATAAAGGCTTGGAAATAAATTAAATACCTCGGAAAGCAATTCATCCAAATTTAACTCTTCTTGTAAATAATCATTGTGCTTAATTCGAGAAGCCATATTTGAAAGAATCAGTTTTGCAGTACTATTCAATTTATTTTTTAAATATTCAGAATCCTGCGATGCTCTAGAAATATATGAAGTCACAGAATTTTCCTCTTTATTTAGAGGAATATAATTTTCAGCATTTTCAATTATCATAGAAGGCATAAATTTTTTAAGTTCATGCATGTAACCATTTGATTTTGAAACAATGTGATCACCTATTCTAGGAAGAATTACATAGATTGTATTATTTGATCTTGCTCTTGCTAAAGATTGCACAATTGCAGGCACTCCTTCTGAAAATACACCTAAATTATTTTTATAGTTATAATTTTTAGAAACAGGGGGCATTATTATAAAAAAAGAATCACCAGGGGGTAAGTTAACTCCAGATTTAAATGTGGTTCCAATGTTAATTTTAGACGGATCAAATGGGTTCTTATCTATACTTGTACATAAATTGACAGCTTTGCTTCCAAACCATTTCTTATTTGCAAGTTGCTCTGCTATTTTTCTACTATAAGAAAAAATGTGAAAATTTGAAATCTTTCGTTCATTAATTAATTGCTCGATTATCCTTAATGGCTGGATTCTTTCACTTGAAATATTTTTATCAAGGAACACAAGTTTTAAATCACTTTGGTGAACACTTTTTACCCTAATTGAAGTCATTATTCTGGGATGGTCAACCCTTAAAGATGATAACAATTTCAATACCTCAATCGAAGATTCTGTATAGGTGGCTGAGGAAATGATGATTTTATGATAAATATTGATCCTGTTCAAAAGGCTAGAAACATATTCTGTACTAAAATTATTTGGACTCTCGTGTATTTCATCTATAAATAAAAATATTCTTTTTTTTGCCTTCTCAGCATGCTTATGAACTTCTTCAATATAACATTTCATTCTATTAGATTGAAAAAAGCAATCTCCCTGGATTACCCAATAGGCTATTTATTGTTGTAATATGAACCCTTTTTCTTGCTATAAATTTCTTGATTATATCTGCCTTACTTATTGTCCATGGCGCATTTTGTATTTGCTCATAGTTTTGGATATAATTGGGTCTAATGCGTTTTGACAATTCATCGAAATCCTTATTGACAAGTATTTTGAATGGACTCGCCATTATTATTAGGTTCTTAGGGTCTTTTGCAAGCTTGGAAATGATATTATATATAGCTGTGGTCTTCCCTTGACCTACACCGGCATTAATTATTAATATTTCTTTCAAATCTTTATCAAACCCTGTTTCAATATCCTTAGTAACATAACCTGTCTTAGGGTCTATGGTTAGTGGTTTATAATTTAACACACTGCAATAAAACATTCTAGTGCCTAAGATCCTTTCAGTAAGATCCTTAAAGTCAATTGTAATGGAGTTTAAAGCCTTAGGCGTGTGAGTTTTGTAATTTATTAATTTGGCCATTTCAAAAGTAAGGTTGCCCAACCCAAATTTACATTATTTTATTATATGCAAAATGTAAATTTGGCACTTATAGCTTGAATAATTTGAGGACTTCTTCAGTAAGAACATCTTGTTGAATTTCAGCATAATGCTTTTCCGTTATCCTTGAATCAGAGTGTGAAAGCAGACTACTCACTACCTTAATTGGAACATTATTACCTAATAATACAGTGCTTGCAAAAGTCTTCCTGGCTAAATGAGTAGTCAGAGGAGTTTCAAATTCGCAGATTTTACCAATATCCTTTAAATATTGGTTCATTTTCTGATTAGACATTACTGGGAGTTTACCTCCATATTTAGTCCAAATTTTCAGAGCCTTTGGAAGCAGTGGAACTTTTTGGATTTTTTTTGTCTTTTGTCTAATTACAGAAAGCCATAATATGGAACTTTTTTCCTCCAGACCTTTTATTGAACATTGTTTTAATTCAGAGTACCCAAATCCGGTATAGCATGCAAAAATAAAAATATCTCTAACTTTATTTAATTTGTTGTCCTCTAGAATAATTGCCTCAAGCTTTTGTAATTCCTTTTTTGTAAGATACTTTATGTTTATATGAACAGGCTTGGATTTGAATGCCATCCAAGGATCTTTATCAAGATACTCATGTGCGATGGCATATTTAATAATTGATTTTAGTCGCTGGATAGACTTGTTGATTGTAATTTGTTTAAGTTTTAGATCAATTGTCATGTATTCCTCAAATTCTAAAAGATGCCTTATTTTTAATTCTTTTAACAATATTTCTTTTTGATTATGAACTTTAATTAGGTATTCTTTCAGATGGTTGTAAATAGTTTTGAATTTATTAAATGTACTTAGGGTATAGTTTTGATTTATTTGCTTTTGGATTCCTTCAAGATAAATTTTATAAACTTCAACAAAACCAACTGGATTTATATTTTCCTTTTTTACTCCTAAATCCACCAATACTTGGTTTAGATTTGGTATTTCGTTATCCAAAAATGCCTTCGTAAAAGTTTTTAAAAGTAGAACTCTCCACCTTTCAATAATCAGAAATGAAATGGGGTCCCTTTTCTGGTTTACTGTTAAAGTCAAATTATTCCAATTTTTAAGCTCAACCATAACTCCTGTTGACATAACCTTTGTTTCATTCATGATTTTAATCCTGCAATGAATAGGAGCTTTTCCTTTGGAATTTATTCTAGAATTTCGTAAAAAGAAGTAATAAGATGCTTTTCCAATTTTCATATAGAAATGATTTAAAGCATCCAAAATGGGAGGGTTCACTAAAAGTCCGATACACCAAATAGTTGACTAAAAAGTACACCAAATGGCAAGTGAAAAGTATTTAAATTAAAAAAGACCATAATACATATTTAATTGTATTACAGTCTTAATTAAATTTTTGTGGCGGAGGCAGGACTCGAACCTACGACCTTCGGGTTATGAGCCCGACGAGCTACCAACTGCTCCACTCCGCGATATGAGGCCGCAAAGGTAAGACTATTTTCTTAATTTTCAAAGATTTTCTTAAATTTCATGCTTAAACTAAAATCAAATTTTTTCGTTTTATTCCCATGATTAAGTTAATTGCCATCACCGCCCTCATTTTTCAGATGAAGGCTTGTAGCGCTCCTCAGCCTGTAAAAGAAGTTCAAAACCCTATACCAACTATGGAAATCAAAGAAGTTTTGTCGGAAGAAAAATAAATCCCTCTGGCTTGGATACGATTATACTAGCTGCAGGATGCTTTTGGTGTGTTGAGGCGGTTTTTCAGGATTTGAAGGGGGTTTATCAAGTAAAGTCTGGTTATACAGGGGGCAAAACCAAGAATCCGGATTACCACGAAGTCTGTGGTGGAATGACCGGGCATGCTGAAGCTCTTGAGGTTTTGTTTGACCCTCAAATAATTTCTTTGGATCAGTTATTGGAAGTGTTTTGGTCCACTCATGACCCAACAACCCTGAACAGACAAGGAGCTGACAAGGGAACCCAGTACAGATCTGCAATATTTTATCAAAATGAGGCGCAGAAAGCAGTGGCAATGAAGTCTAAGGCTGAGGTCGCAACTAAATTTTGGGATGATCCAATTGTTACTGAAATAACAAAAGCCGATATATTTTATCCGGCAGAAGACTATCACCAAAATTACTATAAGCAGAATTCAGATGCCGGATATTGTCAAATTGTAATAGCACCTAAACTGATTAAATTAAGGGAAAAATATCAGGGACTTTTAAAAAAGTAGTCAATTGCCAGATTTCAATCTGTCTATTTTTGACAAAATGTACTAATTATCAATTAAAATAAAATATTCCTGTATGCAGGCCTCAGAATTCAATAATCTTAATGAAGAAGAAAAGCGAGTGATCCTGAACAAGGGAACAGAGTTTCCATTTTCTGGAAAATATGAATCCCATTTTGAGGCGGGAGTTTATACATGTAGACAATGTAACGAACCTTTATATCGATCTGCCGCCAAGTTTCATTCAGGATGTGGTTGGCCTAGTTTTGATGAAGAAATCAATGGAGCAGTCAAGAGGATACCTGATGCCGATGGTTACAGGGTTGAAATAGTTTGTGCAAAGTGCGGTGGACATTTAGGCCATGTGTTTGAAGGAGAAGGCTTCACACCTACAGGATTACGTCATTGTGTCAATTCCGTATCTTTGGATTTTTTACCTGAGTAAATCCGGAATGTTTTCATTTTGCCAATTAGTTTGAAAATCAAATAATTTTTCTTGAATTTTAGTGCTCATTTTTTCTGTAAAGTTTAAAGGATCAGTAGGAATCTCGGAATCAAAAAAATGAATTCTAACTTCGGTTTTCCACTTCGAAAAAGTGGTAATGAATTGTTGTAGCAAATGTTCATTCCACCAGAAATCTCTTTTTTTGGATTCATATATTCAATTGCGAAGAATGATACCTTTTTGCCTGCTGCAACTGCTGATTCAATAGAGCCTTTTTTGAATGGAAGTAACTCTCTCGTGATGCTTATGGTGCCTTCCGGAAAAATCAGAATAGAACGATTATTATTTAAGTTTTCAAGAATTGAGTTTTTAGCTAAAAATCGACTCTCCGTATTATTTCGATGAACAAAGATCACTCCGGATAATTTTGCACCTTGACTAATAAGAGGGTATTTTTCTACTTCTGATTTACTTACTGCATAACCATTGTCTAAAAATGAAAAGATTACTACAGGGTCAATGAGCGATCGATGATTTCCTACGTATAGTTGTGGTTGAGATACGTCAAGGTGACCTGTTTTATAAATTTTAATTCCTAAAATAGAACATGCCAGTTTGCACCATATCGTTCTAATTTTAAATGCAAGTTGTTGTTTGAATAATCTTGTGTAAATTAAGATAAAACCAAAACCTGTAAAAATAGCCATGGTTAATACCAAGAGTAAAAACCGTGAAATTGCCAGTGCTGACCCAATTATTTTTTTAACCACGCTTTAGTCTATCAGTTTCAAAGCCTCAGCAGCATTCGTTACCGGAATTTTGCACACTTTATTTCTGCAAACATAAATAAACGTGTTACCTTCCTGTAACTTGTCTTTCAATAATTCAAGAGTTCCTTCTGTTGTGCCTCCAAGAAGTATGACTGAAGGAAGAAAAGTCATTGCCAATTCGTTCCGTAATTCTTTGGAGTTTGGTCCTACAACTGCAACTTCATAGTAAGGTTTTAATAGTGAGATATAGAGTCTTGTCCAGTTTGAATAAAATTCTGTTTGGCCTTCTCCAAAATTCTCGGTTGCACTAAGGATCATTTTTTTACTTCTTTCCAAGTATTCGTTGTTGTAAAAAAACAAGCCTAAACGATATAGATTATCAGCCATCACTGAGTTTGCAGAAGGGGTCACCTGGTCCTCGAAATCCATTTTTCTAGAAATTAATTGTTTATCTAATTTTGAATTAAAGTAAAAAAATACATTATTCTGATCAGAAAAATTCTGAATAGTTACATCGGTCAGTTGTTTTGCGAATAACAAATATGATTCATCAAAACTCATTTCGTACAATCTGATGAAAGCGTCGATTGTGAAGCTATAATCCTCCAAAAATCCATTTATATTTTTTTGACCGTTTTTAAAATTGCGATATAAGCCATTTTGAGGATCCCACATTCTGTTTTTTATCAGATCCGCTGCTTTTATGGCGGAGTTCAAGTATTCTTTATTATTCAATGCTGCCGATGCATCAATACACGCCCTTATCATTAGAGAGTTCCAGGCTGTTAGGATTTTGTCATCAAGTTTAGGTTTTTTTCGATTGGATTTTACTTTAATTAGTTTATTTCTGGAATCATTAAGTGATTGTAAAATTTCAGATTCAGATTTTTTGAATTTTTTTGCGGTGGATTTTACATCAACGACAGTAAACAATACGTTTTTTCCTTTTTCCCAGTTGCCTGCTTCTTTAATACCGTAAGTGTATTTAAAGATTTCAAGGTCACTACCTGCGCCTAATCCATCGTTGATTTCCTTTTCTGTCCAAACATAGAATTTCCCCTCTTCGCCTTCGGTTTCTGCGTCTAAGGAGGAATAAAATGAACCATCTTGGTTGGTTAAATTATTCTTGACAAAATCCAAGCTTTTTTCAATGACTGATTTATATTTTTCATTGCCATTCTTTTGATAAGCAAATGAATAAAGACTGATCAATTGAGCGTTGTCATAAAGCATTTTTTCAAAATGAGGAACCTTCCATTCCGGGTCCACTGTGTATCTGCTAAAGCCACCTTCTAAATGATCATAAATTCCACCATCAGCCATCTTGTCAAGTGTCGTGGAAATGAATTTATCCAGTTGGGGATTCTTTGAATAATGTTGGTATTCAAGCAAACTTCTCATCAACGGAGGTAGTGGGAATTTTTGGCTGCTTTTCTTTCCGCCATGGACAAAGTCCAGGGATTGAATAGTTTTGTCATAAAGGTTTTTTAAAATTTTTTCTGAACCTACTGTTTGGGTTGTAGTGCCAAATCGTGAATAATCCACACTCAGATGGCTTTGAATTTGCATCGCCATTTTTTCCAATTCATTTGGATCTTCAGCATAAACATCCTGCATATTTTTCAGCAATCTCAGCCATTCGTCTTTGGTCAGATAAGTCCCTACCCAAACTGGTCTGCCGTCAGGAAGCGTAATGGCATTTAATGGCCATCCGCAAGCGCCTGAATTGATTATTTGGCAGGCGTTCATATAGATTTGGTCCACATCCGGTCGTTCTTCACGGTCAACTTTAATAGAAATGAAATGTGCGTTCATGACGTTACTGACTGCAGTATCACTAAATGATTCTCTTTCCATTACATGGCACCAATGGCAAGATGAATACCCAATACTAATGATCATCAGCTTTCTGGTGTCCGCAGCAATTTTAAGTGCTTCATCTTTCCATGGATACCAATCTACAGGATTGTGCGCATGTTGGAGAAGATAAGGCGAAATTTCACCACTAAGGTGGTTGCCTGATGTTTTATGTGAGGAGTCTTCTTTGGTATTCTTACAAGAAGTAAAATTTATCAGTAGAACCGCAGTAAAAATTAATAATAGTTTCATTTTATTAATATTGTCCATGATTATTAAGAATCTTAAATTTGGATTTATAATAGTTTTATTTATTAATTATTGTCATATATTAGATCAACATATTTTGTCCGTACTTAACAGAATGGTTTAATTTGGGGTAGAGTCCTTTGGATGGTAAACCAAAATGATTATTTAAAAATTTAGCGTAATTAAAAAAATGTTGAAATCTCGATTTAATTAAGTTGCAAATATAGACTATGGAATGGAGAAGTTTCAGTGGTGATGTGATTAAACAGCCTCTTTTGGAAAAAGTTGAAGAAATAATTCAAAGAGAGAAAAATCTTGGATATAAACTTAAAGTTTGTGTTGGAACAGATTCCAGGGTTTGTGTTGAAAAAATTGAATTTGCCACGGTGGTAGTGTTCTTGAGAGAAGGGAAGGGAGGATTCATGTTGGTTGCCTTATCAGAGGTGTATCGTAAAATGGGATTGAATCAAAGGATGATGACAGAGGTGTCCAAATCAGTTGAAGTGGCTTACTCAATGTGTGAATTGCTGGACACTTACCAAATTCCACTTGAAGTTCACGCGGATATTAACACTGACCCAAATTTTAAATCGAATGCAGCACTGCGTGAAGCTACAGGGTACATACTTTCCATGGGTTTTATTTTTAAGGCCAAGCCGGAAGCCTTTGCCTCAACCTATTGTGCAGATCACTTGATACATTAAGGCATCCAGATAACTTAATTACCCTTTAATGAATTTAAAAATATTTTCTTCTGCCGTGTTGGGGTTGGAAGTGATTTTGACAAAATAGACTCCTTTCGGTAAATCCTGGATGCTAATTTTGTAAGAGGTTTTTGATTCTACGGCTCTTAAGACCTGACTTTTTAACTTCTTTCCATTCAGGCTGTAAATATCCACATAATGATCAGTCCTTTCAGTTTGCCCCAAAATATCCAGATTTAAAAAATCAAATGCGGGCACAGGATATAGATTTAAACTCAATGATGATCCTGTTTCTAGAGTTCTGACACTGATAACCTGTGAATAGCTGAAGGTTAAATCTTTGTCAACCATTTTCAAGCGATAATATGTAGTTCCCTCGATTATTTGATCGTCCTCAAAACTCAAAGAATGTATGCTGTTTTCTGATGTGCCCGGTTGGAGTGCAAGCATTTGGATGGGTGAAAATTCAATTTCTGAATTAGATTTTTTTTCTACGATATAATGTGAAAAATTATGATCAGCGATACCTTGCCATTGTAAAATATTATGCCCGTCCTCCTGCAATACCTTAAAGGAAATCAATTCCAGTGGTAGGACTTGACCACATACAATAATGATTCCGTTTCCGTTTGGTCCTCCGCTGGTAGCTTTAAAAATGTCGCCAGGGCATGAAGGGTTCTTCCATCCACCGGTTGTTCCATCTCCGGTTACACGAATCACAGGTCTGAGTAGATTGGCTGAACCACATTTGTATTGAGCTTTAAAACAGAACGGATCCAAATCCGGAAATTTTGCATTTGGAGTACCAATACCGTTATCTCCATAGTTTGTTCTCGGATTGCCGTCATTGTCATCTACATAAAATCCGGGTCCCGGCAAGTCAAAATTTCGGGCTTTGATAGAATCAATGTAAATCCATCTTCTATTTCCATATTGGGTGTTTTGCGTTCCTGTGGGTCCTTCAAAATAGGTAACTCCCGATTGTAAGTCATCAAAAGCCATGAAAATACCATGAACCCAATTGGTAGAGGCTTCAAAAAAGCCATCCAATTTAAAACAGAATTCAAAATCTATAGTTCCTTGAGCTGGGCTCTCGTACGTTCCCAGACCTGATGTAGCCATGAACTTGGTGATGTATATGTTTCCTTTGGCGCATTGTCCCTTTAGACCATAATTTGTTGTAATGGTGAGAGAAAGAACCAACCAAACCAAGTTGAAAAGTTTCATAAAAGTCTGATAATTAGTTAAATAAACTTTGTCGCTCCAAGTATTGGGACGGCACTCCTTGAATGATTCAAAAAACATGCCAAATACCTATTCTAAACGTATGAGGAACAATATTTTATACTTTGATCAAATCAGGTAACTTTTAATTAAATCGGAAGACCGAGAACTATAAACACTGATAAAAAGATAGAAACCAAAGTTCTTTTAAATTAAATTGTGGGAACGATTGAATTTAAAACTGTGTTTCAATATCATTAATTCAAAAATTGTAAGTATGGGAATTTTCGACTTTTTAAAGAATGAGTTTGTTGAATCCATCGATTGGGTAGATGTTGATGGGGAGATTGTACTGTATAAATTTCCGGACAAACAAGCTGATATTAAATACGGAGCTGCCCTCACAGTTAGACCTAGCCAAGTTGCTATTTTTGTAAATGAAGGCCAAATAGCGGATGTTTTTCAGGAAGGACTTTACACTTTGGAAACGCAAAATATGCCTTTGCTTACGAAATTGAAAAATTGGCAAATGGGCTTTAACTCTCCTTTTAAGTGTGATGTATATTTTGTAAGCCTAAAAAGTTTTACCCAATTTAAGTGGGGAACCCCAAATCCTATCATCATGAGAGATTCTCAGTTTGGACAGGTGAGAGTCAAGGCTTTTGGTACTTATATGCTTAGAATAAAGGAGCCGGTGTTGTTTTTTAAAGAGTTTGCAGGTAATAAGCCTTTGGTCAGGCAACAAGAAATTGAAGCTACCATGCGGGATTTTATTTCCCCAAAATTTGCCGAAGCTCTTGCAGAATCAAAAGTTTCAGTAATGGACATGGTTTCCAATTATTCGGAAATTGGGAATAAAGTACTGCCGTTATTACAAGATGACTTTGATCAATTCGGTATAACCCTTACTAAATACGTTGTCACAAGTATAAGTCTGCCAGAAGAAGTTGAAGCTTTCTATGACAAAATAACCAACATGAATATGGCACAGGACCTGAACAGATTGACTCAATTTGAAGCAAGTCAGGCTATTCAGAAAGCTGCCGAAAACCAAGGAACAACTGGTGCTTTTATTGGAATGAATATGGGCGCTAACCTTGGAAATGCAATTAACAATCAAATGCAATCTGCGCAATCGGTTTCAACAGGTCTTTCGGAAAAGGAGAAAATTATGGACACCATTAGGGAATTGGGAAAGTTAAAATTGGAAGGATTGCTTTCAGATGCCGAATTCGAAGAGAAAAAGAAAGAACTTTTAGCAAGGTTATAGTAGGCGGCTTACGAACTAAATGGTTGAGTTGTCCGGTATATATAGTCCTAAGTGCCCTTCATGTGGAGGTTCCGTGGTTTATTCGCCAGACTCAAAACACTTGACATGTGAATACTGTGGATTCTCAGAAGATCTTCCTGTAGGAAACGATCAAATAGCTGAAACTATTTTAGACCTTCAAAAGGATCAATTTGAAGAATTAAATTTTGATATTAATTCTGAAAAATTATTGAATTGTAATTCATGTGGAGCTAAATTTTCAATTTTTCATGAACAGTTGAAAGTAAATTGCCCTTTTTGTAATTCTGAGAAAATTCACGAAGAAGCTGTTTTACAAAAATTGATAAAACCGGTTGGGATTGTTCCATTCTATTTAGGAAAAAGAGAAGCGGAGAAAAAATTCAAGATTTGGTTAGGACAGGGATGGTTCCACCCATCGGGCTTAAGCAAAACTTCAACTTTAGATCATTTGCAGGGAATTTATATTCCATTTTGGACCTTTGACTTTCAGACAAATGCTCAATGGTGTGGAGAGGCGGGGTATGAATATACGACCTATCAGAATGTTTACGTGAATGGCAAAATGCAATCTCAGCCAGTCACTAAAATCAGGTGGGAATACAGATCAGGAAACTTAAATCATTTTTTTGATGACATTTTGGTGGCAGCTTCAGATCGTATTGATTCTAGATATAGGGAAAAAGTATCAGGTTATAAATTGACGGAAATGGTCAATTTTGATAAGCGATATTTATTAGGTTGGCAGGCAGAAGTATACAATCAAGACATACGCACTTCTTATCCCTTGGCAGAGGCAATGGTTTATGAGCAGGTCAGGCACATGTGTGCTGCACAACTTGGAGGAAATGTTCAAAGAAACCTCAGTGTTCAAACCACTTTATCCAATCAAACTTTTAAGCATATATATTTACCATTGTGGTTAAGTTCATATGAGTACAATGGAAGAATTTACCATGTTTTAATAAATGGACAAACAGGAAAGGTAATCGGAGATAAACCTTTATCTTGGATAAAAATCAGCTTACTTTTGTTTTCATTTTTACTAATTATTTTTGTCATCTGGTGGCTAAGGGAAAGTGGGGTAGTACGCATTTAATTTTCTAATAATAAAAAACTTCATGACACAACAGATCCAAATATTTGTAACAGGGGGTACTTTTGACAAGGAGTATAACTTTGTATCAGGCCAACTCTTTTTTAAGGACACGCATTTAAATGAAATTTTGGAAAGGGGAAGATGTTCATTAGATTTGGATGTAAAGACACTGATGATGGTGGACAGTCTTGAGATGACAGACTCTGACCGTGAAATCATACTACACAATTGTCAGAAAACAACCTCCAGCCATATTTTAATTACACATGGAACAGATACCATGGTAAAAACAGCTGAAGCCCTTGCAAAGGAAAAAATCATTGGAAAAACTATTGTGCTTACCGGAGCTATGATTCCATATGCCTTTGGTAATTCATCTGATGGTTTTTTCAATCTTGGAAGTGCTCTTGCATTTGTACAATCACTTAAACCGGGCATTTACATTGTAATGAATGGGAGATATTTTGATTGGGATAAAGTTCAAAAAAATACCAAAACTGGATTCTTCGAAGAAAAATAATCAAATAGAGGCTTCAAATTTAGCTACACCACTTTGCCCATAAAGAGGAATGATTTCTGTCATTTTAAACCAATCTTACCACACTTTTATGTCCTTGGTTTACTATCTGAGTTGTTGTTGTAATAGCCTTTTAAATCTTTACTTTTCTTCTTCCCCTTAGTAGTGGATGCCAGTTGTAGTGCATTGTAAGCATTTATCATCCCACCAGTGCTGGATAGATCTGCAAATTTAATTGCATTCCCCCTTCCTGGACGAGTTACTTCGATTTTACTTTTTACGGTTGATTCTCTTAGGATTTTTCTGACCTGCTTGGCAGTAAGATTTGGATAATAACTTCTAATAAGCGCTGCAACACCCGCCGCAATGGGACTTGCAAAAGAAGTGCCCTGCATATTTTCGTAACCATTGTCAGGAATTGTTGAATATATTACCATTCCGGGTGAAAACAAGTCAACATTTTTCTTTCCATAATTAGAAAAACCTGCCACCATTTGTTCTCCTTGATAAGGAGACAAGGCTCCCACCTCTATCCAGTTGGATACAGAACGAGATCCAAACAGGTTTCTTTTTTTAATATACTTATTTGGAAAGTTGTCTACTTTGTCAATATCAGCTGACCCATTTCCTGATGCATGTACAATTAATACATCTTTTGATTCTGCATATCTCACTGCAGCATCAACCTCGTCTTTGTTAGGTGAATCGCCTTTTCCGAAACTCATGTTGATAATAGTGGCGCCATTATCAACTGCATATCTTATAGCGTTTGCGACATCTTTATCTCTTTCATCGCCATCCGGGACACATCGAACACTCATGATTCTTACCTGATCAGCAATGCCATCCATACCTTTGCCATTATTTCTGACAGCTGCAATACAGCCAGCCACATGAGTTCCATGCTTGGCATCGGGTCCTCTCACATCATTATTGCCATAAAATCGTTCTTTAACATTATTGTAATCATCGCCTACTATTTTTCTTGAATTGTAGTCAGGATTAAAGTTGAATTCGAGTTCTTTGGAAAATTGTCCAATTCCCTCTGCATATTCATTTTCTATAAATTTTTTTAATTGTTCAGCAGTACTTAATTGAGGTTCATTTTCTAAAATGTTTCTGGCAATGCTTATCCCAATCGCCAATTTTTTTGAATCATTGTCTTCAATGGAATTAAGATTTTCCATGGTTAATGGTTTTGCTCCCAAAGCGTTGGACACTGCGTCCAAACCAGATTTTACTTGATTTTGTGAAGCCAACATACCTTCTAGATTCGATTTGGCTGTAGCTCGCCGACTTTCAACATTGTCCTTGTATTTTAAAAATTTGCTGTATTCTTTTTTCTGTTTTGAATTTAGCTTGTCGGGATCTGCATTTTCATACTTATATCGCAATGCTGCATAAAGTCTGGTTGTCTCATACGTATCTGCCCCCACATTTCCATTTTTTCCACCTATAAAATTCCACCCATGGATATCGTCTACATAGCCATTTGAATCATCGTCTATCCCATTTGCCGGAATCTCTGCATGATTGATCCACATGATAGGCTTAAGGTCTTCGTGTTCCGGGTCTACTCCGGAATCTAAAACAGCAACAATCACTGGTTTGGCTGTTTTATTTTTCAATAGTTCTTCATAAGCCTTTTGAGAGCTCACTCCATTGAAACCGTCTTTGGTAGGATCTAAGTGAAACCAATTTTTTGGAATTTCGCTTTGAGCATGTACCGCAAACGATATTAGACAGGTTAATGTAAAAAGTGAAAAGCACTTGAGAAGTCTTGGTTGCATAATTTTATATGAATGTACAGGATAAGAAACGTAAAAATGTCCTGCTTGTTGAGCAGTTTATCAAAACTTATGAGATTTTATCAAATAAATAAAGGACTGAAATGTCAAATAATATTTATCGTTTTCAAAAGTTGTTAAATTATTCAATTTAATTTTATATGTAATTGATAAACAATATTATATATAGATGTAATTTAATTATATGTAAGAAAATTCATATATGATGTTTTTTGATTTTTAAGAGCGCCTAATTAAGTTTCTAACAACAAAATTAAATATTATATATTTGCATTAATAATAATATTTAAGATGCTGATATAAGCATGTGTAAATGATATTTTTACAATATGGTGCGAAGTTTAATGCTTGTTTTATGGTTGACCGGAATGAAGCTTTCCGCCCAAACTATAGACATAGGACTATCCTTAGTCGGCTCTAATTATAGTGGCGACTTAACCGAAAACTCAATAATTGCTATAAAACAGACCAACTTAGGAATTGGGTCTAATGTCCGATATGAACTGAATGATTTTTTGGCGGCTAAAGTCCAATACCTTTACATGGTAGTGGAAGGTTCCGATTTAAAATCAAAAAGAGAATGGCAAATTCAGAGAAATCTTCAATTTAGAACAGCCATCCACAATGTCGATATTTTGGGCCAAATCAACTTAAGTGGGATATTATTTCAACAGAAAAAGCGATGGAATCCATACTTGACATTGGGGTTGAGTTATTTTAATTTTAATCCAAAAGCAAAGTACCAAGATCAATGGGTTGAACTCAAACCATTGGGGACTGAAGGTCAAGGGATGAAGGGGTATGCGGAACCATATAAATTAGATTCGAAAGCCTTGACATTTGGATTTGGTGGTAGATATTTTTTTAGTCCAAATTTATCTTTAACAGTTGAATTTCTTTGGAGACAAACCAATACTGACTATTTGGATGATGCTTCAACGAATTATGTGGATTATGATGAATTAAAAGCGCAAAATGGTTTACTTGCAGCAGAATTGGGAAATAAAATTAAGGCAACCGGAGGGAGTCAGAGAGCCAATTCATCTGACAATGATTGGATCCAATCAGGTTCGATTGGGATAAGTTATCATTTTAATTCTCCATTTAAAGGGGATTCTGATAGATTTAAGAAGAAGGCTATAAGTTGTCCAAAATTCAGATAAAGTAATGTTGAAACCCAGCCCCAAGGAGATCCTTAAAAAGTACTGGGGATTTGAAGAATTCAGATCAATTCAGGGGGAAGTAATAGAATCAATTATTGGATCTAGAGATGCTTTAGCACTCATGCCTACAGGCGGAGGAAAATCTCTTTGTTACCAGGTTCCGGCACTTTGCATGGAGGGTTGTTGTGTGGTGATTTCACCTTTAATTGCCTTGATGCAGGACCAAGTAAATCAATTGAAACTGAGGGGAGTAACTGCAGAGTTTATTCACTCAGGATTGCGTTATAAAGAAGTAGAAAGAATTTTAGACCAGTCCAGAAGAGGAGCAAATAAATTGTTGTATGTTTCACCGGAAAGACTTCTCAATCAAAATTTTCGAGAATCAATAATTAATTTTAAAATCAGTTTTATTGCGGTAGATGAAGCACATTGTATTTCCCAATGGGGATATGATTTTCGACCTGCTTATTTGAAAATCAATGAATTTAGATCTTTATTTAATTGTCCAATACTTGCGCTTACTGCAACAGCCACAGATGAGGTACAACTCGATATACTTAAGCAATTGGGGATTCCAACAGCCAAGATTTTTAAATCAAGTTTTAAAAGAGAGAATCTTTCGCTAGTTGTAAGAGAACAGGAAAACAAATCTTCAGAAATCGTTCATATACTTAAAAAATTGAAGACTTCTGCTTTAGTCTATGTTAGAAACAGGAGGCAGACTGTTGAGATTTGCAATGATTTGCAGAGGGAAGGTATAAGTGCCGGATTTTATCATGCTGGTTTACCAGTGGAATCCAGAAACGAAAGACAAAAGTCCTGGATAGAAAATAAAATTCGAGTAATGGTTTGTACCAATGCATTTGGCATGGGCGTAGACAAGTCTGATGTATCTGTGGTAATTCATGCTGACTTACCTAATAGTCTTGAGGAATATTTTCAGGAAGTGGGGCGTGCAGGTAGAAATGGTTCTAAGGCTTATGGGGTATTGTTGTATCACCAAAAAGACATTCGACGCATTCAAATACAATATGAAATTTCATTTCCATCTATTGAAGAAATTCGATATGTGTATCAATGTTTGAGTTACACCCTTGATTTAGCGGTTGGTTCGACCATGGTTGACAGTGTTGATTTTGATCTTGTCAGTTTTTGCAATCGGTATAAGTTAGAATTGAATAAAACTATAGGATGTCTTAAAAATCTTGAACAATCCGGTTATTTGTATTTGTCAGAAGCGTTTCATCATCCAAGCCAAATGCAGATTTTGGTTTCTTCTGAAGAATTGTTTGGAATTTATGAAGGGAAGCCACAAATTGAAATATTAATTAAATCTATCCTCCGTTTATATGAAGGGATTTTTAGCGTCACTGTAAAAATTCAGGAACTTCAATTGTCTAAAATTACCGGGCTTTCAAATAAAATGATTATAAATATTCTGACCTCATTGCATAATTCAGGAATAATCAAATATTTGCCTCAATCTGATAATCCTAGGATTCAACTTTTGCTAGAGCGAATACCCTCTAAAGAAATTGATATTGATGAACAATGGTTGAAAATTAGAAAATCTGCTTTTAATAAAAGAGTTAATTCCTTGCTTGAATATTTATCTACAAGTCACTGCAGACAATTTTTTATAATGAATTATTTTGGAGAAAATCGAATGGAGGATTGTGGAATATGCGACAATTGCATTGGAAGGAAAAATTCGACCATTAATTCTGAACTTAAAACTGAATGGAAAAAATTTATTTTACAAAAATTAGAAACCAAATCTACGATGATCCTAGTAGAGCTGTTTCACTTATTTCCAAGTAATAAAAAGGAAGAAGTTGAATTATTGTTAGAAGAACTAATTGGAGAAAAATTAATAGAAAGAAAATACGATCAATTATTTTTTAGAAAACCAAAGTAAAAATACTTAACAATTAACTTAATTTCTAAAGACCTATTCTTTAATAAATTTTTGAATTTCTTCATTAACAAACAAGAAATATACACCAGGTTGTAATTGGCTGATGTCAAAAGTTAATGGATCATTCAAGATTGGACAATTAATTATTTTACCATTGAGGTCAGTTATTTTAGAAAGTTGAGGAGATAGATTTTCTCTTGCTTCAACAACTAAAACACCTGAAGCTGGATTGGGATAGATGCGCAACTTCTTGGCTCTATCATTTTTGGTGCTAGCAATTTTACTAATTGTGTAGGATCCATCCAGATCAAACATTTTTAATCTAAAGTAATTAACCAAATTTATATTTGTAGGCAAGGTCTCAATATAATAGTTCTTTAATACATTAGAATTGCCAGCTGCTTTTACCTTTTGAAAATCCTTAAAATTTCTGCCATCAAAACTTTTTTCAATTACAAAATGAGAGACATTTTGTTCTACTGCAGTTTGCCATCTGATTTCAATGCTTCCATTTTTAGAAATTTCGGCAGTAAAGTCCACTAACCGAATAGGCAGTATCAAAAAATCTGATATCACTCCACAAACAGTTAAATTAGACCTCTTTCCTTCTGCAAGAAAAGAAGCCGTAGAATTGCACTCAGCCACAAATGTAAAATCTTCACAAAAAACTGTTCCTACAGGGAGGGTTTCAATATTTTTAACCCTGGTCATTGTACCATATGTGTGGTTAACTGCAAATTCAACAGTTTTTGCATCAGTGGTAGATTTTTTTAAACAAAAGCGAATGGTGAATAGGCAATCAGCTCCACCAAAATTCTGTTTAGATACGATGGATAAGCTATTATTTATTGTTTCTATACAATCTTGTGCAGAATTTGAACCAATTATGCCTAAAAATAAAATGATAAAAACTATGTTTTGCTTCATCTGTCAATAGTTAGTTTTTGGTGTAACTGTAAAAATAATGTAAATAATATTACTGTTCAAATTAACTACATATATAATTTATTTATAAGTGTAATGTATTTGTATTTAATAATTTATGTATAAATATTAAACTCGTCACAATTTAGCGTTGTGTCTTAAAGCATCTTTCTAATTTAAAATCCCTAATCTTTAATGTACAAGATGGAATTGTCCAATAAATTATTTCCAGACTTTAGTTTTAAGTATACTCTTGCGGTCAGGATAACATCCTTCATGCAATATTCAGAAATTCTTGGTAAATCTTTTTCCTCCCAATAAACTCTACCAACATCTTTTCCACTAATATCGGACTTCGAAGAGGGTAATTGGAGGCAGGATGCCAGTAAGTCAAGAGAAGTAAAATGCTTGTAATCTCCAAACTTCCACATTTCCATTGTGTCCACAATATGCTGAATTTCCCATGGTTTTTTATTGTTCAGTTGAAAGATTGCAGGAAGAGTCAACCCATTTATAATTGCTCTTCTGCAAATGTAAGGGATGTCAAATTCCTTAATGTTATGACCACAAAATCCGGAAAGATTGGGGTTGTTATAATGATTAAGAACCAAATCAAAAAACTGGCTTAAAATGACTTTTTCATCATTGCCAAAAAAGCTTTTTATGCGGAAGACCTCATCTTTGAAAAAACCAATACTTATGCAGACAATCCTTCCAAATTCAGAAAAAATTGCTGCCTTTTCGCTGTAGATTTCAGCTGGTGACTTAAGTGGTTCAGAGGTAAGGTAATATCTTGATTTCGAGACCCACAAGTCCCGCCATTCCGGACTGAGCTGATCAAATGAGGATACCGAACTTACAGTTTCGATGTCTAAAAATAGGATTTTTCGAGTGTCCATAATTCATTGATTTAGTGTGTTTAATAATTAAATGACAATAATTTTGGTTGTTTTTTCATTAATAAGTAAATTTACGTCTTAACAAATAGGATATTATGACAGATAACAGATCAAATCAGAATTTAAAAGCTGCTGTTTTAGTAGCAATTTTAGCCCTTTTTGGTGCTAATGTATATCAATTTGTAAACAACAGAGGACTGCAAAAGGATAATTTAGCCAAAGAAACAGAAATTGTTGAGTTGGACAAAGCCAAAGTTGAGCTTGAAAAACAATATCAGGAATCGGTTGCTGAGCTCAACACCATGAAAACAGATAACGAGGAATTGAATAAAAGTATTGAAGTTCAGAAGGAAGAACTTAGGTTGCAAAAGGAGAAAATAACCTTGTTATTAGGGGATAGTAAAAACTTAAGAGTCGCTAGAAAAGAGATGGAAGGCATGAAAGCGAAGCTCACTGAATATGTAGCAGAAATTAACAAATTAAAGGAAGCAAACCAGTCATTGACGGCCTCTAATCAGAATTTAACGGTTGAAAAAGAAAATTTGTCCAAAGACCTTCAAATGAAAAGCGCTGAAAATCAACAACTTGCTGAAGCTAAAAATGCTTTGGCATCAGATAAGGAGTCGCTCAGTAAAGAACGGGAGAGTTTGAGTCGAAAAGTTAACAGAGCATCTTCTATTGCGGTGACTAAAATATCTGCAGAAGGATATCAGAATAAGGAAGGTAAGAAGCCATCAGGAAAATCTAAGGCCAAAGATGTTGATTTTGTTGAAGTCTGTTTTAAAACGACCAACAATGCAAATGCAGATGCAGGTAATGAATCATTCTATATTAGAATTATAAATCCGATTGGAGAAACCCAAACCATAGAATCTACTGGTTCAGGTATTATTAAAAATGAAGCCACAGGTGAACAAGTTAAGTACAGTGCAAAAGCAAATGTGAATTACAAAAATGACGTTCAGGAAGTTTGCGGAAAATATGAGAATCCTGGAGCTTTTCAAAAAGGGGTGTATCAAGTTGAAATTTACAATAAGGGCTTTCTGGTAGGTACCGGCACCTTTAAACTTAAATAATATCAAGCTGAATTATTTTAAGAACCATATGTGATTTTGCTAAATTACATATGGTTTTTTTTATGTTTGTCCCTTTAAATCTAAAACTTCCCTGAATATGGCTAAAATTCTAATGCTGGGTTCAAATGGTCAAATTGGAACTGTTTTGGCCAAAGCACTGATGGACAAGTATGGCCCGGATGAAATTATTACTTCTGATGTCAGAGAACCAAAAGAGAAGCAAAAGAATTTTTTAATAATTGATGTCTTGGATAAGGACCTTATATCACAAGTGGTTGACGAATACAAGATAAGTCAAATTTATCATCTTGCAGCCATACTCTCTGCAAGTGGCGAGAAGAATCCTGCTCTTACCTGGAAAATTAATATGCAAGGACTTCTTAATGTTTTAGATGTTGGTGTGGAAAGAAAATTAGAGCGCATTTTTTTTCCAAGTTCGATAGCAATTTATGGGCCGAGCACACCTAAACAAAATACCCCGCAGTTTGCAAGTTTTATGCCAACCACAGTGTATGGTATAAGCAAAATTGCCGGAGAGATGTGGTGTGAATATTATTTTAAGAAGTTTGGTCTCGATGTTAGATCTCTTAGATATCCAGGTGTGATAGGATGGCAATCACTACCCGAAGGAGGAACAACAGATTATGCGGTGGAAATTTTCCATGAGGCAATAAAACATAAAAAATACAGCTGTTTTTTAAAAGAAAACACAAGGCTTCCAATGATTTATATGGACGATGCTATTCGAGCAACCATTGAATTGATGGAGGCTGATGGTTCGAGGTTGAGCTTACGATCGGGTTATAATCTGGTTGGAATGGATTTTACACCAGGTGAACTTGCCAATGAAATCACTAAAAGTATATCAGATTTTAAAATTGAATACCACCCTGATTTTCGACAAGGTATAGCTGAATCTTGGGCAGAGTCAATAGATGATTCCGAAGCCCGTGTAGATTGGGATTGGAAGCCTAATTATAATCTTGCCGCCATGACAAAAGAAATGTTGGCAAAACTCACCCCCATCGTTTAACTGCGCCCAGTTTAAGCTTAAATGATTAACAATGAAAGCGATACATTTTGATCATTACCATCAATTGTTTTTTTTATAATAATTATAACTAGTTGATAATAGACAATTTTTATATTTAATAAATAAGTAATATTATTAATTCCGCTAAAAAAGCAATAAAGATTGTAGTTCTACTTAATTTTGCGGGCAAATTCAAACATATGAAGACCAGATATTCTGATGAAGAGTTAGAAGAGTTTAAGGCCCTGATTGATGAAAAATTGGTGAGTGCCAAATCCGAGTTACAGGGCATAGAGCAGCAGATCATGGAGATGCGGGAGAATATGGCCGATGAGCAAGGTGGTGATTGGTTTGACGACAGCTCCATTCATACAGATATCGAGTTTCTGACCAAAATGGCTGAAAGACAACGCCAGTTTGTTCAAAACCTTGAGCTGGCTTTGGTTAGGATTAAAAATAAGTCTTATGGTATTTGCTCAGTTACAGGAGAGTTGATTGATAAACAAAGATTACTCTTAGTTCCTCATGCAACAAAAAGTGTAAAAGCCAAGGAGCGAGAAGCCCCTGTTCAAAATGAGGATGCAAGACCAAATTCTCAGTTTGAAGAAGAGGACAACGAAGAGCGTATAATTGAAGAATAATTTTCAGAATGATTTTTCAATTGTGATACATTTTCATGATTGATTAATTAGATGAATTTTAAACTTACTTATGAAACATAAGTTTGGCATAAAGCCAATTGATAGATAAAAATGATGATGATAAGAATTCTAGGTTTCGCAATGCTTGCATGCTCCCTGAATTCATGCTTTCCTCCTATTGAAAATGTTTCTTCTTCCTTGGAATATTCACTTAAAGACCCTGTTGTAAAACAGATTTTTGAAGCTAGGGACAAAAGGAATTCTGATTCTCTTAAATTATTTTTGAATAATGAGCAAGCGAAGTACAGAATACTTTCTGCCGAGGCTTTTGGCTCATATCATGATTCAACTTCTGTCCATGTATTGTCTGAGCTGATGTTGGATCCGTTTCAAGAGGTCAGACAAGCAGCCGTCTGGGCTTTAGGACAAATAGGACATCAGTCAGCTGAAAAGGAATTGATAAAAGCATTCATACCCGTAGATTCTACAGGCCTTTTCCTAAAAACAAATATGATGATACTTGAAGCCCTTGGCAAATGCGGAGGGGATTCAACTCTTCAAATGATTTGCAATGTAAAATCATACCAATCTAAAGATACGGCTTATATTCTCGGACAGATATTGTCAATTTACAGATTTGGGTTAAGAGGTAAATTTTGTGCGCAATCCTTTCCTAGATTGGTCGAATATGCTACCCAAAGAAAATATTCTGATGAAGCTAGGTTAATAGCAGCACATTGTCTCCAACGGTTTAGAGAAATTGACACCAAGCCTTATTTTGATTTGATAAAATCAGCTTGTTATGAAGAAAAAAATCCCAATGTAAGAATGTGTTTAGTAACGGCATTAGCCCGCGTGGGGAGTCAGAATGCTTTGACTGAGTTGGAAGAATTATACAGGCGTGGGTTAGATCAAAGAATTCAAGTTAATATTATAAAAGGTCTTCAAAATTTTAAAACAGGTAATGCATCTGGGCTTGCTTTAAAGGCTATACAAAATCCTTCCATTCATGTGGCTTATTTGGGAGCGCAATATTTTTTGGAAAATGGTAACGAATTGCATGAAGAAGCTCTTGGAGCTATACTTCAACAAGGCGGTTTGTCATGGCAAGTTAAGAGCGTTGTGTATGATGCAATATTGAGAATTGTCCCCGGGTATAAAAAGTTAACTCGCGAAATCTTAATTAATCAGATTAAGGGTTTAGTGGCATCCTCAAAAAATCCATATGAAAAATCAGCTTATCTTAAATGCTTGTGGCGTGATCCAAAGGAAATTCAATACCTAATAAGGATAGCAGAACAAAGTCCTGCTGCAATCATAGACTTAACTACTACAGAGACTATATTAAAAAGCACAAAACATCCATTATTTTCTGTCATCTATAAGGGTGCCAAAAACCCCATTTATAAAATTATTTCAACTCATCTGCAATCAGCTATTGCAAAATCAGATTTGGGCAGTCTATCTATAATGGCCGAGCATTTTTATCAGGAATCCGGACTGTTGAAATATTATTTTAAACCAGACTCTTCATTCAAAGAGGCCATGAAATTATTGTCATTGCCAAGAGATGTTGAAACATATAATGATCTAGAAAAATACTTGGCTAAAAGTGGTAAAAGGAAGGCAAATACAATAATACCTGTTTTTAATCATCCCATTAATTGGTCTTTATTGGCTGAAAAGTCTGACACAATTTCTGTTGAGATTGAAACAGACAAAGGAGTTCTGGAATTAGAATTGTATCCTAAATTTGCTCCTGGTACGGTCTCAAATTTTATTGATTTGATACAGAAGGATTTTTTTAAAGATAAATTTGTTCACCGGGTTGTGCCAAATTTTGTCATTCAAGCAGGATGTCCAAGAGGGGATGGTTATGGAAGTCTTGATTATACTATTAGAATGGAGTCTTCGAGATTTTTAAATTTTCAAGAAGAAGGAATTTTGGGGATGGCAAGCGCAGGCGCGGATACAGAATGCAGTCAGTTTTTTATTAGCTTTTCGCCTGCACCACATCTTGATGGTCATTATTCTGTTTTTGGAAAAATGATAAAAGGGAATGATGTTATGAGCATTATGAATGTCGGTGATAAAATTCTTAGTATAAAATTAAAGACTTAATTAACTCAAGATAATTTATGAAAAATACAGCGCTTACAGAAATACATATTGCACTTGGAGCGAAAATGGCTGAGTTTGCAGGGTATAATATGCCAATATCATATTCTGGAATAAAAGAGGAACATGATGCAGTTAGAAATTTCGCCGGGATGTTTGATGTGTCACACATGGGTGAATTTATTATTAAGGGAAAACAAGCATTTGACTTGATTCAAAAAGTCACCTCAAATGATGTCTCAAAACTTGAAATAGGCCAGGCACAATATTCTTGTATGCCAAATTTGACAGGAGGAATTGTGGATGATTTATTGGTATACCGACTTTCTGAAGACCAATGCGCTGAAGGAGAAAAGGCCTATATGCTGGTTGTGAACGCTTCCAATATTCAGAAGGATTTGGATTGGATTAACATTCATAATTCATTTGATACAAGAGTGATTGATATTTCAAATGAGACAGGACTTCTGGCAATCCAAGGTCCCGGCGTTGTTGGATTATTACAGGAACTTACAGATATTGAATTATCATCAATTCCTTATTACTCCTTTCGAAAGGGACGATTTGCCGGTGTTGACAATGTTTTGATATCTGCAACAGGTTACACAGGGAGTGGTGGTTTTGAAATTTATGCTGAAAACAGTCAAATAGCTCATATTTGGAATGAGGTATTTAGAATTGGAAACCCAAAGGGACTTTTGCCAATTGGACTTGGTGCAAGAGATACACTTAGATTGGAAATGGGATTCTGCTTGTATGGAAATGACATTGATGATACAACATCACCTTTAGAAGCTGGTTTAGGATGGATTACTAAATTGAATAAAGGTGAATTTATCGGCCGCGATTTAATGCTTGAACTTAAAGCAAAAGGGGTAAAGAAGAAATTAGTTGCAATCAAATTGGAAGACAGAAGAGTGCCTAGACATGGGTACATTGTGGTTGATGAAAGTGGAAAAGAAATTGGAGTCGTTACGTCAGGGACATCATCTCCATCTTTGAATTGTTCTATTGGACTATGTTACGTGCCAAATGAATATTCTGCCGAGGGTAGTATTGTATTTGTTTCGGTTGGATCAAAAAACTTAAAGGCAGAAGTAGTGAAACTACCATTTTACAAAGGGAAATAGCCATATATCATCATTGAAATTTCTCTTCCTGTTATTCTTTAATGCCTCCAAAAATTTAAAGTGCAAATAAAACCTATAAGTTATTCTTTTCCCGACCTTGTTAGAGTTGAAAATTCTGCGGAGTTTTTTGAGACCATTAAAGATAACTTCCCTCAAAAAATGAGTGAAGGAATTTTTTTAGAAGGTAAAAAAAGCACTATTTTTTTGTACAGGATTCTTGCTAAGAAACGCCAATATCATGGTGTGCTGGCTGGAGTGGACATAGAAGAATATTTGAAGGGCAATATAAAAAAGCACGAGAATACTTTATTGAAACAAGAGGAAAACATTGTTAAATTAACTTTAGAGCGTAATGCAATAATTAAGCCCGTATTGCTTACTTATAAATCAACTCCCAAATTGAGAGAGTTGATTATGGAAGGCTTTCATAATAGGAGTCCCAAATTTGTACTTGAATTTTCCAAGGAAAAACAAATCCATGAACTCTATGCAATTACCAAAGAAAGTGAAATTAAGGCTTTTCAGAAACTGTTTGATAAATTCGTAAATAAATCCTATATAGCAGATGGGCACCACAGAATGGCTGCAGTAAGCTATATCCTTGAGCAAAGTCCGGAGTTAAAAAATCATGGCCTTAATTATATTCTTTGTGCTTTGTTCGATTTGAAGGAATTAAGTATTATGTCTTACAATCGAATGTTTTCACTATCAAATATTGATGAACTACCATTTTTGTTAAAACATCTAAAAGGTTGGTCTGATGTTAAAAAATTGCGCAGTGTAAGGCTGCCCATGAAAAAACATGAATTTATAATGTACACGTCAAAGGGTCATTATTCAATAATATGGAACAAGAAAATAGTTGCACAAAATAAGAAATCTAATCAAATAGTCTATGATATTGATTTGTTCAATGATTATGTTTTAACAAAGGTTTTTAAAGTTTTGGAAGTCAGATCTGATCCTAGAATTCAGTATGTGGAAGGGATCAAAGGCGTAAAACCAATTTTGAAAGGTATCAATGAGAATCAAAACCTGATTGGATTTAGCTTCTTTCCTGTTAAATCTAGGGATTTTGTAAAAACAGCAGATACGGGAAAAATTTTACCACCTAAAAGTACATGGTTTGAACCGCGGATTCGAAATGGAATTATAGTTCAAAATTTGTAGTTATTGTATAAATTTGATCTATATGTTGAGAGTTTATAGTGATCATATTTTTAATGGCTATGAGTTTTTAGAAAATGCCGGATTAGTTTTTGATCTTAATGGAAAAGTGTTAGAGCTATCTACTGCTGGTAGTTTTGACAAAAGTGCATATGATTATTATCCGGGGCTACTAGTGCCAGGTTTTGTAAATGCCCATTGTCATCTTGAATTATCTCACCTTCAGAATAAAGTTGATTCTGGAACAGGTCTTCTGCCATTCCTTCAAAGTGTGGTAGGATTGAGAGAGATTTCTGAAGAAGAGATCCAATTGGCTATTATGAAGGCCGATGCCCAAATGGTTGAAAATGGTATTGTAGCGGTTGGAGATATTTCAAATAAATCTGATACTGTCGCTTGCAAATTAAACAGCAAGATTATATATTTTAATTTTATCGAGGCTTTTGATTTTATGCAAGAGGAGTTGACCCATCAATTTTTTGATAAGTATTTCAAAACCTATCAACAGTATGGCGATCTCCGTAAGTCAATGGTCCCCCATGCTCCATATTCAGTCACACCTGAATTGTTTCAATTGATTTCTCAACAAAATTCAGAGTCTACAGTTATAAGTATTCACAATCAAGAAGTACTTGATGAGGATCAGTTGTTTCTTTATAAACAAGGAGGTTTTTTAAATTTTTATCAACATTTTGGATTTAATTTAGATTCCTTCAACGCCACAGGAAAAACCTCAATTCATTACACATTGGATCATTTAGATCAAAGGCATAATGTCCTTTTTGTTCATAATACCATGATGAAATTTGAAGATATTCTTGAAGTTAAAAGTAGATTTTCGAATTCTTTTTTTGTTACTTGTCCCAATGCTAATTTATACATTGAAAATAGGCTTCCGGATTACAAATTGTTTATGGATGCGGGTGTGTCAATGTGCATTGGAACAGACTCGCTTTCTTCCAATTGGAGTTTGTCAATACTTGAGGAACTTAAGGCCATTCAAAAGTACAATGGATGGATTCCATTGGAAACATTGTTTTCATGGGCAACCATTAATGGAGCAAAAGCCTTAAGAATGGATGATAGATTTGGCAGTTTTGAGATCCAAAAAAATCCTGGTTTGAATTGGATACAAAATGTCGAATTTATTAAGGGGAAATTGAATTTATCTCGTTCGGCCGTAGTCAAGAAAATTTTATGACATGAAAATTTGTTAATATGGTTGAATCCGTTTTTGATCAAATTGTTTCATATACTGGCTTAACCTCGCGACAAGTTAAAAATACGCTTGATTTATTGGAGGATGGAGCGAGTATACCATTCATCGCAAGGTACCGTAAGGAGAAAACTCAATCTCTAAATGAACAAGAGATACGACTTATTAAGCAAGCAAGCCAAATTTTCGAAGATTTGTTTGATAGAAGAAATTTTATTTTGCAAAAGCTTGATGAACAAGGAGTATTAACAAATGAATTAAAGACAAAAATTTTAGGAGCGAAAGATCTGATTTCATTGGAAGATCTTTATTTGCCTTATAAAAAGCGTAAAAGATCTAAAGCTGATATAGCTATAGAGAACGGTCTTGAACCGTTAGCCATGAAAATTATTCAGAATATAAATATTGATCTAAATACTGAAATAAATCAATTTATTCCGACTCCTTATCATTCAAGGTCTGAAGTTTTAGATGGTATAAAATTTATAATTTCAGATTTCATTAACAGGGATGATGAGCTCAGACACAGATTAAGAAACAGGATGTGGAATGAAGGATTGCTGGTCTCAAAACTTTCTAAAGGTAAGGAACTAAGTGCCGAAAAGTTTAAAGATTATTTTGATTTTAAAGAGTTGTTAAAAAAAATCCCTTCTCATCGTTATCTTGCCATTAGAAGAGGTGAAGAAGAGAAGTTGTTGAAAGTTGATTTATTTTTAGAGGATGATGTTTTTATTAAAATTATTGGCAGAAAGTATTTTAGTCTTGGTTCTAAGGATTTATTACTTTTAATGAGATTAGCTGTCGAAGAGTCTTGGACTCGACTACTTTACCCATCTTTAGTTTTACAAATTCATCATAGATTAAAGGAAAAGTCAGATCAAGCAGCTATCGATGTTTTTGGAATGAATCTTCGTCAAATTTTATTGGAAGCTCCATTGGGATCTAAAAAGATATTGGCCATCGACCCAGGATTCCGTTCTGGTTGTAAGGTGGTGTGTTTAGATGCTAGAGGTAACTTGATTGACCACTTTGTTATATTTCCATTAGAACCTGTTCTAGAAAAATATAAGTCTGCTGAAAAGCTATTGTCTTCATTAAAAGTGAATGACATTTCAGATATTGCAATTGGCGATGGAACAGGAGGTAGAGAATTAGGGGTTTGGTTGTTAGAGATTTTAGATGGAAAAAATATAAACGTCCATGTAGTTAGTGAAAGTGGCGCATCTATCTATTCCGCATCTGAATTGGCTGGTTCCGAATTTCCTGATCTTGATTTGACATTTAGAGGGTCTATTTCAATAGGAAGACGTTTGATGGATCCATTATCAGAGTTAATTAAAATTGATCCAAAATCAATTGGCGTAGGACAATACCAACATGATGTTAATCAAAAGTTACTAAAAGATAGACTGGATCAGGAAATTGTAAGCTGTGTTAATTCAGTTGGAGTGCAGGTTAATACGGCTTCTGCTCAACTTTTATCACATGTCAGTGGAATAGGTTTAACATTGGCAAAAAGTATAGTTGATTATCGTGATAAAAATTTGGAATTTAAAACCAAGAGTCAATTTCTAAATGTGCCTAGATTTGGACAAAAAGCCTTTGAACAGAGCGCTGGATTTTTAAGGATTAGAAATGGAACTCATCCTTTGGATAATACAGGTGTTCATCCTGAGCGTTATGTTTTGGTAGACGCAATGGCTGCTTCCTTAAAACATAGATTGTCGGAATTAATTGAGTCCAAAGAATTAATTGGTAAAATTGATTTATCAAAATTTATTTCTGAGGAGGTAAATATTGATACCCTTAGAGATATCATTAATGATATATCAAAACCTGGACTTGATCCAAGGGGAGAAATCAAGTTATTTTCTTTTGACCCGTCGGTAAAGACAATAGATGATGTCTTTCAGGGAATGATTTTACCCGGAATTGTTTTAAATATTACTCAGTTTGGTGCTTTTGTTGATATAGGAATTAAAGAATCCGGACTGATTCATAAATCTGAAATAAGCGAATCATTTGTAGATGATCCTTTGAAATTATTGAAGCTTAGACAGAAATTAATGGTCAGAGTAATTTTGGTTGATCACGAAAGAAAGCGAATTCAATTAAGCATAAAGAATGTTGACTGGAAAATTTAGTTTAAATACCATAGTTTATTTTTATTTTGATTTCTGAAAGTACATATGATCTGATTATAATTGGAGGAGGAATAGTTGGGCTAGCTACAGCAAGAGAATTCCTATTAAAACTCAAAGGCTTTAGAGTGCTTATCCTTGAAGCTGAAGATCAAATAGGGAAACATCAGACGAGTCATAATAGTGGCGTCTTACATTCCGGAATTTATTATCAGCCTAATTCTGTAAAATCAAAAAATTGTCTTAGAGGTTATTCCCTGATGCTTAATTACCTAGTGGAGCAGGCAATTCCTCACCAGATTTGTGGAAAAATCATTGTGGCAAAGAAGGAAAATGAACTTGAAATGCTTCAAAAATTATATGAGAATGGATTAAATGTAGGATTAGATAAAATCAGAATTTTAACGGATAAGGAGTCTTCGGAAATGCAACCAGGAATCAAAGCTGTGAAAAGTTTATGGGTGCCATATACAGGAATTGTAAGTTATCTTCAAGTTGCAGGCCACCTGGAAAAGGAAGTGATTTTAATGGGAGGCAAGGTCTTGCTTGGCCAAAAAGTAATTAATTTGGCTTTGAATTCAAATCAAGAATGGGTGGTTACAACTTCAAAAGATGTATTCAGGAGTAAGTATGTAATTAGTTGTGCAGGATTACAGGCCGATCGTATAATCCCCAATAAGTCTATCCTAAAAAAGTATAGAATAATTCCATTTAAAGGTGATTACTATGCATTAATGAATACATCCTATCAAAACATTAATCACCTATTGTATCCTGTTCCTGATCCTGTATTTCCATTTTTAGGGATACATTTTACTTGTCACATGGATGGAAGCAGGTCTTTAGGCCCTAATGCTGTGATTTCACTTAATCGGAGCGACTATAAAAACCACAGCATCAATATTGGCGATTTGAATTCAATAATTACCTTTCCGGGTTTTTGGAAATTTGTTAGACGATATTGGCGTACGGGATTGAAGGAAATGATGCTTTTTGCCAATCAAGAATCATTTGTTAAAGAGGGTTCTTCGTTCGGGATAACTGTCAGAAAATCTGACTTAAGTAAAATGGAATCAGGTATAAGAGCTTTGGTTATAGATAATCAAGGTTATATAAATGATGATTTTATTCTATTTCAGGATCATAATTGCTTGCATGTTTTGAACGCTCCCTCCCCAGCCGCAACCGCAAGTTTGGCTATTGCGGAGACTATTTTTCAAAAGCTAATTTCAGGTCTAAACACAGGATTTTAAGCTTTTTTGTAGCTTTACCTTAATTTTTAAAATAAGATAATATTATTTTTTATGGGGTCATTTCAAGTCACTTCAAAGAATTGTGTTTTAACTGTTGACGAGAATCAACTCAATCAATATCAAATCTCAGAAATCTCTCAAGATAACTATCACTTAATTTATAAGGATAAATCGCTTCAGGCCAAAATAATTTCAGTTGATCTTACAAATTGCAGAGTTGAACTTTTGATCGACGAAGTTAGATATGAATTGACAATAGATGACGAATTGAAAATGTTAATTGATTCAATAGGATTGAGACTTAGTGAAAAGAAAATTGATGACATATTGAAAGCTCCAATGCCAGGATTGGTAATTAATGTTTCTGTAACACCTAACCAGATTGTAAAAAAAGGGGATAATTTGATCACACTGGAAGCCATGAAAATGGAAAATGTTCTAAAGGCACACCATGATGGTGTCATCAAATCAGTAAATGTTTTGAAAGGCGAGAAGGTTGAAAAGGGACAAATATTGATTGAGTTTGAAAATTAACTAATGAATGACGGGTTTTAGAAAATATTCAAAAATTGAATGGTTGGAATCATTGCCCCTTGACAAAGGAATTCAACTAACTCATATTGTTGATCATCAAATAAAAGGGCCGTCCTTCGCACATCTCGATGACTTAAAGGAAGGTGAAAAATATAACCGATTCAGGAAATTGGATGGAGATTGGAAAATATCATGTTTAATAGAGATTTCTGAGCTTTCCAAGCAAAACCCACTAATACCTTTGAGTCTTGAACATGGAGTTGAACAGTTGAGATTGCATTTTAAAATTAAACCAGATCTTAAATCAATCATCATTCAACTTGAAAATGTCTTAATTGAGGCCATAGATATTTTTGTAAGCTGGAATGACATGTTTCCGGATGATTTGTTGGAAATAAATAGCAAAATATTTTCCTATTATGAATCCTCCACTTTAATTAATTTGGAACTAGAAATTGAAGAAAACTCCAGGTCATTTGAGAAATTATCTGAGCAGCATCTATCAATAAATGAAGCCATTTTATGGAATTACAATTTTGGCGTTTTTGAAATTGAAAGTTGGTTTAAGAAGTTAGAAGAATTTTATAGAATATTCAATCGTGTTAGCATATTTAAGCCATATAGGGTTGCGATCAAAGTGGAGTTTGGCAAGGACTTTTTAACTAACATTTCATCATTTCGGGCACTTAAAAGAGTTTTAGAAGGTTTAGAATTCATTGATCCTTTGTTTTACTTGAATTTTTATAATGTTGATACTGAAGAAGATTTAAACAATAATCTCATTCAATTGGCTATCGCAAGTTTATCAGCCAGTATTTCAGGAGCGGATTCGATTTGGGTATGTCCTGCTGATTCTTTTCAATCCAAACAAAATGAGTTTTGGTTAAAATTAGCACTTCATCAACAGCATATTCTTAAGCAGGAATCAAAAATGAATTTAGTAAAAGATCCATCATGTGGCTCTTATTACATTGAAGACTTAACCAACAAAATATTCAATTATTTAAATTCAGCCTTGATATAATTCAGAAATTAAATCCAATGATTAAAAAATTATTAGTTGCAAATAGAGGAGAAATTGCACTGCGTATTATGCGAACAGCTAAGTCAATGGGTATTGTCACTGTGGCAGTCTATAGTGAAGCTGATAAAGTTGCTCCTCATGTATTGTTTGCAGATGAAGCGATTTGTATTGGCCCAGCACCATCTAGAGACTCTTACCTAAGGATGGATAAAATTATTGAAGCAGCAATCCATTCTAAGTGTGATGCCATCCATCCTGGTTATGGATTTTTAAGTGAGAATTCTGATTTTGTAAAACTTGTTCATCAGCAGGGTTTAATTTTTATTGGTCCACCTGCATCCGCTATGGAGCAAATGGGTTCTAAAATTGCCGCCAAGCAGACTGCAACAAGAATCGGAGTACCTCTTGTGCCTGGAACAGACAGGGCAATAGTTTCCTTGGATGAAGCTAAAAAAATTGCTTTAAAAATTGGGTTTCCACTTTTAATTAAAGCCAGTGCCGGAGGGGGAGGGAAGGGAATGCGTTTGGTTAAACATGAGGAAGAATTAGGAGAGCAAATGCGTCAGGCTTCAAGTGAAGCTTTGGCATCTTTCGGAGATGGCGCTGTGTTTATTGAAAAATATGTGGTTAAGCCAAGGCATATTGAAATTCAAATCTTTTGTGACAAATTCGGAAATGGATTATATTTATTTGAAAGAGAATGTAGCATTCAGCGTCGCCATCAAAAGATAGTAGAGGAAGCTCCTTCATCATGCTTAACCTCCGAAATACGAAAAAAAATGGGTGAAGATGCCATAAAATTGGCTTTGGCTTGTGGTTATGTTGGAGCAGGAACTGTTGAATTTTTAGTTGACGACTCTTTAAATTATTATTTTTTAGAAATGAATACTCGGCTTCAGGTAGAGCATACTGTTACCGAAATGATTACTGGACTTGATTTAGTAGAGATGCAAATAAGAGTTGCTGAAGGACATCCATTAGCTATTTCGCAACAGGATTTATTAATCAATGGTCATTCGATTGAAGTTAGGGTTTGTGCGGAGGATCCAAAAAATCACTTTTTCCCAAGCATTGGCACTTTGGAGGAATATGAGCCTCCCCGTGGGGTGCATATACGCGTGGATGATAGTTATACAAAAGGGATGGAAATTCCAATTCATTATGATCCAATGATCGGCAAGTTAATAGTCCATGGTAAAGATCGTGAGGATGCCATTAAAAAAATGTTAGATGCCATCTCTAAATTTAGAATAAAAGGAGTAGAAACTACCTTGCCGTTTTGTGAATTTGTTTTGAACCACTCAGATTTTCGTAAAGGAAATTTTGATACAGGATTTGTGGAGGTGTATTATGAAGACTACCTAAACTTTAAGTTTGCTTCAATTGAAGAAGAAGCTGCCTGTCTTTTTGGACTATACGGTTTCCTTAAAGAAAGAACCATCGTGCATGGATTTAAAAATAATGGTGTTAATTGGGTTCAAAACAGAAAATAATGATACCAAGTATTGTGAACTATCAATTTTTCCTTTATGTCTGACATCAAATGGGTTAGTCCCGAGGGTATTAATATTAAAGAGGAATATTTTCACTCGGAAAGAGTAAAGGATTTAGAAGGATTTGTGTCAGGACTTCCTCCTTTTCTACGAGGTCCTTATGGTTCAATGTTTGTATCGCAACCATGGACCATAAGGCAATATGCAGGATTTTCCAATGCTTATGACAGTAATGCGTTTTATTTAAAAAATCTTGCTCAAGGACAGAAGGGATTGTCAGTAGCTTTTGATCTTGCCACCCATCGAGGATATGATTCAGATCATCCACGTGTAGAAGGTGATGTCGGAAAGGCGGGTGTTGCCATTGACACTGTGGAAGATATGAAAATTCTTTTTAATCAAATTCCACTGAATGAAATTTCCGTCTCAATGACCATGAATGGAGCAGTGATTCCCATTCTTGCATTTTATATTGTTGCAGCAGAAGAACAGGGTGTGATTCCGTCACAACTTTCTGGAACTATTCAGAATGATATTCTCAAGGAGTTTATGGTTAGGAATACATACATCTATCCACCAGAGCCTTCCATGCAATTGATCTCAGATATTTTTGCATTTTGTTCAGAACACATGCCTAAATTCAACTGCATAAGTGTGAGTGGTTATCATATGCATGAGGCAGGTGCTCCAGCTGATTTAGAATTAGCATATACACTATCTGATGGGGTAGAATATCTAAGGGCAGGAATTAATGCAGGACTCAATATTGACAATTTTGCACCTAGAATTTCTTTTTTTTGGGGAATAGGTATGAATTTTTTTATGGAAGTTGCAAAAATGCGTGCAGCACGTGTTTTATGGGCTGATTTAGTTCAAAAATTCAATCCTAAGAATTCAAAATCTTTGGCATTGAGAACACATTGCCAAACTTCAGGATGGAGTTTAACTGAGCAAGAACCGTACAATAATATTACGCGTACGGCAATTGAAGCGATGGCTGCTGTCATGGGTGGTACACAATCCCTCCATACGAATGCCTTGGACGAAGCTATAGCTCTTCCAACTGATTTTTCAGCAAAAATTGCCCGGGACACTCAATTGTTTATCATGAATGAATCCGGTATTACTAAAACTGTTGATCCATTTGGAGGTTCCTATTATTTGGAAGAATTAACTTCTGAGTTAATTGAAAAAACTAAGAAGCATATTGAGGAAATTGAATCCCATGGAGGAATGGTTAAAGCCATTGAAATGGGTTATCCTAAATTGGGAATTGAAGAAGCTGCGACAAGAAAACAAGCAAGAATAGATTCAGGTTTAGATAAGATCATTGGCGTTAACGTATTTCGATCTGAATCTTCATTAAACTTCGATTTGCTGGAAGTTGATAACTTGGCTGTACGTAAAGAGCAAATTGATCGATTGGAATTAATAAAGTCAACCAGAAATCAAACTAAGGTAGACTATTGGCTTGGCAGATTAACTAATGCGGCAAAGGATAAATCTGAGAATCTTTTACAACTGGCAATTGAAGCGGCCAGGGAACGGGCTACTTTAGGTGAAATTAGTTTTGCATTGGAATTAGTTTATGGAAGATACCAAGCAAATCATAAATTTGTATCAGGTGTGTATAATAAAACAACAGGCAATTCTGAAGCAATAAAGAGAGTCAAAATGCTTTCAGATATGTTTTCCAAATTGGATGGAAGGCGTCCGCGCATTCTAATTGCAAAGTTAGGTCAAGATGGTCATGATCGGGGTGCTCATATTGTTGCTACAGGTTTTGCCGATTTTGGCTTTGATGTTGATATTGCACCTTTGTTTCAGACTCCGGAAGAAGCAGCTTTTCAAGCTTTTGACAATGATGTTCACGTGCTTGGAATTTCTTCACTTGCTGCTGGACATAAAACCCTTGTCCCAAAGGCTATTCAGAAATTAAAAGAATTAGGCAGGGAAGATATTCTTGTAGTAGTAGGCGGTGTTATTCCAGAAAAAGATTATGACTTTCTTTATGAACAGGGAGTTGCTGCAGTTTTTGGTCCAGGGACAGCATTGCCTGAGTCCGCAAAAGTAGTTCTTGAAAAAATGTTTACTCGATTTTATCCCCAACATTCTATAGAAGTTAATTAATTAGAATTTTAAAACATTCAGAGCCAGTGTTCCTACTCAGTTGAACATAATAGATAGCGGGAGGTAAGTTAGAAGTGTCTAGTAAATCTAGTTTAAGAGAATTATCTGCAGGATCAATTTTTCCGCTCTTATAAATTTCTCCACTCATACTAATTATTTTATAAGCAATTGCTTCCTTAATTATCTGATTAGTCAAAAAATAAATTTTGTTTGTATGCCAATCATGAAAAACAAAATACTTTTGATCGGATGGTTTATAAATGCTTATGATGTTAAAAAATTCATGTTGTCTATCGTAATCTGTCTGTTTTAATCGATAGTAGTTTATCCCTTCAAAAGGATTTTTGTCTAAGTGTTTGTAAGATATAGCAGAGGAAGAATTCTTGCTTCCCTTAATAATGGCAATTTCTTCGAAATTTCTTCCATCTTTTGACCTTTCCACAGTAAAAAAGGCATTGTTCCTTTCTGAAGCGGTTTCCCATCTAAGTTCAATATTATTATTAATATACTCCCCTTCAAAACTTAAAAGATTAATGGGTGCAGGCGGGATAGGGTAGGTATAGTTTAAACATTCAATGTCAAGATTCTGAATGGCAATGCAACAAGTTGGATTCATATTAGCAGTACCATTACCACTAATATGACCGATGCCAAGAGAATGAGTAAGTTCATGCGTAATCATTCTTTTATACTGTGTGGCGGTAAGACAGGCGCCTGTTGAATCGTTTACGATGACATAGCCATAGGCTCCACTCCACCAGGATGTACCATCAAAACTATGCATGCCTGAACCATATAATCCACCGACTGCAAGTATACCCGAACAGTTGGTTAAATCAGTAATTTCATCACACGGGTCATTGTAAATTACCAGTGCATTTCTACTTGAACCATAAGTATTTAAAATGTAACTAATAAAATTACCACCGGCGGCAGAACCTGTTGTGCAATCAGGAATATATCCATGGGTATTTCCATTGGCCAAATTGATTCCTGTATAGTTGGAGTTAAGATCAACCAAGGCGTTTTCTACTTGAGTATTGGCTCCACCAAAGTAGTTGTCACCAACGGAATCATATCTAACAGGCAAGGCAGTGCCTTTAAATCCGGTCCATCTAAATCTAATGCCATTTGCAACCAGAAATGTGCAATGTGCAGGTGCTGCTCTCTCTTTAATTCTGAAGTCTTCTATTTTTAAATTGGTTGAAATCATGGATTCATCCCAAATGTATTTATTATTTAAATAGCCATTCAGCAATCTGATTAATGCATCTTTAGGGTATACCTTGAGTGGAGTGTAGTCGTTTTTTTCGGCTATCTGAAATTCGTTGGAGGCCTCTATTGGGACTAAGTAGGAACTACCCTTCTTGAATTGGGTTTCAAATACTCCCCAAGCCATCATTTGTAATCTCCAACCTCTAGGGCCATTATCCAAAAAAACAAAATATTCCTGCCCAACAACAAATTCAGGTTCCCCCAAGACTAAAAAGTCCATTTCTTCTGTATGATATCCAAGTGAATTAAGAGTAATTTCTCGCTCCTTATTAAAAGAACCTTTGAGACATTGAGAAATTTTGAGCGTGTATTGATCGAAACTCTTACCTCTGTCTTGTATATGTCCGCTGGCTGTACAAGTAACAAGTACTACGGCATCTGCATTGTTTGCTAGAATTCCTAAATTGTCCGGGGGAATTATTGTTGTTGCAGAAAGAATAGAAACATTGAGATAAAAGAATAGAATACTTAAGAAAATCTTAATCATATACCCGATATTAGAGAAAACCACCCTAATTGTTAAAGAATTTTAATCTTCTAAAACTAGGACAATTTGACTCCGCAAAAGCCGAGCCAATTTCATATATGGGAAATATTTTATTTGTAAACTAAACTTTTTCAATGATTAAGGCAGATCCACCGCCTCCTCCGTTGCAAATTGTTGCCAAACCGTACTGGCCGTTATTTTGATGTAAAATTTGACTTAGAGCCGACACGATACGAGCCCCTGATGCGCCAAGGGGGTGACCTAATGAAATTGCGCCACCATTGACATTAAGTTTGTTTTGATCCACTCCAATTTCTTGGGCAAAAACTAAAGGAACTACTGAAAAGGCCTCATTCACTTCCCAAAAATCTATTTGTTGAGGCTTCAATCCAGCTCGCTTGAGTGCCAATGGAGCAACAACTGTGGGGGTTGAAGCAAATAGTCTTGGGGCTTGTTCAGCATCCGCATATGCAACTATTCTTGCTATGGGGGTTAAATTTAATTCTTTCACTTTTTCTCCACTCATGAGCACTAAAGCAGCAGCGCCATCATTCATTGTGGAGGCGTTCGCAGCCGTAACGGTTCCATTTGGAGTAAAAACAGGCTTTAAACCAGGTATTTTACTAAAATCTACTTTCCGAAACTCTTCGTCTTCATTCATTATGATAGGATCACCTTTTTTCTGAGGGATTACTACCGGTACGATTTCAGCTTTAAGGCGACCTTCTTTGGTAGCTTCAGCCGATCTTTGATATGATTGGATGGCATATGCATCCTGAGCTTCCCTGGATATTCCAAATTGCAATGCAGTTTCATCTCCACAAACACCCATTGCAATATTGTCATAAACATCAACCAAACCATCCTTTTGTAATCCATCCACAAGTTCCCCGGCACCATATTTTAGTCCCCACCTAGCTTGTGGAAGATAATATGGGATATTGCTCATGCTTTCCATCCCACCGGCAACTACGATGTCAGCTTGTCCAAGTTGAATGCATTGACTGGCTATCATGATAGATTTCATCCCGGAGGCACATACTTTATTGATGGTAGTGCAATTTGTATGATTGGAGAGCCCACCCCATAATGCTGCTTGTCTGGCTGGAGCCTGTCCTAAATTTGAAGAAACTACGTTGCCAAAATAAACATCTTCAACAAGCGATGGATCAATTCCAGCTTTGCTAATTGCCTCCTTGATTGCAAAAGCACCCAATTTTGTAGCACTAAACCCAGCTAAAGCCCCCCCAAATGATCCAATTGGTGTTCTTGCAATGGAAACAATAAAAACCTCTTTCATAATGTAACGCTTTATAAATGTGTTGATTAACGCACACCGCTCTTTAAATGATCAATGTGCCTAATTAATTAATGTCTGACACCTTGAAAAGTTTTGCAAAGGAATAAAAAATCCTTAAAATTCAAGGATTAACTCATCATTTATTAAAATTAAATGTCTAAATTTTGGATATGGCTCTTTTGGAATGGCATAGATCCCAAAAAATACTTTATTTCCGGATTTTTTAAAGCCGACTAAGTCTTCAAAGGTTACTAGCCAAATTTGGAAGTCATAGGTTTTAAATTGGTCATGATACTTCCGTATTGCATCAAAGCTCAAATTCTCTATTCTGAAACCTCGTAACTGATCTTTAGTGAAGTACTTTAATCCTGAAATTAAAAATTTGACATGAATATCTTTGGATCAATAATGTTTTTGCTAATTGATTCAACTTGCCTTACAGAATCTAGATTAACTAAATGAATAGAAATGTCATCTGAAAAGTAAATGAGAAATTCAACTTCCTAAAATTGTCCATTTCTAATTCGTGATTCTTTTATTCTTTTTACCAGTAACACTTTGAGGCATAGAAAATCACTTAACTATTACGATCTAAATATAATACCGGTCGAAGCTAAACATTTAGGGCCCCAAATCTATACTCTCTTGGTTTTACCAGGCACTAGATCCACATTTAATTTACATCCATAAGATTCATTTCTTTGATCTAAAACAAAATACCCTTCCTAATGTAAGGCTAATCTTATCAAGTTTAATGCTGGCATTTCTCATTGGGTAACGAAAGTTCCATCTGACTTCACAATCATCCATTCTCTGTCAAATATTTAATCCTTCTAGGAAAAGACATAATGGCGACTGTAATCAAAGGCAATAAAAGATTTAACTGGAAAAACTGTTGTTTTCTTAAGCTTAACCAATCAGGGTAAAATTTGATTTTTATCTATCCTATATGGCAAAATGTTATTAATTTAAACAATAGTCAGAATTAGTTTTTGTAGTCTTGGATGATATCTAATTAAAAATTAAATGACAAAACCAGGGTATTAAATCGGTCTCTATATTTCAGTTCTTTAGAAATGTATAAACCAGATGTTTTACTTTAGATTATTTAGTAATAATTGCATACCATATTGAAATTACAAGCGACAATTACCAAACATTGTGTTAAACTTGAAAGTGGAGTAATTAAAAATTGAAATATAATCTACCTATTATTCAGTTTTGTGGATACTTTTAAATTGAATTTAAACAAATCCAAGCTTTTTTACCAACTTTGCTTACCAATAGAATCCTGTATGTCATTAAACTTGAACGAGAAAAAATCAGAAATACTTAGCAAAGCATTTGGCTTCATGGCTACCGCAAAAAGTTTGACAGATATTTATGAAAGCAATTTTAAGTTTGTGTCAAAGTATGTTCATGCCACCTCAAGAGGACATGAAGCGATCCAAATTGCGTTGGGTATGCAATTGCAATCTCAAGACTTTCTTTCAGCATATTACCGTGATGATAGCCTTTTGCTGGCCATTGGAATGCGACCTTATGAACTTATGCTTCAATTGATGGCAAAAAGGGCAGATCCTTTTTCAGGTGGCAGGACGTATTATGCCCACCCAAGTTTGAAGGATCCGGATAAGCCGAAAATTCCCCACCAATCATCGGCAACAGGAATGCAAGCAATTCCGACTACTGGAATTGCTCTTGGTATGCAATACAGAGAAATAATCGGTATGCAAGATAAAATCGGGGACATGCCGCTTGTTGTTTGCTCATTAGGAGATGCCTGCATAACAGAAGGGGAGGTTTCCGAAGCTTTTCATATGGCAGCTTTAAAACAACTACCGATCCTTTACTTGGTTCAGGACAATGATTGGGACATTTCTGCGCACAGCAGAGAAATCCGAATGGGAAATGCGTTTGATTATGCCAAAGGGTTTCCTGGTCTTGAAGCAATCAGTATTGATGGAACGGATTTTGAACTCTGTTATAATACAATAGAAAGTGTATTTCAGGTAATTAGGAATGAAAGAAGACCTTTTCTTATACATGCCAGGGTGCCATTGTTAAACCATCATACTTCTGGAGTTAGAAAAGAATGGTACAGGGATGATTTAGATATCCAATCCCTTCGAGACCCATACCCAAAGTTCAAAGATTATTTGGTAAATAATGGATTTCTAACCTCCGACCTTGAAGAAATTGAATCTACATCTTACCAAATTGCGCTAGACGATTTCAATTTAGCGAAATCTGCTGAGGATCCCCATCCCTCTGATCTTTATTTGCATGATTTCGCTCCTACAACAATAGTAAAAGAACAAGGAAATCGAACTCCAGCTGATGGCTCAGAAAAAGTGATGGTTGATTGTGCACTTTTTGCCATTGATGAACTCATGCGAAAACACCAGGAATGTTTGCTTTATGGGCAAGATGTAGGCAGGAGATTAGGGGGTGTGTTTAGAGAAGCGGCAACCCTGGCTGAAAAGTTTGGAGATCATAGAGTGTTTAATACCCCTATTCAAGAAGCCTTTATAGTTGGCAGCACAGTTGGGATGTCCGCCATTGGATTAAAGCCAATTGTGGAGGTTCAATTTGCAGATTATATCTGGCCGGGACTTAATCAGTTATTTACGGAGGTTGCAAGATCTTGTTTTTTAACAAATGGAAAGTACCCTGTAAGTATGATTTTAAGAGTGCCAATTGGAGCATATGGAAGTGGAGGGCCTTATCATTCTTCCAGCGTTGAATCGGTGGTATGCAATATTAAGGGGATCAAAGTGGTCTACCCATCCAATGGTGCAGATTTAAAAGGATTGATCAAAGGAGCATATTATGATCCTAATCCAGTTATTATTTTTGAACATAAGGGATTGTATTGGTCAAAGGTGCCAGGAACAGAAGCTGCAAGGTGCATCATGCCGGATGAAGATTATATACTGCCTTTAGGTAAAGCTAATTTAGTAATTGAAGCTGAAATGGCATTGCAAAGTAAAGAATCTGCGGTTTGTATTATAACATATGGAATGGGTGTTCATTGGTCTATTAATGCAGCAAAAAATTTTCCTGGAAAAGTCACGATTGTTGATTTAAGAACATTGGTCCCATTGGATGAAGAAATGATTTATCAGCAAGTAAAATTACATCATCGTTGTTTGGTAGTAACGGAGGAAACTTTGGAAAATAGTTTTGCACAAAGTTTAGCTGGCAGAATAGCTGATAATTGTTTCGAGTTTCTTGACGCACCGGTTAAAATGATTGGTGCAAAAAATTTACCGGCAATTCCATTGAATTCTATATTGGAAATGGAAATGCTCCCGAATGCCGAAATAGTGGCTAAGAGTTTGGAATATTTATTGAACTATTAAAATATTGAATGGAAGACTATTTTGAAATTATAAAAAATTCCTACATCGGTTATTGGAATTACCTAAAGAATGAAATGTGCATGCATTCATCTGGGCAACCATGGTACAAAAATTATTTTTATGCCTTGATTTTATTATCCTTACTTACATGGGTCATTGAAATTTTATTTCCCTGGAGGAAAAATCAAAATATTTTTAGGAAGGACTTTTTTTTGGATGCCTTTTACATGTTTTTTAATTTTTTCCTCTTTTCATTGATTGCATATAATGCATTGTCAAATGTTTTTGTTGAATTATTCAATAACGGACTTGCAATTTTTGGGATCACAAATCTTGTAGCCTTAGAATTAAGTCAGCTGCCATGGTGGAGTCAATTTTTAATTCAGTTTATTTTGGCTGATTTCATCCAATGGAATGTACACAGAATGCTTCATCGTTTTCCAGTTTTGTGGGAATTTCATAAAGTTCACCACAGTGTTGAGCAAATGGGTTTTGCGGCACATCTGAGATTTCATTTTATGGAAACTATAATCTACAAATCGATACAATATTTACCTTTAGCCATGTTGGGTTTTGGAATTAAGGATTTTTTTATTGTACACATGATTGCTTTACTGATTGGACATATCAATCATGCAAATCTTAAAATCAGTTATGGGCCACTCAAATACATTCTAAATAATCCCGTAATGCACATCTGGCATCATGCAAAAATATTGCCAGCTGGAACCTATGGGGTTAATTATGGAATAAGTCTAAGTATTTGGGACTACTTATTTAAAACCGCCTACATTCCATCTGATGGGAGAGATATTGCCTTGGGATTTGAAGATTCTGAAAATTATCCTTCTGGATTTATTTCCCAAATTGTCAAGCCATTTAAACAGGGCGACCATGTTTAAAAATTTCAATCCACTTGCTTTCGCTATTTTTTTATGCCTTACTTTAGGTCTGACACCTTATTTTCCCGAACCCCATGTTTATGGTAAAATAAAATGGATTTTGGGTGGTGCTCATGGAATGAAATACCTAGATTGGTTTGATTTTCTAATGCATGCATCACCTTGGGGATATTTAATCTTTATAGTGCTAAAGCTTGCCTTGAAAAAAAAATAGCATAAGACCATAACGGGTCTTATTTCCAAAATATATTAAATATTTAATTCTGGCATTGATTCGATCCATTGGAGAAAGCTTTCATTTTTATATAATATTAAGAATAAATTAATATATAATCATCAGATTATTATTGTAAATTATTTGTTATTCTAGACTTTTAACATCTTTAGCTGACGCTTTAAGCTTAATTTTGCGTAATTAATAGTGAATATGACTCAGATACGTAACATTGCAATCATTGCACACGTTGACCATGGCAAGACTACCTTGGTTGATAAAATTCTTCACCAGACAAAACTTTTTAGGGAAAATCAGGAAACTGGTGAACTAATTTTAGATAATAATGAGTTGGAGCGAGAAAGAGGAATAACCATATTGGCTAAAAATGTTTCTGTAAGATACAAAGATGTAAAAATCAACATCATAGATACACCAGGTCACGCTGATTTTGGCGGTGAGGTGGAGCGTGTGCTCAATATGGCAGATGGGGTATTGTTATTAGTAGATGCCTTTGAAGGCGCTATGCCTCAGACAAGATTTGTCTTGCAAAAGGCTTTGGCCATGGGTAAAAAGCCTATTGTGGTGATTAATAAAGTCGATAAGCCTAATTGTAGGCCAGATGAGGTTCATGATCAGGTATTTGAGCTATTTTTTAATTTGGATGCAACAGAAGAACAACTTGATTTTCCAACAGTCTATGGATCATCCAAACAAGGATGGATGGGACCAGATTATAAAACTCCTACATCTGACATTACTTACCTGTTAGATATGATTATCGAGCATATTCCTACTCCAAAGATTGATGTAGGAAGCCTTCAAGTAATGATTTCTTCCTTGGATTACTCTTCATTCATAGGAAGAATTGCCATCGGTCGTGTTAAAAGAGGAGCTGTTAAAGTCAATCAACCTGTTTCATTAGTAAAGCGCGACGGATCCATTCTTAAATCCAGAGTTAAGGAGTTATTTACTTTCGAAGGTTTGGGTAAAATTAAAGTTGAAGAGGTTGTTGCAGGTGATATTTGTGGGGTTTTTGGCATTGAGAATTTTGAAATTGGAGATACGATAGCTGAGTTTGAAAACCCGGAAGGAATGGTTCCAATTCAAGTGGATGAACCTACGATGTGTATGTTATTCACGATCAACAATTCACCTTTCTTTGGTAAGGAGGGCAAATTTGTAACCTCCAGGCACATCAGAGAGAGATTGGAGAAGGAATTGGAGAAAAATTTGGCCATGAAAATGGAAGATACAAATTCTCCGGATGCTTTTCTTGTATACGGTAGAGGAATCCTGCATCTTTCAATACTTATAGAGACCATGAGAAGAGAAGGATATGAATTACAAGTAGGTCAACCACGGGTAATTGTAAAAGAAATTGATGGGGTGAGATGTGAGCCAATTGAGCTGTTAACAATAGATGTGCCTGAAGCTTTCAGCGGAAAGGTTATTGAGTTAATCAGCCAGCGTAAAGGAGAAATGACCGTAATGGAACAGAAGGGTGATTTGACCCATATTGAATTTAATATTCCTTCCAGAGGGTTAATCGGTTTAAGAAATATGTTACTAACTGCCTCTGCAGGTGAAGCTATTATTGCTCATAGATTTAAAGATTTTGAACCTTGGAAAGGACCGATTCCTTCAAGAGTTATGGGTGTTTTCGTTTCTAAAGAAATGGGGGCATGCACTGCTTATTCTATTGGTAATTTACAGGATCGTGGCTCCTTTTTTATAGATCCAGGTGACCAGATTTATGTAGGTCAAGTAATTGGTGAGCATATTCGACCAGGAGATTTGGTAGTCAATGTAATCACAGGAAAGAAACTCACAAACATGAGAGCCTCAGGTAGTGATGGAACTACTCAAATTACTCCCAAAAGAAATTTCTCATTAGAAGAAGCTTTGGAATATATACAGGAGGACGAATATTTGGAGGCAACTCCAAAATCTCTCAGACTAAGAAAAGTTATCTTGGATGAGAATGAAAGAAAGAAAGCATCCAGACAAGTTGAAATGGCTGAATAGTTCACAAATAAACCTTGATCCAAGGTTTATTTAGTTGCAACAAAAAATAGGTCCAGACTTTCGTTATTTTGGACACCAACATAGAAGTCGTCCACTTTTATGGAAGAGCTTAATTCAGTGAATCCTTTTGCAATCATTTTGCGATTCATTCTATTGAAAAAATCATAGGGGATCTGTAACAATTTTCTGGGAAGTTTATATTGAAGATTAAAGATGTCGAATTTGGTTATCTTTTTGACAGAAGCTTTGTTGGTCTCAATATACTCTTGAACTTTTTGATTTCCAAAGGTTCCCAACTTTTCAACAGAATTGAAACCCTGATTCAACAATAGAAGTTCTAGTTCGGAGCCAAGATATTCCCTTACATGCCAAGGATTCCGACTTAATGATTGAATACGGTTAGGAGTGGTCAAAATCGCTTTTCCTCCCTTTTTTAGAACCCTTTGAATTTCACTTACGAATAAAGCATCCTTTTCCAAATGTTCGATCACCTGAAAAGAAATTACAAAATCAAAGGAATTATCTTCAAATCCAACAAATGGAGGAATTTCCATTTGGATAAATTGGACATTTGGATAAATTGAAAAATCAATTTTGTTGGAATACTTATCTACAGTTATAAATTCTTTGCAATGTGAAGCCATTAACTCTATTCCCAGGCCGCTTCCGGTTCCAATCTCAAGTACTCTGCCAGATATTCTTTTTACAGCTTCATGATAGGCAAATAAACATCGTTGATATACATAATTGTCAGTTCTGTCTTGATTCGATACGCGTTCTGCTGTTCCGATCATTTTATATTTTTTTGAAAACATATAATATTGAACTTGTCCTTTTGAGGTTAAACAAGCTCACAATCTGTGATTTAAGTCCATTTAACAAACCTGCGAATACAAAAAAGCGGTTTCCTTTATAGCTTTCACTTAATAATGAAACATAATAGGCATCAAAGGGCAACCTGTGCAAGGAAACTAATTTAAAACCGACGCCTTCTACTAGATTTGTAACAGTTGAAGCATCAAAATGCCATAAATGCCTAGGAACGTCATAACCTGCCCAAAATTGACGATAATATTCTGCATCATATGATTTGTAATTTGGAACGGCAACAAAGAGATAAGATTCATCCTTAAGAATTTTATGAATTGCTTTTAGGTATTTATGAGGATCGTATAGATGCTCTAATACATGCCACATTGTCGCCAGTTCAAATTTTTCTTGAACCAAATCATCAAACAAATATTCAGGGGATACAACATCCAAACCAAAATTATCAATACAAAATCTTCTTGCTTCTGGACTTCGTTCAACTCCTTTGGTCGTATATCCATTACTGTGCATTTGATTTAGAAAATATCCTGTTCCACAACCTATGTCTATTAATTTTCTTGAAGTGCTGACACCCGCTATTATTTTCCTTTTCTTCCTCAACATGTAAACTCTTACGATATGATATAGGTAATTGATTACACCTTTGGTCGAATTGGAGTGAGAAATGTATCGCTCACTTTTATAATAAGCACCTGAGTTTAACTCATCCGGGGGGTTCTGTGTAAATAATTGACCACAATCATCACAACTTGCAAGTTGAAACAATTCTTGTGAGATTTTATGATCTTTAAGTTCTATTCCTTTGGTAATCAAATCTGAACCACAAATTGGACATTTATTTAAATTCAAATTTGACATATCCGATATGGTTATTCTATTAATAACAAATTAAGCACAAATATATATAAATATGTAATATATATTGAATCCGAATCAATTCAATCATATTAAATAAATCAGCCTATTTGGCCAAACTGATAATTTTCATTTCTACACGTTGGTTTTTTTGCCTTCCTGATAAGGTTTCATTAGAAGCAATAGGTACACGTTTTCCATAACCTCTATGGGATATTTGATCAAATGGAATCCCTTTTTCATAAAGGTAATTTGCTACATTTTTTGCTCTTTGTGCAGAAAGCTTATCACAATATTCATGTGGTGGAATCCCATTGGTATGTCCGCCGATTTCAATTACAATGTCTTTGTTTTTAGAAAGGAATTCAAAGATTTCATCAATGACTGGGTAAGACTCACTTGAAATTATAGAAGAATCAGCTGTGAAATAGAGTTCATTAATCCTTAAGGTTTGGCCTACAGCTAATTTTTCTCTTTCTAATTCCGGAATTGCCCTTGGTGCTTCTATGTAAAGGTTTGCGGATTGGAAACATTGATTTTGGTCATAAATTTTTACAATGTGTTTTCCTGCAGATAAATTTGTAACAGATGCGCCGGTTCGACCATTATCCCATATAATTCTATATGGAGCAGAGCCTCCTGAAACCTTTATATTCGCTTTGCCATCCTTTCTGTTTATTTCGGACACCCTTTGTTTTGATAAAATTTCAACTGATATAGATTCAGGTTCCTTGATCTGTACAGCTGTCACAAATTCCTCGCCTTCAGCATCTGTTACGGTGACAGAATACTGCCCGGCTCCTACTGAATCAGCTTTACTCCCTGAAAGTTCTGGTACGTTCCATTGGTAGCTGTAAGGTGTTTTCCCCCCTCGTGTTATAACGGTTATGGAGGCAGTTTTTGCTCCGGGGCATTTAATTTCTCCCTTGGAAAAGGCAACTACCGACAATTCTTCAACTTCTCCTTCAATAATATCAATCCTAAATAAGCCTCTGTCTGCAGTTCCCACCCATAAATCATCATTTTTATCACAAGCTAACGACAGAGTTTGAGCGGATACAAATCCATAATCTTTATCAATTTGAAGACTTTTATCAGTGTAGGGATCGAATTTAACAAGAATTTCAGAAGCTACATAAATTTGACCTTTACTATCAGCGACGATAGCTCTAACGGGCCCTGAACTTAAACCTCTTTTTACAGCAGCATCCTGCCACCGGTCTCGTCCTTCTTCTTTGTATATTAACCACATTTTCTTTTCTGCCAAGAGCCAAATTCCTTCTTTTGTAGCTACGGCTCCGGTTATTTTATGCTCTTTTTCATAAGCATCCCAATCATTTTTTTCAATAATAACAACCCCATTATCGGTGCCTACCCATAGTTTCCCTTCTGGATCAGCAAAGAGCATGTTTATTTGATTTGATTTAAGTTTGGAGTTACTGGTTTTATGATGTTGCAATACTTTACCCTGATCATCAGAAACTCTGAATAGACCTTGGTCAGTGCCTACCCAAATATCCCCTTTGTAGTAAGTCATGCAGCTTATTTTTGCATTTGTGGCACCCAGTGTGATGGTTTGGTTGTGATCCTCAGTGTTCAATTGCTGTGATCGATTGCCATACCAAACCATTTCCTTCTTATCCTCGGTTAATCCTGTAATGGAGTCTGCACTGATTAATTCAGGATCTGAATCCATGCTGATGAGTCGGTATAACCCTTTGTCTGTGCCAAGCCATTTATAATTCTGTTTATCAATTAGGATCGCACGTACCGCTTCACCTGGATCAAGTTTGGAGTAATTTTCTACGACTGCATTTGTTTCGGTATTTTGGGAGGAAAGGATGGCTAATGTAGAAAAATAACAGCCTATGAAAAATATCCTAGTTCGAAGCATTGAATTTAGTTTTAGGCAAATAACGATAATTGGAACAAATTAGTTTTACGGTTTGGGTAATTGAAAAAAAAAGGCCCTGGAATTACGCCAAGGCCTTTTCATAAAGCAAAGATATCTTAAAGGTTTGGAATCACTAATTCCTGACCTGGATGTATTAAATCTGGATCTTTTAAAATATTTGTATTCGCCTCAAAAATAGCCTTGTATTTCATAGGATCTTTGAAGTATTTTTTGGCAATCAAACTCAAACTTTCTCCTTTTGCAACAGTATGCTTGGTATAATATGAGGTATCACTGACTTTGATGTCAGCGACTAAATCACCGGGATTTTCGCCACCGATAGACTTTATTTTATCCCAAATTTGATCTTTTTGGTATTGGGTAGCAGCAACTCCTCCCATTTTTAACACGCCATTTTCCTCTTGAACAAATCCGTCCTTAATTCCTAATTCTGTACCAAGATCCAAAACTGACTTATACTTATCTTGTAAACTCATAAAACAAATTTAATTGTGAAATAATGCTACTACAACATATATCAAGAAAAAATAGTTCCTTAAAATTCAATATTTAGTAAATTGATACAAAAACCTAGACTTAGCAACTTAATCGTAATCGTTTTTTGCTAAATCTTCAATTAGGCTAATCCAAATTGGTTATATTACATTTTTTTGATTAGAATCGTTTGTGGAAAATTAGATCTTGGGTACAAATTTATCTTGTTTCACCAAAGATTTCATGCTCCAACTTTAAATCGTGATTATAAATATCTTCTCTAAAATTAAGGTTTCCATTGATGTCAACCCAAGATGTAAAATAACAGATTAGCACTGGGATTGGCTTTGGAAGTACGACCCATGTTTCTTTAGATGAGGCATAAAGCTTTTTTATCTCATTGGAAGTATAATTTCGATTGTAACTTAATAAGTATTCTGCGAGTTTAAAGGGCTCTTCTAATCTTATACATCCATGACTAAATCCTCTTCTTTGCTCTTTGAACAGCGACTTCGCAGGGGTATCATGAAGGTAAATATTGAAATTGTTGGGGAATATAAATTTGATTTTTCCCAATGCATTTTTCGAACCGGGTTTTTGGCGAATAGTAAATGGAGTCCTATCCTTGTACCTGCTCCAATTAATTCGATTTGCATTTATTATTTTATCTCCTTGCAATACCTCCATTTCATTTCGGCTGATGTAATTCAGATCTTTTTTGAGAGATGGAAGAATTTCATTTTTTATAATGCTTGTAGGTACAACCCAATAGGGATTAAATACGATGTATTGCATATTTCCGGCAAAAATGTTTGTGGCATGAATGTTTTTGCCAACTACAACATTCATTTCCCATTGGTATTTGGAAGAGTCAAAGACGAATAATTTGTAGTCTGGGATATTGACCAAGATGAGACGATCGGGAATAGTGTCAGATAGCCATCTCAAACGCTCCATGTTAACAATTATTTTTTTTAATATTTGGTCGGGAGGAATCTTTAACAATGCCATAGTAAAACTGTCCAGCTGACCTGATGTATTTATTCCATGCCTTCTTTGATAATTTTGAATGGAAGTTTGAAATAAGGGACAGTCATATTTGTTAAAAGAATAATCTCCTAATAATTTTAAATATTTAACAATTGTTTCGGGGATGGAGTCTACAGTCAGATTATAAAATTGCAGTGTTTGGATTTCCTTGTTAAGTTCTTCAAGTTGTAAAAAAACTGAATTTAAATAAATTAGTTTTGCTTTGAGGTCCTGATAAAATGGATTTATTGGTTCGTATTTTGAAAAATCCTTGTCTTTTTTAACAATGCTCTCTAACAATTGGCCATAGTTTTTCTTCTTTCTGGGTATGTACCATTCAAGATCCTTTGGGCTTTTATTTATTCCAAAATATACTTTATGTGCATATTCGAAAAATGATTTGGTAAGAAAAAATTCGACATGATTAATCTCGTCGGGATGTTTGAAAAAGTAATTAGAATCAAGGCTTAATTTTTCATAAACTTGATCTAATAAATCCAACTTTATGGTACTGTCACCAAATTGAAGTTTGAACAAATCTACCAGGCTTCTAAAATTAAAAGCAGCTTCTGAAATTCCATTTTCAGTAAACCAGGCAAGCTGGTTATTTCTCCTATCATAAAATGATATAATTTCTTTACAAATATTCGAATCTAGAAAGGCACTGTCTAATTGTTCAGCAAATTTTACTTGATCAAGTGTTAAATTTGTAAAATTGGTCCGAGAGTAAATGGTGGTGTCTTGAATAAGCAGACTGACACTCCCTTTTTGTTGGCCACAGGAAGTGCTGAAGAGAAACTGGCTACCTAGCAATACTAATATTAAATAGAGAAAAGCTTGTTTAGAGATCATTCCCGACAAGCATTTTTTTGTCAGCCTTGGATAGGTGACTATCCAATCCTATAATGAGACAGGCATTAGGATTTTGGATTCTGTTGACCATGAATATAAAGCAAACTGCCATTTCTGATGGTAGGTAAAATTGAGTTTAAAATTGCCTCAGGTAATGCTGGACAACCAAAACTCCTTCCCAATTTACCATTTCTTTCAATAAAATCTTTACTTACATAATCAGCAGCATGAATTATAATTTCTCTATTCCTGGCTTGATCATTAACACCTTTTTCTAATCCTTCCAGTAATAAAGCGTCCCCATGCTTGGGGCTAATAATTTTTTGTCCAACAATATAAAACCCTAAACTGGATTGCAAAGAATTTGGCTTATTTGAAAATGAATTTGCCATTATAAGCCCTGAATTTTTTCCATGGGCAACTAAGCTTGTAGTTACTAATTTTGCCTTTTCCAAATCAATTACAAAAAAACGCTCTTTGAAAGAGGGTAGGGTGAAGTCACAAATTGAAATAATTTTCTTTTTAGGATGGAATTTTTGGATACCGGCAACTGCTTTTGAAAACACATCAAAACTTAACATCCCACTTAATTCGCACTTTTGGTACAGATTTACTAAATTGTCTTCATCTGTAATATGGCATACTTTGGTATGAGGAGTTATTGAGTGATTGGTTAAAACAAAGAAAATTAATAGGGAAGATATTAAGAAAAATAATCTTAGCATAATTTCTCATTTATTATTAAATCAAAATAATGTATCAAAAGGTTCCCTTAGTTAAAAAAAAAGTGGAGGTTATCGGAGTCGAACCGACGACCTCTTGCATGCCATGCAAGCGCTCTAGCCAGCTGAGCTAAACCCCCAAGACTAATTTTATAGTGAAAACTCCCTAACTTTAAGGGATTTTAGCAACTTAACGCAAAGGTAATATCTTTTTATTAAAATTTATTCATTAGTCTTCAAAATCCGGCCATTCGTTTGATTCTAAATGATGCAATTCTATTTCACGCCTTTCTTTTTTAGTTGGACGTCCTGCACCTTTTTCTCTCACAACAAAATAGGATGATTCGCGGTAAGCTTCATTATATTTATTTAATTCCTCTGGTGGAGTCAGGTTTGAAAAGGCGAGACTGGCAAGGGGAGCGCTTGTTCTCTTTTCGGGTAAACCTAAAGCTTGGTACTTTAGAAAAAACCCATTCTTTTTAATTTCTATAATATCACCGATTTTTATTGAACTTGAAGACTTAGCCTCATGCCCATTTATTTTAACCTTTGAAGATTTGCATGACAAAGCTGCTAATGTTCTGGATTTGTAAAAACGGACAGCCCAAAGCCATTTATCTATTCTCATTTTATACTATCTATCCTTGGGTATTCGGGATTCAAATTTTTCAAAGTATCGAAAACTTTTTTTGCTACAAAATAATTGCGATACCATCTTTGGTCTGAAGGTACTATTATCCAGGGAACTTCACTGCCGTTGATGGCTGATTCATAATATCTCATATATTTATCCCATAACTTGCTTTCCTCAAAGTCCTGAGGATTGTATTTCCATTGTTTATCGATGGCAGTTCTTCTTTCTTCTATTTTTTCTAGTTGTTTTTTATGAGATAGATGCAGATAAAATTTCAATATGGTCGTGTTGTTATCTTCTTGTAGTATTTTTTCGAAGTTGTTAATGGCCTCCAGTCTCATGTGGGCACGATCGTCATTTATCCAATTATGAACTCTTTGGATTAAAATGTCTTCGTAATGGGATCTTATAAATATTTTAATCTGACCTTTTGCAGGGACAAACTTGTGAACCCTCCAAAGAAAATCGTGCTGCATTTCTTCTTCTGATGGTTTTTTAAAAGGATGAGCATCAACCACTAAAGGGGCACAATAGGTAAATACACTTTTTGCAACCCCATCCTTTCCACTTGCATCCATCCCTTGCAGAACCACTAGCAAACTATGCTTTTTTTCTGCATAAAATTTGTCAGCAAATTCTCCAATTTGCTTGGCAAGTTTTTGAGTTTCTTTTACTAATTTTTCTTTTTCCGCCTTGGCAGGGGCGTCAGTAGAAATTTTACTTAGAATTATTTTACTCATAAAATTTAATTAAATAAATTAAAAGACTTATTGCATTTTCTTCCTTTTACCAAGAAATGATTGCAGAATATAATCGTAACCCTGATTGATGTCTGCTTCATGATAATCAATTCTGTACTGAATGCATTTGTTTTTTATGGAATTATGATATTCTTGCATCTTTTCTACATATCGGTCTTTTATTTGATGCGCTTGTAAACGAACCTTTTCTCCGGTTTCCATATCAACAAATTGATATGGCCTGTTTTCAAAATCAAAATCAATCTCCAGTTTCTTATCTACAACATGGAAGAGCAAAACTTCATGCTTGTTATGTTTAAGATGCTGAAGAGCTCCAAACAAATCATCTGTTTTATCAGTATCATCAAACATATCACTAAAGATTACAACCATCGATCTTTTATGAATTTGATCTGCAATTTCATGCAATGCCTGTGCTGTAGAACTTTTCCTGTTTAAGTCGAAGTCATGGATCCATTTTTCAAGAAAACTCAGCAGCAACTGATAGTGTGTTGTGCTTGATTTAGTTTGTGATTGAAAATTTAGTTTTTCATCAAAAAGACTTATGCCGAAAGCATCCCGCTGTTTGCGTAGAATATTCATAATGCAGGCTGCTCCAAGTGCAGAAAACTTCAGTTTATTAAGAACCAGGCCATTATTTAATTTTTCTTCTGGAAAGTACATAGAAGAGGAAGTGTCTATGACAATTTGACATCTGAGATTTGTCTCTTCCTCAAATTTCTTAATAAATAATTTATCGGTTCTAGCATAAACTTTCCAATCCAGGTCTTTGGTGGTTTCGCCAATGTTGTAAAGTCTGTGTTCGGCAAATTCTACACTAAAACCATGAAATGGAGATTTATGCTTACCTATAATGAACCCTTCTACCACCTGGTTGGCTAAAAGCTCTAGATGATTAAATGCCTGTACAGGAAACTGATCAAAAAAATTCATACATATTAAAATAAATAAGCCCCTACCGTAACAAAGATAAGGGCTTGTTTATTGCCTTGGTTCTTGAAAGTTAAACCAGGGCATCAATTTTTTGCTTGAGAGTTGCCTTTGTAGCAGTCCCGACATGTTTTTCAACAATTTGGCCTTCTTTTATGAAAAGTATGGTTGGAATTGATCGTACACCAAACTGCATGGAAACCTGTGGATTATGGTCTACGTTTAGTTTACCAATCGTTACCTTACCTTCATACTCTTTTGAAAGCTCATCAATAATGGGTCCAACTAATCGGCAAGGACCACACCATTCTGCCCAGAAATCAACAACGGCTACACCGTCTTTTGCCAAAGCACTTTCCTGAAAGTTGCTGTCTGTAAATTCAAATGCCATCTTTAATTATTTTAACTGAGAAAACAAGATTTATTGTCAATTGGTTCAACTGTTAAATATAGACATTAATTTTGAAGAGTTTATATGAAGTTTAAATTAGATAAGTTTTTGTTAATAAGTATCATTATCTTATGCCTCTGCCTGGTGTATGGAGTGATTTTGTATTCACTTCCGCCGGAAAAAATGGAAAAATATTATGTAACTACTGTTTATTCATCAATCCGATATATATGGGGTAATTTGTCATTTTTCAGTGTATTCCCTTTGTCATATTACTGGATTCTCTTTCAATTAATTTTTATTTTAATTCTAATCTACCTTCATGTGTTTGGGGATCTTTCATTTTGGAAGGGATTTCAAAAATGCTTGGGTTTGTTAATCCTGCATCTTTCTTTTTTTTATTATTTATGGGGGTTTAACTATTTAAGGGTTCCTTTGAATGAGCGCTTGTCATTGGATCATGAGATTGAACGAAAGGATTTTGAAAGAGAGATAAATAATACAACCCAAGATTTATGTCATTTAAGAGCTGGTTTAGAGGCTGACTCAATGATCCTGGATTTTCAAGCAGTAGAAGAGCATCTTCGAAGTTTAGTTAAAAGTACTTTTAAGGAACTTTTAGTGGTGGGACTAGATCGAGTAAGAGTTCGTGTTTTACGCCCTGAAGGATGTCTGCTTGTTTTCGGAACTGCTGGTATCTACTGGCCATTTTCAGGGGAGGGATATGTTGATGCAGGGCTTGATTCACTGATAATTCCCTTTACCATGGCACATGAATTAGCCCATGGATTTGGATGGACTGATGAAGGGGAATGCAATTTTGTAGCTTTACTGGCTTGTAGAAAAAGTAATAGTAAAATGATCCGATACAGTGCAGAATTGAGCTATTGGAAATATCTTATGAATAATGCATCTAGGTTGGATCCGAAGCTATTCCACAGGTACTCAGAAGAGATTTCAAATTCAATCAAGTTTGATCTGAAATCGATAGACAATCATGCCGATAAATTTCCGGAAATACTACCTGCACTGAGGGATTGGCTGTATGATACCTACCTAAAACTTAATGGAGTGGAGGGAGGAAGTAATAGTTACAGCGGAATGGTAAAATGGGTGATTAATTATCAAAATAAAGGTAATTATAAATAAAAAAAAAGGCCTGACAATTCAGGCCCAGAAATGAATTGGATATTTTTTTAGTTAATTGGAATGTGCAATATTCTCTTCATCTAATATTTTTTTTGCCAAATTGAGAATTTCCATATTCTCTATCTGCACAATCCCACCGTTCGGACCAGCCTGCAAGTGGTTACCTGAATTCTCCAAATGATTCGCTCCAAAATAATTTCTAACTGCTTGTTCGTCAATGTTTAACTCATCAGCTATGCGCTTGATACTGCCACTGGGCAATAGATGCTTAATTTGACGAAGTTCTTCCAAAGTAATATACATATTTTATAAGTTTGAAATGTGAACAATGAAATAACACCTTAAGTTATGATGATTTTACCATAGGTACCAAATTTTTTATCAAAATTTTAAATTACATCTTCAACTTTTGTGTAGGTCAAATTGAACGCCTTGGCAACTCCCTCATAAACAACCTTTCCACCAACAACATTTAATCCCAGCATAAGGGATTTATTTTCCGAACAGGCTTTTCTCCATCCTTTATCAGCTAATTGAATGGCATAAGGAAGTGTGGCATTTGTTAGTGCCACTGTGGATGTGTAAGGAACGGCACCAGGCATATTCGCAACACAATAATGCACGACCTCATCAATAATGTAAATCGGATCATCGTGTGTGGTAGGTTTAGAGGTCTCTATGCACCCACCCTGATCTATGGCCACATCCACCAAAACGGTTCCAGGGTGCATAGTTGACAGCATATCTCTGGTGACCAAACTTGGAGCTTTTGCTCCAGGAATTAAAACTGCTCCGACTATTAAGTCATGGCTCCTTACTAATTCTCTAATCGTTAATTCATTCGAAAACATTGTATGTACGTTTGCCGGCATCACATCTGCCAAATAGCGTAACCGATTAAGGCTAATGTCCATTAAAGTTACTTGTGCACCTAATCCGGCAGCCATTTTAGCAGCTTGCGTACCCACAACCCCCCCGCCAAGTACCAGAACTTTAGCAGGAGGCACACCAGGCACTCCCCCCAATAGAATTCCTTTACCCTTTTGAGGCTTTTCAAGATATTTTGCTCCTTCTTGGATAGCCATACGGCCTGCGACTTCAGACATAGGGATTAACAGTGGGAGGCTTCTGTCAGGTAATTCAACGGTTTCGTATGCAAGACATACCGCGCCACTTTGAATCATAGCATTAGTGAGAGGCTCATAAGAAGCAAAATGGAAGTAAGTAAACAGCAATTGGTCTTTTTTAATGAGCTTATATTCTGACTCAATAGGTTCCTTGACTTTAATAATCATATCCGCGATATGATATATTTCTTCAATGCTATTCAATATTTTGGCACCTGCACTGATGTAATTTTCATTGGTGAATCCACTGCCAACACCTGCAGTACTTTGCACGTAAACTTGATGCCCACGTTTCGTGAGTTCAAGGGCTCCGGCGGGGGTTAAAGCAACTCTGTTTTCGTTTGATTTGATTTCTTTTGGAACTCCTATAATCATGGTTGATTGTTTTAATCCCGCGAAATTACGATTTTGAGTGAACAGGGAGGGAATTCTCATAAAAAAAGAATGCCCGCATACGTTATACGGGCAAATCTTCATTTAATAACCAAAACTCAAAACTCGATTAAGATGTATCCAATTATCATGCCAATTCTATCAGAACTTCGAAAAAATATCAGTCATTAAAAAAAAATGGTATTCAATATTGAGTTTGGCGGTGTTCTGTGATCTTTTAAAAATATTCAAATTAGATTTTTGAGAACCTAGACTAGGTATTAAAGTGAAAAGCTTAAATTAAAGTAAGAAATTGGCATAAAAAAAGTGTCCATGACATTTCATGGACACTTAACAATTTTTACAATTAATAACCAAAACTTACACAGTGTAAAGATAATATGCATTGTGCAAATATTTAATATGTAACACATTAAATTATAGGTGTATTGAATATAATTATTAAATTTAATTTATATTTTATTGATTATCTGCTAAATAAAATTTATTGTTGAAGTTGTTTTAGCTGCTTGAGCAGATTTAAATAATTCATTTACAGCAGACTTACCAGTGTCACCCAGGTCATGGCTGAATTCATTCACATAGAGGTCAATGTGTTGAAATATGACTTCTTTGTCTAATTCCTGAGCATGTGATTTAATATAAGAGAATATTTGATCGACATGTTCAGTTGCATAGGCAAGGGATGAAACGATTTGATCTTTAATTTTAATTTTTAAATTGATGTCCAACTCTTTTTTTACACCAATTAAGCCTAGTGGAATTGGAAAACCAGTCTCTTGATTCCAATATTCACCTAAATCCAGGATTTTGACCAATCCTTTGGACTGATAAGTAAACCTGTTTTCATGGATTATGACCCCATATGGATAAACTTCTTTCTGAACCAAATCCTCAATTTCTGAAAATGTTCCAAAAAATAGTGACTTAGCCTCGGGAAAGGCGAATTCAAACAAAAATCGGGCGGTTGTATTTTTGCCAGGTAGTATTACAGACCTAGTATTAATTGGGGCACTATCAATTTCATTTTTTGTTATGAGTAAAGGCCCGCAGTTCAGCCCCATAGCCCCACCGCAAGTAAAAAAATCATAATGATCAGAAATCGAAAGTGCATGCGCAGCACTCACCTTGATGATATCATATTTATGAAAGAGTGCTAACTCATTAAGAGTCTGAATGTCAAAATAATCTGTCTGAATGTCCGTTTTTGTTAAACCATATTGTTGGTCTGTTAAACCTAGGATCATCGGTCCAAAAATAAAGGTATCATTTGGACAAGGTGAAATCGCTAGCTTAATCCTATTTTTGCCTCCAGACATGCTTCCCAAAATAATTTACGAAGATAACCATATAATAGTCCTGGAGAAATATCCTGGACTTTTATCCCAAGGTGATGAGACAGGACACCCAAACTTAATTGACATCATCAAAAATTATTTGAAGGTCAAGTACCATAAACCAGGAGAAGTTTATCTTGGATTGCTTCAAAGGATTGACAGACCAGTGGGAGGATTATTGATTTTGGCCAAAACTTCTAAAGCCTTTACCAGACTGCATGACCAAATTAAAGCACGTACTGTAGACAAATATTACCTGGCAATAAGCGATTGTAGACCTCCAAAGGATGAAGATCAATTAATTCATTACATGGTGAAAGATGAGAAGATTAATCTTTCAAAGGTTTATGAGAAGGAAGTGCCTGGGTCAAAGGACGCAAGGCTAAACTACAAATTGATTGGGAGTAAGGATGGCAAGTTTTTGTTTCAGATCAAACTTATTACCGGTCGTTCACATCAAATCAGGGCCCAAATGGCCTATATCGGCTGTCCCTTATTGGGGGATGTCAAATACGGCAAAAGTCTTCCAAAACCCTCCTATGAACTCTGCCTCTATGCTTATAAAGTTGCAATTACCCATCCGGTGCTCAAAGAAAGGATGGTCTGGACTCATTTTCCTAATCCAACTGGGTATTGGAAAGGAATGGACGAATTTTTTCCATTGTTAAATTAGAAAAATCTATTTTTGCATCCGGTAAGGGTTCACGACCAGCTCCTTCTAATCCCCCAGGGCAGAAATGCAGCAAGGGTATGAGGTCGAGCGGTGCGATGGACTCTTACTTTTTTTTTACATCAATCTCACAAGTCCATGAAATTTTTTATTGACACAGCCAATCTTGCACAGATCGCTGAAGCAAAAGCACTCGGTATTCTTGATGGTGTTACAACCAATCCCAGCCTGATGGCTAAAGAAGGAATAACTGGAAAACAAAATATTTATACTCATTACAAAAAGATTTGTGATTTAGTGGATGGCGATGTAAGTGCAGAAGTCATTTCTACAGATTTGGAAGGCATGTTAAGGGAGGGAAAAGAATTGGCAGAAATTGCTGATAATATTGTTGTGAAAATTCCTATGATTAAAGAAGGCATCAAAGCAATTTGTGAGTTCAACACTTTAGGTATAAAGACTAACTGTACTTTAGTCTTTAGTGCAGGACAGGCGATATTGGCAGCCAAAGCTGGAGCTACTTATTTATCTCCTTTTATTGGCCGCATAGATGATTCAAATTGGGATGGAATTCAGTTAATTTCTGATATTTTCGAAATTTATACTCTTCAAGGTTACGAAACAGAAATTTTAGCTGCTTCTATCCGTACCTCCAGACAAATTGTAGAAGCTGCTAAAGCAGGGGCAGATGTTGTGACATGTCCACTCGATGCTATTTTGGGGCTTTTAAAGCATCCCCTAACAGATATTGGCCTGGAAAAATTTTTAGATGACCACAAAAAAGCTCAGAAACTTAGCTGATCAAAAAGCAACATACCCTTCTAAATTTAGTCCATAAGCTTCCAAAGCTATATTTTTCTTAGGTTTATTGCTAAGGAGTTTCATGTTTCTGATACCAAGATCTCTAAGTATTTGACTACCAATCCCAATTTCCCTTTGATCTTGTTCTGGTCTAATAATCTTTGGCTTATCCGAAAAAAGCTTTGACATTGGGTCTTTCTCTTTGCTTTCGTTGGTGATTAATAGCAAGACTCCACATTCACTCTCTTCAATTTTTTTAAATGCTTTGGACAACAGGCTTTGATCTTTATGAATTAATAGATCGATAATTTCAGCTAGACTGTCGCAGTATTGAGCTCGGACCAATACAGTTTGTTCTGGATTTATTTTACCTTTTACTAGGGCTATGTGCTTTTCCCCTGAATTTACCTGACCGTATTGGATAATTTCAAAATCAGACCCCATAATTTGTTGAGACCATCTGTCTTCAGATTTTACAAGGCGCTCACTTCTAAGCCTGTATTCAATTAAATCACTGATTGATATTATTTTGAGGTCAAATTTTTGTGCTTTCTCAACCAGCTGTGGGAGTCTGGCCATGCTTCCATCTTCATTAAGAATTTCAATTAATGCACCGACCGGCTGCATGCCAGCCATTCTGGCTAAATCAATGGTTGCTTCCGTATGCCCAGCCCTTTGTAATACGCCACCATATTTTGCCCTTAATGGGAATATGTGCCCGGGTCTTGCAAAGTCGCTGGCAATAAAATTTGGATCCGCAAGGCCTTTCAAAGTCAGAGCACGGTCATATGCAGAAATTCCTGTACTGCACCCATGCCCGATTAAATCGACCGAAACTGTAAAGGCGGTTTCGTGCAAGGAGGTGTTTGAACGGACCATCAATGGTAAATTTAATTCATCAGCCCTGCTTTCAGTGAAAGGGGCACAAATTAAACCTCTTCCATGAGTAGCCATAAAGTTTACAATTTCAGGGGTAATGGTTTCTGCTGCACAAATAAAGTCCCCTTCATTTTCACGATCTTCATTATCTACCACTATCAAGATTTTTCCCTTCTTAAAATCTGTGATGGCATCTTCGATAGAATTAAACTTTACCATTTAGCTGACAGTTCTTTTTGGTGGTTGCCAGGCACTGTTTTCAATGCCTTTAATAAATTTTATAAACCCATTTAATAGAGCAAAGTTCATCAAAATAAAATATCTGATCCCTCGCAAAATTTTAATATGTATCCCTATTTTACTCATCAACCAGTCTGTAAGTGGTATGATAAAGTAAAACAAATTAATAATTATAAAAATACTGAGATAAGGCCAAGGATTACTAAATGATAGGCCTAGGGCAGAAAGCCAAATTAAAATTAACAGGAATGGACCAATCCATCTCAAAACTTTGTGTGAAAAGAATACATAAGCTCTGGAAAAAGGCCTAGAAATTAAAAAATGATAGAAAACTGTCAGGTTCTGAAAATTACCGGCAGAAATTCTTGTTTTCCTCCTGAATTCTTCTTGGATTTGATTTGGGATACCTTCATAACAAATAGCTTCTAAGTCATTAATGCACTTGCCTCCCAAACCCAATGCGGACATAGAAATATAAAAATCATCCATCAAAAAATTTTCAGGAACTTTACTGGTGTAGTTTGATCGAATACTAAAGCAACCGCCAAAAGCTCCCATCATGGTACCCCAAATTTCACCTTCTAGATTCTTGATCCTGATTTCAAGATTCATGTATTTATTTTCCGATTTTGAAATACCATCTTTCCTAAGGTTTTCAGGAATGATTCTGGAATCCACCAAAACAACTTTTTCATCTTTAAAATTTCTAATCAATTTTCTAATGGTGTTTTTGGATAGAATCACATTTGCGTCATTGTATAATATTACATGTCTGGAAGATTTGGGATTTAAATTCAATGCCTCATCCAATAAATCGTTAATTACAGAAGCTTTTCCTCTTCTTTGAGTGAATTGGAAAAATTTGAGATTTGGGTATCTTAAAGTAAGTTTCTTAATAATTTCATCAGAACCATCCACTGAACTATCAGAACCTACAAATACATTTAATTTGCTTTGAGGATAATCTGATTCCAGCAAAGAAATCAACTTTAATTCAATTATCGAAGATTCATTATACACTGAAGTTATGCTGGAAACAATCGGCAAGTCATCATCTTCATCTAGTTCAGCCTTGGGGAATTTTTTCTTTTTAAATAAGTTTATCATTTCCAACGAGACAGGATAGAAGAAGTAACTGTGCAAAAACAGGGAAATACTTAAAATGAATATTATTTTATAGAAGACCTCCATCAGTACCTAACACAGTTAAAGGTGGCTTGGAGAATCAATAACATTTTGATAAGCGGTCAATAATTTTTCTGCTAGCTTAGAGCTGTCAAAATTGTTGTGAACAAAATTTCTGGCTGATTGTCCCAGGTTCAAAAGATTAATTTTTCCATCGTAGCACATTTGAATGCTATGGATATAGTCTTCTGCAGAATTGGCCAGGATAACTTGATCTAAGTGTTTGGCAGGAATGCCCTCTAAGCCAATTGAACTGGTGATCACAACCCTTCCAAGGGCCATCGCTTCAAGAATTTTAACTCTAATTCCTGAACCCGCAAATATGGGCACTATTAAAATTGGATATTCAAGCATGAAATCCTTGCTGTCAGAGACATCTTTATGGAAAATAACTCCGGGTAATTGTATGTTAGCAAGATCTTTTGGAGCATTTCTACCTGCAAAATGAAACTTTAAATTTGGAAATTTGGAATGCAGTAACGGCCAGACCTCGCTCAAAAACCATCTAAGTCCTTCAATATTTGGCATCCAATCCAAAGATCCAATAAATGATAGATTAAGCTCTTTTTTAAAAGCGGAATATTCAGGTTGATATTCTTTAAGATCAAAGCCTACAGGAGTTGCCAAACAGCCATTCTTATAACCCAAGGATTTAAACATTTCTAAATCTCTTTCTGTAATCGCAACTAAAAAATCGTATTCATTTAATTTTTCAATTTCAAACTTCTTAAGCTTTTTTGCCAAATAGTTCAAATATATTTTTTTTGGAATAAATTTGATTTGATCAGAAATCCTATGCCATATTTCATGTTCAATATTGTGTGCACGCATAACAACAATGGCCTCTGAATTGTCTTTGATGAATTTCAAATAAGGAGCTAAATAAAGCGTTTCAAGCTGGACGATGTCAAATTGGTTTTCTTTTAAAACACAAGTAAGTTTCTGTGCAAATTCCTCTGAGACAAAACGAGAAATATGATAAGATTCTGTTGTGAAGAGGTTCTTGAATGCCCCCCAGGGAGTGATTTGATTGTCCACATCCACTGTGTGAATTTCTTTAAAGTGGCTAAGCTCTTTTGGAAGGGAGCCATTGCCTTTGTAATGATGCCTGCTTGTATTCATAGCTAAAAGCGTTACTTCACATCCATTTTCAGTCAATGACTTGCTTAATTGGTTCACTGCAATAGCTTCACCATCCTTTAAAGGGTAGGGAAATTTTTTACAGAGAAGCAGAATTTTCATAAGTTATCGATGGTGTGTGAAAGGCTTTTAGTCAGAATCTTATAAAAGTGATCAAATGTAGAACGTAAGAGTATTAAATAATGTGGCTTCTGATGGAATAATTTTAATAAACAGGGCAAATTTAGATATTTGTCCTGATTTTGCATAGTCCAAAGGTCATACATTGTGATTATTTTGGAATGGGGCATATTTTATAACCATTAGAGAGTCAATGATTTGTTGTGAAGGAATCGAAAAAAGCTATCAAAAGCTTCCTGTGCTAAAGGGGGTCAATTTGAATATTAAAGAAGGTGAGCTTACCAGCATTGTGGGTTCATCCGGTGCTGGAAAAAGCACTTTGCTCCATATTATTGGTACATTGGACCGGGCTGATCGGGGAAACCTATTGTTAAATGGCGAAAGCACCTCAAAGTGGTCAGAAAAGGATCTTTCGAATTTTCGAAATAGAAATATTGGTTTTATTTTTCAATTTCATCATTTACTTGCGGAGTTAACGGCATTGGAAAATGTCTGCTTGCCTGGTTTTATTGCGGGTGATCCTGAGCAATCTATACTCAATTATGGGAAAGAATTGTTGGATTATTTGGGTTTAAATGAACGAATGTCTCATAAGCCAGGTCAATTGTCTGGCGGAGAACAACAAAGGGTCGCCCTGGCGAGGGCATTGCTTAACCATCCAAAGATTCTTCTGGCTGACGAGCCTACAGGAAATCTGGATCAGGAAAATTCTTCAGAAGTACTTAAGTTACTTTTTAAATTGAGAGATGAACTAAATATGACCATGTTAATTGTCACTCATGATCCATCGATAGCTTCAAAAACGCAAAAGACCTATGTTATGAAGGATGGTTTGATCGTTTCTTAGTGATTTTAATGGGGGGCTTTTTTACTTGCTGCTTAACCCATTCATAGTAGGAGGCGTTACAGCTTCCTTTAATCTTGAGTATACATGGGATGTCGTAATGGTGTTTTTTCGCAATAAAAGATTCTAGTAGGTCAGATTTTTTTTTGGTTGTTTTTAGTATTAAAAGGTGTTCATTTTCTTTATTTACTTTTCCTTGCCATTCGAAAATTGAAGTAATAGGGAAAATATGTGCGCAGGCCGCCAACCTATTTTGAACGCTCAAATCTCCTAGTTTATCAGCACTAATTTTATCAGGGCATGGAACATGAAAGTATATCAGGCGGTGTTTGATTTTTTTCATTTTAATTTAGATAAAATCAACATTACGTTTTTTTAAGTATTTGTACGTTTCCAATTGTGATCTCATTTTTCGTCCGGAATTATTTTTTCTAAATTGATTAATCGTTAAGTGATTTAAACTTCTGGCTTTTATATTGTCCTCTAATTGTATTTTAAGTATTTCAATAATCATCTTTTTATGTTCAGGTGTGTAAATAGGAAAAGCTGTTTCTATTCTAAAATGCAGATTTCTGACCATCCAGTCTGCTGAAGAAAGCAACACCTTTTCTTCTCCACCATTTAAAAAATAGTATACACGAGCGTGTTCCAAAAAACGATCCAATATACTAATACCTTCTATGTGGTCACTAAGTCCTGGTTTTCCTGGAATTAGGCAGCAGATTCCTCTTATTATAAGTTTTATATCAACTCCTGCCAAACCTGCATCATAAAGAAGATCTATCATTTCAGGATCCTGAATACTATTCATCTTCAATATGATTCCTGAAGGAAGTCCTTTTAGAGCTTGTTCTTTTTCAAAAGCTATTAAAACTTTCAGTTCATCATTTAAATTAAACTGTCCTACCAGTAGATGTTTAAAGGAAACTGTGGGCAATTTAACATTTTCCAAGAAACCAAAAATCCTGTTTACTTCTTGAGTTAATCTTGGGTCTGATGTGAAAAGCCCAAAATCACTATATGCCTTTGCAGTTCCTTCATGGAAATTACCGGTACTTAAATAGGCATAGTTTTTTGTTTCATTTTCTGATTTTTTTGTAATAATTGCTGCCTTTGAATGTACTTTAAGGCCTGGAAAACTATACCTTACTTTAATTCCGTTTTTTTCCATTTCTTCTCCCCAGTTGAGATTTGCAGCTTCATCAAATCGGGCCTTAACTTCGATGAAGACAAAAACACTTTTACCTGCCGATGCTGCATTAATCAATGCATCCATAATTCTGGATTTTTTAGCGACCCGATATTGTGTAATTTTGATTTGGGTGACGTCAGGATCTCTGGCGGCTTCTTCGAAAAAACGGATGACCGGCTCATATTCGTGGTAAGGAAAATTCAATAGATGATCTTTCTCGTCTATTGCTGAAAACAGATTAGTGTTTTGATGAAATGGCAGGTATACAAGTGGTTTGAGTACTTTGTTTCTTAAGTGTTTTTTGCCAAAATCTGGAAAATTGAAAAAGTCAAAATTATTATGATATCTTCCTTCCGGAGTTAAGTCAGATTTCTGTATTTCTAATAAATCAAGAAAAAATTTAAGCATCTCTTTTGGCATGGCCTGATCATAAACCAATCTAGATGCTGGACCTATGTTTCGTTTTAAAAGTCCCTTCTTTATTTTTTCCAGTAAGTCACCGCTAAACTCATCTTCAATATACAGTTCTGCATCACGCGTAAGTTTTATTGAGTAAGAATGTATAATATCGTATCCAGGAAAAAGCCATTTTAATGAAAATCGTACAATTTCATCCAAAAGTATAACATTGTGCCTGTCCGTTTCTGATGGGAGTATTATAAATCTCTTCAAATGATCAGAAGGAATTTTAACAATTCCATATTGCTCAGGGGATTCGGGCTCATCTTTTGATTTTAGAATAATAGTCAGATACAATTCTGAGTTATTCAGAAAGGGCTTGATTTTATTACCAATCAATAATACCGGTTGAACAAATGGGAGTAAATTTTCTTTAAAAAACGATTCAATGAAAAGCTCCTGCTGTTGGCTTAACTCGCGGTGTGAGAGCAGAAATATATTTTCCTTGCAGAGTGCCGGTAGGATTTGATTGTCAAAAATATCATTAAATTCATCTAATTGTTGATTGACAATTTTATACAATTCTTTTAACAAGGTTCCTGGGCTGTATTCCAATTGACTTTTGGTTTTTTTACCAAGCATCTTTATATTTCTATGGTGAGCTACCCTGATCCTAAAAAATTCACCTAGATTTGATGAATAAATCGCTAGAAATTTAATACGTTCAATTAAAGGAACTGTAGGGTCCTTTGCTTCTTGTAAGACACGATAATTGAAATCCAACCAACTGATATCCCGGTCAATATACTCGTAATGATGTTTAAGTTGCAGATTATTCATTTATTCGATACTCAATATTTTTTCGCAAACAGTCGGCATATCTGACCATTTGTGTTGGATTTGGGAGGTGAAGGTAAAAATGGAACTCCTTAATTCCAACATTTCTTATGTTAAGAAATTGTTCGATCCAGGAATTTATCCGCTTTTCGTCATTTCTGACATTTCCATCTGAGAGGTACCTAATTAATAAAATGGGACTACAAACTTCCATATGACAGGCATCTCTTCTACCCGGAGTGTCAGTAATTACCAAGCCTATATCCAAATGTCCCAACCACGCACATAAATCTTCCAATTCATGTTTGTCTTTAAACCAACTTTCGTGCCTTAATTCAATCAAAAAGTTATATGGAAGTGGCTTTGAATCTAAAATTTGATAAAGAATCTACTTTTTGGAAACGTCAAAATGTCTTGGTAGTTGAAGAAAAGCTGGTCCCCTGTGATTTTCAAGCAGTGTGAGGAATTTTTCAAATTTTTGCCAAATGAAAGGATCGCCAAGATTTCTACTGTTGGAGATGCTTAGAGGGAATTTGGGGCAAAATTTAAAGTGCTCTGGAATTTGACTTTTCCAAAAAAACACTTTTTCATCATCTGGTATTTTGTAATAACTTCCGTTAAATTCAATTCCGTTGAATAATCTGCTGTAGTAGTATAAGTATTCGTTTGATTTGCAGGTTTTAGGATATAAAGTTCCTCTGAAGGAAGGATTGCTGTATCCGGTGCCACCAGAAAAAATGTCTGTCGACTGAGGGTCAGATTCTATCCAGATTCTTGGTTTGGATAGTACAAATTCCTTATTTATTGCATGACTTTCTTTGCCAAATTTCATTCGGTTCGTTATTATTTGTTACAAAGCAATACTTTTGGCTAATAAAATTGATCCTCAATGAAACCTTTACGTAAACCTTTGGTTGCAGCAAACTGGAAAATGAATATGTTGCCTACCAAAGCGGTGTCCTTTATAGAAGAATTTCTTATTCATTCAGATCCATCTCATGATTATGTCATCGCTCCACCTTTTACCCATTTATCTGAATTAGGCCAATTTTTACGAAAAGGATTAAAATTGGGAGCACAGAATTGTCACGAGGAGCTTTCAGGACCCTATACTGGTGAGGTTTCAGCGAGCATGCTTGTTGATCTTGGGGTAAGTTATGTTATTCTTGGTCATAGTGAAAGGAGAGAAATGAATTTACGGGAAAATATGCTCGTGTCAAAAAAAATTAGAACTGCACTTTCCCAAGGTTTAAAGGTTATTTATTGTTGTGGTGAATCTTATGAGTTAAGATCAGAAGGGATTCATTTAGAGCATATTATAAATCAATTGGAAGAAGATATAGGAGTTGAATTGGGTGAAAATTTAAAAAATGTAACCATAGCGTATGAACCAATTTGGGCGATCGGAACAGGATCATCCGCAACCCCCGCGCAAGCTCAAGAAATGCATAAACATATTAGGCAATGGATAGCCGATCAATATGGCTCAGAATTTAAGGAATCGATAAGAATTTTATACGGAGGCAGTGTAAAAGCCTCTAATGCGCTGGCTTTGTCAAGTCAACCTGATATTGATGGAGCTTTGGTTGGGGGAGCAAGTCTGGATATTCAAGAATTTGTTTCAATCGGACAGGCTTTTAATACAGTGTAGTCGGTCACGAGCAAAATAAAGCCTAATTTTCAGGATATACATTAATTATATCTGTAATGTGTAATTTGCAGATATATATATAAATATAAAAATATTGTGTCTTTTGTATGAAGGAGATAATACAATCTCTTTTTCAGGGCAACATCTTATGCAACAACACGTTAAATGTCGTACCTTTGCTGTCTTCAAATGAGAAATTTTTACATCACGATTTTTGGACTTTTCCTACTGGTAAGTTCTTGTAAGTCAACTTATGAGAAGGTAAGGACTAGTGGAGATCCCGATTTAATCTTAAAAAATGCCAATCAATATTATTCTCAGAAAGAGTATTTGAAGGCACAGACTCTATTTGAATTGGTAATAAGTTCTTTTCGGGGCCAAAAACAAGCCGAAGATTTGTACTTCAAATACGCCTACACGCACTATTATCTTTCCGATTTTGAAACTGCCAGTCAGTATTTTAAAAATTTTGCAAATACCTTTGTCACGAGTAAATACAAGGAAGAAGCTGAATTTATGGCTGTCTATGCGATTTACAGGACATCTCCGGATATAAAACTTGATCAAACTTCCACCCAGAAGGCAATTGATGGATTTCAATCTTTTGTGAATGTTTACCCTGAATCTGATAGACTTACTGAATGCAACAAGTTAATTGATCAGCTGAGGCTTAAATTGGAAACAAAAGCATATCAGCAAGCATTACTATACTACGATTTGAAATCCTTTCAAGCCTGTTTGACTAGCCTTGAAAATCTACTTACCGATTTTCCGGAAACTAAGAATGAGCGGGAAATTCGATATCTTCAAGTGAAATCTGCTTACGAGTGGGCCATAAACAGTGTATTTGAAAAACAAAAGGAGCGATTTGGAAAAACAATAGAGCTTTGCAATTATTATCTTTTGAAGTTTCCATCCGGAAAAGTATCTCAGGAGGTAAAGCAAATAAAAAATCTGGCAAATATTAAATTCAACAACCCAATTTATGATGGATATTAAAACACAAGTTCAAGGAATCAACCCAAACGTTCAGGCAAGGGACATTAAGGCACTCGCAGCTGTTACTGGTAATATTTATGAAACCATAAATGTTATTGCAAAGAGAGCCAATCAATTATCCAATGATTTGAAAACTGAACTTCACGACAAATTGGAAGAATTTGCTTCTCATTCAGATACGATTGAGGAAGTGCATGAAAATAAGGAACAGATTGAAATTTCTAAGTTTTACGAGAAATTACCAAATCCGGTTCTTATTGCAATTGAAGAGTTCATTAATGGACAAATTGATTATACGCTAAGAAATCAGGAGCCATCAGATTCTGAATAATTTTCATCCCTAAGATTATAAAAGATAATGCATGAACGCATTAGCTGGTAAAAAGATAATCCTCGGGGTAACTGGAAGTATATCCGCTTATAAATCGTTGATTTTGTTGCGTTTGTTGACTAAGGCCGGTGCTGAAGTCAGGATTGTAATGACAGACTCAGCGATGGATTTTGTTGGTCCTTTAAGTTTTTCTACACTTTCTGGCCATCAGGTATTTAGCAAACTCACGGATGGACAAGACTGGCAAAATCATGTTCATTTGGGTTTGTGGGCGGATTTGTTTTTAGTCGCCCCAGTCAGTGCACAATCAATGGCAAAGTTTTCCATTGGGATGGTTGACAATCTTTTGACTGCAGTTTATCTTTCTGCTAAATGCCCTGTAATGATAGCCCCAGCCATGGATCTGGATATGTGGATTCATCCTTCCACCCAATATAATTTAGAAGTTTTAAAGAATAGGGGGGTCATGATTATTCCTGTTGAGGATGGAAGTTTGGCAAGCGGTTTAAGTGGTCTTGGAAGGTTGGCGGAACCAGATAAAATTATGGAGCATGTTTTATCTTTTTTCGTCGATTCAGCATTATTTAAAAATAAGAAAATATTAATAACTGCCGGACCAACCTATGAATCAATTGATCCAGTGAGATTTATCGGAAATTACTCATCCGGGAAAATGGGTATTCGTCTCGCGGAAGTTGCAGCTTCTATGGGAGCCGAAGTAACCATTGTCCTGGGCCCCACCCATCTTAAACCAAATGCTGATAAACGCATAAGTCTTCATAATGTGGTATCTGCTGAAGAAATGCTGAGAGTAGTGGAGTCAAAATTAGCTCAATTTGATTATTTTATTCTGGCAGCTGCGGTTGCAGATTACAGACCTGAAAGTCCGTCTCTTGAAAAAATCAAAAAATCTGAAGAAATTCTCAATCTAAAACTTATTAAAAATCCTGACATAGCGGCATTTATTGGAAAAAATAAACAATCTCACCAAAAGCTTATTGGGTTTGCCCTTGAGACTCAAAATATTATCGGAAATGCCCAAGCTAAATTGAATAAGAAAAGCATGGATATGATCGTTATCAATTCACCAAAAGATGAAGGGGCGGGCTTTGGATTTGATACGAATAAAATCAAGATTTTAAAAAAATCAGGAGAATTGATATCTTTCGAACTTAAATCAAAAGAAGAGGTTGCTAGAGATATTTTGGAGGAAGTTATTAAACTTTGATTTTTAAAATATGCACAAGAGATTAATCCTGTTAGGTTTTGCCTTGTTAGCGTTGATACACATCAGTGCACAGGAGTTGGACATGACTATAAAAGTGATCGCACCTAATTTAGGAACAAGTGATAAGGCTGTAGTGGGGCAGATGGAAAAACTTGTCAAGGAGTTCATGAACAACCAAAAGTGGACGGGAGATAAGTTCGAATTGTACGAGCGAATTAAGAGTAGCATTCAGATTACCATTAGGGAAGATCGTGGAAATAATTCTTTTGTTTGTGATTTTGCTATTCAAGCATCCAGACCAGTTTATCAGTCAACTTATGAAACACCCATTCTCATATTAAATGAGAAGGATGTTCCCATTAATTTTGATCCTTTTAAGCCACTTGAAAACAGTAAAGAAACTTTTTTCGATAATTTGTCAAGCGTATTAACGTTTTATGCATATTTTATAATTAGCCTTGATTATGACAGTTTTAGTTTGGAAGGTGGAGAGACCTACGTAAATATTTTACAAAATATGGTCAATACAATTCCTTCCGGAGCCCGTGGATTTGATCAAAGTTGGAGTTCTGCTTCAGGAAAAAAAAACAGTCGGTATTTTTTGATGGAGAATTTGATAAATCCGCGAATGAAAGCTTTTAGAAGAGCATTTTATGAATACCATAGGTTGTGCTTGGATCAAAGTACTAAAGATATGAATGCTGCCCGTAGAGACATGGTAACTGCGATCAATGCGATTGCTCAAACAGACAGGTCGTATCCAAATACTTACCTGATGCAGATTTTTATTAATTCCAAAAGCGGAGAAATTATAGAGATTTTTAAAAAAGGAACCACTCAGGAAAAAGAGGAAGTCTATAGAGCAATGACAGCAATAGATCCTTCTAATTCAAGTCAATATAAGGTGCTAAAATCATAATCCAACCCACATACTCTAACGAAGCATATGAAGAAAAAGAAAATTGCCATTTTCGCCTCGGGCCAGGGAAGTAATGCTAGCCAATTAATCAAGCATTTTAAGAATCATCCCAGTATTCAGGTAGTATTGATTATTTCAAATTCATCAAAAGCAAATGTCATTAAAGTTGCAGATGAAAATGGAATTCAATATTCTGTTGTGAATAAATCTCTCCTTAGCAACAACAGCTACATGACCTCACTGCTTAATTTGTATGATGTCGATTTCATAGTCTTGGCTGGTTTTTTAATGTTGGTCCCGCCATTTTTGGTAAAAATTTATGATCAAAGGATGATTAATATTCATCCAGCTCTGCTGCCTAAATTTGGAGGAAAGGGTATGTATGGACTCGGGGTCCATCAGGCTGTGATTTCCTCAGGGGATACAGAATCAGGCATGACCATTCATTATGTGAATGAAATGTATGACAAGGGTAAGATCATATTTCAGGCTAAATGTAAGGTTGATAAAAAAGACAATGCCGAGAAACTCTCCAAAAAGGTTCAGGAACTTGAGCATAAATATCTCCCGGAGTGGACTGAAAAACTTATTACACAAATGAGATATTTTTAATATTCCTAAGATAAAACTAATTTATGTCACAAAGTGCCCTCATAGAGAAAGACCTACAAGGGCCTTATCTGTTATTTGAAGAAATAGCAAAAGATTTGCATGCGCTCACCATTTCCATTGATAACCAATCATTGGTGGATACGGTAAGTGATTTGCGAAATCGGATCAGAGACCCTTTTATGTTTGTTATAGTGGGTGAAGTTAAAGTTGGAAAGAGCAGCTTTATAAATGCTTTGCTCCAGACAACAACTGAAATATGTAAGGTAGCTCCCAGTCCAATGACGGACACCATTCAACAAATAGTATATGGCCCGGAATATATGGAGATCGCCATAAGTCCTGTGTTGAAAAGAATTACTTATCCTGAAGAAATCTTAAAGGAAATTGCAATTGTTGATACACCGGGTACTAATACAATTATTCAACACCATCAGGAAATTACAGAAAAGTTCATTCCGGTTTCAGATTTAGTCTTATTTGTTTTTGAAGCCAAAAATCCATACAGACAATCAGCCTGGGATCTTTTTACCTTCATCAAGGAAGATTGGAGAAAGAAGATCATTTTTGTGCTTCAACAAAAAGATTTAATGTCTGAGAATGATCTTCTTGTAAATATAAATGGATTGAGACAATTTGCGATACAAAAAGGTATTGAAGAGCCTATGATTTTTCCAGTTTCTGCAAAAATGGAGTTAGAGGGTCAAACAGAATCAAGTGGTTTCAACGGCTTAAGAAATTTTATAAAGGAGAACATTACTGGAGGCAAGGCAGCTTTTCTTAAACTTTTAAATAACATTGACAATTGCAACAATATTAGTCAGAAACTTCAATCTGGAATTCAGCTTAGAAAAGATCAATACGATTATGATGTAGAATTTAGAGATGACATAAGTAAGACTTTAAAGGAACATGAGCGCATCTCCTTCAATAATGTCAATCTCTTAATTGAAAATCTGGTAGCAGCTTATCAAACCAGTTCCTCAAGCTACAGAAAGGAGTTGGAAAATGGATTAGGCTTTCTCAATGTTATAAAAAAAGGAATCACAGGTATTTTTAATAAAGAGAATAATTTGCATAATTGGCTGGATGATTTTAAATCACGATTTGAGTCCACTTTAAAGCAAAATTTAAGGGAAAAGCTGGAGTTAAATGTTCAGGACATTTCAGATTCTATCATGCAGATGGCCCAAATAGTTAGCCTAAAGATTAAGGGTAGCAGGACAGTTTTAAAAAATGATCATGAAATATTTTCTGAGATTGCTGATAAGCGCGCTGGCGTTATGAGTGATTTGCAACAAACATTTAATGATTTTATTAAGAATTCTGAAAATTATTACAGCAGTGAATTATTAAAATCTGAAAGTAAATTAGCACCAAATGTGGCTACAGGAACTGGAATCGCAATCATCGGTACCATCATAACAGCATTGACGCATGGGGCTGTTTTCGATATTACCGGAGGAGTGCTGACCTCCTTGGGATTGCTTTTTGCTGGAATTACATTAGGCTTCAACCGACGTAGAATTCTTCAAAAATTTGATCTGGAGTTAATTCAGGGAAAAAATGGCCTAGAGGAGGAACTTAGACACAAATTGGGTTTTTACATCACTGAAATAAAAACAAAAATTGATCATAATTTTTCCAAGTTTGATAATCATTTAATCAATGAAAAGATAGCGATAGTAGAATTAAACCAAAAGCACAGCAGCATACTTGAACGATTGGTTGAGATTAAAGTGATTATTGAAAGGATGTATGCTCGTACTATTAAAACTTGACAAATTTTGAACTTCACTTAAATTTAATAGGGATCTACATCAATAATTACTCTTACAGAGCTCCAGCTATCCTCCGATTTTAACTTTTGGGTATATTCTTTTACCAATTTTTTTCCCTTTTGTATAATTTCATTTTTCCGCTCTAGCTTAAGATATATTTCTCTTGCATAGGATCCCTTGATCCGGGCCACATTGGGTTCACTTGGTCCTAAAACTCTTTTTCCTAAAAATTTAGTCAAGCGGTTTACCAACCAAATGGCTGCCTGATCTGCAATATCTGGCTTTTTATGTCTTAATTCTATTCTTATCAAACGAACAAAAGGGGGAAAATTAAATCTCTTTCGTTCCAATAGTTCTCGCTCAATAAAATTAGTGAAATCATGGTTCATCACATCCTGAATTACTGGATGCATAGTAGCATAGGCTTGTATGATGACCTGACCTAAATCTTCTCTTCTCCCGGATCTTCCGCTGACCTGTGTCATGAGTTGAAAGGCCCTCTCCTGTGAACGAAAATCAGGATAGTGCAATATTTGATCTGCCTGGAGAATAGCGACCAATCCAACATGGTCAAAGTCTAATCCTTTTGTGATCATTTGAGTCCCAACCAAAATATCAATTTCTTTTTCTTGAAAAGACTCCAATATCTCTGTTTGGATAGTTTTACTTCGGGCAATTTCTTGGTCAAATCTTTTAATGGCTAATTCAGGAAAATGTTCTTTTAGTTCTTCTTCTATTTTTTCCGTTCCAAATCCCATAAATTTCAGAGTGTGCTGTTCGCAGCGAGGACATTTGGTAGGAATATTTTTTTTTGAACCACAAATATGGCATTTTAATTTCTGCTGATATTTATGAAGGGTAAGGTGGATGTCACATTGATCACAAAATGCTTCCCAATTGCAATTTCCACATTGTAGCAACGGACTGTAACCACGTCTGTTTCTAAAAATGAGAACTTGTTTTTTATGATCTATCTGGGATTTAATAGCTTCTAAGAGTTCATCTGTGAAGTGACCCTTTAATTTTCCGAATTGGCTTGCTTCTTTTAGTGAAACCAATTTTATTTCTGGTAACTGACTTTCGCCATATCTTTGATCCAAGACAACTGATCCAAATCTCTCACTGATTGCATTTGAATAAGATTCAAGAGATGGAGTGGCAGAACCTAATATAATTTTGGCGTTATGATCCTGCGCTAGAATTAGTGCGCAATCTCTAGCATTGTATCTTGGAGACGGGTCATTTTGCTTGTATGATGGATCGTGTTCCTCATCCACAATAATCAATCCAAGTTTTTGATAGGGTAGGAATAAGGACGATCTTGCTCCAACAATTAATGGATGATTTGATTTACATGCTTCCCAAACCGCCATGCGATCTTTTTGAGAAAGTCCTGAGTGATATTCGATTAATTGCGTTCCAAAAAATTTTTTAATCCTTTGTACCAATTGAGAGGTTAAGGCAATTTCTGGTACCAAATACAATACTTGTTTGCCAAGGAGTATATTTTCCTTGATCAATTCCATATAAATTTGCGTCTTGCCACTGCCTGTAATTCCCCTAAGCAAAACAGCAGATTTTTCTGTCCAAATATTTTTTATTTCATCTAGGCAAGTCTGTTGTAATCCAGTAAGTTTAAACTGGATAACAGAATTATTGGAATCAGGGTAAGAATATTTTTCTAAGTCTAGGATTTCGAAAATTCCTTTTTGTAATAGAGAATTTGAAACAGCAGTAGTACATCCGCTAATGTTGAGAAGTTCTTTAAGTTTGATCCAACCTTTATCTCTCCTTTCATTAAGATAGCACATTACCAAACGACTTTGATTTTGGGATTTTTGAATAGAAATTAGAGACTTGTTCATCTCTTCATTATCTTGAGTAAGCTTGGGATTCAATCGAACCCATTTTATTTTTGGTATTTTTTCCTGATCAGATAGTCGTTCTGTAACCAAAATTAGCCCATCGTCAATTAATTTTTTAATGATATTAAGTATGGATTTTTTTTGAAGTATATTTCTTATATCAAGCACACTTAATTCATTTCTTATATCCAATGCTTCAAGAATAAGATATTCATCATTACTTAAATTGTAATCTAAATAATTTAGGTTTTCCTTTTTTAAGAACAGTGTTTCACTGGCAAGTCGATACGCAGTTGGAAGTGCAGCACTCATTACATCCCCAATGCTACACAAATAATATTCACTGATCCACAACCAGAATTCCAATTGAATTTTATCCACTATGGGCTCTTCGTCTAATACATCCAAAATTGGCTTCGGGTTTGGCCAATTTGACTCAATAGGTAGACTTTTGACAATTCCGGCATAATGCTTTCGTTTGCCAAATTCAACCTCAACCCTCTTTCCGATAGAAATTCGACTGATCAATTCCTCCGGCACTACATAGGTGAAGCAACCCTCGGCAGCCAGTGGCACAATAACTTCTGCATAGAAAATTTCCATTTACCTAAAGGGTTATTTCTTGAAAGCAAAATAGACTGCAGCAATGATACAAATAAAACTAATCATATAATTTTTAGTGAAGGTCTCTGTCTTAAAGAATAATAAGGCAAACAAAACAAAAACACTTAAGGTGATGATTTCCTGGATTATTTTTAATTGAAACAATGAAAATGGTCCACCATTACCATCATATCCAATTTTATTAGCAGGTACTTGAAGGCAATACTCAAAAAAGGCAATCCCCCAGGAAAACAGAATCAGACCTGAGAGACCCCATTTTTGTAAAGTTGTTACATCATTTAGTCTCAAATGGCCATACCAGGCTAAGGTCATAAAGACATTGGCCATGGCCAGAAGTAAAATGGTATATAATGATTTCATTTAATCTATAATTAGTTCAAAATTAATACTTAGTGTTTAATTTGTATAAAATAAGATCTCTTCATTTAATTTTATGGTTGTTTTATGTGAATAATATTTAATTTTATAGTCAGTCACTATAATGGCTGAGCAAAAGGAATGTTATTCTCATTTTTTTATTATTCAATATTTTCCATTTTTTTAACCTCACAAGGGCAATTTTTAATTCCGGAGATTTGCGATAATGCTTTGGATGATGATGGAGATGGGCTTATAGACTTAAACGATCCGGATTGCAAGTGTTATGGTATTGTGGATACTATTTTTATACCTTCCTCATTGATTCCCAATCCTTCCTTTGAAGATTATATTAATTGTCCAGATACAGTCGCGCAGTTAGACCGTTGCCGCTCATGGATTCAGGCTTCTTCCGCGACTTCTGATTATTACCATACATGTGGATTTACCTCTGATGTGGTGCGTGGAAAGCCACCACAGCCTCTTCCTGCAGGAAACGGGTATGTTGGTTTTCTCGACATTCAGGACTTTGCCGGACGGGGACGGTATAAAGAATATGTTGGTGCGTGTCTAACCACTCCGATGTTACCCGGTAAAGAGTATACCTTAAGTTTTTGGATTGGTTTTGGAACTCCGGGAACGCAAGCTCTAGGAAATGTTTTTGTAGGTCCCAGGAGAACTTTTAATATGGGCATTTTTGCAAGCAGTGACTGCACGAATTTACCATTTGGCGGCCCCTTTGGAAATTGGCTCTGTCCAACTGCATATCCGGGTTGGTTTGAAATGACCAGAGTTAGCCTCACCGGAAGAAATGCATGGATCAAAACTACCGTTAAATTGAGGCCAAGTGTTAAAGTCGAAACTCTTGTACTTGGACCAGCTTGCGCAGCAACTGATGGAACCTATTATTATTGGTTAGATGAGTTGATTTTGGAGGAATCCACCAAATTTGATTCACTGTATTTTGCAATTAGCGGGAATCCATGTTCTGATACCGTGATATTAAAATCCAATAGCGTTAAATTGCCAAAAATTACGCACCAATGGTATAAGGACGGGGTAGCAATTCCAGGTGCCAATGAAGTTGATTTAGCTATCCCCAAAGGAGAAGAAGGTAGGTATCTGTTGAGGGCTTTTGACGGTAAAGATTGTGAACTCAGTAATTATTATGATTATGAAGTGGACACGTCCTTTACCTTTCTTGACTCAACGATTTGTGCGGGTAATTCTGTGAAGGTTGCAGCTTATGAGTTTGATACTAATGGAGTTTATAAGGTTGTACTCCCTAATTATAGGGGTTGTGACAGCATCATAGAATTAAACCTTAAAGTAAATAATACAGCTTATGGTAAATTAGATACTGCTATTTGCATAGGTAGTTATTTGGAAATTCAAGGAGAAAGATACGATCAATCAGGGTCATATGGAATACCATTAATCTCACATAATTTATGTGACAGTGTACTTGTTCTGAACTTGAAGGTCGTTAATCAATTTAATGCAACATTGGATACTTTAATTTGTGAAGGGGAAGGTGTATTGATTGATGGAGTAAATTATAATAAAGAAGGCAACTACCAGATAAAACTTTTGTCCGTCAGTGGATGTGATAGTCTAATAGATCTAAACATTAGAATTAAGACACTCAAATTTACAAATGTAAATTACCAGATTTGTTCAGGAGATTCACTGACTGTAAATAATGAAGTAATAAAAATGACCGGACTCTATCAGTATGTTTTTGATTCATATTTAGGGTGCGACAGTATAGTCAATATTTCCGTCGTCGTGAATTCCAATAGTTATTGGAAGATTGACACCAACTTGTGTTCAGGAGAATTAATCAGAATTGGAGGAATCGATTATGGTTCTGGAGGAAATTATTTAATTCATTTAAGAAATAGTAAAGAATGTGATAGTTTGATTGAATTGAATTTAACCGTCCGACCTATGGAAACTATTAATTTGGATACTGGAATCTGTGAAGGAAGTTTTCTTGCGATTGGAAATAAAAATTTTAGTCAGCCTGGGATTTATAGAATTAATTTATTTAATCAATTTGGTTGCGACAGTACTATTAATCTTAACTTGACTCTATTTAGTAAGACAGTATCTGATTTTGAAAAAAATATATGCAGAGGGGAAACTCTTAGTATCTGGTCCCGTCAATTCTTCTTACCTGGAATCTATCAGATTAAATTAACAAATTCTTTGGGTTGTGACAGTTTGATAAATTTTACATTATATGAAGCATACCCAATAAATGTACATATAGATACGGTCATTTGTTATGGTACAGGATTAAAAATCGGCAATCAGTATTTTGATAAAAGTGAATCCTATTATTATCAGGGCAAAAGTTACCGAGGTTGCGATTCAACTTTTAGTTTGAAATTGGAAGTATTAAACAAAATTAGCATTCTTGATTCCTTGCACAATAATTTATGCCAGGGAGATTCAAGTGGAAGAATTTTGTTGACTGTAGCTGGAGGAAAACCACCTTATAATTATTACTGGAATGATGGAAGCAAAATAAGTGATAGACAGGCCCTCAAAGCCGGTCAATACAAGGTGACAATCACGGATGCGGTTGGTTGTGAAATATTGAAGGAAATTGAATTGCGCGATCCTGAATGCTTTTGTTTTAATATTTCCACGGAAGATGGCAATTGCGAAAATTTCTCAAAGGGTAACTTGTCAATTGTGAAGCTAGGCGGTGGAAAAGAACCGTTGAATTATTTTCTCAATTCAGAGCCAAGTAATCTCCTTAATAATAGAATTATTGATCTTAAATCCGGGTCATATCAATTAGACATTGTGGATGCTAATGGGTGTAGCTTTAGTAAAGATTTTAAGATCGACTACGATAATAATAGCCGAAAGAAATTTCCAGAAGACAGTGTATGGGTTTTTGTTGGGGATAGTATATTTCCCGAATTTTATTATCTGGATACCAACGGAATTGATTTCCAATGGAGTGGAAATGGATTAATGCACTGTAGAGACTGTAAGAGAACCTCTTTAATAGCACAACCTGGTATAAATGAGTATCATGTCGTAGCTGTGGATGAAAATGGTTGTGAATACGAATACAGTCTGATAGTTTCGGCTAAGCAAAATTTCTTTGTCCCTAATGTATTTAGTCCAAATGGTGATCTTCAAAACGACTATTTTAATCTGTACAGTGACCCAAGTATCGAATTGATAGACCTATTACAAATATATGACCGATGGGGTGGGAGGATTTTTGAAAGTCGAGGAGGACATCCTAATAGTCCAAATGGTGCGTGGTTCGGAGAATCCCAGGAATTACCTGTTAATCCGGGAGTTTATGTCTATTTGTTGAAATTCAGAGATAAGACTGGGAAGGTATATTTGTTGTCTGGAGATGTCACGCTTGTCAGATAATCTGATTGTTTTCTGATAAATCCAAAATCATAATTTTCTGCCAAATTTTGTTGGAAAGGTTTTGTGTTATATTTTCAACATCGTTTACACTGTTAAGAATTCGTTCATCTTCCATGTATTGAGCATAAATAACAGATAATTTCCCAACCAAAGCCAAAATTTCAGAACAATAATCCAGATACCTGACCATTTCAAATTTTGTAAAACTTCTTTCGGGAGAAGAGCTTGTCTTATTGACATTTAAGAGTACAGAAGGATCCTTTGTAAGTTGGTGCATGTCCACAACATGAGCTAAACTTCTGAATTGATGAAGAGATTTGAGTGCGAGATTTCGTTTGAATTTAGCCTCGAGACTAAATAAAAAATACGATATAATTCCAATTAATATTAATTCGTTGGTGCCACTTTCCACTCCTTGCATCAATTCCGTAATATTCTCTATCCCTAAAGTAAAATTGTTGATGATTAATAGCATCCCATAAGAAAGAAGAGTAAGGAAAAAGATTAAACACAAATAAGAACTTATCCGCAACCACCAGATAGGTCTTTTGATTTCCCTTATCTGGTTTTCAGTTTGACGAGATATTGTGAGCAATTCTTGAGAAATTCTAAACAAACCCGAATCAGGAAAACGGTCACCAATCCTAAGACTCAATTTGTGAGCTGTGGCTTCAATTTTGTGAAGGTCTAATTTGGTAAAACTCATTCCAACATCCTGTTGAAATTTTGGAAAAAGTTTATGGAACATGTAGGTGCTAAATTTATAGATGGATCACTTCTCCATACGCTGCAGCGGCGGCTTCCATAACAGCTTCTGACATGGTAGGGTGGGGATGAATTGATTTAATAATTTCATGCCCGGTGGTCTCTAGCTTTCTGGCAACTACTACCTCGGCGATCATTTCAGTAACATTCATTCCTATCATGTGTGCCCCTAGAAATTCCCCATACTTTTTGTCAAAAATTACTTTTACGAAACCATCCTTAGCACCTGCTGCACTGGCCTTACCTGAGGCAGAAAAAGGGAATTTGCCAATTCTAATTTCATACCCTGCCGCAAGGGCAGTAGCTTCTGTGTGGCCAACAGATGCAATTTCAGGAGAACAGTAGGTGCATCCAGGAATGTTGTTATAGTCAATAGGCTCAGGGTGGTGTCCACAAATGGCTTCGACACATGTGATGCCTTCTGCGCTGGCAACATGCGCAAGCGCAGGACCAGGGACAATATCCCCTATGGCATAGATCCCTGGAACATTTGTGCGATAGAAAGCATCTACTTTAACCATTCCCTTTTCAATCAAAACACCAGCTTCCTCCAATCCAATGTTTTCTATGTTGGGAGTAACTCCAGCCGCAGACAACACGATGTCACAATCAAGAATTTGCTCTTTCCCGTCCTTCCGATCTTTTGCGTAAACGCTAACACCTGCCTTGTTTTTTTCAATTTTTTCAACAGAAGTATTGGCTAAAACCTGAATCCCTTTCTTCTTAAATATTTTGCCAAGTTCCTTGCTGATATCTGCATCCTCTCGAGGAACCAGCCCCTGTTCCATAAATTCAACGATGGTCACATCTGTTCCTAGGCTTTTATAGAAATAAGCAAATTCTACCCCTATTGCACCAGCCCCAACTACAACCATTTTTTTAGGTAAAGAATCTAGACTCATGGCTTTCCGATATTCAATTACATGAGTGCCATCAATTGGAAGGTTTGGCAATTGTTTTGCACGTCCTCCAGTCGCCAAAATGATGTGATCAGCGGAGTAAGAAGTAATTTTACCGGTCTCGTCTTTTACTTCTACCTCTTTATTTTTAGTGAGTTTGGCATTTCCCATGATGACCGTAATCTTATTTTTTTTCATCAGAAATTGAATACCCTTACTCATACCTTCAGCAACTCCTCTACTTCGCTTAACGATTTGGCCAAAATCTGCTGTTGCCTCGGCGATTTTAATTCCATAATCGGAAGCATGATTGATGTATTCAAACACTTGAGCAGATTTTAAAAGCGCTTTAGTAGGAATACAACCCCAGTTTAGACAAATTCCACCAAGCGACTCGCGTTCCACAATTCCAACATTTTTTCCCAATTGTGCAGCCCTTATTGCAGCAACATATCCTCCTGGTCCTGAGCCAATTACCAATACATCAAATTTCATGATTTTTCTTTAATTTCTGCAAAGATAGCAGTTTCAAATTGGATTTTTTAAAGGATAATATACGGGCATTTAATACGTTATTGGAAGAATGAAATTATTGACTTTAATCCTGTGTTTAGCTTTTTCATTTTTTGAGTGGTTTATTCTCCGAGATACAAATGCAGGCTACCAAGTAAAGCTGCCATCCACACCAAAAATATCAAAAGACAGCTTAGAAACGGATCTGGGTTTGATTTATTTGGATTCCTATATGGTATCAGAGGGCGAGGACAATCAATCCATAATTTACCTGGTAAATCATACACAATATCCCTCAGATATTGACTTCAATGATGAAAGTGATTCAAGTTCATTTTTTATCTGCCAGACGATAGAAGATCAGTTGACAGAACAACTCCATGGAGAGAAAGTCTATAGTAGTGCTTCTCAAATGGGGGGAGTACCTTCAAGAATTTTTCTAATCCGCTATGGTGAAGACAGCTCAGTTGTAAAAATGGCGGTTATTCCATTCAAAAACCATCTAGTTAGTCTCCAATATTTTTCAAACTACCATCAAAGGCTCAGTAATGATGCCGAACGCTTTTTTAATTCATTCAGTTTACTTTGATAAGTGCGAAGTGCGCAAATATTTTGCCCTTTCTTCAAAATCCAATTGGTCTATTTTCATATTGATGCCTGCTAATTTATGCATCATATCTTCACCATGAGGACTCACCTTTTTAGTCCTGAGGTCAATGTGAAGAAATCGGGTCCACATCAGTGATTTAATTTCGGTTAATTCATCATCCCACATTTGATATTCATTCAGTACCGTTTTTTGATCATAATAAATCATGGCAGAACGAATTTTGACAAACTCATTCCTTTTGGCTTCTCTAAAATAGGAAATTTGATGACCCACTACTACCCATGCTAATCCCTTAACATTGGCGTATTCCTCGAGGTTTAGGTCGTAATAATCTATCACATGGTCTTCACGTGCCTCCAACATGTATTCAAGGAAGCGCGTATTGTACAAATGACCTAGTGGATCACAATCTTTGAAGCGCACGCGTACGCGACTTTCCGGATGGAGTAATTGCATTTATTGATGATTTTATCGGTTAGATTTTCTGGTGGAAACGCGGAAAGATAACCTCAATTCTTCTACTTTTTCAAGAAGCCAAGGTTTTCCAACCGTACTTTCATTAAGGATATCATTTTTTAATTTTTCCAGTTTTATTTCATTGTTTAAGTTGGTATCAATCAATTTTTTAGTAAACTTAACTAAATTCAAATAAGACAATTTTCGACTTTGATTTAAACTCTTGTCCCTGCTCAAAAAATTTTTAAAACTTTCTAAAAAGGATGTTAATACTTGAATCTCATCTAACTCAAAATATGTGGAAATCATAATAGCTTTTGAATCCAAACCATAAAATAACTCTTCATATTCGACTTTTTGCAATAATGGAATAACCTTATTGAAATCTTTTTTATGATAATATAAAAGGGCCATGTTGTAATTGACCGAATTCTCCTTGTACAGCGGGTTGAGTCTCTCTGAATAATCTTGTATAAATTGTTCCGTCCAATCAAATTCTTTTAATCGTAATGTAAGCGTTATGATGTTTTTAAATGTCCATGGTGAAATTTCATTATTTACAAAAATGATTTCCTTCTCCAATGATTTTTTATACAATGCAAATAACTCAATTTGAAAATCTACACTTTTGTTTAAATTTCGAATGTTATAATTGATGGCTGATTCAATAATTTCTTTTGCTTCGTCTAATGGAAACAGATCAAGATGGTTTTCAATCAATTCTTTAAGTTCCCAGTAATTGTTGATATTATCATTGTCAATAAAAGTGTCGTATATTTTTAAGTATATGGCAATGGGGGGAATTTCCTTAAATTCATCTTTTCTGGCAATTTCAATTATTTCATTTATAAACAAAAGTTTGGAATCAAGAGCTGAAATTCTGTTCCAGCTTAACAAACTACAATAGTATTTAAGTTTCTCGGAAATGTAAAAGTAATCGAGATTGTTTACTATATCTGCAAGATTTATTTTACTGATGGTTCCTTTATGCACCCTGGTGGTTTCCAGATTATTTAGTTTGTATAGATTTTTTTCAATTTCATAGAGGTAATAGTAATGTGAAGAACCCTTATTTAATTGTTTTTTTGCCAGAGAAATGGCTTTGGTTTGAGAGCTGTTGAATAATTTTTCTATTTGTTTTTGATGAACAGCTTGTAATAAGTAATTGGCTTGATGTACCGGGTTTTCGTCGTAAACTTGTTGGGCAAGGAATGCTTCTCCTAAATCCAAAAGTTCAGAGCAATGCTTCCTGAATTTTTCATCCTGATAGTTTTCATTCGGATATATAAGCTCCCAGATTTCCTTTTTACTTAAATCACCAACGGCACCTTCACGAATGAAAGCCTCCACCCTGTAATAGATTTTCAATAATTTTTCATTTCGATTAAAATAGGGAGACTCTAAATAACGTGTCAATCGATTTAGCTGGACAGCAGTCAAACTGCTTAAGAAAAGATAAATTTTTGTTTCCTTCATGTTGGGGGAGGAGAAGACAAATTTAGGAAAAAAAGCCTACTTCAAGCCATATACACTTTCCACCAAAATTATTATACCACACGTGGGTAGATGCTATTTCGCCTTAAATTCGTTAAAAACGATCAAATAGTTAGCAAAATCCAACAGATCAATTCAAATTGTGAAAAGTATAATATTCAGTGATTATCTGGGATTTTCCATAATTGCTCCAGGCATATTATTTATTCAACTTATATAAAGTAGGACTTTGAAAAGAAATTAAATTCTTAGTTGCGTACCAAAATATTTTGGATAGACCGACTTTGAATATTTCAGTTATTGTGTCGATAGTCCAAATTGAGTTTGAAATGACTTTAGGATACTCAGCGAAAGTGTTCAGGTAATTAATTGAAAGATAAAGAATTAACTTTTTTTGTTTTACATTTTAATAGTTTTACCCATGAACTTTTTTCAACTTTAAATAATGATCGATTATATATAAACATTGTGTTTAAATATATTGAAAATCAATGGAATGGACAGTCTATTTAAACCTTAAGTGTAATTTTTTTTAATTAAAATTTATATGTTTATGCATTAAATTATAATCATATATATAAAATATTAATAAACAAGATTATAAGATTACAATATTTATTTAATACTTAAAATGTTAATAATTAGTTTGTTGAAACCATAAATTGCATGGATCTTGATGAGATTTGTTATTTAAACGGTAAATTGACCGGAAAAGGCGTAAGATATTGGAAACTATATATTAAGAATATATACAATATTTAATTATCTGTTTATCAATTTAAAAGATAATATATTGAAAATTATTGTTATATTAAATAAAAAAATATGAATATAATATTTGGAAATATGAAATCCTGAGTTAAATTTGCACTCAAACAATTAGTTCATGCCAAAAGCCTTGCCTATTGTATTTGCACTGTTCTTTTCAGCGGGGCAATTGCTATTGGGTCAAGGCGTGTACAAGCACATCAAAGAACTTAAAAATTCAGATCATTCAGAAATTATTTCTTGGTGTTATTTACCTTCTGTATTGGATTCCTCAGCACATGGGCAGCTGAGTTTGATTAAGATAGGTTCTTCTTACGAAGTGTTTTATGATCCTGAATTGAATTTTATCGGCAATGATACGGTGGTGATTGAGTATTCAGATGGTCCTGGACAAGGGGCTAAGAAGCAGTGGAAATCATACATTTATACCTACGTAAACTCTTATCTTGAGGTCAGGCCTGATTTTTATACAGTTTATAAGAATCAGTCCAATATTGACATTCAGCCAATGGGGAATGATTCTACCAGCATACCGGGAAATAACAGAATTGTGGTGTCAGGAATTTCGAGTACTAAATTTTTGACTTCCTGTACTCAACTGAATGATTCAGTGATTCGGTTTACACCTACAGCAGATTATACCGGCCCCGCTACAATAGTTCATAAAGTATGCGATACTTTTGGCTTATGTGAAAGCAATACGATATTCATATCCGTCATTGATACCAATCAATTGCCAGTTATAGATACGCTTTCATTGGGAACACCTGAAGATCAGGCTGTACAGAAGTCTTTGCCAAAAGACGGTTTTAGTATAAATCAAAACCCGAAAAATGGGTCTGTTAAAATTGATGGGGCATCCTTCATTTATAAGCCTTTTAATAATTTCAATGGAAAGGATACCTTTAATTTAATAAATGGGAATCTCAGCCGTAAAGTATTTATGCGTGTATACCCAATGGCTGAGCCCAATAGTATACTTGTTCCGGATGTTGTTTATACCCCAGTAAACAAAGAGATTACATTTAATGTCGCCTTAAACGATGTGCAGAGCATTGTCTCTAAATTTTCAATTCTTAAAGATAAAGACCCTACGAGAGGAACCTTGACCAAATTGGATAATATAGGTAATTTCAAATACATTCCTGAAACAGATTATAAAGGTGTTCAAAGCTTTACCTACAAGGTTTGCCCTCAAAGCTGTGAGACTGCTGAAGTGCGCCTTTTTATAGGTGATTATGAGCCTCAGACTTTAAATACCTATCAGATCGCTACTCCACGAAACACGCCTATATTGTTGAATTACCAGGTTCCAGTAAACGCCTATAATTTTTCTTCCAGTTCAGATTCAGTTAAATTTTATCCGGGATGGGATACTGTCAGCATAAACTATAACAATAGTTGTCAAAGTCTGGTAATTGGTTATAACAGTCTCATTTATTACCCAAAACTGAATGACGTATCTCCTGATAATTTTACAATAGATTATTGTATTAATGGTACCAATCGATGTGTAACGGCGGATTTTGATGTGGATGTTTATTACGAGGCGAAAAATTGTCCTAAACAGTGTGTTGGTGATTGTGTGTGGCCTGGTGATGTGGATCAAAGCGGATGTGTTGATATGAAGGATTTACTGCACATCGGTTATGAATTGGGTCAATCTGGTCCGGTAAGGTCCTATCAGGGTTCCACTTTTCGTTCCTACAGTGGTAATAATTGGGGCAAGGAACTTGTAGGACGGTCCATTGACATCAAAAATGCCGACACCAATGGTGATGGTAAAGTTTCAGCTTCGGATACTGTGGCTATATCAAGTTCTTATCATAAGACCCACTCATTAATCTCTAAAGAAGTCTTTTCTAAAGGTGATTTTCCTTTTCTATTAGAAAATCTTACCGGTCAGGTAGATTCTGGAGATTGGATGATGATTGAAGTTCAATTGGGTGAAGATGCAAACCCCGCAATAAACTTAGCTGGTTATTCCTATGTGTTAAACTACAATAAAGATGTGGTAAACGAATCATCTTTATATGTTGACTTTTACAATGATGGATGGTTTGCTTCTTCCTGTAACACGCTCAATATGTTTAAAAAGCCTTTTGATGGCAGGCTTGAAAGTGGATTTGTTAGGGCAAATGGTAAAAAAGTCAGTGGGCATGGTGGAACGGAAGTTCTTGTTTTTATTGTGGAAGACAATATTGATCCCTTCCGTGATGATGATGGAATTATTGAAGTTCCTTTCTACTTCCAGGAAATTATCATTCAGGATGGAGAAGGAAATTTGAAGCAATTAGAGGATAGAACCCTGGTTCTTAAAATTGACAAAAGAAAAAATAAAGAAGTTGTATTGGATCCAGCCCAGTTACTGGTATTTCCAAATCCCGCTTCTGACCATCTTATTATGCATCTCAATGGAAAGAATGGCATGGTTTCTTACAGCGTAATTAGTATGGATGGAAAGGAAATGTTCAAAAAATCTGCAATTGACCCTAAGCACGAGTTGATTGATTTGTCAGGGTTGGCAAATGGTTTGTATTTAATTAAAACTGAAACATTACTTGGGCCAATTACTAAAAAAATACTTGTTCAAAATTAAAATTTGCTGAGGCTAACTAGTTGTACTAAATAATATAAAATATAGAAGTTAAAGAATTAATCCCTGTTTTATTATAACCCGTTTTATTCTGATTAATGTTAGATAAATGAGCCGCGTAAAGCGGCTTATTTATTTTTATTGTGTGGGAAATGAGATGGTAATTATACACAGTACTGGTCATTGCATTTTAAGTGGAGTTTTAAGGATGTGGATACTTTTTTAAGAATAATTAATTTGTAATCGGAAGCTACATTGCATTTTTTTAACTACGCACAAAGGGAGAGTTAAATATTTATAGATGGTTACAAATATTAAATTCTCTATATCTAAATATTGACTCATAGGTCTTAAGCCATACATAAATCTAATTTTTAAAAGATCAGCGTGGTATTATAAATCAGGATTTATTTTTTAACACAAAATCTAATACCCCATTATCTATAAATGTAAAAGAAGGAGTGTATTTAATTTTCTTAATATTTGCGTGATATACAATAGGAATCAAATATCCCTATATTAAATCTTGTTTGACAGCAAGTACAGCAATAATAATCATTTAAAATGCAATTTTGAAACCAGGAAGATTTTTTTGTCGTGCAGGCTGCTGAGAATTCAAAAGACCTTAATAATAATGGTTAACTCGTCATTCTAAAACACTCAAATAATGGGGATTACCCAATAATTTCTGCAAGAATATCCAGATTTCCTTCTACTTTTTGGTTTATATCAACTAAGATTTTGGAATTCAGAGGTAAGTACAAATCAACTCTTGATCCAAATTTTATAAATCCCATATCTCCCCCTTGTTCTGCCTGATCTCCTTCTTTCGCATAGTTGCATATTCTTTTAGCCAAGGCTCCTGCAATTTGCCTCATTAGGATTTCTGTACCATCTGCTCGTTTAATTACTACGGTGGTCCTTTCATTCTCAGTAGATGACTTAGGATGCCATGCTACAAGGTACTTTCCTTTATGATATTTTGAATAACTCACAACACCTCCAATAGGATAGCGATTGACATGGACATTCAAAGGGTTCATAAATACAGAAATCTGTTTTCGTTGATCTTTAAAATATTCTCCTTCAAAAGTCTCTTCAATCACAACTACTTTCCCGTCAGCAGGGGCATAAACAAGCGCATTGTTTTTTACTTTAATAATCCGTTCAGGGTTTCTGAAGAAATTGACAATAAGTAAAAATAAAATCCCAAATACAATGGCTACCGGCCACAACAAAATACTGGAAAAATAATTGAGGCAAAAGATTAATACAATATAAAAAATGAGTGTGCCAATAATCCAATTAAATCCTTCCTTATGAATGTACATGATATTTATTTTAAATGAGTAAGCAAACCTACAAGAAATATCCCAGTTGGAATGATGAAAAAGAAACTGTCAAAGCGATCCATAAATCCACCATGCCCTGGTAAAATATTGCCGCTGTCTTTTATTCCTACAGCGCGTTTAAGTGAAGACTCGAATAAGTCTCCAAAAGAACCCGTTACGCAAATCAAAACACCCAATAATATGATTTTCCAAAATTCAAAACCTGAATGAAACAGGAAATGATTGCATAAAAATGCAGCCAGTACACAACCAATCAATCCACCGGCAGATCCTTCCCAGGTTTTATTTGGTGAAATGGAAGGCGCTAAAGGTGTTTTGCCAAAAATCTTTCCCGTGAAATAAGCAAAAGTATCATTACTCCAGTTCATAATGATGAATCCAAGAATCCAATATTTAGAATTGTTATAATCCTTACTTAAATACAACATTGCAGCAATTAAGGGTAATACCACATACATAAAACCACTTGAGGGTGTTGTCCAAGATAAGGATGATTCTTTTTTCCAGAAGACCAAATAAAGAATTAGGAAAATATAGAAAATTGAAATTCCGGAAATCCAAAAAGCAAAATATCCTAATTCCGGAATCATGGTTAAAAAAAATGCAATTCCACAAAATATAGACAATGAGAAAATTAGCAAGCTTGTTTTTATAGGATTTGAACTTTTATTAAAGTGGAGGTTCCATTCACGTAAGCTAAAAAAAAGTATTATCAGCAGTAAAATAGCTGCACTCCAAAAGTTATATAGCAAAGAGGAAATAACTAAAACTCCAAATATTAATCCGGTAATACTTCTTTTAAGCATAGGTGTTTTGGTTTTGTGATTGGATCATTCGAGATCCAATAAATGTTGCAAGAATAGCTGAACCAATACCATAGATCCAAATCATAATTCCCGAACCTGAAGGCTTGTCCAATTGGTCTATTGCCTCCGGCCCAAGAAAATAGACCGTCATAACCTGGCTTGAATTAAATATAAAGTGTAGGAGCATTGGGTATAATAAATGACCGGTAATCCGATAAACGAAGCCAAGAATTGCTCCCAATAAGAATCGGGGTAAAAATCCTTCAAATTGTAAGTGAATGGCTGAAAAAATCAATGCGCTGAGTAAAATATGTACCCAGGAACTAGGGAATATTCTTCTAAGCTGGGATTGGATAATTCCTCTGAAGATCCACTCCTCTCCAATTGCCGGAACAACACCAATTACAATGATTGCTACCAGTAGATCAGACATTGAATTCATTGAAAGCATTCTTTTTATCAAATCACTTAATTTGTCTTCTGTCTGGCTCATCCAATCCGGTAATGGAATAAGTTGATTTAGATGCGCTGATAAGGTTACTAATGGAATGCAAGCAAAGAAAAAAAATAAACTCAACCATAGATTTGCAATCGTTGGAGAAGATGGGCTGAGTGAATGGCCTACCTCTCTTTTCCATAAACTTAAGGCAAGTGCTGGTAGTATAAGAGCAAATACATGACTCAGCATTTGGAGAATTAGCAGATCTTTCCCCTGATAACTGTCAATTATAATTTGAGGATTTTCAGTCAAAGTCTCGTAAGATTGCCCTTTTATAAGTTCAAGTACCAGTAATAAGAATTGAAATAACATGAATCCCAGAAAAACAAGGACCAAAAGGCTAAGAAGATTTTTAAATGTATTTTTATGCAAAGAATCCATTTTTTATGATTAGATTGAGCGTAAATATCAACAAAATTGCCCTCATTAGAAATTCAAGAGGGGCGAATTTACCAGATTTATGCCAAGTTACAAAAGACTTGGAACGTTTTGGGGCACAAGGTATTACTGTCCATCCAAGACCTGATGAAAGGCATATCCGGTTTTCTGATTTACCGCTTTTGAGGGAGGTAGTTAAGACAGAATTTAACATTGAAGGCTATCCATCACCTTATTTTATTGATCAGGTATTGGGTTGTTCACCTGACCAGGTTACTTTGGTGCCAGATCCTCCTGATGCTCTTACTTCGAATAGTGGTTGGGATACTAGAAATCAGTTAGAATTCCTGAAACCAATTGTCCGAAAATTTAAGGATAGGGGAATAAGGGTGTCATTGTTTTTAAACCCCGAACCTGAGCTGGTACATTTTGCAGCAAAAACTGGAACTGACAGGATTGAGCTGTACACAGGTTTGTATTCTGCTCATTATTCTAATAATCCCCAAGCAGCCGTTTCCCCTCATGTATTAACCGCTTTTGAAGCGGAGAAATTTAAACTTGGACTCAATGCGGGTCATGACTTGAATCTATCAAATTTAAGCTATTACAAAGATCAAGTTGCCGGACTAATGGAAGTTTCAATAGGACATGCCTTGGTTTGTGATGCATTGTATTTTGGCCTGCAAAATACAGTGCAGATGTACCTTTTGCGTCTATCTAATTAAAATTAATCGTTTTACATATAACTTATAATATATATATATATATTATGTTTAACTTGGCTTAAAATAAAGTTAATAATTTCCTTTTTTAATTGAAAGAAGCATATAAATTTGCGAGTTAATCATTTTTAACCCATTTTATAAATCTACTTAACATGAAGAAACTTTTGTTCATGTCAGTGTTTTTCCTGATGGCTATAGGTATTGTGTCTGCACAACGCTTGGTGAAAGGAACAGTTACTGACAAAGAAGGTGTTGCCGTTATTGGTGCAAATGTGGTGGCCAAGGGCACCAATATTGGAACCATAACAAATGAAAACGGGGCTTATGCCCTAAGTGTCCCAGAAGGCGTTACTACTTTGGTATTTACATACACCGGGTATGTTTCTCAGGAAATTGCCTTAGGGGCAAGCAACATGGTGGATGTTTCCTTAGCCGAAGGTGTTTTACTTAATGAAACAGTTGTAACAGCTTTAGGTATTTCTAGGGAGAAAAAAACCCTGGGTTATGCAGCTTCTGAAGTTGATAATTCTGTTTTAGGTCAGACAAGAAATGCCAACGTATTGGATGCCTTGTCATCAAGAGTACCCGGATTATCAATCCAAACCAATTCTGGTTCTCCTGGGGCATCATCTTCCATCAACATCAGAGGTTTTGCCTCGGTGACAGGGAGGACTGAGCCATTATTTGTGATCGATGGAGTTCCGGTTAATAACAGAACTATTAACGGAATTACAAACCTGAACAATCCAAATGATGATTTTAATCGGTCTGCGGACTATGGAAATCAGTTTTCAGATTTGAATGTGGCTGATGTGGAAACAGCAACTGTGTTAAGAGGAAGTGCTGCTACTGCACTTTATGGTAGTAGAGGAGCTGCTGGGGTCATATTGATCACTACAAAATCCGGAAAGAGATCCAAGGATAAACTTGGTGTGGAATACACCGGTAATATTGGAGTTTCCCAAGTTCTTAGGGTTCCTCATTTACAAAACACTTATGGTCAGGGATGGAGTGGATTGTTTGCTTACGAAGAAAATGGGTCCTGGGGCCCAAGAGCAGATGGTGTTGACAGACTTTGGGGGAATGTTGTGGATAACTCCCAGTTGTTAAAACCATTTAAAGTGTTGGATGATAACCTAAAAGATTTCTTTGAGTTAGGGCGTGAGACTTCGCATTCTGTTGGTATAAGCGGTTCAAATGGAAATTCTCATTTCCGACTTGGTTATACCTATTTGAACAATGATGGAGTTGTTCCATTGGATGGCGATAAATTGGTAAGAAATTCACTTTCGTTTAATGGGGGAACCTCATTCGGTAAGCTCACAGTGAATACAGGTGTAATATTCAGCGTGAAAGATTTAGATGCAGTAGCAACTGGTCAGGGCGATGACGCCGGAGCAGGAAAAGTCATTTGGCAAGAAATTATTCAAGTTCCAAGAGATCATTCAATTGTAGATTACGCGGATTACAAGAACAAATTCTACAATGTTGACAATTTCCATACTCTGTATGCCCAAAATCCATATTTCATCTTGAATGAAACGGGTAATAATTACAATGAAAATAAAACCATTGGAAATATTGGCTTGGAATATGAATTATTGAAAGGTCTTAAGGCCAAATGGAATGTTGGGGGTGATTTTGCCAATGGATCAATCTTCGAATATGGCAACGTTTCTAAAATCACAGCAGGAGCGCCAAACGATCCTGCAAATGATGTAGTAGGAAAAGTTGCGGAGGCGACTATCACGAACAGACAAATCAATTCCGATCTTACCCTTGCTTATAAATTTGACCTTACAGAAGATCTTGATTTAGATCTATTAGTAGGTCAAAATGCGAATGAAACTACTTTTAAAAGTTTCTCTACAGAGATTACCAATCTATCCATTCCTGGATATTACAATCTGTCAAACACAACAACACAGCCAGTTACGGCAACAGCTCGTACCAAAAGAAGGTTGGTTGGAGTCTTTGGAATGGCCACGTTAGGCTTTAGAGATTGGTTGTACTTGGGATTGCAAGGAAGAAACGACTGGTCCAGTACACTTCCAAAGGATAATAACTCTTTCTTTTATCCGGGGGTTACTGTTAGTGCTGTACTTTCTGATGCATTTGAAATGTCCAATTATTTTGACTTCCTTAAGTTAAGAGCAGGGTATGCCTTTACAGGAAATGATGCTCAACCTTACCGTATCAACAGTGTGTATGGTGCCGCTCAAGCAAGAGCAGGCGGATTTGGATTTATCAATTTCCCAATAGGTGGATTTAATTCATTTGAAATTGGAGACAGAATTGGAAATAAAAGTTTGAAGCCAGAGCTCACCTCTGAATTGGAGTTTGGAGTTGAAGCACAAATGTTTAAAAGAAGAATAGGTCTTGATCTTTCTGTTTATGATAAAAGAACTAAAGATCAAATAATTGAAATCGATGTAGATCCAACAAGTGGATATCGTTCACAGGTTATTAATTTGGGAGAAATTAAGAATGCAGGTTTTGAAGCAATGATTGATTTGGTTCCTGTTAGGACTACAAATTTTGAATGGGGTGTTAATTTTAATTACAGCAGAAACAGAAATGAAGTTTTGTCTTTAGGTGATTCAGAAGGTACTTCCATTTTGCTAAATGATGCTTACAATGTTGAGTTGAGAGCAGAAGTTGGCAAACCCGTTGGAACCATTTATACACCGGATGTTCAAAGAACTGCAGATGGAAAGATTGTGGTAAATCCTGCTACAGGTCTTCCGCTTCAATCTGCTGCAAAAGTATTAAGAGGGTCTATAAATCCTGATTTTTCAACTGGTTTCGGAACCTATTTAAAATTCAAAAATTGGACTTTAAATGCCAATGCAGACTATCGTAAAGGTGGATTATTTTATTCTTACACAGCAAGGTTGAATTATTTTGTTGGTAATGCCTGGAATTCTCAATATAATGACAGACAACCTTGGATAGTTCCTAATTCTGTGGTCGATAATGGAGATGGTACTTTTTCCGAAAATACTACTCCAATTTCACGTTCTGATGTTTTTACCTATTATGGTGCAACTCCATCCTATGAGTACAACCACATTTTGGATAAAACCTTTTTTAAGCTAAGAAACGTGTCTTTGACTTACGCCCTTCCAACAGGATGGTTTAAAGGTTCGATAAATAATGTTTCCGTAACTGCATGGGGTAGAAACCTGTTGTTGTGGACTCCATCAGATAATCACTTTGTAGATCCTGAATCAAATACTTTTGGTACTTCTTTGGCTAGCCAGTTGGGTGAATTTTCAACCGGGCCTTCTACAAGTAGCTATGGTATTACTTTAAACATTAAATATTAAAAGAAGAAAACATGAAAAAGTTTTTAATATTATTCGCTTTTGTATTATTGGCCGGATCCTCATGTAATGAGTGGTTGGATGTCAATACAGATCCAAATAACCCAACTGAAGTTCCTGCAGATTTAGTGTTGCCAAATGCGCAAATGCAAATTGCCGGATCTGTTGGAGGAGACTATGCTATTTTAGGTGGGATATGGTCCCAACATTGGACTCAAAGTCATATTGCTTCACAGTATAAGGATATTGATTCATATGATTTGACCGATAAGGATTTTGAAATTGATTGGTCTGAGTTGTACAGCGATGCTTTGGTTGATTTGGCAGAAATTAAAACCAAATCTTCAGCTGCTGGTGAATGGAATTCATATTTGCAGGCGACTTGTTTGGAAGCTTATACCTATCAGATACTTGCTGACTTGTATGATAAGGTGCCATGTAAGGAAGCTGTGCAGGGTTCTGCCAATCTAACTCCAAAGTTTGATGATGGTGAAGCAATTTATGATGAATTGTTTACCAGAATTAATGCCGCTTTGGCCAAGGACTTTAATGCTGCTACGGTAGTGAAAGTTACTTCAGATCTTATTTTTGGCTCTCAGGATAAATCTGGTCAAATTGACAGTTGGAAAAGATTTGCCAATACGCTCAAATTAAAAATGCTGTTAAGACAAACAGAAAGTTCCAGAGCAGCAGATGCTACTCAGAAGATCAATAACATGTTAAGTTCAGGAACTGCATTTCTAACTGGTCATGCTGCAATTTCTATTTTTATTGATGAGGCCAACAGGTCCAATCCTTTGTACGAGAATAACGTACGGCAGCTAAATGTTGCAACCAATATCAGAGCTTCATATACTTTGATGTCCTTACTGCAAGCTAACAATGATCCAAGGTTGGATGCTTATTTTGTTCCAGGAAGTGCAGGGCATTTTGCTCTGGCTCAAGGTGATTTCAATGAATTGACTTCTGTCACTCCAGGGGCAAGACCTTCTTCAGCCAAGTTTTCAGCTACAACTCCATTCTATTTCTTTTCAGCTGATGAAGTTGACTTCATGCTTGCTGAAGCTTCCCTTAGAACAGGAGCAAGTGTTGAAAATCATTATTACAATGGAATAAAAGATGCTTTTGCCAAGTTTGGTTTGACAGCTCCTCAGAATTTGTTGGACAACGCATATAAGTTTCCAACCTCTGGAACAACTGCTGAAAAACTGGAAGCCATTATAACTCAGAAGTGGATGGCTTCAGTTAACCAGGGCTATGAAAGTTACTTCGATCAAAACAGAACAGGTTATCCAAGAATTTCGAATGTACCTGCAAGTGATGCATCTTACGTTCCAGGTAGATATACCTATTCAATTGAAGGAGTAACTAGCGGCAAGTTTCCTAAGAGGTTAATTTTTCCGGATTTATCCAGAAGGGTAAACCCAAATACACCTGCTTTTGTAGCAATCACAGAAAAAGTTTGGTGGGCAAAATAATTCACAATTAAAAAGTTTAAAAAATGAAAAATTATTTAGCAAGCATATTAATGGTTCTGGCACTGTTTGTTGTCTCCCTTTCTTCGTGTGAATTAGAGGACACCACAGCTGATGTGTCAAGAATTACTTATTATCCAACAATTACTCTAAAAGGAGCACAATGGAATACTGTGGATCAAGGCGGATCATTTAAAGATGAGGGAGTAATTGCCAAGGAAGGTGATTCTGAAATTCAAGTTAAGGTTGGAGGGGATGTTGTGGATACTCAAAAACCAGGAGTGTACACTATCACTTATACCGCCTTAAATAAAGACGGATATTCAGCAACTGAATATCGATATGTCGGAGTGATTGCCCCAAATGTTAAAGGAATTGACATGTCTGGTAAATATAAAAGAAATGCAGGAGCACAAGGGGTTAGTACGGTGACCAAAATTTCAGACAACTTTTATAAATCGGATAATGTTGGAGGTGTCGCGAGCCCGGGTCCTGCAACAACAGTTTATTTTTATCATTATGATGGGGATAAATTAGGCGTGCCTGAGCAATTAGTTGCAGGAGCTACGTTCTCTTGTATTAATTCAACAGTTCAACTTAATACAAGTTATAAATGGGTTGTAATCAACTCTGGTTATGGTACTGCATTAAGGACATTTGTTAAACAATAAAAGTAATGACGATGAAAAATATCAAAATAGTTTTATTTAGCCTCCTACTAACCTCTCTTTTTAGTTCGTGTGATTTGACTGATAATCCAGCGATAGAAGGGTCAAATACAGAGGCAATGGCAGGGGAGTGGTACCTTCAGTTAATGGATGCTGTGGATAGTACACTCTATGTGGATTATAGTTTGGCGACCACCTCAAATACTGCAGCAAATATTGGGGATAAAATGTGGATTAATTGGTTGCATATTGATCCTACAATAGATTTTCAATCTATAATTAACACCAATCAAACTTCGCTTACCTTTAGCTCAATTAATGCTAATAATTTGCTTTTCAGTGAAACTCCCCCTGCTGGCAAGCCTGTTGTGGCAATTGGCACAACAGATACTATATCTCCGAAAATTCCTGCTTTGGTGACCATTGAAGGAGGAGCTATTACAAAAAATAGCTATACACCTCCATCTAAAACAAAAACAGATTTTTTACAATGTCGAATAACATGGTTGTATAAATCCTTTAATTATGTCGCAGATTCTTACACAGTTAATGGGGTAGATACTACCGTTGTTTGGAAACTTGCCGGAACTTCAGAAAGTGCGGATGGACCTTATATAATGGCCGGATATAAGCGAACAGGATTTTTGGAAGATGAGCATTAATAAAATTAAAAAGTAAGATTACTTAAAAGGGCTGAAAGTATTTTCGGCCCTTTTTTATTTTAACCCGAATTAATGTCTTCTAATTTTTTGATCTGATTAATTACCAAAAAGTAATAAGTTGACAATTATGAGCTAGGATTATGGTGTTCATCAAGACATTATTATCAAAAAGGTGATAATTTCATATCTGATATATGTAAATAAAATAAAAGCGTTTATCTTTGCACCCTAAATTTAACATAATCTATGTTGGTAATTGACGTAAGAGATTCAGAATCAATTGATAGAGCTTTAAAAAAGTACAAAAAGAAATTTGAGCAAACGGGTACTTTGAAAGAGTTGAGAAGACGCAAGCATTTCACAAAGCCTTCAGTAGAAAGAAGGTCTGAAGTTTTGAAAGCGCAATTTCGAGGGCTGTATATTGCAAAGAACGAATTATAATAATTTATAATATATTTGTTATTATAATTCACTAACTTAGCCTCGAATTAGGCTAAGAATATGGTTAGTGATTATTTGAATTTTTTAAAGTACGAAAAGAGGTTTTCTGACCACACTATTCTTGCATACCAATCTGATTTAAGCCAATTTAGTTATTATCTTTTGAATGACTTCAATTTAGAAGTTATAGAAGAATCCAATCATTTTCACATTCGATCTTGGTTAGTTAGTTTAAATGGCAATGGGCTAGACCCTAGTTCAATTGTTCGAAAAATTTCTTGTCTTAAGAGTTATTTTAAATTTCTCAAACGAGAAGGCGTCTTACTCCAAAATCCTATGAGAAAGATAGTCAGTCCTAAGCTAAAGAGGAGACTGCCTACAGTTTTCAAAGCCACCGATTTAAGCTTTTTATCCAATTCGATGGAGCTTGAAACCGACAACCCCTTCCAATACAGAGATTTGTTAATGATCAGGTTATTATATGAAACCGGTATTCGAAGATCAGAGTTAATTAATTTAAAGCTTGCAGATATAAATTTAGTTAGCCAACATATTAAAGTGTTGGGGAAAGGCCAAAAAGAGAGAATTATTCCTTTTGGAAACGAACTAAAGAAAGATATTCTGCGTTATCTACCTAAAAGGTCAGAATTGGTGGGTGAGAGACATGATTTCCTTTTTAGCACTAATGGTGGGGATAAGGCTTACCCTAAATTGATACATAATGTAATTTCGACCAAACTTTCAATCCAAACCTCCGTAAGCAAGAAAAGTCCCCATGTTCTGCGACATAGTTTCGCAACCCACTTAGCAGAGGCAGGAGCAGATATTTATGCAATTAAAGAACTTTTGGGACACACAAGCCTGAATGCTACTCAAATTTACACACATAATACAGTTACTAAAATTAAGGAAGCTTATGGCCGCTGTCATCCTAAAGCATTAAAAAACAATTAGATAAGTAATTTTTTATTAAATATTAATTAAAAATTTTAATTATGCAAGTAAGAATTCAGTCTATCCATTTTGATGCAGATCAGAAACTTTTACAAATCATTGAATCAAAATTGCAAACTTTTGATCAGTATCTTACAAAGTTGGAAGCAGAAGCCAAAGTCATCCTTAAAATGGAAAAGGTTGGACAAGTGAGCGATAAGATTGTTGAAATAATTGTTAATCTTCCAGGGCATCCTTTGATAGTTAAAGCGAAGGACAAAACCTTTGAAAAGGCCTTCTATATGGTGCTTCACAGCCTTAAAAGGCAATTACTAAGATTTAAAGAAAAGCTCCAACAAAAACACTAAGATTTAAAAAAATATATTGGCAAATTAAAATAAGTTTTATCTTTGCAACTCATTTTAAGAAAGGGTAGAAAAGTGTGCCCTTGTTTTAGTATTTGCCAGTGTAGCTCAGTTGGTAGAGCAGCTGACTTGTAATCAGCTGGTCGGGGGTTCGAGTCCGTCCACTGGCTCTGATCTAATTTTATATTCTGAGGGGGTGCGCCGGAGTTGGAGAGCCGGGCCAGACTGTAAATCTGGTGTCTATGACTGAATGGGTTCGAGTCCAATCACCCCCACACAATTTATTCTGTGGGGAAACCTGTCAGAGAATATAAATTGGGCAGACCATCAGAATCATGCGATGCTGAAAGTATATTTTTATAACTGTTATTTGTTTTACAAGAAAATTTTACATTATACTTGGATTCAAATTTTAGATGAAAGAGAACTTTTAGTTGGTTTGATTTAAAAAAAATAAGGTTATTGATTAACCTTTTTATTGAGGAAAAAGTCAGTTCGAGGGAATTGAGTTAATATATTTTAGGCGGGAGTAGCTCAGTTGGTAGAGCATTAGCCTTCCAAGCTAAGGGTCGCGGGTTCGAGTCTCGTCTCCCGCTCACAAGAATCTCTAAAAGTAGAGATTAAATTAAGAGATCCTCCTTATTAAGGGGTTCTTTACACTTAGCCAATGTAGCTCAGGGGTAGAGCACTTCCATGGTAAGGAAGGGGTCAAGGGTTCAATTCCCTTCATTGGCTCAAACAAGTATTTTTTTTTATTCAATAACTGTAACAATCTTTTAAAATAGTATCCAATGGCAAAGGAAAGTTTTAATCGGTCCAAACCCCATGTTAACATAGGCACAATAGGCCACGTTGACCACGGTAAAACCACATTAACATCTGCAATCACTTCAGTTCTTTCAGAACAGGGGTTAGCACAGAAAAAAGACTATGATTCAATCGATAACGCTCCTGAAGAAAAAGAAAGGGGTATTACGATTAACACTGCTCACGTAGAGTATGAAACAAAAAACAGGCATTACGCCCACGTAGACTGTCCTGGTCACGCTGACTATGTTAAAAACATGGTAACAGGTGCGGCTCAAATGGACGGAGCAATCCTTGTGGTAGCAGCTACTGACGGACCTATGCCTCAAACAAGAGAGCACATTCTCTTGGCACGCCAGGTTGGTGTTCCTGCCATCGTTGTGTTCATGAACAAGGTTGATCTTGTTGATGATCCTGAAATGTTGGAACTTGTAGAAATGGAAGTGCGGGAGTTGCTTGATAAATATCAATTTAATGGTGATACGGCGGCGATTATTAAAGGATCAGCTCTTAAAGCCCTTGAAGGCGACGCAGCCGGTAAACAAGCTATCTATGATCTAATGGAGGCTGTCGATACCCAAATTCCTGAACCTGTTCGTTTGATTGATAAACCATTTCTAATGCCAGTAGAGGATGTATTCTCTATTACAGGTCGTGGTACTGTAGCAACTGGAAGAATTGAAAGGGGTATTATAAAGGTAGGTGAATCTGTAGAGATCGTTGGAATGATGAAACCAGAGGATAAACCTCTGACCTCCACATGTACTGGAGTAGAAATGTTCCGTAAATTGCTTGATCGTGGAGAGGCTGGCGATAATGCAGGTCTACTATTGAGAGGTGTTGAAAAAGATGACATTAAGAGAGGAATGGTTATCTGCGCACCTGGATCGGTTAAGCCTCACTTGAAATTTAAATGCGAGGTATACGTATTGTCAAAGGATGAGGGTGGAAGACATACTCCATTCTTCAAAGGGTACCGTCCTCAATTCTATTTCCGAACAACTGATGTGACAGGAGAATGTCAACTTCCGGAAGGAGTAGAAATGGTAATGCCTGGAGATAATGTTTCTTTGGAAGTTACACTTTTAAGCCCAATTGCAATGGAGAAAGGTCTTCGTTTTGCAATCAGGGAAGGTGGCCGTACGGTTGGAGCCGGACAGGTAACTGAAATTATTGCATAAAAAATCTTGTTTTGTTAATCCCGCAATCGGTTGAAACCGGTTGCGGGATTTACGGGCATAGCTCAACTGGCAGAGCGACGGTCTCCAAAACCGTAGGCTGAGGGTTCAAGTCCTTCTGCCCGTGCAAATGAATATTGATGGATAAGCTTTTATTATATTTAAGGGAAAGTTATAATGAACTGTTAGAAAAGGTTACCTGGCCAACCTGGCCGAATCTTTTAGACAGTGCAAGGGTGGTAATTATTGCCTCCTCAATTATTGCCATAGTCATCCTTATCATGGACTTGGTGTTTAATGGTTTATTAGGGTTCGTTTATAATGCGTAATAATTAATCACTCTATAATGGCTGACGACAAAAGGTGGTACTCGCTTAGAGTGATTAGCGGAAAAGAAAAGAAAATCCGGGAGAGGTTAATAGCTGACATTCTTAGATCAGGTTGGAGCGAAATAGTCACACAGGTGATTGTTCCCTCAGAGAAAGTTTACAAAATAAGAAACAGCAAAAAGGTAATCATGGAGAGGAATATTCTTCCTGGTTATTTGTTGGTTGAAGCAGTTCCTGCTAAATTTAGCGGAGAGATTATACAACACATTGCAAATCTTCCTGATATCATACATTTTCTTGGGAAGAATAATCCTATACCGATGACCTCTGTTGAAGCCAACAGGATGCTTGGTAAAGTTGATGAATCTCAGGAAGCTGGTGAGACGATGATTGAGCCTTTTATAGTAGGAGAAACTGTAAAAATTATAGATGGTCCTTTCAATGATTTCATAGGAGATGTGAAGGACGTAAATGAAGAGAAAAAGAAATTAAAAGTAATTGTAAAAATATTTGGCCGCGGTACTGAAGTTGAATTAAACTTCATGCAGGTTGAAAAAAATAATTAAAGAAAAGTCGTATGGCTAAGGAAATCGAAACTTTTATTAAGCTTCAGGTTAAGGGTGGGCAAGCTAATCCAGCACCTCCTGTTGGTCCTGCTTTAGGATCCAAAGGGGTAAACATTATGGAGTTTTGTAAGCGCTTTAATGCAAAAACGCAGGACACACCGGGTAAATTATTGCCTGTTGTGATTACTGTATTCAAGGATAAATCCTTTGATTTTGTTGTTAAAACTCCTCCTGCTGCAATCCAGTTGCTTGAACTTTCTAAGGTAGCAAAAGGATCACCTGAACCGAACCGTAAAAAAGTAGGTTCTGTTACTTGGAGTCAGGTTGAGGAAATTGCAAAAATAAAGATGCCAGATTTAAATGCTTTTACTTTGGAATCTGCTATGAAAATGGTAGCTGGTTCAGCTAGAAGTATGGGACTTACTGTTTCTGGTAACCCTCCTTGGGAAAACTAAAATATTTAATTAACGAGGGAGTAAGTATTACTTACGCTGACCTCACAAATTTATTATATGGCAAAAGTTTCTAAAAAAAGGCAAAAGTCAAATGCCTTAGTCGATGTTGCCAAATTCTACAACCTTGATGAGGCTTGTGGTTTGGTAAAAGAAGTGAACACTACCAAATTTGATTCTTCTGTTGACCTGCATGTCAGACTCGGAGTAGATCCTAGAAAACCGGATCAAGCAATCAGAGGAACAGTTACATTACCTAATGGAACAGGAAAGACAAAAAGGGTATTGGTGCTCTGTACACCTGATAAAGAAGCAGAAGCAACTGCTGCTGGTGCGGATTATGTCGGTCTTGACGAATACCTTCAAAAGATTGAAGGTGGTTGGACTGACATAGACGTAATTATTGCGATGCCAACTGTGATGGCTAAATTGGGTAAAATTGGACGTATTTTGGGTCCAAGAGGATTAATGCCTAACCCAAAGACAGGTACCGTTACAATGGATATTGCAAATGCAGTTAATGAAGTCAAAGGAGGTAAAATCGCATTTAGAGTTGATAAATTTGGAATCATTCATGCTTCTGTGGGTAGAGTATCCTTCAGCCCGGCCAAGCTTAAAGAAAATGCTGAAGAATTACTTCAGGCAATCAATAAAATGAAGCCGTCTTCCTCTAAGGGTGCATATTTTAAATCAATTTCCATGGCCTCTTCCATGAGCCCTGGATTGAAGATTGATCCAAAAGTAGTTCGTTAATTTTAAAATTACAACAATGACTCGCGAAGAAAAAACATTGGCAATTGAACAATTAAAAGATAAATTCTCTCAAGCTCAATTCTTCTATATTACTGACTCTTCTACATTGACTGTAGAGCAAGTAAATAATTTCCGAAGATTGTGTTTTGATAAGGGAATAGAAATGCAAGTGGTAAAAAACACACTTGCCAAAAAGGCTCTCCAGGGTATTGAGAAAAACGGAGAGTATGCTGAAATATATGCTTCATTGTCAGGTCCTAGCGCAATTTTATTTACAGAAAATGCAAAGGAACCTGCACACTTATTAGAAGCATTCAGAAAGACACACGAAAGACCGTTACTTAAGGCAGCTTATATTGATACTGATGTCTTTACTGGAGACGACCAAATCAAAGTCCTCGTAAAATTGAAGTCTAAGGAAGATTTGGTTGGAGAAGTATTGATGTTGTTACAATCACCTGCTACAAGAGTTATAGGTGCATTAAAGTCCGGAGGTTCCACGATTGCTGGGTTAGTTAAGACCTTGCAGGAAAGATCAGAAGGAAATTCATAAAATTGGCTTCCAAGCTTTGCGCTATTAATATTATTTAACTAACAAAGAAAATTTTTTTTATCATGGTTAATGTAAATGCTTTAGCTGAACAACTGGTAAACCTAACCATTAAAGAGGTTAATGAACTAGCTTCAGTACTTAAAGATCAATATGGAATTGAGCCTGCTGCTGCTGCTGTTGCTGTTGCTGCTGCTCCTGCTGCCGCTGAAGGAGGCGCTGCTGCTGCTGAACAAACTGAATTTGACGTAATACTTAAATCCGGAGGTGCTAACAAACTTAACGTAATTAAAGAAGTTAAAAACATTCTTAATTTAGGTTTGAAAGAAGCTAAGGATTTAGTTGACGGGGCTCCTTCTGTTTTGAAGCAAGGAGTTTCTAAAGAAGAAGCTAATTCCTTGAAAGATACTTTGACAGCTGCAGGGGCTGAAATTGAAGTAAAATAATTTTACCCCAGTCGAAGTATGCCTTTTAGGAAAAAGGAATACAACTGATCTGGCTTAGGTCATATTAATTAATATGACCTAAGCCTTTTAGTGTTTTAGATAATTTTGATTTTTTTAATGGGTTAATGCCCAAATAATTAAGTAAATGGCTGTAAGCGTTGTTAACAAGAACTCAAGATCGAGACACAGTTTTTCCAAAGCTTCACTAAGCACTTTCTACCCTGACTTTTTGGAAATTCAATTGAAATCGTTTAAAGAATTTTTTCAATTGGAAACCACTCCTGATAAGAGAACAAATGAAGGGTTGTTTAAAGTTTTTAAGGAAAACTTTCCAATTTCTGATGCAAGAAGCATTTTTATGCTTGAATTTTTGGATTATTATGTGGATCCACCTCGCTATGATATTGACGAATGTGTCCAGCGTGGTTTGACCTATAGTGTTCCATTAAAGGCAAGGTTAAGACTTTCATGCAATGATGAAGAGCATGTTGACTTCAAAACTATAGAGCAAGATGTGTTTTTGGGTAACATACCTTATATGACTCCAAAAGGTACTTTCGTAATCAATGGAGCGGAAAGGGTAGTAGTTTCTCAGTTACACCGTTCACCTGGTGTGTTTTTTAGCCAGTCCTACCATCCAAATGGAACTAAAATTTTCTCTGCCAGAGTCATTCCTTTTAAAGGAGCCTGGATGGAGTTTGCGACAGACATCAATATGGTGATGTACGCATACATTGACCGCAAAAAAAAGTTTCCGGTAACCACTCTTTTAAGAGCTATCGGATTTGATACAGATAAAGATATTTTGAATTTGTTCAATCTTGCAGAGGAAATTAAGGCCTCAGCAAAAGAACTGAAAAAAGCCATTGGCAGAAAATTAGCTGCACGAGTTCTCAGGAGATGGACAGAAGACTTCGTTGATGAAGATACTGGCGAGTTGGTGACTTTGGAGAGGAATGAAATTATTCTTGAAAGGGATACTATTCTTGATGAAGACAACATTAAGCAGGTACAAGAAGCAAACGTGGATACCATAATCCTCCAAAAGGAAGATATTGAAGAGGATTATTCCATCATTTATAACACTTTGCAAAAGGACCCTTCCAGTTCAGAATTAGAAGCGGTTACACATATTTACAGACAACTCAGAGGTTCCGATCCACCGGACGAAGAAACAGCAAGGGGAATTATTGATAAATTATTCTTCTCTGACAAAAGATACAACTTAGGTGAAGTAGGCCGATATAAAATTAATAATCGTCTAAAATTAAATACCTCTGATGCAGTACTGGTTTTAACGAAAGAAGATATAATTTCAATTGTTAAGTACCTTGTTTCTTTGATTAACCAGAAAGCAGAGCTAGATGATATTGATCACCTTTCAAATAGAAGAGTTCGATCAGTAGGTGAGCAGCTTTTTGCTCAATTTGGAGTAGGATTAGCAAGAATGGCCAGAACTATTCGTGAAAGAATGAATGTTCGGGATAATGAAGTTTTTACTCCGATTGATTTGATCAACGCGCGGACGTTATCTTCTGTAATTAATTCATTTTTTGGTACTAGCCAGCTTTCTCAATTTTTGGATCAGACCAATCCATTGTCAGAGATAACTCATAAGAGAAGAATTTCGGCACTCGGTCCTGGAGGACTTTCAAGAGAGAGAGCAGGGTTTGAAGTGAGGGACGTTCACTATTCGCATTATGGACGTTTGTGTACGATTGAAACTCCTGAAGGACCTAATATTGGACTTATTTCAACACTTTGTGTGCATGCAAGAATTAACCCGATGGGATTCTTGGAGACGCCTTATTGGAAAGTTGAAAATGGTAAGGTTAATCTAAATCATGGCATTAAGTTTCTTTCTGCTGAAGAAGAAGATTACGCAAAAATTGCTCAAGCAAATGTCCCTGTTAATAAAAAAGGAGAATTTCAGATTGACCGAATGAAAGGTCGCGAGCATGGGGAATTTCCAATATTTGAACCTGGGGACCTGAACTTTATGGATGTAGCTCCCAATCAAATTGTTGGCGTTTCAGCATCTTTAATTCCGTTTTTGGAGAATGATGATGCCAACAGAGCTTTGATGGGATCTAACATGCAACGTCAAGCCGTCCCTTTAATCAAACCACAAGCGCCAATAGTAGGTACTGGATTAGAAGGAAAAGTTGCGTTGGATTCACGAATGCTGATTAACGCAGAAGGGGATGGAACCGTTGAATTTGTGGATGCTAATAAAATTGTCATCCGTTATGACCATTCATCAGATGAACAATTGGTTTCTTTTGAAGACAGCGTAAAAGAATATCCGTTAACAAAATTTGCAAGAACAAACCAGGCAACCTGTATTAATCTGAAACCTATTGTAATGAAAGGGGATCGGGTAACTGCCGGAACAATTCTGAGTGAAGGTTACGCCACTGAATCAGGAGAATTAGCCTTAGGGACAAATCTTCAGGTAGCATTTATGCCTTGGAAAGGTTACAACTTTGAAGATGCCATCGTTATTTCTGAGCGGGTTATCCAAGAGGATGTTTTTACCTCTATTCATATTGAAAGTTTTGAACTTGAAGTAAGAGATACAAAATTAGGAGAGGAGGAATTGACCAATGACATTCCAAATGTTAGTGAAGAAGCCACTAAGGATCTTGACGAAAATGGAATTATCCGAATCGGTGCAAATGTGGAGGAAGGAGATATCCTGATAGGAAAAATTACACCTAAGGGAGAAACAGATCCTACGCCTGAAGAAAAATTACTTCGTGCTATTTTTGGTGATAAAGCTGGAGATGTTAAAGATGCATCTTTAAAAGTGCCGCCTTCAATAGAAGGAGTTGTAATAGACAAACAGCTTTATGCCAGAGCTAAGAAGGATAAATTCCAGAAAGTTCAGGAAAAAGATTTGTTACAACGTCTGGAAGATAAACATAATGTAATTCTCAATGAATTGAGGATTATCCTGGTTGACAAATTGCTCAAAATAGTTAAAGATCAGGTTTCTGCAGGAGTTAAAAGTATCTATGGGGAAGAAGTAATATCCAAGGGAACTAAGTATACAAATACTTCACTGAAAAAGGTTGACTTCAATAAAGTTGATTATGCCAACTGGACCAAAGATGAAGATAAGAACAAGATGATTGCTACTTTACTCCATAATTTCAATATTAAGGTAAGTGAGGAGATTGGTAGATTTAAGCGTGAAAAATTTAACATCAGTATTGGTGACGAATTGCCATCAGGAGTTTTAAAATTGGCAAAAGTCTATATTGCCAAGAAAAGGAAATTAAAAGTTGGGGATAAACTAGCTGGTCGACATGGTAATAAAGGGATTGTTTCCAAAATAGTCAGGGTAGAGGATATGCCTTTTCTTGAGGACGGAACACCTGTGGATATAGTTTTGAATCCACTTGGAGTACCTTCAAGGATGAACCTGGGCCAGATTTTTGAAACTGTTTTGGGTTGGGCTGGAAAGAAATTAGGTATGCATTTTGCTACCCCGATTTTTGATGGTGCTACCATCCATGACATTGATGATTACATTAAAAAAGCAGATCTTCCAGCATTCGGTCAATCCTATTTGATCGATGGAGAAACTGGCGATAGATTTCATCAGCAGGCTACTGTGGGAGTAATTTATATGCTTAAACTTTCACACATGGTCGATGATAAAATGCACGCGAGATCAATAGGCCCATACTCACTGATTACACAGCAACCTCTTGGTGGTAAAGCACAGTTTGGAGGTCAAAGATTTGGAGAGATGGAAGTTTGGGCTCTTGAGGCATTTGGCGCATCAAATATTTTGCGTGAATTGCTTACATTAAAGTCAGATGACATCATCGGTAGAGCAAAAACTTATGAAGCAATTGTAAAAGGTGAAAACCTCCCTGAACCTAATATTCCAGAATCATTTAACGTATTGATTCACGAATTAAGAGGTCTTGTACTTGATGTAAAATTTGAATAATAATTTAAAACTGGGATAAGATGTCGTTTAAGAATAAAACTTTCAAACAAGATCAGGATTTTGAAAAAATCACCGTGAGTTTGTCTTCTCCGGATGAAATTCTGGAGAGATCCTATGGGGAGATTTTAAAGCCAGAGACAATTAATTATCGTTCTTATAAACCAGAAAGAGATGGATTATTTTGCGAACGAATTTTTGGTCCTGTTAAGGATTATGAATGCTATTGTGGAAAATATAAAAGGATCCGTTACAAAGGGATTGTTTGTGATCGCTGTGGGGTTGAAGTAACTGAAAAAAAAGTTCGAAGAGAAAGAATGGGACACATAAAGCTTGTTGTCCCTGTAGTTCACATTTGGTTTTTCAAATCCCTACCTAATAAAATTGGTTACTTGCTTGGCTTGTCATCAAAAAAGCTAGAGTCTGTAATCTATTATGAAAGGTTTGTAGTGGTGCAACCAGGTTTAGCTGCCCAACATGGAAGGAATCTATTGGATTTAATAACTGAGGAAGAGTATTTTGAAACCTTGGAAAGTCTTCCTAAGGAGAACCAAATGTTGGATGATAAAGATCCCAACAAGTTTGTTGCGAAAATGGGAGCAGAAGCCATTTTTGATTTGTTGCAAAGGATAAATTTGGATGATCTTTCATTTGAATTGAGACATCAAGCGTCAAATGAATCATCACAACAAAGAAAATCCGAGGCTCTTAAGAGATTGAGAGTTGTTGAAGCCTTCAGAGAAGGGCTCAATAACAAAAATCATCGCCCGGATTATATGATTATTCAATATCTCCCGGTAATCCCACCAGAATTAAGGCCTTTAGTGCCATTGGACGGTGGTCGTTTTGCAAGTTCTGACTTAAATGATTTGTATCGAAGAGTAATCATAAGAAACAACCGATTGAAGAGGTTGTTAGAAATTAAAGCGCCAGAGGTAATTCTCAGGAATGAGAAAAGAATGTTGCAAGAGGCGGTTGATTCTCTTTTTGATAATTCTAGAAAATCAAATGCGGTAAAAGCTGAGGGAGGACGTGCATTAAAATCTTTGAGTGATATTCTAAAAGGAAAGCAGGGCCGTTTCAGACAAAATCTCCTCGGAAAGAGGGTTGATTATAGTGGACGTTCGGTCATTGTTGTTGGACCTACTTTGAAGTTGCATGAATGTGGACTTCCAAAAGGTATGGCTGCGGAATTGTTTAAACCTTTTATCATTAGAAAATTAATTGAAAGAGGCGTTGTAAAAACTGTTAAGTCAGCTAAAAAATTAGTTGATCGAAAAGATCCAGTAATTTGGGATATTCTTGAAAATATATTGAAGGGGCATCCTGTGTTGTTGAACCGAGCCCCAACACTTCACCGACTTTCAATTCAGGCTTTCCAACCAACGCTTGTGGAAGGAAAAGCAATTCAATTACACCCTTTGGTATGTGGTGCATTCAATGCGGACTTTGATGGTGACCAGATGGCTGTTCACGTTCCTCTAAGTAATGCTTCAATTCTTGAAGCTCAGTTACTTATGCTTGCGCCACACAATATGTTAAACCCTCAAGACGGATCACCAGTAACATTACCTTCTCAGGACATGGTGTTAGGATTATATTATCTAACCAAAGAAAGAGTTACTGAAAAGGTAGTTAAAGAATCTGTTTTTTATAGTGCAGAAGAAGTTATAATTTCATTTAACGAAGGAAAAATTTCGCTGCACGACCCAATAAAGGTCAAAGCAAGAGCTGAGGATGAGAATGGCGAAATGGTGCAAAAAATTGTTAAAACCACTGTAGGAAGAGTGATTTTTAACGAAGCTGTACCACAAAGTGTGCCTTATGTAAATGAGTTGATGACTAAAAAACATCTAAAGCAGTACATTGGGGAAATCATTCAAAGAACAAACTTTGCGGTAACTGCAAAGTTCCTAGATGATATAAAGGACATGGGCTTCTATTGGGCCTTTAAAGCAGGTCTTTCATTCAATCTTGGGGACTTAATAACGCCATCAATTAAAGCGAAAACCCTTGTTGATGCTCAGAAAGAAGTTGACGAAGTTTGGGATAGCTATAACATGGGATTGATCACAAACAATGAACGTTACAACCAAATTATTGACCGATGGACATATGCTGACAACAGGATTACCGATAATTTGATGAAGGAATTGGCCTTGCACAAAGGGGGCTTCAATTCAGTATACATGATGCTACATTCAGGTGCTAGAGGATCAAAACAGCAGATCAAGCAGCTTTGTGGATTGAGGGGTCTAATGGCTAAGCCTAGAAAGTCAGGAGACACTGGTGGGGCAATTATTGAGAACCCAATCCTTTCTAATTTTCAGGATGGCTTGTCGGTACTTGAATATTTCATATCAACTCACGGAGCTCGTAAGGGTCTTGCAGATACCGCTTTAAAAACGGCCGATGCGGGTTACCTTACACGAAGGTTGGTTGACGTGGCCCAAGATGTTGTAATTACTGATGAGGATTGTAATACACTTAGAGGTATTGATACTTCTGCTTTGATTGACAATGATAAAGTTATAGAAAATTTATCTTCGAGAATTCAGGGTAGGTTTACTTTAAATAATGTCCATCATCCAATTACTGATGAGGTAATTATCGCAGCAGGTGAGTATATAGATGAGAAGACTGCTAACTATATTGAAAAATCAGGTGTTGAATATGTAATGATTCGATCCGTTCTTACTTGTGAAGCAAGAAAGGGTGTATGCACGAAGTGTTATGGTAAAAATATGGCAACCGGAAGAATTACTGAGACCGGGGATGCTGTTGGGATCATAGCTGCACAAAGTATCGGAGAGCCTGGAACACAGCTTACACTTAGAACTTTTCACGTAGGAGGTGTAGCCGCCGTTTCAAAAGCTGAATCTGAAGTCACAGCTAAATTTGATGGAATTATTGAGTTCGATGGGGTGAAATTTGCAGAATCCCATGAAGGTGGTGTAAAATCTCATGTAGTTCTTTCTCGTTCTGGTGAAATTAAAGTGCTTGACCCTGATAACAGGAAATTGTTGACAAGTGCTCACGTCCCATATGGTGCTACTTTATTGATAAAGGATGGCCAGAAGGTTACAAAAGGTGAGATTTTATGTAATTGGGATCCATTCAATGCATTGATTGTGTCTGAATTTTCCGGGATTGTGAAATTCGATTCCATTGAGGAGGGAGTTACTTTTAGGATGGAAAGAGATGACCAAACGGGATATTCTGAGAAAATTATTATAGAGTCTAAAAACAAGAAAAAAATTCCTGCAATATTCATTGTAAGTCCAAGTGGAGAAGAGCTTAAAAGTTACTCCCTACCAGTGGGTGCATATATTTCCATTGAAGACAATGAAGAAATTTCTGCAGGGCAGAAAATTGGAAAAATTCCGAGAAACGTCAGTAAGGTATCGGATATTACAGGAGGCCTTCCAAGGGTTACTGAATTATTTGAAGCTAGAAATCCTTCTAACCCTGCGGTGGTTTCAGAGATAGATGGCATTGTTATATATGGCAAAATTAAAAGAGGAAATAGAGAAATTTTTGTTGAGGATGAACGAACTGGACAAAGAAGGAAATACCTTATAGGATTGTCTAAGCATATACTCGTTCAGGAGGGAGATTTCATAAGAGCTGGACTTCCGCTCTCAGATGGAACTATAGCCCCACGGGATATTCTCCAAATCAAAGGTCTCTTTGCTGTACAATCTTACTTAGTGAATGGAGTTCAAGAAGTATATCGTTCTCAAGGGATTAATATAAATGATAAACATATTGAAGTAATAGTCCGGCAAATGATGCGTTGGGTTCAAATAGAAGATCCGGGTGATACAACTTTGCTTGAAGGGGAACCGGTAGATAAATGGACATTTATTGCTGAAAATGATAACATTTTTGACAAAAAAGTGATCACAGAAGCAGGAGATTCTGCAAAGTTGAAACGCGGCCAGTTGGTTTCTATAAGACAATTAAGAGAGGAGAATTCATTTCTTAAGCGAAACGATAAGAAAATTTGTGAATTCAGGGATGCGGTATCAGCAACTTCCAGTTCTTTGCTTTTGGGTATTACCAGAGCATCACTCGGAACAAGTAGTTGGATTTCAGCAGCTTCCTTCCAGGAAACAACAAAAGTCTTGAGCTCAGCGGCAATTGCAGCAAAATCTGATGATTTGTCTGGCTTAAAAGAGAATGTAATTATTGGAAAGAAAATTCCGGCAGGTACGGGTCAGAAGATTTACAAAGATCTTTTGGTTAACACTGGTTTTAGACGCAAACATTCTTCTGAATTGTAAAATATTGTATCATATTTTGAAAGGGACAATGAATTCATTGTCCCTTTTTTATTTTATCTAAAATTTCAAGGATTTGTATTATTCGATGAATGAATAGAAAAATTATGGCTTAATATATTGGTTGATTTAATAAAGTTCAATTTATTAAAAATTGTACGCCAAAAACAAGGGTAATAGAATTAAATATTAGATGAATTAATCTTATTACCATTAAGGTTAAGTCTGTTAAGTTGTAACATCAAATTAACAAGCCAAAACGGCACAATATTTTTTGTAATAGGGGGTTAATGATTAATCTAAAAATCCTTGTAACAACCAGTCAGCAAGTACTTGTCGGTTTTTTGGAGAAAGGATTCTTTCCTGGTCTTTAGGGTTGCGAATATTGGCGAGCTCAATGAAAATAGGATCAGGTTGAGAAGCACGAATTACATAGAGCGGTCTGGTGGAAATATCTCCATTATAATCTCTTCCTTGGAATTCTTGATATTTTTCTGTAAACACTTTTTGAAGATCTTTAGCTTTTCTTTTACTTTTCTTACTATCAGCTTGATAGTAAAAGAAAACATCTTGTCTGTTTTCTTCCGGCTGCGAATCAATGTGTATCGAAACCATCCATTGCTTTTTAAATCCTTCTAATTTATGTTCGAGGTATAGTTGATTTACTTTTACCATCCCTTGTCTTAGTCTTTTCTTCTGGCTAATTGGCATTTCTAGCCCGCCCATTACCTTTTCATCTTCATCACAATCCAGATAGCGTTCATCACGTATACCATCATTTTTATCCTGAACAATGATATGAACAGTTGCGCCACGTATAATTAAATTTCGCGCTAACCTGAGACTTACATCGTAGGCATATTCATCTTCACAAATTGTGTGACTGTTGGGCAGTTTTGCTAAAGCGCCTGGATCTGGTCCACCGTGGCCGGGGACAATGTAAAATATTTGATCCTTTAATTCATCAGATTCAATTGGAACTTCACTTTTCTCTTTCCCAAACAGGGATACTTTTACCATTTTATTAGAAACTTTTCTGGTGAATGATTTGTCATTCACAGAGTTGTTTATTGGGCGTCTATTTGAGTTTTCAACTTGGTTAAATTCATTTTCAAAAAGCTCTTCATCTAATTTTGTATCTGCAACCAATATTCGTTTGTCTTGTGATTTTGGAGTCGAATTAAGAGCCTTAATAGGCTCAAGGGATAACGAATTACGCGTTGAAGCAAAATTTTTGTCAATTAGTGTATGCTTAGATTTCTGGCCAATTTCTTGTATTGGACAGCCTTCATAATACAATGGAATCCACAATTCTCTACTTGATTTATAATCTGATTTTTTCAATTTTGCATTAAACAAATCTTGGTTAAATTCTTGAATTGCCCTAGCTGTTTCATAGTTCGCAATGTCGACAGATGTTCTGATACTTTTTCCATCGTATTTAGACTTTAAAATAGGCAACTTGTAAGATTTGCCATTTTTCAATTCAGCCCCTGGTACCAGCTTGTTGATTTCATAAAATGCCTCGAGGTTGCATTTTTTATCTAATAGCTTATATGTTCTGAGAAGACTTAAAACACCTTGTCCTTTAGTTGCTTTGGCAGACAAATATTCTTTCCCCCGTAATTGGGCTGTCATTTCAATATGCAGGGTCAATAGGGTAACGACCAAGAGAAGCCTTTGAATCATATACAGTATTTAACACAAATATATGATATATATATAATATGTAATATCTTATTATATAGTAACATATAGATTAATTATTTTAGTAATGTATTGATTTGAATTTCAGTGCCTTATGTCTTCTTGATTTAATTTTTTCTTATTTTCCATATGCCAAGATTGAGTTACAACTGATAAGATTTAGATTACTTTTGCACTTAAATGAAGTCTTTTATTAGTTTGGTTCGTAAGGAGTTGGTGTATGAGTGGAGATCTCTTTATCAAATTGGGGGCGTACTTGCATTCCTCTTTGGAGTGAGTTATCTGATTTATTTTTTTTCTGGAGGAGCTAACCCTGAATTGTGGAATTTGTTGTATTGGTTAGTTTTTATGTTTTTATGTTTTTTTACTGGTTCCCGAGTGTTTGAAGAAGATACCCAAAGGTTTAAAATTATAAGTTATCAGCTTCTGCACCCCTTTAAGCTTTTTGCTGCAAAATCTGTCTACCTCTTTGTTTTACTAAATGTTCTTGGCGTACTCTTATGGAGTGTTTTAAGTTTACTCATTCCACTTTCGGAAAATGCATTATCAAACTGGTTAATTTTGTTGATATTTTTTAATACCGGAATGTCATTAATACTAACTTTTTCATCCTTTTTGGCCAGCCAGGGGCAAGGAAAAACTTTGTTGTTGACTGTGTTGGTGTTACCCTTAAGCTTTCCATTAATGGGTACAGCTTTTGAAACAGGGTTAAAAATTTTGAATGGATACGGATTTGATATTTATTTTTCGGGTTTGAGAATAATCATAGGTATAAATCTTTTTGTGCTGGCAATGATAATTTTTTTAGTTCCCTTAACATGGAAAAACTGATTTATGATTTTTAAAATTCATTGGTGGAAATACTTGGGGATCTTATTGTTGGTCTATGTCTTGTTTGTTGGTATCTTGAATCCTTTGAAACCAGGTATTTATGACTTAGAACCCAATAGGTTTATAACTAATCAGCAGGTGAATATTAAAGTAAAAGGATACAATACGAATTTTACAAAAGGGAGTGTTATATCTTATTTAAAAACCGGAAATTCATTTTTACTGAAGGCTTCACAAGTTAATATAATTAATGACACTGATTTGGAGACAGTTTTTGATTTGCCTCCACATTTACCAGGTAAGCTAAATTTGGTACAATGTTCTTTTATAATAGATTCGGATTTTGATGGAACCAGTGTGCTTCCATCAAAAATAATTCTTAGCCAAGATTCTATTAATGAAATTGCGGGAAATTTATCCTGGACATTGACAAAAAGTCCTGGTTTCCATATTAAACACACCTCCAGATTTCCTTATAGAAACATCCTTTACGAAACTATCAGAAACACCTTTTTTCATGTTTCGTTGTGGTTTGCAATGTTCTCTATGTTGATGGTCTCTGTATATTATGCGATTAGATACTTGAAGACCCAAAACAGAGATTTTGATCTTCGATCATCGTCTCTGGTAAAAACAGCGATGCTGTTTGGGGTTTTAGGTTTGGCTACCGGTTCATTGTGGGCGAGGAATACTTGGGATACATGGTGGACCAATGACATCAAGTTGAATATGTCGGCTTTATCCATGCTCATCTATTTTGCATACCTCATTTTGCGATCTTCAATCGAAGATCCTGATAGAAGAGCCCGGATTTCCGGAGCGTATAATATTTTTGCATTGGTTGCAGTTGTTCCTTTGATTTTTGTTCTTCCCAGGCTTACTGACAGCTTGCACCCTGGAAATGGAGGAAATCCTGCTTTTGGTTCGGACGACATGGACAATGTACTCAGATTGGTATTTTATCCTGCTGTTATCGGATTCAGTATTCTTGGTTTTTGGATGGCCCAACTACAATACAGACTGGATCGGTTAAGTTCGGTTTTAGATGATCAAGAAGATAAATAATATCCAAATATTTCTTTTTTTAGAATTTTAAACTCAATTTCGCGTTTAGATTATGGAAAAAATTAGAATGCTACTTACGTCAATACTTTTTTGTCTCTTTTTAGTAATCGGACAAGCCCAAGGTCAGGATTTTATGAGAAGCACCGGTAAGATCAATGTAGTATTTGGGGTTATTTTCATAATATTTTGTGGAATTATTGTTTTTTTAATATTATTGGACAGAAAGCTTAGTAAACTTGAAAATAGAATTAACCATGAGTGATATTTCAGCAAATTCATTTTTAGATAGTGTAAATAGAAATTTTGACCGTGCAGCTGGTTTTACTGATATACCAAAGGGAATACTTGCACAAATTCGAGCTTGTAATGCAGTCTATGAGATTCGGTTTCCGGTAAGAATTGGTGATGAAATTCAAGTGATTGAAGCTTATAGAGCACAACACAGTCACCACAGATTACCAACAAAAGGTGGAATTCGGTACAGTCAGCATGTGAATAAAGACGAAGTAGAAGCTCTTGCCGCTTTAATGACTTATAAATGTGCAATTGTGGATGTTCCTTTTGGTGGGGCCAAAGGTGGGGTTAAAATCAACCCATGGCAGTATACAGAAGATCAGCTGGAACGCATAACCAGAAGGTATACAACAGAATTAATCAAAAAGAATTTTATCGGTCCGGGGATTGATGTTCCCGCTCCAGATTACGGAACTGGGCCACGGGAAATGGCTTGGATTCTGGATACATATGTAACTTTCAAAGGAGGAGAAATTGATGCTTCAGGATGTGTTACAGGTAAACCCGTAAATCAAAATGGAATAAGAGGCAGAAACGAAGCAACTGGTCGAGGCGTATTTTATGGGTTAAGAGAACTTTGTGAAACAGAAGGAGCAATGACGAAGCTGGGTCTTACTAAAGGACTTAAGGGAAAGACAGTAGTAATTCAGGGAATGGGTAATGTTGGTTCTTTTTCAGGTATTATCATGCAAGAAGAAGGAGGGGTAAAAGTGATAGGAGTAGCAGAATATGAGGGTTCCATACATGACCCAAATGGAATTGATATTAAAAAACTACTGGAATTTCGTAAAGAAACAGGTTCGATTCTAAACTTTCCTGGAACGAAGACATTGGAAAGAAGAGATTCAGCATTAGAACTTGAGTGTGATATTTTGATACCCGCTGCGTTAGAAAGCCAAATTACTGTTGAAAACGCGTCTAGAATTAAAGCTAAGATTATTGGGGAAGCTGCAAACGGTCCGGTAACCGCGGATGCTGAGGAAGAATTAGTTAAAAGAGGAATTTTGATTGTTCCAGATATGTACTTAAATGCAGGTGGGGTAACAGTATCTTATTTTGAATGGTTAAAAAATTTGTCCCACATGCGATTTGGAAGGATGGAAAAAAGATTTGATTCCAATCTTTATTCCAAACTTGTTGAAACCGTTGAGAATTTATCTGGAAAGACCATAAGTGCCAAAGAAAAGCAATTTCTTACACATGGCGCTGATGAAATAGATTTGGTCAGGTCTGGATTAGAGGAGACCATGGTTACCTCTTTTCAACAAATTTGGGAAGTTTATAGTACGAGACAGGACATTGGTAGTTTAAGAAATGCAGCCTTTGTTGTGGCGCTCGAGAAGATTTCAAACGATTATGCCAATCTTGGTATATTTCCTTAGAGATTTTCATTGTTATAGCTTCCTAATTCACTGCCAACATAATATTTGAAAAAACCATAGTTAATTGTTAATATTTCTTTAATTAAGAGGTTTTTCAAAATAATATTCTACTTTAGCATCGTTAATAAGATGATTTCAGTGAAATATTCTAAAGATTATTACAATGGTTGAAAAACTTGATAAAATAGACGTAAAGATTCTTAATTTACTTCAGGAAAATAGTAAAATTACCAATCTAGAGCTTTCAAAGAAAATTGGATTGTCCCCAGCTCCGACACTCGAGAGGGTGAAAAAGTTGGAGCAGACTGGCGTTATTGAGAGTTATCATGCAAAGATCAATCCCCAGAAAGTTGATTTGTCCATTAGTACATTTGTTTTGGTTAATGTAAAGTGGAGTAAAGAAAATGCTCTAGCAAGCTTTATTGAACGCATAAAGAGTATTAATGAGATTATTGAATGTTTTGTAATAACAGGAGATGCCGACATATTAATGAAGGTAGTTTGTAAGGATATGCAGAGTTATGAAGCCTTGCTTTTTAAGAAATTGTCTCAAATTGAAGAAGTTGAAAGGCTTAAAACCCTTATGAACCTTTCAATAATAAAAGAGAATCATTTACTGCCAATTGAAATTGAGTAATTTTTAAAGGACTTTGCAGAGTCCTCATATTTAAATTATGGTGCGTCAGTGCTCCTTACTTTGGGAGTTTAATAATGGTAATTCAGGTTCAGGTTATTTGTTTGGTTCAATTCACATTAATACTGAATTTGTACATTCTCTTCTTGCCAGTTTAGAGCCATACATAAAAGGTGTAGATATTGTTGCTACTGAAATTCACCTTGATGAGGTTCATCAAAATTTAAATCCAAAATACTTTTCTCTACCTTCAGGTAATTCATATCAAGATTATTGGTCTTTTTCCAAGATAAAGAAGTATGAGTTATTGATACAAAAAAGTCTGGGCTTTTCCTTGCAAGACCACTGTCATTTAAATCCAATAATTCTCTTGAATTTGTTGTCATTAAAGATAACCCAAAGCAATTTGGAGTCTTCCAATTTTGATGAGTTAATATGGGATTATTCTAAGGGGATAGGAAAAGAAATGTCCGGGCTGGAAGATATAAATTATCATTTTGATCATTTACTAAAGATGACCATTCTGGAACAATTCAAAATGTTAGATAAAGCTCTCAGGAATATTAAATTGTGGAGAAGACAATTGACAAAATTATTAGAACTATATAATCTTCAAGAGACTCCAAAAATATACCAATCAACTAAGAGACGCTTGGGTAAGTTGCGAAAACCATTTTTATATGAGAGAAATCAAACAATGGTAAATGCTTTAGATGATTTGTTGAAGAGAGGCAGCGTATTTGCTTCTGTAGGGGCATCGCATTTTGATGGTCAATTTGGGATGCTTAAATTATTGAAAGATAAAAACTACAAGCTAAGACCAGTGATTCTTAAACATTCCGTATAAAATTTGGTTTATTAACCATATTGTCATTTGCATGCGTTTTATAATTTGCCTCACTTTTTTTTTAACTTTAATTTCAGCTTCTCAAGCTCAAAAAAAGTTTACAATAAATGGGTACTTAACGGAGAAGTCAACAGGAGAATCACTAGTCGGAGCAAATGTGTACTTAAAAAAAAATCCTGCAGTTGGAACTGTGTCAAATAATTATGGCTTCTATTCCATTACTTTGAATGAGGGGTTTTATGATCTTGTAATTTCATATACGGGATATAATAATATTGATCTAGCACTTGAATTAAGATCTGATACAACTATCCAAATAAAACTTAGTGAAGGTGTATTGATGGATGAAATTGTAATCACCTCTGATGAACTTAAGAAAAATTTGGAAAGTAATGAGATGGGGACAATTGATCTCAGTGTAGAAAGTATCAAAAGACTCCCTGCATTGTTAGGGGAAATTGATGCGCTTAAGGCACTACAACTTTTGCCTGGGGTCTCCTCTGCCACTGAAGGCACTGCGGGATTATATGTAAGGGGAGGAGGGCCTGATCAAAATCTTGTATTGTTAGATGAAGCTGTGGTTTATAATACTGGTCACTTGCTTGGCTTTTTTAGTGTTTTTAATTCTGATGCAATTAGAAATACTCGGTTAATAAAAGGAAGTATGCCAGCAGAATATGGAAGTCGAATATCCAGTGTTATTGATGTTCAAATGAAAGAAGGAAATGATGAATACTATAGCATTGATGGAGGTGTTGGATTAATATCTTCGAGGATAACAGCCCAAGGACCTGTTCGAAAACACAAAAGCTCATTTATTTTATCGGCCAGAAGAACATATGCACTGGATCTGGCACAACCGTTTATTAATCAAACTAATTTTGCCGGTACAAATTATTATTTCTATGATTTGAATACTAAAATTAATTTTCGTTTTTCTAAAAAAGATCGGTTATATTTAAGTGGATACTTTGGTAGAGATGTGTTTAAATTTAAAAGTGGAGAGAGGGCATTTTCGGTTGAATTGCCATATGGAAATGCGACAAGTACACTTCGCTGGAATCACATTCTCAAAGAGAACCTATTTGCCAATTTTTCAATGATATATAATGATTATAATTTTCAATTAAATGGTGGGCAGGAAGAATTTCAGGTAAGATTAAATTCAGGGGTCAGGGATTTCTCAATAAAATCTGATCTTGATTATTACCCAAGTCCATCTCATCATATAAAAACGGGATTGCGGCATACTTATCACCAGCTTACTCCAAATATAGTTAGTGCAACTAATGGTGAAGTTGAGTTTAAGTCAAACTTGACTAAGAAATTTGCCCATGAATCTGAATTGTATTTATCAGATGATTGGAAATTAAATTCAGGATTGAGTGTAAATTATGGTTTAAGATTGTCCGCTTTCGTTTTTTTGGGCCCGTACAAAAGTTCATTACAAAATATTGATTTCGAAAAGGGCCAAATTGTAAAAACTTATTTTGTTCCGGAGCCTAGATTTGTTTTTAATAAAAAATTAGATAAAAATTCCTCCTTGAAAGGAGGATTTACTTTAGCGAGTCAATATCTTCATTTGGTAAGCAATTCTGGAAGCACACTGCCTACTGATATTTGGGTACCAAGTACTGAATTGGTCAAACCACAAATAGGATTGCAATACGCTCTTGGTTACTTTAGGAATTTATTTAGTGACCAGATAGAATTTTCAATTGAAACCTATTTTAAAGATTTGAGAAATCAGATTGACTACAGAGAAAGCTATGTAGAGATGTTTTCATCTGAAGTAGAAAATGAATTTGTGTACGGTAAAGGACGCGCTTATGGCATTGAGGTTTTTATTCGGAAAAAGAAGGGAAGGTTGAATGGCTGGGTTGGCTATACTTTGTCAAAAACAGAAAGATGGTATGATGGAATTGAAAATGGGCGTGTTTTTCCTGCAGTTTTCGACAGGCCGCATGATCTGGTTGTGGTAGGTAGCTACCAAATTTTTAAAAATTGGCAATTATCTTCCACTTTTATATACGCGACAGGTAGAGCATATACGCCTATTCAAAGTTTATTTATTATAGACGCTCGTCCTAATGTAGAATATGGGCCTCGTAATAGTGCACGTTTAGAAGATTATCATAGACTTGATTTATCGGTTGCTTACGACAATAGAGATAATCACAAAAAGCGCTTTCACAGTAGTTGGGTTTTTTCCATCTATAATTTATACAACAGAAGAAATCCATTTTTTATATACACTGATTTGAATTCAAATATATTAACAGGAGATGCAAAGGCAAGGGCGGTTAAAGTTTCAATCTTTACCTTGATTCCTTCTGTTGTTTGGAATTTCTATTGGGACAGTAATAAATCTACATCGAAATGAGATTATCTTATTATTTGTTATTTATATCAGGGCTTTTGATGATGCTATTGATTTCATGTGAAGAAGAGTATATTCCAATTACTTCCTCAGATCAACAAAAAATTGTAGTAGAATCTTATATTGAGAAGTCTGAGGAAGGAATACCACCCTATGTAATTTTGACTAAGTCTTTACCATTCTATTCAGAATTTGGAATAAATATTTTAGAGCAGCTTTTCATCCATGATGCAAAAGTTTTAATAAGTACTGATCAACAAAAAATCGAGCTAACAGAAATATGCATTGATGATGTACCAGTTGAGGTGCGTGAATCGTTGGCTAAACGATTTGGTTTAAATTTAGACAGTACAGCAGTTAATTTTTGTGTGTACATTGATGTGCTAAATCAATTAAACATTTCAGAGGGGGTTGAATATGAGCTTAACATTTATACCAGTATGGATTCAGTTAAGTCAAAGGCATTTATTCCTGCACTTAATCCAATAGATTCTATTTGGTTTGATGTTGTTCCCGGAAAGCCACTTGATAGTTTTTTACAGTTGTTTTGCAAGATACAAGATAGACCGGTTGATCGTGATTATTATAGGTATTTTACGGCCGGGGAAGGGGAGGCCTTAATCCCAAATTTTAGTTCAGTAACTGATGATTATTTTTTTAATGGGCAAGCTTTCAAATTTACTTTACAAAAAGCAATGCAGCCTGGTGAAGATTTTAATGAAACCTCCGGATATTTTAGAAAGGGGGACAGTATTGAAATTAAGTGGTGCGGAATTGAAAAAGCGCAATTTGAGTTCTGGAATACCCTGGAGGTCAGTCGGACCCGTCAAGGACCTTTCTCTTCATATGTCAGAATTGATGGAAATATTTCCAACGGCTTAGGTATCTTTGGTACACAAAATTGTAAATATTATAAATTGGTTGTTCCTAATTAAATATGGAAAAGAAGTCTGAAATTCTTATTAGGGTTACCCTGGATCAGGAAAATATTCCCTCAGAAATTGAATGGAGTGCGCAGGATGCAGGAGCTGAATCACTTTCTCCTGCAAAAGGAATTTTACTGTCAATTTTCGAAAAAGATAGTTTGGATACGCTCAAGCTTGATTTGTGGACCAAGGAAATGCAAGTAGTTGAAATGGATAGATTTATGTTTCAAACATTAAATGCTCTTAGCGATACTTATTTAAAATCTACAAATAATGTTCAATTAGCAGGAGAATTTAAGCAGTTTGTTCATTATTTTGGAGAGCGGACTGAAATTATATCTCCAGGTAATTAGTTCTTTTTGATGCTTTCGGAAGAAAATCGGCATAATATTCTTTTTAGATTGACTGCATTGTGGGGTTTAGTTGAATCTGGATTGGGTGGATTTTTACACGCTTTCAAAATTCCATTTTCAGGAATTATATTGAATGGATTCTCCGTTAGTATTTTAACTTTTATCTTCTTTTATTCAAAGTCGCCGGTTAAAACAATACTTACTAGTTTATTGCAAGTAGCCATTATAAAGATTTTATTAAGTCCTCACACTCCACCTACCGCTTACTTGGCTATTTGTTTTCAGGCTTTTTTATCTATTCTAGTGTATTCTATTTTTTCCATAAATTGGTTTTCTATTTTTTTTGTTACTTTAATTTCTTTCCTAGAGTCAGCCTTTCAAAAAGTCATCACACTTACAGTTTTTTATGGAATGAATTTATGGGGGGCATTGGATATTTTTGTAAACAAGACCCTTTTAAAAATTTTCAATTTGAAAATATTTAATGGAAGTATTTATTTACTTGGCTTTTATTTTACGATTTATTCAATTTCTGCATTATTAGTTTCGATATTAATCTTTCGATTGTGGAAAAATAATAATAGAGTCACCGATCATGATTTAATTGATTTGAAAGAATTATACGGTGAATTTGATGAGCCAATAAAGTTTTCTTCTAATAATAAGATTTACTACTTTGTTTTTATCCTTTTGTTTATTATCTCAGTTTTTACGTATTTTGTGCCAGAGCACAATAATTTATATTTTGTTCTGGGTTATCTTTTGAGGACATTAGTCATTCTAATATTTTGGTTTGTTGTTCTTATTCCACTTGCAAATCAAATGATCTCACGTTTTTTAAAAAGACAATTGGATAGGCGGCAGACCGAAATCGATAAATTCATAGAGTATTTACCCAAATTAATGAAGCACCTTTATTTTATTTGGTTGGAATCAACTGGTATGCCTACATATAAGAGAATAATTAGGTTGACAAGCCAAACGTTCATTTTAGTTCTTTATTCAAAGTAGTTTTTTTCAGTCTCTGTTCGAATTATAAAACTTAAGGTGATTCTTCAGGTTTTTGCAATTGATAATAAAGATTGGGATTAGCAATTGAGGCTGTTCTGATATTCTAATAAATCTGCTGTGGTATTGATCCCTTTTAGATTTATATTATTATTAATTATGTTTATTTCGCTTTTTAATAAGACATCTAATGCAGATTTGCGACCATTATAGTATTCATTTAAAAGCATACTAAAAATTTTATTCTCATAAACAGTGAAAAGCGGAAAGGGTAAATTGTTTTCGTTATTTAGGTAGCAAGTTGCCATTTTGTTTTTATCTCTTAATGTTGATAATGTTTTGATATTGTCTTCATTCAGATTTACAAGGTCACATGCTACAACTAATATTGATTCTGTAGGGAATTTCTTTATTCCGGTTATAATTCCAGACATGGGGCCTTGATTTAATTCTTCATCCAAAATCGCATTTTTAATTTTATACTTGAGTTTTTGTTCCAATGTACATGAAATATAAACATTTGAACAAATAGGGTTCAGCATATTTTTCCACCACTGAAATAATGGTTTATTTCCTTTTTGGATATTCATTTTGTCGAATCCAAGTCTTGAGCTTAACCCACCACACAATACAATTCCAATCATATTAGGTTAAATCAATTCGATAGGCAGCTGAGTAAATATTCATTTTATTGTTTTTCAAAAATCCCACTAAAGTCAATCCAAGACTTTCAGCTAATTCGATTGCTAAAGAACTTGGAGCACCCACTGAACAGATTATAGGAATTCCTAAACACATTGCTTTTTGAACTAACTCAAAGCTTGCACGGCCAGAGAGTATCAATATATGTTCAGACAATGGTATAGTTTCATTTTTGAGACACCATCCTGCAACTTTATCTAATGCATTGTGACGACCAACATCTTCAGCAAAGAAAATCAAATTATGATCTAAGTCAAAAACACCACAGGCATGAATTCCACCTGTTAGATGAAATAACTTTTGTTCTTTTTTCAATATTTCAGGAAGCTGCCCCAATGTAAATGGGTTTATAGCCCCCGGAAGTTTCTTTGGAATAAAGTGACTATTAGTCATGGCTAGATCAATAGCTGTTTTTCCACAAACTCCGCAACTAGAAGAGGTGTAAAAGTGTCGATTCAAATTTACAATTCTATTGTTCAATTTGGGATTCAGTTCAAAAATTATTGATTGATGAGTAATATCATCACCTGAACAATTCATTCTTTGGTCAATAGAAAGTACGTCAAATTTTGAATCAATGATTCCTTCATTAAAAAGAAAGCCAAGAGCAAGTTGCTCATCCTGACCAGGGGTTCTCATTGTTATTGAAATGGTCTTGAAAACAGTTCTGTTTTCTAATTTTAACCTAACTATAATTTCTAAAGGCTCTTCTGCCGCAACGTTATCATACTTTTGGGTTGAAAGGCCATTCTCCCAATAAATAATTGCTTTTTTATTAATTTCCAAAGCAGACATGTTACAATAGCCTGTTAGCCAATGGATTCGGAAAGTTTAATGTCTCATCTTCAAATTCTCTTGGTTGGAGACATTGGAAATCTTTCTCAACCAGGATGAAAAGTTCACATTCCTGGCTCAAGGAGAATCTTTCACTGAAACCAACTTTTTCGGACAGAATCCAATCATCTGCAAGTTGTTGAGGGATAAACAGTCTTAAATGATTATTTGCATAGCTAAGATCAATTTTGGAGCCTTTAGTCTGAATAATTGAGTAAGAAAAATTATCCCCACTTTTCGGGCCAAATGGAATTGAAACACTGACTAATTTTGAATTATTCAGACAATCTATATCCTCCTTGCTAAGACGGAATCTAATTGAATTTGTGTTAAACCTGAGTTTCATTGATTTTGTAATTATTACAAAAATACCACACTAAAGGTTCATGCCAATGATAAAAAGCTTTTCCAGCTATTTGTTGATTTAATAACAGAGTTTCAAAAGGAGGATGAAATGATTTGAATTTGACACAAATAAGATTGCTTTATTAAATTTATTTTTTGATTAATTTTAATTAATCATTGTATTAAGTTACAGAAATTCAGATGGTTAGAAATTTTACTTGTTTGGTTGTATAGATATTTTTCATATAAAACTTTATTATATATGTGAATTATGAATAATTTTGTACCTTTGAACAACACAATTGAATTTCCCGACCAAGATCCCATTTTTCGGATTTCCATCTTCCCTTTATTTTGAATTTAATAAACATGATTTTATGTTGAATAAATGTTTTTTGTGGGTATTTATGGTAGGTTGGATAGGACTTCAAGCCCAGGATGTTCATTTTTCTCAATACTATTACAATTACCACAACCTTTCGCCGGCTTTAATAGGACATTTTGATGGTGACCACCGTTTGACTGTAAATTATCGCAATCAGTGGCTTTCGGTTCCTGTCCCTTATATGACGGTAAGTTTATTATATGATACTAAGATTAATTTACCTAATAATGGAGGTCAAATCAATCTTGGGTTTGGTTTGGATTATGATAAAGCAGGAGACTCTAAACTAAATATGAGTAAACTCCTTCCTAATATTGGTTATTCCAGGTTATTTGGTAAACGCCACTTTGCGAATGTTGGGATAAGTCCTTCTATAGCTCAGAGAAGATTAGGGACTGAAAAATTAAGGTGGGACGTCCAATGGATAGGAGATAGATTCGATCCAAAAGTTTCTTCTAGAGAGACTTATGCCACCAGTGGAGATTTCTTTTTGGATCTTGGGGCTGGGGGATTATATGAATTTGCTTTAACCAAAAGGTCCAGAATAATGATTAATGGGGCCATATTTCATTTAAACAAACCCAATCAAAGTTTTTATTCAGCAAACGGCACTAAATCTCTATTACCTTATAGATATTCCGGTTCAGGGCAATTGAATATTGGAGTTGGAGGATTTTTGGATTTAATAATCGGCGCAAATTATCAATCGCAAGCAGATTATAAAGAAATGCTGGGTTCCGGAATGGTGAGAATTTATTTGAACCGCACTCCAGGGCAAGTTTTAAATGTACTCTTGGGATGTAATGTTAGAGTAGATGACGCAATTATACCCAATTTAGGTATTGAGTGGAAAAATTGGTTAATCTCAGGAAGTTATGACATGAATACTTCTGCATTTAAATCAGCAACAAATAAAAGAGGGGGGCCTGAATTGGCTGTGCAATACGTTTTTAAAGGTGTAAAGCCTATAGGTATCTATAAAAAGTGCCCTATTTATTAATATTAAATAATTTGACTGTGCCCAACAAAATAATTTTACTTTATATTTTTACGTGCATTTATGGTAGCATTTCCTATGGTCAGAATTATCCTTCATTTCAATCATATTGGGTGCCAATTACCGAAAATATTCAGGAGGACAACCATTATGAAGCTTATTATTTAATTGGCGAGGCATTGAAGTATAAATTAAGTGAAGATACCTTGCATTTTCTAGCAGGGAAATCAGCAATGGCCTTAAACGCATATTCAAAAGCTGAATCCCATTTTAAGGCTCTTTTAAAGTCAGATTTTGAGGAACGACATCCAGAAATTGATTTTTATTTAGCTGAATTACAATACAGCCAGGGTCGATATACGGAAGCTTTGGTTTCCTACCAGGCCTACTTGGCAAAATCAGAAGAAGAAGAAATTAATCACATTCTTTCACAACATCGTCTTGACCAAGTAAGGTGGGCTAAGAGTCATCTGAATACCAAGGATCCATTAATTAAGATGAAAAAAATGGAGGGTGGAGTTAATACCAAAGAAAGTGAATCGGGCCCTATGGCTTCAAGAGGGGATTTGTATTTTTCAGGATTGAGAATGGATCCAAAATTCAAATCATCGTCTAAAGGAAAACCTAAAGGTAAAATATTCAAGTATAATGAAAAAAGTGGGGTAACTGATACTCTTGAGACAGGCCTAATTGAAGCAAATACCTTTGTTGCAAATCCAAGTTTTTCTTCAGATCGGACAAAATTCATTTACAGTCAATGTAATTACAAAGAGGGTACTACTAATATTGAATGTGAGTTGTATTTCAAGGTATTCGAAAATGGAAAATGGAGTAGGCCAATAAAATTTCCTGAAGAAGTAAATCAGAAAAATTATTCATCGACACAGGCAAGTATTGTTAAAGACAACCTTACGGGCTTGGATCGATTGTACTTTGCCAGTAATCGACCAGATGGAAAAGGTGGATATGATGTATACACTGTTTTAATCAGGGATGATGGAAGTTGTTCTGCTGCAGAAAATCTGGAAATAATAAATACTCCTGGTGATGAATATTCACCTTATTATTCAACCAAATCAAAGAGCCTTTACTTCAGTAGCAATTATCATAATGGGTTTGGCGGATTAGATGTTTTTAAGTATAGTTGGAAAGGAAAGGATTCACTCAAAGTTGTTAATCTAGGACCATCAATTAACTCAAGCTATGACGAACTAAGTTACAGTACGATGACAAATGAAAAGTCTGCATACCTTGTGTCAAATAAACCTGGGTCAGCTTATGTCGATGAATTACTTCAGGCTTGTTGTTTTGATATTTATAAAGTAAATATTACACCTGCAACTGTCGAGCTCTTGGTAATAACAAAGGATGCATTTGATTCTCTTGAATTAACAGGCGTAAAATTGCAGTTAATAGATGTAACGGAATCGGATAGCTTGATTACTTCTCTTAACTTAGACGACCGGTCACAATTCAATTTTAAACTTGTTGAAGGTAGAAATTATAAGATAATAGCGTCAAGAGATGGGTATGAAAGTGACTCCATCAAACTTACCACCATTGATTTACCAAATTTCGATCAAATAAAACGAGAGATATTTTTAATAGAAAGGAAACAATTGAATGTGCTAACTTTTGAACGCACAACAAATGCTTGGCTTAAAGGAGTGAAAGTTGAATTATGGGATACTGATAAGAATGAACTTTTAAGGGAGATGACCAATCCTGATAGTAATTTTTTCAATTTTGAATTATTAAAGGGAAGAAATTATAAACTTTTAGCATCCAAAAAGAAGTATGAATCCGATATGATCACTATTTCTGCTAAAGAAACTGCTGCAGAAAAGTTACTGAACAGAAAAATGTTTTTGGAACTCAGTGCAATTGCTGAATTGAGAAAGCTGCTACCAATTAGACTCTTTTTTGATAATGATATGCCCAACCCTCGATCGGATTCAGACACCACCAATGTGTTGTTTTCGAAAATTTATAATGATTATGTAGCAAAGAAAGGTAAATACACTTATGAATTTACTCATATTTTGAAAGGACCGATTAAAGAAAAAACAATATTAGAAATTGATACATTTTTTGAGAAAGGAGTAAAAGCAAACGGAGATAAGCTTGAAATTTTTATGGATAAATTACAGATTATTTTGGAAGAAGGGCACGACATTGATATATTCTTAAAGGGATATGCATCGCCAAGAGCCAAGTCTGATTATAACCAAAAGCTATCTTCTAGAAGGGTCAATTCAATACGAAATGAATTTGACACCTATAATAATTCTTCATTTCATCCTTTTATAAAATCACAAAGTTTAAAAATAAAAGAAATACCTTTTGGAGAATCCATGTCAGGGAATGATGTAAGTGATAGTCTTGAAGATACCCGAAATTCAATATACAGTTTGAAGGCCGCGTATGAGCGAAGAGTTGAAATTCTGGAAATTCTTAAGGGCGTTGATGATCGAGGAAAATTATAATTAAGTTGAAAGAAATCTTATAATATGAAGTTGAATCATAAGAGTTGGTTGTATATAATATCCATGCTATTTTTCTTTTCCGTTTCGGGAGAGATTAAGGCCAGTCATATTGTTGGAGGTGAGATGACTTATAGATGTTTGGGGGGGAATAGGTATGAGGTTAGGTTAACTTTAAGAAGAGACTGTTTTAATGGAAGTCCGGAGGCGGAATTTGATGATCCTGCAAATATTGGTATTTTTGATGGCAATGGGGTTATCCTTAGGGACTTAGGAAAATTTGGGGTAATACAAATGCCATTCAGAAAAGATGACACCTTGAATGAAATTTTAAAGACGGAATGTGAAGTTGTAGGAGGAGATGTGTGTGTACATACTACCACATATATTGGTAATGTAACACTTCCTTACAGAAACGGTGGATACCAACTTGTATATCAAAGATGTTGTCGTAATAAAACAATTACTAATATCGTAGATCCAGAGTTAGTGGGAGCAACGTATACTGTAATTATTACGGAAGATGCTTTGAGGTATTGCAATGTAAGTCCGACATTTGGTGAGTGGCCAGCGGTTTATATTTGCGGAGACAGGCCAATTCTGTTTAACCACTCAGTAAAGGATCAGGAAGGGGATTCTCTTGTTTATTCATTATGTATTCCTTATTCAGGTGCAGATACAGCAAACTCAAAGCCTTCTACTCCTAAAAAACCTCCATACATTCCAGTGACGTATAAAGCACCATACGGACTTTTCAATCTTCTCGGTGGGTTTCCGGAATTAACAATTGATAGAAATACCGGTCTGTTAAAAGGACAGCCCAATCTTATAGGTCAATATCTTGTTGGAATATGTATAAGCGAGTATAGAAATGGACGGCTTCTTTCACAATTGAGAAGAGATTTTCAATATAATGTCAGGATCTGTACAACCAATCCTGTATCTAATTTTGACGCAGATATTAAGGTCTTATGTACTGAGGATAGAAGAGTTAATTTTACCAGTAAAAGTATTAATGCAAAGGATTATACCTGGTTTTTTGATTACCCTTCGCCTTTATATACTTCCAAAGACTCTATTACAAATTTTACTTATTTAGGCCCAGGTAAATATCGGGTTGCCTTAATTGCAAAGCGTGCCAAAGATTGTATCGATACAAGTTATCAAGATATCTTAGTTTATGACTCTACCCAATTAGATGCAAGATTTGATTTGAATTTTGGATCCTGTGATGATTCAATAAATATCAATATTGTAGATCGTTCATTCGATTCTCTTTTAAATATTAAAAATTATTCCTGGGAAGTAAAAATTGGTTCTAAAACATACAGTTCTTCCCAAATGGATCCAAAATTCACTTTTATCGATACTGGTCAAGCACACATAAGACTCTTGATTGAATCCGAAGGTGGGTGTATTGATTCTTTGGCCAAGGATTTTTATTTAAATCGACTGAAGCCCCAGTTTTTAGGAGATGTCATCCCTATTTGCATCGGAGAATCCACGGCATTAATATCCAACCCTGATGCTAGATTTAAGTATTCATGGTCGCCACCAAATGGATTAAGTTGTAATGATTGCCCAAACCCTATTGCCAATCCTGATAGTACAACCACCTATTTTGTGACCGTTACCGACGGTCAATGTGAAGAATCAGATACACTTACAGTAAAAGTATCCCGACTACTTGATATTGATATTCAGGGTGATACAATTATTTGTCAAGACACCATCAAATTAAGGGCAAATGGTGGAGTCGAATCATCTATAGAATGGTCTGATCAAAAGGATTTTTCTAACATTATTCAAAATGGTGATTTTGAATTTTCTTCAGTTGTTAAAGGTAAGGCTACCTTTTTTGTCAGGGCAAAGTCTGCTGCAAATTGTCCGGGGTCCGACAGCATCACCGTGAGAAATGAAAAAATAATCACAGATGTACCTAATCAATTTTATAAATTTTGTGAACAGGATACTTTTGAATTGACTCTAAACAATGCAAGACCAGAACATAAATTAATATACGTGTGGACTCCTAATACTTATGTTGTTTCTGGGCAGGGTACGAACAAAATAAAGGGTTATGTGCCAGCTTGTGAAGATCAAAGGTTTGTAATAAATGTAGAAAATCAATACAGGTGCAGAGCCATGGATACTATTGACGTTGATATCAGATGCAAGCCAAAAGCAAGTTTTAGAGTGGATAAAAATTGTGACAATACACTGGTGAGTTTTATCAATGAAAGTGATCAAGGATTATATACCTGGGAGTTTGGAGATAATAATTCCAGTTCTGATATTAATCCTGTTCATAATTATAAGGATACAGGTAGTTACATTGTTACCCTTAGAGTTAAAGGTGAATGTAATAATGAAATCACAAAATTTATCAATGTTGGCTTTATAAAAGTTAATTTGAATGATACAATTTTAAGTTGCAATGGTGATTCAGTTAATATCAATCCGGACCCTGACTTAAATTATAAATATAAATGGACACCTGCCGATAATCTCAGTGATCCCGACAGTCCAAACCCATTGGTAAAAGTAAATTCTACGACCACTTATACTGTACGGGTAACAGATCCCAATGTGGCAGATTGTTTTATTGAAAGAAATGTAACAGTTTTCGTTCCTCCTTTAATTAATTTAAGGGTAAACAATGACACAGTTTTGTGCTATAGTGATACAATTCTTTTACAAGCATTTACTGATGCAGGTATTTCAGCCAAAGTAGAATGGTTAAATGAGGTAGGGCAGTTTATAGGTGACGGATACAAATTGGTGAGAAGTTTCGCTGACTCACAATACATTCGGGCTTATGCTACGGATCTTTATGGTTGCACAGATGTAGATTCATTCAAAGTAATTCCAATAAAAACCAAATACGAAATTATTGGCAAGAAAAATTTGTGTCCAGGAGCAGATGGTTTTGTTGAATTCATTCCTAAAAGTAATCATACATATAAATATAGTTGGAGTCCTTCTAGATTTATCGTGTCAGGCGAACAAAGTGATCGAATTTTGGTAAAACCTTCAGATACCACCATATTTTATGTTGACTTTGAAAATGAATATGGCTGTAGATATCAAGACAGTTTTCAAGTAAACATCAGCAAATTTGACCCTCCATTGGATGCTTATGCTGATGACGATACGATATATCTCGGGCAATCTACCACCTTGCATGTAAATGGTGATTTTTCAGGTTACAAATGGGTTAATCCGCAAGGATTGAGTTGCATCGAATGTACAGACCCGGTAGCCTCGCCATTAGTTTCTACACTTTATAAGGTGACCGCAATAAATGATGATGGATGTCCAGGGGAAGCTGAAGTTAGGGTATTTGTGATCAGACCAAATTGTGATGAAACTGATGTATTTATTTCCAATATTTTTTCACCTAATGGGGATAACAATAATGATGAATTTAGAATAAGGAGTAACTTTTTGGATCAGGTAGAATTATATGTTTATGATCGATGGGGTGAAAAAATATTTGAAACAAAAGATAAGAACTTCTGGTGGGACGGGACTTATAAAGGAGGGGAACTCCCACCCGATGTTTATGGATATTACTTTAAGGTAGTCTGTGTAGATGGTCAAACTTATTTTAAAAAGGGAAATGTTACTTTAGTAAGATAGGATGTTTGCTAAAAATTTTGACTGTACATACATTTCTTTTGCAACATTGAAATTCAGTCTTGTGTTTTTGAGCAATAAAATTTTACCAGAATAGTATACAGATACAGGTATTTGAAACATATAATTAAAACTTATATAAAATTTTACTTTACCCAATTGGTTGATTATATTTGTGAACCAATTTCATGAAATCAACCAGCTTTCTGTGCAGGTCTAGAAGCCGATATATTTACATTTACTACTGCCAGTAACAGTTGATTGACTGATATTTATGGACTTATGTATTAGGTCTATTCAAATGTATTAGTTAATTAAAGATCGAAGCCTGTGAAAAAGCTCAAAATTCTGGGGGTATTTGTATTGACGGTTAGCCTGCAAATAAAGTTTATCCTAGCACAGGACATTCACCATTCCCAATTTTATACTTCTCCACTTAATATGAATCCTGCATTGACGGGTACCTTTAATGGCGATTGGAGAGCGGCTGGAAACTACAGAAGTCAATGGTTCGTTGACAATCTGGTAAATTATTTGACTTTTACCGGAAGTTATGATATTAGATTTTATCCAAAAAAATGGACAACCAAAGGACTCTGGTCCGCCGGCTTCTTATTTAATTATGATCGGGCAGGAGATTCAAAACTTAGTTTAGGTTATTTGGGCATAAGCGCATCTTATGCATACCCAATTAATAAAAATAATATACTGTCAATTGGAGGCTTGATTGGAGGAGCTCAGAGGAGATTTCAACAAGATCAATTGACATGGGATGAGCAGTGGAATGGTTCAAGTTTTGATCCAAACTTATCTTCTCAAGAGAACTTTGACAGAACTTCAAATGGATTTTTAGATTTAGCAGCGGGAATAAATTACAGGTGGCAAAAATCTGCTCGAACTAAAATTGATTGTGGTATCGGTTTATTTCATCTCAATAAACCTGAGCAACAATTTTTTAATCAGACCGAAAGTGTAAAATTGCCCATGCGATTAAATTTGAATTTAATGCCTAATTTTAAGGTGCTGGACCGTTTGGACATACTCTTACATGCTCAGTTCCAAAGGCAGCAGAATTATCAGGAGATTTTGTTTGGAGGTTATGGAAAGTTTTATTTGTCCTTAAAGCGAGGAAAAGAATTTTCTTTGCTTTTGGGGGTGTCAGCCAGAACTAAGGATGCTGTCATACCTAAATTGGCATTTCAATTTAATAATTGGTATGGAGGTTTGAGTTACGATATTAATACTTCTCCATTTGATTTAGCAACACGAGGCAGAGGAGGACCTGAGTTTTCATTGATATATACCTATGTAAAATCAAGACCACTCAGCCAACTAAAGGCGTGTCCTATTTTCTAAAACTTTTTGACTTTTAATATGAGAAATGTATTTTTATCTATATGCTTGGTACTTGGGAGCGTTTTCTTGGTTTTTGCTCAAAGCCCTAGCAAGAAATCTGTTTTGGAGGCAGGTGAAAAATCCTTTGCCAGCAAAAATTATTATGATGCTTTAGCAAAGTATCAGGAGGCTTTACTGTTTGAAAGTGATAATATTGATTTATTGTACAAAGCTGCTGAAGCATCAAGATTACATGGTGCTTATAAAATTTCAATTTCCTATTATGAATCTGTATTAAATCACCCCAATGGACCGCAATATCCACTTAGTGGATTTTGGTTAGGTATGCTGAAACAAATGCAAGGAGATTACCAATCTGCAAAGACGGCTTATGTTGCCTATAATTCGGAACATTCAGGAGAGGATCCTTATTATACAACCTATGCAGAGAAGGAAATCAAAGCCTGCGAGTGGGCAATGGAGATGACTAATAATCCAGTAAAAGGAACAACAATTGTCTCAATGGGCGAAAAGGTCAATACCAGTTTTTCGGATTTTGCACCAATGCAATTGAAGCAGGAGTTCATTTATTCTAGCAGTCGTTTTGAAAACAAAGTCAACACTGCATTGCCAAAACGTTATTTAAGTGGATTGCTTAGTTTGAAAAATGAAGAATCACCAATTCATTTAACATATCTTAATCTGCAGTTTCCAGGAAAGAATATTGCAAACACTGCGGTAAATCGTGCAGCTGACAGAGTTTATTTTACGGTTTGCGAAGACATTAACGATCATGATAGAAGATGTGATTTGTACCAGGCTAAAATTGATGCAAACCAATTTTGGTCAGAGCTCACAAAGTTGCCTGATTATATAAACCTTACTTCAAGTACTCAGACACAACCGAACATTGGATATAATAAGCTAAATAATAAAGAGGTATTGTATTTTGTTTCTGATAGAGCAGGAGGCAAAGGTGGTTTGGATTTATGGTATTCAATTATAGATGCGAATGGAAATTTTTCTGAACCAATGAATTTAGCAGGCCTTAATACGGTTCAAGATGATGTTACTCCATTTTACCACATTCCAACTAATACTTTGTTCTACAGTTCTAAAGGACATCTTGGATTGGGTGGTTTTGATATTTATCAGGTGCGCGATCAGATTGATGGGTGGGGGACCATAAAGAATTGCGGCCTGCCATTAAATTCAAGCTTTGACGATCTGTATTTTGTTAGAGAATCAACAGGTACTATTGGATATCTCGCAAGTAACAGAACTGGAGCCCAATATATTGACGACATTAATGAGGCCTGTTGTTTGGACATTTTTAAGGCAAACATACAGCCTTGTGAAATTAATTTAAAAACATTGGTATTTGATGCAAGTACTTTATTGGAGTTAAATGGAGCTACTGTTAAATTATTTGATAATAGAGATCCATCCAGGGAAGCAATTATTATTACCAATGATCAGACAAATTTATTTGAATTTCCAATAGAATGTGATAGAGAATATCGAGTAGAAGCATCAAGACCCGGATATACAATGGAGTCTGTTATCTTTATGAGTGGGAAGCCGGGGGAATTCAAGGAAATTACTAAGAAGTTATATCTTAAACAATCAAAAATCACTTTAGATGTTCTGACCTACGATAAACAAACAGGTTTAGATTTGAATGGAACCACTGTAAGTTTATATGATCTTGAGCATCCAGATAATAGTCCAATTGTAATTACAAACTTGCAAACAAATTTGTCTCAATTTGAATTAGACAGATGTCATAAATACAGAATAGTTGCCACTAAGACAGGCTATGGTACTGCGATGAAAGAGTTTCACATTGATTGTAATCAGATCGGCAATGTTTTAGAAAAGATTTATTTGGACAAACTCTTATACAGTTTATTACCTGTTTCTTTATACTTTGATAATGATCGTCCAAATCCGGCTACCATGTCAAATACTACTACTTTATCCTATCAGCAAACATATGATAGTTATTTTGTTCGCAAATCAATATTTGGGTTGAAATTTTCAAAAACATTTCCTGTTGATGAAAGGGATGTGCAACAGAAAGTGATGGAAACTTTTTTCGATCTGGAAGTAAAAGCAGGAAATGAAAAGTTTCAAAAATTCCTTTCAGTTTTAGAATCGGATCTTAAGGATGGAAAGAAGTATGAGATTTTCTTAAAAGGCTATGCAAGTCCTTTGGCGAACAACCATTATAATCTTCATCTGGGACAACGGAGAATTCAAAGTGTAAAAAATGAATTTAATAAGTTCAACAATGGTGCTTTAAAAAAATATATAAAATCAGGTAAACTCATTATTAGTCAAAAGTCATTTGGAGAAGATACAGCACCAAAAGGGATTAGCGATAATTCAAAAGATCCAAAATCAATATACCACATCAATGCTTCTCGTGAGCGAAGAGTTGAGATTGTAGAAATAAAAGAGTAATGAATAAGGTATTACAATTGAAAATTATGTGTAACGATCAAATTAATATCATAGGTAAAGCATGCTTAAGAATTGTCTTGACGTTCTTAATGTTTTGTTCGTTTCAATATGTTTCTTATTCGACTCATCTGGTCGGAGGCCAATTAAGTTATAAGTGCCTCGGAAATGGCTTTTACGAGATTAGGTTAGTAGTAAGACGTGATTGCTTGAATGGAGCAGACACTGTTTTTTTTGACAATCCTGCAGTAATTGGAGCCTTTTATGGAGATGGGCAAAAAGCGTTTAGAGTAGGCATTGATGGTGTGTTTGATATGGACTATGTCAAAAATGATACTTTAAAAGAAAAAGTAGATAATTTTTGTGTTGGAAAGAATCAAGAAGTTTGTGTGCATGAGGCCATTTATACAAAAAGAATTTTCTTGCCTTTTGATGAAAGAGGTTATATTTTAGCTTACCAACGATGCTGTCGCAATACTTCACTTTCTAATGTAGTGGACCCATTGGAAACTGGAACAACTTATGCAATTAAATTTAGTGCAATAGATTTATTAAGTTGTAATTCAAATCCACAATTTGGAAATTTTCCACCAATTTATGTTTGTGTAAATAAACCTTTTGTGTTTGATCACAGTGCAACCGATGTAGATGGTGATTCTTTGGTTTACATGTTGTGCAAGCCAAACTTAGGTAAAACCCGTCTTGTACCTGCTGGAAGACCAAATTCACCTCCATATGACAGTGTGGTGTTTAAATCTCCTTATAATTTAGATGATTTAATGAATGGTGGGTCAGGAGGAGTACCATTAAAAATTGACCCTGTAACTGGTGTGCTTACTGCAAACCCCAATACTCTTGGTCAATTTCTTGTTGGCGTTTGTGTGCTTGAATATAGGAATGGCAAATTATTATCCTATGCAACCAGGGATTTTGAATTAAATATCGTTCCATGTGGAATAACCCCTGTCGCTTCATTTGTTAAAAACAGTTCGCTTTGTGATGGATTTGATCAGAAATTTACCAGCACAAGTAAAGATGCTAATAATTATCAATGGTTTTTTGATTTTATTAACGATCGCAATTTAAAGTCTAATGATCAAAATCCAAGTTTTCGTTATTCCAAATCTGGTAATTATGAAGTTGTACTGGTCGTTCAAAATGGTGAATGCACAGATACATTTCGACAAACGATTTCTATAATTGATCCTGGATTAATACCTGATTTTAATTACAAGATTGATTGTTCAGCTGATTTGACAATATCTTTAAAAGATTCTTCGCAATCGAATTTTAGTATTGTTAAATATGATTGGAGTCTGTCCGGGAATGGAAATAATTTAACTTCAGTGTTAAAGGATCCTGTTTTTAAACTTTCGAATGGTGGACGAATTACAATTACCCTGACTATTACAGATTTAAATGGATGCACATCGATGCTTTCCAAGACTATTGATATAAGTACAATTGACATTGAGCTTATTGGGAATGAAACGGATATTTGTATTGGAGATTCAGTCAGATTAGTTAAAAATCCTAATCCAAGATTTACTTACACCTGGAGTCCAACTACAGGACTTGATTTATCCAATCCTTCCAACCCATTGGCTAAGCCAAATGTAACAACTAAATACCGAGTTACCATTACTGATGGAAATTGTGTCGTGGAAAAGGAAATTTTGGTTAAAGTTCGAGGGCTTGTGAACCTTAGAATTGAAGGTGATACGCTGACCTGTGATGGTAATATTTCATTGACTGCAAATTCCGATTCTACTAATATTTTTGAATGGTCATTTAATAGAAATTTTATTCCATTAGAATTTACGGGTGTAAATTTTAAAACTAAAATTAGCGGAAATAGAATCGTTTATGTTAGAGCAGGATCAAAGGATCAATGTCAAGTAGTTTTAGCAATCCAATTGTTAGATAAAAGTATTTTGCTAAATTATCCTAAGCAAGTCGTGATTTGTTCAGATGACACTACAAGTTTTAAAATTGAAATTGTTAATCCAGGAGATCAAATAACTATTGAGTGGTCCCCAAGTCCGTTGATTGTGAGTTCGGCAAATAGCTTAATGCCAGTAATTTTTGTTCCAGAACCCGGAATTTATGTTTTGAAATTTAAAGCAACTAATCAGTTTAATTGTACGTTGACAGATTCAATATTGGTGAATGCTGTCTCACCACCGGATGCTGATTTCAAAATTGATTATGAGTGCGGTTCTTTAAAGGTTGTTGTGACCACTTCTGGAAACAGAAATGTGAGTTGGGATTTTGGAGACGGCAAAGGAAAGGCTTTTACACCTATGGCAATGTATACCTATAATGCATCAGGCAATTATAAAATCACATTGAAGGTAGACAGCGTTTGTGAAAGAAGTATTACAAAGGAAATTACTATTGTTGACATAGATATAACCTTAAAAGATTCAATATTGTCATGTTTTGGCTCTACAGTTGAATTGAATCCTGGTGGCACAAATGAATTTGTCTATAAATGGTCACCCATTGAGGGGTTGAATGACCCTAATTCGCCAAATCCAAGTGCAAAAGTTACAAAAACCACTACCTATTATGTCGATATTTTTGATCCAAATTTTCCAGGATGTTCAAAAAAAGATACAATAACAGTTTTTGTGCCGGATAGAATTGAATTAGAAGTTAGCGGTGATACTTTGTTGTGTGAATCTGTAAAACTTAAATTATTTGCAAATTCAAGCAATCCGTTAGTAAAAATTATATGGTGTGATCAGACAGGCAAAGAAATTGGAAGTGGCAACAGTATTCTAGTTGAGCCAAAAGAAACGCAGTTGTACCAAGTAAAAGCTGAAGATGAGTACGGTTGTGTGGAAAAGGATACGATTCTTGTTAGAATTTCATTTTTAAAGGCAGAACTCAAAGGGCCGTCAGTTATTTGTCTAAGCGATACTGCAATGATTACGATAATGGGTGAAGGAAACTCTAAATACACCTATGATTGGAGTCCAAAGGAATCAATTATAGGTAGTTCCACCGGGTCAAAAATTATCGTAAATCCAACTGTTAATACTACCTATAGCGTAGAAATTAGAGATACTTTAGGGTGCAGTTGGACATTAACGCATAACATTACTGTTAATGACCCATCCAAAAATATTTTTGCACTGGCTGATCCTGTAATGATTGTGCCTGGTTATAAATCCCAGTTGACAACTGTTGATATGTTTGGTTACAAATATAAGTGGGGGCCTGATGATGGATCATTAAGTGATGATGACATTTTTAATCCAGTTGCAATGCCGTCCAAAACTACCACTTATGTAGTCACGGTTACCGATGAAGCAGGGTGTACTGCAACCGCTTCAGTTGTAATCATGGTTAAATTGTGTGAGGATGCTGTTTTTATACCCAATGCCTTCAGTCCAAATGGAGATTCTAAAAATGATTTCTTTCTTCCTCGATCCCAATTTATAACCAAAATGAATATGGTTATCTATAATCGATGGGGGCAAAAGTTATTTGAAACGTCTGAGCAATTGCCTGGTTGGGATGGCACTTTTAAAGGGGAGCGATTGGGGCCCGATGTATTTGGATATTTGATAAAATTTAAGTGTTTTGAAAATTCAGAATATACTAAAAAGGGAAATGTTTCAATTATTAAATAGAATCAAATTAGCAACCTGCTCAATTTTAGTTATTTGAACTGTATCGTTCGAATTTGTGTTAAATCTAAAGAACAAATAGAGTTATAGTTAGTAGCTTGTGTTTTGAATTTTATTATTATGATACTTATTGTAATTGGCATTTTGGGGCTGGGAGTTCAATTTTTTCTAAATCAGGAAAACCAGCATCCTTCTATAAGGAAATTATCTAAAATATTTCGTGTCGCAGCTTTTGTTTTAATCCTTGTTGGAGTTTTTAGCTCTTGCTTTATTCAAATAAATGCTGGTCAAATCGGTGTAAAATCTCTGTTCGGTAAGGTTCAACAAGATATTTTATATCCGGGATTGCACGTGGTGAATCCTCTGTTGGTAATTCATGAAATGGACGTGCGCACACAAAACTACACGATGTCAGGAGTAACAGATGAAGGTAATGTGAAGGGAGATGATGCAATTAGGGCATTGACTAAAGATGGATTAGAGATTGTAATTGATGTAACAGTGCTTTATAAAGTATTGCCAACGTCTGCTCCAAAGATTTATAATGAAATTGGAAAAGATTATCAGGATAAAGTTATACGGCCACTTGCAAGATCTAGAATCAGAGATTTTTCGGTTGGTTATGAAGCAATTGAACTTTATTCAAGTAAAAGAGACGAGTTTCAAATGAAAATATTTAAAACAGTCGAGGAGGATTTTTTAGCCAGGGGGTTGATACTTGAACAATTGCTAATTAGGAATATTAGTTTGCCAACCAGTATTAAAGCTTCCATAGAAGAAAAAATTAGAGCAGAACAGGAATCTCAGAAAATGCAATTTGTGCTTATGAAAGAAAAACAAGAAGCAGAGCGAAAAAGGGTGGAAGCTCAAGGCATTGCTGATTATCAAAGAATTATCAATACTGGTTTAACTGATAAGCAATTGGAATATGAATTAATTAAAGCTTATAAAGAGTTGAGTCTGTCTCAGAACGCAAAAGTAATAGTGCTTAATGGAAAGAATACTCCGTTAATGCTTAATGGTAATTAAATTATTGATAAAATGATGTCAGAAAATATGCCCAAAGTATTGCAGGGAGGTGAATTTCTAATAAAGGAGACAAATTATAAGACCAATTTTATACCTGAAGACATAAACAATGATCAACGTTTAATTCGAGATACAGTTAGAGATTTTGTAGAGAATGAAATTTGGAAAAGAGGATTCAAATTAGAAGAGCAACAATCATTATTGGAAAATGCTGCCTCATTGGGTCTACTTGGTGCACACATACCTGCTGTTTATGGAGGAGTGGAATTGGATACACATTCAAACACAATTATTTCAGAAGAGCTTGGAGCTGGTGATGCATCATTTAATACTACAATTGCCGCCCATACCGGAATTGGCATGCTTCCTATATTGTATTTTGGGACGGAGGAGCAGAAGTTAAAATACTTACCTGGTCTATCAAGCGGTCAATTGAAAGCCTCATACTGCCTTACCGAGCCAGGTTCTGGAAGTGATGCCTTAAGTGCTAAAACTAAAGCGATTCTTGACAATTCAGGCAAATTTTATTTGCTTAATGGGCAGAAAATGTGGATTACCAACGCTGGTTTTGCAGATATATTTATTGTCTTTGCTCAGATTGATGGAGACAAATTCACAGGCTTTATTTTAGAAAAAGGTACAGAAGGATTGATTTTGGGGTCTGAAGAGCATAAATTGGGTATTAAAGGTTCTTCTACCAGACAGGTGTTTTTTGAAAACGTTAAAGTGCCCGCAGAAAATGTATTGGGAGAAATTGGAAAGGGGCACCTCATTGCTTTCAATGTTTTAAATATTGGAAGATATAAGTTGGGGGCGATGGCCATGGGGGGATGTAAACGATGCATTAGCCTAGGAGTTTCCTATGCAAATGAAAGGCAACAATTTCAAAAAGTCATATCAAATTATGGAGCAATTCAATTTAAAATTGCGGAATCTGCAATAAGAGTTTTCGCATTAGAGTCTACAATTTATAGAGTTAGTGACTTAATGGAAGACAAGAAGAATGAAGAATTGGCAAAAGGGATAGATTTTGGAAAAGCAATGCTGGAAGCTGCAGAGGAATATGCGGTTGAATGTGCTATTATTAAAATAAATGGTTCTGAGGTTTTGGATTATGTGGTTGATGAATTGCTTCAAATTCATGGTGGTTATGGATACTCTGAGGAGTACCTTCCTGCAAGATTGTATCGTGATGCAAGAATCAATAGGATTTATGAAGGCACAAATGAAATAAACAGGATGTTGTGCATTAATATGATTCTCAAACGTGCATTGAAAGGTGAGTTAGATTTAGTAGGACCTGCCTGGGCCGTTCAAAAAGAATTAACCGGTCTTCCATCCATGGATATTCCAACTGGACCTTTTGGTATTGAAAAAAGAGCCGTACAAGAATTTAAAAAAGTTCTTTTAATGGTAGCAGGAGCCGCCGTTAAATATCAGATGGATGGAAAGCATGATTTAAAAGAACAACAGGAAGTGCTGATGAATATAGCTGATATTGCAATTGATTTATACAATTCGGAATCTCTACTCTTAAGAGTTCAAAAGTTGTATGAAATTAAAAATGAGGCTGAGATTTTACCATTTGTTGCAATGTTGAAAGTCTTTTTAAACGATGCACAATCTAGGATCGTCAAGAATGCACAAGATGCTTTGACTTCCTTTGCTACAGGCGATGAGTTAAAGATTATGTTGATGGGGATAAAACGGTTTTCAAGATATGAAAATGTTAATGTAAAGGAGAATCGGAGGATTGTCGCACATCATATCATTCAGGCCAATCATTATTGTTATTAATTTGTCAAATTGAATTTGCCTTCCAATACATTTAAATCCATAATTGAATGGTAAAACGGCTTGATTTGATGCTAGTTAAAGGCTTTATTGGGCCTTTTGCAGTTTCCTTTTTTATAGCTCTTTTTGTTTTAGTCATGCAGACTTTATGGTTGTATATTGATGACATTATTGGTAAAGGGGCGGGTATTTTTGTAATTATTGAATTTTTAAGTTATTTGTCATTGTCGCTTGTGCCTATGGCATTGCCGATAGGAGTTTTACTGGCAGGAGTATTTTTATTTGGAAATTTGGGTGAAAGATATGAGTTGTCTAGTATCAAATCAGCTGGGGTTTCATTGGTGAGAATAATGCTGCCAATAATGTTGTTGTGTACTTCAATTGGTTTGGTTTCCTGGTTTTTCTCTGATTATGTAATTCCTAAATCTAATTTAAAATTTTTAAGCCGATTACACGATCTGAAAAGACAAAAACCTACATTAAGTCTGGAAGAAGGAGTTTTTAATGAAGATTTCTATGGATATGTAATTCGAATTGAGAAAAAATTAAGTAATGGAAAAACCATACAAAATATTCTGATTGACGACCACAGTAATACCAGTACGAAGGCGACGATTTTGGCAAGAAGTGGAGAGATGTATGTAACTCCGGGAGGAAAATTTCTTGTAATGCAATTAGAAAATGGTGAGATTTATCAAGTTCCAGATCGGGCTACTGTAAGCAATTCACTTTATCCATTTGTAAGAACAAAATTTAAAGAACTTACTAAAGTTTTTCCCTTAGAAGAGTTTGAGCTAGAAAGATCAGATGAAGATTTATTCAAGAGTAATCAGAGGATGAAGAATTCTAAACAACTGCGCTCTGAACTTGATAGTTTGTCTAAGCAAAGAGCAAATCTTTATCATCCTATATTTTCCAGATTTATTGAACAGACAAAAGAAGATAGAGGTAAGGCGATTAATGATGTCAAATTAAAGGGAATTCAACGATCCCCGGAGAGTAAATTATTGAAGGATTTTAAAGCAGATTATAACAAATTATATACAGCAAATTTTAAAATTGATTCTCTTTTATTAAAATACCATAATTCTGATAGAGAATCAAGTTTTACGGCTTATCAAAGAGCAAAGCAAAATTTGGATCGTGAATTGAACAATAAAAGGAGCTTTGAAGAGAGTGAGAAAAATTTACGAAAAAAGAAATCAAAGTTTGCTTATGAACTTTATATTAAATATTCATTTGCCTTGGTTTGTTTGTTATTTGTTTTTGTTGGTGCTCCTTTGGGAGCAATTGTTAGAAAAGGCGGGTATGGGTATCCATTAATAATTTGTATTTTAGTGTTCATAGTTTATATTTTACTCAATACATTCTGTAAAAGACTTTCAGAGGGGCTTACATTAGGTGCATTGACTGCCGCATGGATTCCTTGTGCTGTAATACTAATCCCTGGCATTCTGCTTACTTGGTCTGCTCAGAATGATGCTAACCCGGTTATTCTGATCAAAAATATTTTTAAAAAATAATGTCATTATGGATTTTTTTTATTCAAATGATATTGTTTAGTTTTCAATTTCATCATTTATTTTTCTAAGTGCCTCCTGGCAAAATTTAAGTAATTCTTTTGCCCTGTTTATATTGATTAAAATATCATCTACCTGAATCTCTTCTGACTGAAGTTTTTGAAGTATGCTTTCTAATTCCTGGTAAGCTTCTGAATATTTAATTTTTTGTTTAGCCATCTTGTTGCGTTTTTGAAACTATCTGACCATCAATAAACTTTATGGTAATTTCTTTTTTTTGGTCTAGTTCATTTGATTTTTTAATCCATCGATTGTCCTGTAAGGTAATCGTGTAACCTTTAGCCAGAATAGCCAAAGGATCATTAATTTGCAAAATCGATTCAATGTTTTTTAAATTGAACAATTCTCCTTGTAACTTTTCATTTCCATTTTTTTTAATTCTGGAAAAAATATCATTCAGATTGGTAATGTTTTGCCAAGCCTTTTGTTGGAAAGTATTGTAGATTTTGGCTTTTATGTTTTCTTGCCGTAGTTTTTCTATAGAAATTTTACGTATTCCCCAATTTTTTATTCCATTGAATGTTTCAATTAATTGAGTTTCAAATAAAGAGTTGTGATTTAAAATATATTCTGCAACTGCTGTGGGAGTTTTAAATGAGTAGTGAGCATTAAGGTCTGCAATTGATTCATCTGTTTGATGCCCGATGCCTGTAAGTACAGGGAATTTGCACTCACAAATATTTTTGGATATCTGGAAATTGTCAAAATCTATCAAATCTAATTTGGCTCCTCCGCCTCTTATGATGGTTACAACATCAAATGTATTTGGTGCGCATTTATTAATTTCATGAAAGGCGTTGTTGATTTCCTCCTCTGTTTTTTCACCCTGCATGCTGGTTTGAAAATGTGAAATGTTAAAAGCATACTTGAATGGATTAGTTTTTAGGTGATCGGTAAAATCTAGATACCCAGCAGCAGTTTTACTGCTAATTAATGCAATCCGTTGGATTACTTTAGGAAGCATTAAATTCTTGTTAAGTTGCCAAAGGTGCTCGTCTTTTAATTTTGAAATAACTTGTAGCCGTTTTTGAGCAATTTGTCCAAGAGTGTAGGCTGAATCTAAATCTTGAATAATAAGTTTGAGACCATATCTTGGATGAAAGTCTACAAGAACCTTGACCCTGACCTGATTTCCTTCTTTTAAAATGCTTAAAAGATTGAATGTAAATTTTTTATTGATGAGGGTCGTTTGATTTTTCCAAATAACGGCAGAGGCCTGAGCAACAATTTCTTCCTTGTCACCTTTTTCGGATAATTCAATGTAAATGTGTCCACGGTTTTCTTTAGCTTGTAAAACCTCCCCTCTAATCCAAATGGCCTCTTCAAAATTCAGGCCTATTACTCTTTGAATAAATTCATTTAACCTTTTTAGAGTGATAGTTTCGTCCAAATCAATTCTATGATTTAAGGAGTTTGGTTACTAAATCGGCTGCTTCTTGAAGCTGGATGGCCGAATGAACTTCCAAACCTGATTCATCAATAATTTGCTTTGCAATTTCGGCGTTGGTTCCCTGGAGTCTTACAATTATAGGGACAGTTATGTTTCCCATATTTCTATAGGCATCAACAATGCCCTGAGCTACGCGATCACATCTTACAATTCCGCCAAAAATATTCACCAGTATTGCTTTTACTGAAGGGTCTTTCAAGATTATCCTGAATGCTTGTTCAACCCGGGCAGCATCTGCAGTTCCTCCAACATCCAAAAAATTTGCAGGACTTCCTCCGGCCATTTTAATGATATCCATAGTGGCCATGGCTAATCCGGCTCCATTTACCATACAACCTACATTGCCATCCAGTTTTACATAGTTAAGGTTATTGTTTCTGGCTTCAACTTCTGTTGGATCTTCTTCGTTTTCGTCTCTCATACTCTCAAGCTCCGGATGTCGGTATAAAGCACTGTCATCTAACGCAAATTTACAGTCAACAGCAATTATTCTGTTATCACCTGTGCGGAGACAGGGGTTGATCTCAATTAATGTAGCATCCGATCCAAGAAAGGCTGTATATAACTTTTTAACAAAATCACACATTTCCTTATAAGCCTTTCCATCCAAGTCTAGGTTGAAAGCAATCTTCCTTAATTGAAACTCTTGAATTCCTAAAGCTGCATCAATATACTCTTTTAGCACAAGATGCGGAGTTTCTTCTGCAACTTGTTCAATATCCATTCCACCTTGACTGGAATATATAATTACATTCTTTTGGGTGGCACGATCTGTAAGTATGGAGAAATAATATTCTTTACAGGCATTAAAATCAGGGGCGTAAGAATCCTCTGCTATAAAAATTTTATTTACTAATTTTCCAGGACCTTCCATCCCTCCTGGAGTTTGAGGGGTTCTTAACCACATGCCAAGGATTTGACTTGCATATTGCTTTAACTCTTCTTTTGATTTTGCAAGTTTTATCCCTCCTCCTTTACCTCGACCACCGGCATGGATTTGTGCTTTAACTACTGCAATCTGGGTTCCTGTGTCTTTTTGAATTTGTTCAAATGCAAGTTCAGCTTCTTGTACAGTTGTTGCAATAATTCCTTTTTGTACGGAGATGCCAAATTTTTTCAGTACTTCTTTTCCCTGGTATTCGTGAATATTCATTTAATCAATTGTTAGAGATGATAATTTTTTTAATAACTTCTTTTTCTGAATTTTTAATCCTAAGGAAATAAATTCCGGCCTTAAATTCTTCTAGATTAATTGTGTTTGTTCCTCCTTCTAAAATACTGATTGTATTGAGCTCAATTTTTTTTCCTGCCAAATCAAATATGCTAATATCAAGTAGAGAAGATGTATTAGAGGCGACCACAAAAAGAGTTTTGTTTTGGCCTACAGGATTTGGATAGATTTTAACGTTTTCAGATTGGGTTATATCATTCGATGAACTAATAACATTTGTATTGAAGTAAAGTGGCTTTGAAGACTGTGCGCAGAAATCAAATTTATTAATAGGAATTACTCTCCAATAAAAGTTTTTGCCTGTAGGGATTGAATCTAATTTTATAAAATTGTTTTCCGTTCTTACGTTTTGTATTAAAAGGCTAAAGGCTGCTGTTCGTGAAAGTTGAAATAAATATGATTCAGCTCCAGAAGCTTTGTTCCAGTTAAAAATAACATCCTTTGCAGAAATGGTACTCGAATCAATTGGAAAAAATAAATCGTCGTTGAATGCCTCAATTCCCACATAGTTTATAGAAGAACGAAGTAAATTTGACCTCGTTGACATAAGATAATTTATCATTGCCTTTGATTGGTCAGCAGCAAACCGGCTCATACAAGCATCATTTGCGTATGACATAAAGAGACTGCCGTCAGATTTAAATTCTTCATTGTTTATATCTCTTTGTACTGAAGAGCTTTGTGAATTTTCGTCGCAACTCCAACGATTACTTATGTAGTCAGGTGGCGTATCACAGAATCCATCAGCCTCCATTGGACAGTTGTTCCTGTCAACATTTTCAATTGTACGCCATACCTGTCCTTGATATTCGATAGTTGGTTTATTATAACTATAGGGAGTCCCTTCCCATCCAAAAAAAGTATGTGGTAAAGAAAAGTAATGCCCCAATTCATGTGCCCATGTGTGAGAGCTCTTTCCCAGGCATGTTTTGCTCAATGCAACTGCATCTCCTTCATAGGCAAAATACCCGCAATTTCCAGCAGGGTCAGTAACAATGTAACAATTAATTACATTTTTAATGTTGTTGATTTTCATCATCTCAATTCCAGCCTCAAATCTTGGATGTGAGTCCCATTTTGAATTGTCGATGTAATTAACTTCATTTTCAAAATAAAACTGAATTCCAGTGTTCTTGAAATCATTGTTTAAAGTACACAATGACTCTTGAAGGGAAACTAAATTATATCCTCCGTTACCGGCATCAGATCGTAGAATATGAACTTGAATCGGAATGTAAATTATACCAGATTCAGGAATTGAAAAATGGTTAGATAATTGCCTTGTGTTGATTAATCTTTGCTGGTCAGCAGTATTAGTTCCGCAAAAGCTAGCCTGAGTGCCTTGTCCTGGAAGTTCTAATAAGCACCCTATTGCCAATAATGACAGTAAGAATAAGTTTTTCATTCTGTGTGAAAGTTATGCTTTTAATGTACCAAGGTTTTTCCAGATAATACTCGATCTGGTGTACTCAATCTGTAGAGGTAAACACCTTTTGACTCTAAATAAATGGTTGATGTGTTGCTGCCACTTTCAAGTTCCAATCTTTCAGAAGTGATTCTTTTTCCTTCAAGGTTAAAAATTTCAAGTAATCCTGAGGATTGTCTATCAATATTAACTTCTAAAACCAGTTGATTGGCTTGTGAAGAATATGCATTTACATAAATCAAAGAAGCTTGAGGATCCGTTGTTGCAACTGGAAATTGTCCGGTTGTAAAGAATAAAGCATTTGAAGGTGTAATACAGAAATTGTTCGCATTATAACCTATCACTCTCCAAGCATATTTTTTTCCAGGTAGAAGATCGACTAATGTGGTGTCTGTACGCCTGGTTAGAAAATTTCTATTCTTATTGGTTAAGACGGTTTCCCCAATTTCTATAAAATAATGGGTTGCATTAGCCAGCGGTTCCCAATCAAGTTTTACTGAATTAAAACCACTTGTAACCGAATTGGCCTGGGGGTCAACAATTACGGGATTTCCTACAACAGATCCAAGAGGAGTGAAATTAGGCCTAAGGTAAGATCTGCCAGCAGACAAATAATCCCTGTTAATAGCCGCTTTTTGTTCTGTGGTGAAACTGTCCAAACAAGAAAGAAAGTATCCCATAATATTGCGTTCCATAGGGTCTAATAGGACTTCATCAGGATCTTTGGCACAACCAACGTAATTACACCCGCCATTCCAACCGAATCCCAGATTATAGTCAGCAGGAGTATCACAAAAGCCATCTGCCGCTATTTTACAATTCAAAGTGCCATTCACTCTTTTTGCCCTGTCTACATATTCGACGTCAAATATTGAGCCTCCTAAGGATACGGTCTTAGGAGTTGGGGTAGCACAAGTATAAGTAGTGGCCTCCCAACCAAAAAAGGTATGTGCAAGACTAAAAAAGTGACCAAACTCATGAGCGATTTTGTGTGCTTCACGTGGTAGCAATTGGCTTTGATGAACGCCTGTCACAACGTAATCTCCGTTTGGAGAATAAAATGCCAAAACACCAAGTTCTTCAGCCCTGGCAACTTTGGCAATAAAAAAGTTAAGACCATTTCTATAACTGTTGCTGATGCTTCTTGACCAAGAAGCCCCTAAATCACTGGAAGGATTGTCATAAAGAGCTGTGTTATTAACAAAATTTACATTCCTTACGTAAAATTGTATTTCTTGATCTAAATAAATTTCATTCACCGCACACAAACTCTCAAAAACGCTGGTAAGCTTGCTTCTGCCTGTACCATCAGCTTTTGCAACCAAGTGAACATTTACAGGGACATATCGAATAGCACCAGACCTTGGAAAGATCAGATTTTCCATTTTTTCACGATTTTGGAACATTCTATCTCTGATCTGCAGCTGGTCTTCAATTGAAGTGCCACAATGACCTACTGTTGCTTGGGTGTTTGCATAATTCCATGAAAGCAATGAAATAAGAGAGAGCAGGTAAAAATTTTTCATTCAATGGTATTTGTTGATTAATTAAGGTTCAAAATTAAAACAAAATGACATCTTCAATCATTAGTTTTGCATCGAAATCAAGTTTCTTACCCAAACAACGTTTTAAAATGAAAAAAGTTACCGTTATAGGAGCTGGAAATGTAGGCGCAACTGTTGCGAATGTTTTGGCTCATCGTGATTTTATTAAGGAGATTGTTTTAGTTGACATCAAAGCAGAAATGGCTCAGGGGAAAGCCTTGGACAGTTGGCAACAAGCTCCTGTGGATTATTATTCCACCAAATTAATAGGAACTGACGACTATGCTTATACAGAAGGTTCTGATATTGTGGTGATTACCGCTGGGTTACCCCGAAAGCCAGGGATGACTCGCGATGATTTAATAAGTACAAATGCAGGAATAGTCAACAGTGTCACATCCAATGTGATGAAATATTCAAAGAATCCCATAATTATAGTCGTCTCAAATCCTTTGGATGTGATGACATATGCGGCCTATAAAGTAAGCGGTTTAGATGCTAAAAGGGTAATTGGAATGGCGGGTGTTTTGGATACAGCAAGATATCGTGCATTCTTAGCAGAAGCCCTTAATGTATCCCCAAAAGATATACAAGCATTATTGATGGGAGGTCACGGAGATTCAATGGTTCCATTGCCTAGATTCACAACCGTGGCAGGGATTCCTGTAACTGAATTGATTGATGCTGAAGTTCTCTCTAAAATAGTGGAAAGAACCAAGTACGGGGGAGGAGAATTGGTAAAACTTATGGGAACTTCAGCCTGGTATGCACCGGGAGCCGCCGCTGCGCAAATGGTAGAATCCATATTAAAAGATGAGAACCGAATTTTTCCTTGTTGTGTACATTTAGATGGAGAGTATGGATTGAAAGATGTATTTGTTGGAGTTCCTGTTAAACTAGGTTATGAAGGTATTGCTCAAATCCTGGAAGTAAAGCTGGAAACATCAGAGCAGGCCCTATTAAACCAATCAGCGGTTGAAGTAAGGAGCATGATGGAGGTATATGATAATCTTCCAAAAAATTAAATGAACCTCAAATGACTTTATTGGTTTAATTGGTATGTTTGGAGTCCAGTTAGGTTTGAATAAGGTTGTTACAGCCGCCGGAATTAATATTGATGAATTGAGTCATCAAAAGCAGGTCCTACTTGTTTTTCTAAGACATTTTGGATGTACATTTTGTCGTGAAGCGATGGAAGAAATAGCTGAGTTAGATGCTCAGGTTGACCACAACAAAGTAGATATTATACTCGTTCACATGGCTACAAACGAAATGGCACAGCGTTATTTTCAAAAATACAAAATTTCTCATTTAGATCATATTTCTGACACGGAGTGTCAGTTGTATCGGCAGTTTGGACTGGTAAAGGGTAACTTCAACCAATTGTTTGGGTTTAGGTCTTGGATCAGAGGCTTAGATGCGGGAATTATCAAAGGCCATGGCTGGGGGGTTCAATTAGGAGATGGATTTCAAATGCCTGGAGTATTCACTATTTTTGAAGGTAAGGTAGTTTCGGAATTTAGGCACCGATTTGTGTCTGACAAGCCTGATTACAAAAGCATGGTAGATTGTGCTGTTAATTAGATTTTGGTGCGCTTATGTAAGTTTGCATTCTCTTGGAGTTACTTTATTGTTTCAAAATTTAACAGTCCTAAGGATTTGGACTAAAATAAGTTTGTTCCGCGCTTTGAAATAATATGTGTTTGGCTTTTTCGTTGTGGATTCATATGATCAGAAGGGTTTTTAAGTTTTTTATATTATCTGCTTTAGTGTATTATCCCGCCTCTGCGCAAGAAGTTGCTTGGGCATCTGCTGATAGTCTTAGTTTTTGGTCAGACGTAATGTTTAATTCCAGAATACCAAAGCACAGAAAGTTGTCAGCTGAAAGAGTTAATTATTTAATGGGTAAAGTTTTGTCAGAGGATCATTACTCAATTACTGATTTTAACCCCAATATTGTTCGCCTAACTCCTGATGACAAATCATTTGAATTATTTACCTGGCAATACGAAGGTGAAAACAATGTTTGGCATTATGATGGACTGGTTAAATTAAGGAGTGGTAAAATTCTTCCGTTCTCCAGGGAACAAAGGGATTATGACAGAATTAGATTTGAAGAATTTACACCTGAAAATTGGTACGGGGCGGTTTATTTTTATTTAATTCCTGAGAGTTTTGGAAAAGAAAATTACTATGTAATGTTTGGATTTGCTCAGAATTCCAGACAAGAAAAATTTAAAATAATTGAAGCTTTAAGGATTAAAGATGATCAAATTACCTTTGGGTCAAAGGAATTTGAAATTGAAGAGGAGAGTGGGGATAAAATTTTTACAAATCGACATGTAGTTAGGTACTCTCAACAATCAAATTGTACACTTACTTATGAGGCGCCAAACAAGATGATTGTTTTTGACCACATCGCCAGATATGAAACTCCTAACCAGAAAAATGTTTTTATGCTGGTTCCGGATGGTACGTATGAAGCTTTCAACTATAAATCGGGAAAGTGGAAATTTGATCCTTATCTACCAACCACTAAAATGAAAGAGGCTCCCCGTGATCAACAAATATTGGATGATAGGACAAAAGACCTTTTTGGAAATCCAAAAAAGTCCAGGTGATTTTATCTACTTTTCAAAAGTAAAACTAATTTCCAAGATACATTTCGTTTGTTCGGTGATACTGACTTGATGAGCTATTGTATGTCCAATTAACCAGTAAACTTCCTCATTATAGGCTAATACAAGTTCCTGTTTTTTAAATGCAGAATTTGACTTTTTGTCGCTTAGAATTTGCTTAATTTTTTTTTGTTTTCCTTGCATGCCAATCGGTCTCATTTTATCTCCATCCAACCAGGGTCGAATTATCAATGGGAAATTCACGTGTTCAAGATCAAAATGAATGACCCAAGGGTCCTTTCCAATTGCATTCCAATCAAAATCTCTGATATTTATTGATTTTATCGTTACACAAATTTCGTTACTTTGAATTTGTTTATCATGATGATTATAAATAATGATTTTTTCAAAAATAGAGGGCGTTTTACTATTTAAAATATAAAGGCAACTGCGATCAATAATGAGTTTTTTATCATTCCTTGATTTGAACTCCTTTCCCGGAGAATTAAGATTTAATTTTATATTTTGTATTTCATTGTAATGAAATCCTTCATCTGCAAGCAATTCAAAGAGAAAGTAATCTTCCTCATTAAAAATAATGTTGATTTTGATAAATGCTTCAGAAAATTGAACGTTTTTCGATTTCCATTGGGATCTGTAAAAGTCTATGAGCGCTTCGTGTTCACCCAATAATTTTAAACTTCTTCCGGCTGTATTGAAAAAGGATGAACTAATAGTTTTAAAAACAGGGATCACTTGGTGCCGGATGATATTTCTTGCATACTTATCCTCTGAGTTTGAACTATCTTCTCTGAACAAAATATTATTAAAAGAAGCGTAATCATAAATCTCATTTTTTTTTACATTTTCTAATGGTCTAAGTGAATGTTTGTAATATCGAGACATGGTGTTCAATCCTCTAATTCCAGCTCCTCTGATCAAATTGAGGAAAAAGCCCTCAATGAGATCTTCCATATGATGAGCAGTGACCAGATAATTATAATCATAACTACTCTTAATTTCATTAAAATGTGCCAGTCGAAGCTTCCTTGCTGAATCTTGAATATTCGGTGAGTTTTTTGAGATAGGGCAGGATTTGACGTGTAAGCTAATATTGTTTGAAACAGCCCAATTTTCTATTAGTTGTTGATCTAAATTCGATTGTTCATCACGCAAGTGATAATTACAATGTGCCATTCCAAATTCGAATCCTGTTTTTTTAAGTATATTAGCCAGCACCATCGAGTCGACTCCTCCGCTGACAGCCAGTAATAACTTATTCTGCCGGTACTCAGCCAGAAATGAGTTTACCAGTGCTTCTAATCCTTTAGAATTCAAAGTTAAAAGTTAATTAATTGTGAGTATTGCGAAAAAATTGACTACAGATCGCTCAAAATTAATTTATTTGTATTCAAGTTTATAAAAATTAAGGTTATGAAGCCAGTTTATGTTCTTTTAGTGATTTATTTTTTCTTGTTTGATGCCTGTAAACGTGATACCAAGAAGGAAGTAGAGACAGGTGTTACCAATGAAGCCAAGTTGTCTCAGTCATCTGCAGTTTCTGCTAATTCGGTTATTTTTGGTAAGTTGGACGAAGCATTTATAAAAGCATCCACCGGTCAAAAAGTCAATCATGATATTACCGATTCAGTTTGGCATATCTTTTTCGCGTTGTCATTAAAGGATGAAGTGCCCAAACAGAATATCTATGCAGGGCATTGGTTAGATTTGTTAGAAAATGGGGAGTACAAAAAAGGTATATATGACAAAACTACCGACTCAGGACGCTATTTATATACGGATGCTTCAAAAACTTTGGAACTAAGATCCACCCGAGATAGCTCGTCTGAATGGACGGTCAAGGTTGACCCGGATGCGATGGTTTTAATTGGAACTTCAAAATATGGAAACAATCCATGGCAGATGAAATTGTTAAGAAAAACCGGCCAGCCAAGTCAATCGGATTCTAAATAAGGTTTATTTTATTTTTTCATCATTTAGCCATTTTTGATAAATCCTGGCATTTTGATAATGTTGCTCTATTCCCACCGCAAATAAATGACTGCCGTCATATCCTGGTTTGGCACAAAAAAACAAGTAGTCATGTTTTTCAGAGTTTAGTACTGCATCAATACTGTTCACTGATGGCATATAAATTGGTCCGGGGGGTAGGCCTTCAACTTGGTAGGTGTTGAATGGTGATTTGAAGCTTAGATGTTCAAGCAGAACTCTTTGCAGGCCGGATACACCAAGTGCGAAGACGACAGTAGGATCTGCCTGAAGTTTCATACCAATTTTTAAGCGATTTAGGTATACTCCAGCAATAGCCGGTCTTTCATTTGTGTTTATGGTTTCTTTTTCTACAATTGAAGCAAGAGTGTACACCTCATTTTGTTTTAAATTCCTTTCTTCTGCTTTTTGTTTTCTATTTTCTTTTGACCAAAACTTTTCGTTTTCAACAATCATTCTCCTTATGAAATTATCGAAGGTAATATTCCAATACATTTCATAAGTGTTAGGTATAAACAAACACAGTATATCATCCTTCGTATAACCCAGAGTAGAAAGATAGATACTGTCACTTAATTTTTCAAGCAGACTTACAGAGTCTAGCGATATATAGTTGCTTAATTTACCACACAACTGGGTAATGTCTCTAACATTATTAATTGTAAGTTGTACGGGATCTTGTTGACCTGAACGAAGTTTTGCAATTATTTTATAATTACTCATTCCATTCTTAATAAGATATCTTCCTGGTCGAATTTTACTGGTCGTATAACCCATAATCCTTGAAATTATAGAAAATGAGCCGGTGTCCACTAAAATGTTTTGACTTGTAATTTTACTTATAATTTGAATAAATGATTCATTATCCCTAATGGTTAGTACATGAGGATTTTCTGAATCTACCACATTGTTTTTGAAAGTTTGGTTGAAAATGCTGATCGCTAAAATAATGATCAACCCCAATGCTGCCACCCCAAGTAGCAACCATCCTCGTTTCTGCATTAATATTGTTCTTTTTCGTTTGGAAAGTCTTTGGATTTTACATCAGCTGAATATTTACTGACTGCAAGATGGATGTCCTCAGCTAGATTTAAGTACCTCCTTAAAAACCGAGGATTAAATTCTTTGTTTAAGCCAATCATATCGTGAATAACCAAGACTTGTCCATCTACACCATTACCTGCGCCAATACCAATAGTGGGTATAGATAAAGAGAGACTTACTTCTTTAGCAAGAGAAGCTGGTATTTTTTCAAGCACCAGACTAAAACAACCGGACCTTTCCAGAATTCTGGCATCGTGCTTAAGTTTTTCAGCTTCCTGATCTTCTTTGGCCCGGACATTGTAGGTGCCAAATTTATAAATAGATTGTGGAGTTAGGCCTAAATGGCCCATAACTGGAATACCTGCGGTAAGAATTCGTTTGATAGAGTCAGCAACTTCAGAACCACCTTCTAATTTAACTCCATGTGCACCACTTTCCTTCATAATTCGTATGGAGGATTCCAGGGCACGCTTAGAATTGCCTTGATAAGATCCAAATGGTAAATCAACTATGACCAAAGCCCTGGTTACACCTCTAACAACGGATTGAGCGTGATAGATCATCTGATCCAGAGTAATCGGTAATGTTGTCTCATGACCTGCCATTACATTTGAGGCTGAATCTCCAACCAGCAAAACATCAATTCCGGCTTCATCCAGAATTTTTGCCATGGTAAAATCATATGCGGTAAGCATGGCAATTTTCTCACCAGCCACTTTCATTTCCTGTAAAGTTCTGGTGGTTATTTTTCGTATTTCCTTATGCACTGACATGGCTCAAAATTAAAGATTCAGGAGCAATTTTTAAGCTATATTGAAATTAACGATGTTAAATTATGATTTGTGACGTTATAAGAGGGTGAAACTCTTTAATTTTGCAGCATGAAAATCAGGAATCTATTCACCATTTATGGCATTTTGTTATTTTCAGCCTGTTCAGAAGATTTTATACTTACAGAACCCTGGAAGGATATTCCGGTGGTCTATGGCTTGATCAACAGGGTAGATTCTGCTCAATATATAAGAGTTGAAAAGTTATTTGTAGATGAGAATATACCGGCTGTTGACATGGCTAAAGTTGCCGACTCCATTTATTATAAAAATGCTAAGGTATATTTGATTAATCTCACTTCTAAGAGAGAAGTAGAACTAAAGAAGGTTGATGGGACATCTGAAGGGTATCCCAGAAATTCAGGACCTTTTGTACAAGTTCCAAATATTTTATACAAGTTGAAGACATCACAGCTCCAGATGGCTGGAGGAGATAGTATTTTGCTAAAGATTGATCGTGGAGATGGAAAAACTCAAGTTACCAGTAGGATTCAATTGGTTCGTGATTTTGATTTTACTTCCCCTCCATCCACCAATAGAGAGGTTCAATTTAAGCCAGATTTCCCACAATCTTTCAGTTGGCAAAAACCAAAATCTTCTCAAATTTTTGATTTTGACATTATCATTAATGTACAAGAAACCAATACTGTTTCAGGCAACATCTCAGTAAAGCCCCTGCGCTGGGTTCTTAAAAAGGGCGATTTATCCTCCAGTGTAACAGTTGGAGGCCTTCAGTTTTATAATTTTTTAAAGGAGAATCTAATTGTAGATCCTGCTATTAAAAGAGAAATATTGAGACTTGATTTCAAAGTTCGAGCAGGTGGCCCTGAAGTGTACGATTTTAATTCCATCGTAAATGCCAATACAGGGATTACTGCTTCTCAGGAAATTCCAAGATATTCAAACATGAGTGAAGGATTCGGATTGTTTAGCAGTATTCATCAGACCGAGAGAAGCTTTGGAATCAGCCTGGAGACTAAGTCCTTGTTAAAGACTCTAGATCAAACAAGATTGCTTGGATTTTAAATTACAATGACTTTTTGACATATCTATTGTCAATTTTCTGTCATATTTTGACCGATTTTTGTCAAAATTTCTGACATATTTTCTTTTTTTTCCCTTGGCACATCAATTGATAAAGATTTGGTATAAATCACTTAACAATGGGAAAAATAATTGGAATAGACTTAGGAACAACAAATTCTTGTGTATCTGTAATGGAGGGCAATGAGCCCGTAGTAATTGCCAATGAAGAGGGCAGAAGAACAACCCCTTCAATAGTTGCATTTTTAGATAATGGTGAGCGGAAAGTAGGAGATCCTGCTAAGAGGCAAGCTATTACAAATCCTAAAAAGACAGTAGCCTCCATAAAACGATTTATGGGTAGGAGATTTGATGAATCTACTAAGGAAATTACTAGAATGGCTTATAAAGTGGCCAAAGGAGATAACAATACTTGTCGCGTTGACATCGATGGCAGGATGTACTCGCCTCAGGAAATATCCGCGATCATACTTCAGAAAATGAAGAAAGTTGCAGAGGATTTTCTTGGGCATGAAGTTACTGAAGCGGTAGTTACAGTTCCTGCCTATTTCAATGACTCGCAACGTCAGGCAACCAAGGAGGCAGGAGAAATTGCAGGTTTAAATATTAAAAGGATCATAAATGAACCCACAGCGGCAGCATTAGCCTATGGACTTGACAAGAAAAGCAAGGATATGACCATTGTGGTCTATGATTTGGGTGGAGGAACCTTTGATGTATCTATTTTAGAGTTAGGAGATGGGGTTTTTGAAGTGAAATCTACAAACGGGGATACACATTTGGGAGGCGATGACTTTGACCATGTGATAATTGATTGGATGGCAGATCAGTTTAAGTCTCAGGAGAATATTGATCTGAGAAAGGATCCGATGGCTTTACAGCGTCTAAAGGAGGCCGCAGAAAAAGCTAAGGTAGAGCTTTCTTCCTCCATCGAAACTGAAATTAACTTACCGTATATAACAGCTACCGATGGGGTGCCAAAGCATTTAGTCTTAAAGTTATCTAGGGCTAAATTTGAACAGCTTGCTGATGAATTAGTACAAAGAACTTTAAAGCCTTGTGCCGATGCATTGAAGGATGCTGGACTTTCAAAAAATGACATCGATGAGGTAATACTCGTTGGAGGATCCACCAGAATTCCCAAAATTCAACAAGTTGTAGAAGATTTTTTTGGAAAAAAGCCAAACAAAGGTGTTAACCCTGATGAGGTAGTAGCAATTGGTGCTGCAATTCAAGGTGGGGTTTTGACAGGTGAAGTTAAAGACGTATTGTTACTCGATGTAACTCCATTATCTCTCGGAATTGAGACTATGGGTGGAGTATATGACGTAGTGATCGAAGCAAATTCCACCATTCCTACTAAAAAAGCAAAAGTTTACTCAACAGCTGCAGATAATCAGCCTTCAGTTGAAATTCATATACTTCAAGGAGAGAGGCCAATGGCAAAGGACAACAGATCTGTGGGAAGGTTTATTTTGGATGGAATCCCGCCTTCTGCAAGGGGTATACCTCAGATAGAAGTTTCTTTTGATTTAGATGCGAATGGTATTCTGAATGTTTCTGCACTTGACAAAGGAACAGGAAAACGTCAAAATGTTAGGATAGAGGCTTCTACAGGGCTTTCAAAGGAAGAAATTGAAAGAATGAAAAATGAAGCCATGGCCAATTCGGAAGCCGATAAACAAGCAAGAGAAAAAGTAGATAAATTGAATGAAGCAGACTCATTAATTTTTCAAACTGATAAGCAGTTAAAGGAATTTGGAGATAAAATTCCAGCAGAGAAAAAATCTGCCATTGAGACGGCACATGCTAATTTGAAAGCAGCGCATCAGTCCCAGGATTTAGATGCAATAACCAAAAGTGTGGAAGCTTTAAATGCAGCTTGGATGGCAGCATCTCAAGATATGTACAGTGCAACACAGGCAGATAGTCCAAACAATGAAGCTGGAACTCAAGACAATTCAGGATCGACCGAGCCAGTTACGGACGTAGAGTTTGAAGAAGTAAATAAAGGATAAAATATTTGTTTTCAAAAAAAAAGCCCGTTCCAATTTGGAACGGGCTTTTTTTTTGAACTTCAAACTATAAGTTATTTAAGAAAGCCCATTTTATACCGATATAAGGCTTTATCCCATTTATGGGAGCATATACTTCCACTGCATTGAAGTAGTTGCTATGTGGAGTGTCTGCAGCAATAATTGCATTGTGTTGAGTAAAGTTTGTAAGATTATCACAACCTACATATAAATCTATTTCTTTAAACTTATAATTCAATTGTGTTTGAGCAAGTAAATAGGGCTTGGTCCATCCCTCATGATCGTGTTTTAACTCATGAGGATAATTTGTTTTGTCCGGGAATCTCATGGGGCCTACAAGTTGAATTGTGAAATTCCAGAGCCATTTTTTTTGATTAGATTCCCAATCAATTGAAGTCATGCCCCGCCACTTAGGAATAAAAATCTGATCTTTATATTCTTTGAAAAATTGCATCTTGTTGGATTGAAATCTCGACCCAATTTTTATTGTGACTTGCTCAAGAACAGGGTAAGAAATCGTTGCGCCCAACATTCCGGTTCTGGATTTTCCATTTAATGAAAAAATGCTTGCTACCGGCATTTCTGGGAGGTTTTGTTCCAGGTCAATTACTACTTGCTGGTCAAACCATGTAAGGTAGGCATCAATATTTATTTCCAATTCTTTATTGAAAATATTTGGTTTGGCTACCAAATTCGCACCTGAATTCCAGGAAGATTCAAAAGGAGGAGTATTAATTACATTCCAAGATTTGTTGCTGGATAGCAAATTAATTTGATCGGAGTAAAGTCTGAAGAAACGATATCCACGACCAACAGAGGCTCTTAAAGTTACGATTTCGGAAAGATTTAATCTAGCGCTTATCCTCGGTGACCAGAACATTTTTTTAGGTTGAATATGTTCAATTCTTTGGCTCAAAGTAAGAACCAGTCGGTCTAGATCGCATTCTCCTACCTTTCCAACTTTAAATTGATAATCAATAAATGCACCTGCAGTTATTTGTTTGTATGATAACTTATTTGTCGTACCCTGATCAGATAAAGTTTCTGTGGCTATATTAAGGTTTGCAACTGGTCCATAATCAAACTTGTGATGGTCGTTGTTTGAAGTCCAGGAAAATATAATTTGCCCCAATGCGTGATATTCGATTGCATTTAATCCAAATCTTTTTCCATAATTTCCATCCAATGTGGAAAATGAAAAGTCCCAAATTGAGCCAATTGATTTATTTGGATTATTAAAACCCAGGTAACCAATTTTACTTGAAATGTTAAAATGATCTATGGTTTGTGAAGATAAATATGGATTTTCTAAGATAGTTTGCCCACCATTCCTCTTATCTCTTAGAGCCTGAAAATTTAACTGACCTTCCCAGTTTTTGCTGGAATAGTGATTTCTAATCATTGCATTCAAACGAGTAGCCCTTGCATCATCATAAAACCCATCATTATTGTGATCCCTAAAACCACTGTGTCTGGAAGCATGCAAATAAATTCCTGATTGTGCATTTGGTGAGAATTTACGATTAATGTGAAGATTTCCTTCCATTCTACCATGATAATCGCCATAAATATTCAGATAATAAGGGACATCTGTTTCTGGGTCCACTAATTTGGAATTAATGGCACCTGTAATGCTTTGTGCACCATAAATGGCACTTCCTGCCCCTTTCAAAATATTTACCTCACTCAACCAGGTTCCGGGAACCATGTCAAATCCAAAGGTATTCAGGATACCGGTAAATACAGGACGATTCTCTATTAATTGTTGGGTATAAGCTCCTCTAAGTCCAAGAAACTGAATTTCTCTATTGCTAACTACAGCATTGTTGTAAGACAGATCGATTGCATTACTTGTCTGAAAACTTTCTGCCAGGCTACAACAAGCAGCTTTTCTGAATTCTTTTGAAGTTAGCGTCTCTACGTTTAAAGGGTTAAGAAGTGAGAAACTATGGGAAGGACGGTTTGCATTAATCGTAATTTCTTTAAGTTGAACACCTTCATCCATTACTAAATTTAAAGTCAACTGACCTTTAGCTAATATTATAGTATCTGAAGCATATCCAAGATAACTCACTAAAAGTGTATCCTGATTTACATCCCGGAATAAAACAAATTTTCCTTCATTATCAGATTGGGTGCCATTTTCAGAATTTATAAAATAAATCAGGGCACCTTCCAGACCTTCATTTTTTTGGTTCTTTACAGATCCACTCAATATTTGAGAATGCGCTTGTAAGGCCGATAAAAACAGTATTATAATGTATATTAATTTTAAAGACATGAGTAAAAGTTAAAATGAATAATAAATCATGCAAGCGTTCATTACAAAGAATAATACGCACATTAAAATTTAAATCAGATAACTTATACTAACAAGTCAAAGAAGACATCAATAGTCTCCTCTTGTTTCCAGAAAGGAAATATTTATCAGGAGGAATAGGCCAGAAAAGAATTGGATAAGAAGTAATATTTAAAGGAGGTAAGAATATAATTTGACCAATAAAAGCCAGTTGGTCATGGCCTAACTGGATTTTGTTACCGGCCAGGATATGAGCTGTTTTGTATTCAGCTTTGTTTTTTCCACAGGGGTGATTGACTTTGTTTAGTGAATTTGTACATTTTTTAATTGAACAGCATCCTTTTTGTAACTTAACTGGACGATGGCATTCATCTTTTTTTGGAAGAATAGAAAAACTAATTTCTTTTTTGCAATAACAGGAAAGGCTAAAAACATTAAAGCCAATCTGAGCCATCACCAAATTGATGATCAGATAGGTTACAAAAGGCTTTATTTTTTCTTTACTTAACAATTTTAAAATGAATTCATGATTTGAAATACATAATTTTGAATGTTTGAGTTATCCTTTAAACAAGCATTATTCTTTAAGTATTGCCCTTGAGATGACTAATTTTTGGATTTCGGAGGTCCCTTCGCCAATTGTACAAAGCTTGGAATCCCTAAAGAATTTTTCGACCGGAAAATCCTTTGTATATCCATATCCTCCAAAAATCTGTATAGCTTCTGTGGCAGCGTGAACACAAACCTCAGATGCATAATACTTAGCCATGGCGGATTCTTTAGACATTGGTCTTCCCTCATCTTTCATTTTACCTGCCTGCCGTGTTAAAAGTTCTGCAGCTTCAATTTTAACTGACATATCTGCTAATTTGAAGCCAATGCCCTGGAATTGAGAAATAGGCTGACCGAATTGTTGTCTTTCCTTAGAATATTGAACTGCGGCTTCATAACTACCTTTTGCAATTCCCAAGGCAAGAGCTGCAATGGATATTCTACCCCCATCCAACACTTTCATGGCTTGTTTAAAACCATCTCCAACTTTGCCCAAAACCTGTGATTCATGAATTTTGCATTGATCAAAAATCATTTCGGCGGTTTCGGACGCTCTCATCCCTAGTTTATTCTCTTTTTTGCCTCCACTAAATCCAGGGGTACCTCTTTCAACTATAAATGCAGTCATCCCATTACTGTCCAGTAGTTCACCGGTTCTAGCGATTACTACAGCAACATCACCACTTATGCCATGAGTGATCCAGTTTTTCGTCCCATCGAGTATCCAATGATCACCATCCTTTTTAGCTACACATTGCATTCTGATGGCATCTGAACCAGTATTTGCCTCTGTGAGTCCCCAGGCACCAATCCATTCACCAGTGGCCAGTTTTGGGAGATATTTCGATTTTTGGTCTTCGTTGCCAAAAGCCAAGATGTGACCGGTACACAGGGAATTGTGGGCAGCAACTGACAAACCAATAGAGCTGCAAACTTTAGTAATTTCTTCAATAACAGTGATATATGCTTGATATCCTAGCCCAACACCTCCATATTTCTCAGGTACTAAAACACCTAAAAATCCATGTCTGCCAAGATTTTTCATAGTCTCTACTGGAAAATGCTGGGTTTCATCCCATTCCATTACGTGAGGTCTTATATATTGTTCTGCAAAGTCACGAGCACTCTGTTTGATAAGGTGAATTTGATCTGTATGTTGAATGGGCATTTATTTGTTTTTGCAAAAATAGAATAATCCTCTGTCTTCTAAAAGACAAAGGATTAATGTTATCTTAAAAAATTGCCTCTACTCTTGGCGTAAAATAAATGTGGGCCAAATTTTTATTCTTTCGAATGAATTTCACCATTCCCCAATTTTTTGATGTTGAGCTTAGGTGAACCTTTATAGTTAATCTCTCCATTTCCGGTTAGATCGATATCAAGACTGTTTGAACAATTTATATCAATATTTCCTGATCCCAATAAATTAGCTTTGCCGGTCTGTCCCAATGTTTCAGTTAGGTCGATGTCGCCGCTTCCAGATAGAGTGGCTGAAATTTGATTTGATTTGCCGATGTTGCTAATCTCACCTGAGCCTAATAGGGATGCGTCTAGAGTTTCTGAATTAAATCGCCCTTCAATACTTCCGCTCCCAGTAAGAAGCAATTTAGAAGAGGCACAGTAGAAGGAATCTTGCATTATTATATTTCCAGACCCTAATAGAGTAATGTCATTTAAGGTATTGCAATAAATCTTTATGACCAAACCTACTGAACTGTAATTTTGGATATTTTCTTTCAAGCTTATAGTTAAAGTTGAGTCCTTGATTTCCAATAATAAGCTTTCAATAAGCGAAGAATCTCCATCCAACTGGATAGAATCAGGACCCTTATATATAGAAATGTCAAAATTTGATGAGATGTCTAATTTGGTGAAAGATCCTAATTTGGTGTTTCTTACAATTTTGTTCCCTGATTGAATTTTGATTTGGACTTTTTCATAAAATTTGCTGTATTGGATCAGACCCAGAATTGATGCACACACAATAAATAATGCAGTTGAAAGTAATTTGTTGCTGGTTTTCATATTGGTGAAATCTGTAATAAATTTAAAAATGAATGATGTAACGTTGACTAATTATGAATGCTTTGATAAATTGATTCAAATTCTTTGATGCCAATTCCCAATAATTTCATTTGTTTGATAGTCTCTGGTATGGTTACTTTGATTAATTCATCCCTTTTGATGGACAATGTTTTTTCATAAACCTTGTCACAAAGGAAAAATCCAATTCCTCTTTTTTGAACAATTATATCTTCGTCTTGTAGCCATTGATAACTGCGTTGAACCGTATTTGGATTCACTTGAACAGAAAGAGCTAATTCTCTAACTGAAGGGACACGTTCTCCGTCAGATATTTTCTTTTGGAGAATATCTTCTAACAGCACATCGGCTATTTGGAGATAGATGGGTTGTTGTTTATGGAAATCCATTTTACAATTGTTTTTCACTTAATTTAAATAAACTAACAGTCATAAAAAATATGAATGTTACTACACCGGTTATCTTTCTTACTAATTGGGATTCAAAAAATATATCCCCATTTATACTAACATTTGGGCCATCTTCAGCCATTATCATTCCAGTAAAATATTCATGATAGATGATTCTGAAACATAGAAATGAGAATAGCGCTAAAAATATCAATAATACAAAAAGTCCAAAAGTGGTTTTAAGTATTGATGCTTTTGGCATCCAAACTGATCCGAGTATGTAAACACTTTGGACTAAAATAATATTTAAAAGAAATTGCCAAATAACTTTTAAATCTATGTTAGTGTAATCCAACTTATCTTGGATAAATAGATTTGTAAAAAATGTAATTATTTTGGAATAACCAACATAAGATACAATATATAGGATTGGAATCAACAGAGAAATTACCGTCCATTTCGAAAGTAGTTTTTCTAAGGCTGATGCAGGAACGCTGAGATAATTTTGTTTGCTAGTGGTTTGAATAAATTCAGAAAAGCAAAGGCTTGCAAATATTACTCCCATAATTGCCAAATTGACAATTAATGTTTCAGTAGTGAATAAATTTTTATGATTGCTTTGAGAAAATAATTGCAATATCATTGGTACCGAAAGGCCACCCAGAATACTTAAAAAGACAATAAGAATTGTATTTTTTTTATAATTCCATTCTCTTTTTAACAAATTTAAAAATCTGGCAGGAGAAAATATAAATAAACTTGATTTCATTTTGATTAATTTTTTGAATTTGAGTGAATGGCTTTATGTTTTTCTAGAATTTTTATGATTTCCTCTTTTTTAATAAGGATTGCATTAAACAATGCTTCAACGTCAACATTAGAGAATTCATCGTGATTATTTTCTCTAATAGTAATGTAACCACCACTTATACGTTCACTATACAATACATCCTTTGGTTCGGCCAGCGTGTTGTGAACTTCAAATACAAGAGCATCGGCAATTTCTTCCAAAGAGTAATTGAATACTACTTGTCCTTCATCAATGATTAATATTGGATCTATCAAATTCACCATATCTCGGACTTGATGTGTAGAAATAATAATCATCCTTTCATTCAGCATTGCTTCTGTTATGAGCTTTCTAAATTGGGATTTGGAAGGTATGTCTAAACCATTTGTAGGCTCATCAAGAATGACAATTCTTGCATTGCTGGCTAAGGCAAAACTTAACATCACTTTCTTCTTTTGTCCAAAGGATAATTTGTCCAACTTTAAACTACCCTCCAGGCTGAATTCGGTTATTAGTTTAAAAAATTGATCAAAGTCAAAATTTGGATAGAAGGGGGCGTAGGTATAGAGGAAAGCAATAATTGAAAGGTTCGGAATATAGGGTTCTTCCTGTACAAAACAGATATCAGCCAACATCTCCGGATGTCTATCTGCTGCTGGATAACCCATAATGTCTACTGTGCCTGCAGTTGGAAATATTAACCCATTTATAAGCCGTAGTAAGGTAGTTTTACCCGCACCATTTTTCCCAAGTAGCCCATAAATATTACCTGCATTTAGGTTTAATTCAAGATCCTTAAAAATACTTTTGCCCTTTTTGTATTGGAAACTGACATTTTGCAAATGAATCATAACTATTGATTTAGTGTATTAAATAACTAATACACTACAAAAGTAGTATGATGTATTTATATTATCCAAATATTTTAAACAATTTTTAAAAATATTTTTATAATATATATATAATTAGCACTAAATCACTTAGTTGTGTAGTATTATGAAAATTATTTTTTTAGAGTCGGCTAAGGATTGTTCATTTTAGCGCTTTGGTGTTGGATGGATTCAATATGAATGGCTTCTGTGAGTGAAAAAATGAATTCTTGACTAAGATTGCTTTTTTCTGCTTCAACTAAAAGTCTTGAAACTATTTCTGCCCATCTTTCAGGTTGGAAAATGGATATTTCTTCATTTCTTTTTTCAATGCCAATGGCATCTGCCATTTGCATACGTTTTGCCAATAAACTTATGATTTCCTTATCTATATAATCTATCTCCTTCCTGATTTCTGAAATTTTATTATTATATAGATAATTGCTGGATTGAGTTTTTCTTTTAATGAGCTGGTCAAGTACAAATTTCTTTAAAAATGCAGGGGTGACTTGTTGATCGGAATCACTTAATGCTTGTAATGGATCTGGGTGCACCTCAACCATAAGACCATCATAATTTAAATCCATAGCAATTTGTGCTATTTCTTGCAGATGCGCAGGGTTACCACTTATATGACTGACGTCTGCTATCATTTGAATTTCCGGCAATTTCCTCTTCAATTCAATTGGGATCTGCCACCTTGGCACATTTCTGTAGATTGAATTGCCATAAAAGGAAAAGCCTCTATGAATTGCAGCAATCCTTTCAAGTCCGGCCTTATAAAATCTTTCTATCGCTCCCAGCCAAAGAAAAAGGTCTGGATTAAGCGGATTTTTTATCATGACAGGAACATTAGTTCCTTTCAGAGCATCTGCTATTTCCTGAACATAAAAAGGGTTGACTGTAGTCCTTGCTCCAACCCAAAGCACATCAATCCCTGCTTTAAGGCATTTTTCAACGTGTTCTTGATTGGCCACTTCAGTACATACTTTAATATTAAAGTCTTTCTTGATTTGAATAAGCCACTCCAGTGCTTCTTCTCCTTTTCCTTCAAATGATCCCGGGCGAGTCCTTGGTTTCCAAACTCCAGCTCTCAACAAATCCGGCTTAAGGTCCATAGTTTGGGTACAAACACTTGATAATTGTTCATAGGACTCGGCGCTGCAAGGACCTAAAATAAGAATTTTCTGATCTTTCGGAATTTCAAATACTGGTTTTGTTTGCAATACACTTTTTTTAGTTCTACAAATTAAATGTAAAAAGCTCGCATTTGTTTATAATGATTTTCAATTCAAATAGTGATATTCGCCTTTTATCAAAAATTGAATATGCGCGTAATAGGAATTTTACTGTTGTTACTAATAATTAATATCAACTTAAATAGTCAAAACAGACCTGCTTCTCTGATTCTTGAGGACCTAAAGGGCCTGAAAGTAGTGGGCTCAGTGTTATATATAGCGGCACATCCTGATGATGAAAATACCAGGTTGATAAGTTATCTCTCTAATGATCTAAAACTAAGAACCGGTTATATTTCCATGACCCGGGGCGATGGAGGTCAAAATCTTATAGGTTCTGAGCTGGATGAATTTTTAGGTGTGATCAGAACTCATGAGTTGTTGAGAGCCAGAGAAATTGATGGGGGTATACAATTTTTTACCAGAGCAAATGATTTTGGATATTCAAAGAATGCTGAAGAAACTTTTTCGATTTGGGACAAAGATTCAGTTTTGCTTGATTTAGTGCACTTAATTAGAACTTTTAAGCCTGACGTAATTATCAATCGATTTGACCATCGGACCAGTGGTAAGACCCACGGACACCATACAGCTTCTGCCATACTTGGCATGGAAGCCTTTGATTTAGCAAGAAATAGTTTATATAGGAGAGATCTTTTGGATCTACCTGAGCCAGTTCGTGTTGATAGAATTTTTTTCAATACCTCCTATTTTTTCTTTGGATCAAAAGAAAAGTTTGATGCTGCTGATAAATCAAATTTGTATTTATTGGACATTGGCAGCTATTACCCGGCTTCCGGGTTGTCAAACGGAGAGATCTCCGCCCAAAGTAGAAGCATGCATAAATCGCAAGGATTTGGAATTAACTCAGTAAGGGGGACACAATTGGAATATTTTGAAAGACTTGATGCCAAAAAGGCTCCAGGGGAGGCCTCGCCGTTTGATGGTCTGAACTTCAGCTGGTCAAGATTTAATGGAGGTGGAAATCTGGATAAAGTATTAGAGGAATTGATTAATCAATTCGATGTGTCGGCTCCATACAAGAGCATCCCATTACTTCAGAAAGCGGAACAATACCTTGAGGATATCAATGCAGGAGTTTATAAGGAGGTTAAGCTAAAGAAAATCAGAGAATTAATTTTTGAATGTGCAGGTATTTTTGCCGAAGCCTTTATTGATAGGCAGTCAATTTCAAATGGAGTTGAAGTCAGACTCAATAACGAAATCATTTCTCGATCGATAGGTATTACCTTGGATAAAATTGAAATATGGCCAGGATTAGGCGATAGTACATTTCAGAAATTGCTCATAAGCAATAATCCATTGTATTGGCGCAGGGATATTGAGCTGACGGGAATTTCTCAAACGGCGCCTTTTTGGCTCAGGTATGGACGCGATAAAGGCATGTATAGAGTGGATGAGACAGGTTTGAGAAATTTGCCGGTTACTGCGCCAACCTTTAAAGTTAGATTTAAGATTAAAATTTTTAACAAGTCATATGATATTGACAGGCCAGTAATCTATAAAAATGATGATCCTGTTATAGGTGAAGTGAGGCAACCAGCGGATGTATTGCCTTTAGTAACTGTAATGCCGACCGATCAATTGGTCTTGATCAATAAAGATAAACCGGTAAAATTTAATTTTACGATTAAATCAAATGGTAATAATCAAAATGGAAAAATAAGATTCAGGATTCCGGAAGGAATTGTTGTTTCTCCATCTGAAATTGATTTTCATCTTGAAAAACCTGGTGATGAAAAAATATTTGAATTGTATATTCAAACTCATGATATCAGGAACACAATCAAAGAAATTTCAATGGAAGTTGGAGGTGAGCCTCTTTATTTTCAACAATCAATACGATATGGTCATATTCCCTGGTTGAATGTAATGACACCCGCAAAAATTAAGGTAACTGTTTGTGAATTAAAAATTAAGCCTAAAAGAGTAGCATACATCGATGGGGCAGGGGATAATGTGGACGAAGCATTGGTGAAAATGGGTTTTAAATTGGATGTAGTAAAAGCAAAGGATTTGTGGAATATTAATAAAAATAATTACGATGTAATTGTTTTTGGAATTAGGGCTTTTAATACCTGCGAAGAATTAGCAAAGTCCAAGGAGTTTTTAGAAAATTTTGCAAGAAATGGTGGTAAAGTAATATTTCAATACAACACAGGACATGAGCTGGTTACACAGAATTTTTTAGGCGAAGATTTTAAAATTTCAAGAAACCGAGTTACAAATGAGTCTTCTCCGGTAAAAATTTTAATGCCCATGCATAAAATTTTATCAGATCCCAACAAAATTAATGAGCATGATTTTGATGATTGGGTTCAGGAACGAGGTTTGTACTTTCCGGGAAGTTATCCAAAAGAATTTGAAGAGATTTTGTCAATGAGTGACTCAGGGGAACCTCCTTTGAATTCAGGGTTGTTGTGTAAAAAAATTGGTAAAGGGTACCTTATTTATACCTCACTTTCATGGTTCAGGCAATTGCCTGCAGGTGTTCCGGGTGCGTATAGATTATTTGCCAATATAATTTCATTTTAAAATGGAAAAATCTTTTATTAAGTATGGCTTGATTCTAATTATTGGGTTGGCGGTTGCTATTATTTTTTTGTACATGCTTACAAATGCTTATTCAAGTTGATTTATGAGTTGGATAGATTGGTTTGTTTTGATAGCTACCCTTTCATTTATAGTAATATATGGATGGTATAAATCACGATCTCAGCACGATTTAAATAGTTATATTCTTGGAGAACAAAATTCAGTTTGGTGGAAGGTTTGCCTTGGCGTTATGGCAACTCAAGCTAGTGCCATCACATTTATCAGTACAACAGGACAAGGATTTTCTGATGGTCTAAGATTTGTACAATTCTATTTTGGATTACCATTGGCGATGTTTGTTATCATAGTGGTTTTTATTCCTGCATTTTATAAGCTAAAAGTATTTACAGCATATGAATATCTTGAACAAAGGTTTGATTTAAAGACCAGATTATTTGCTGCAATTATATTTTTAATTCAAAGAGGTTTGGCAGCAGGCATTACACTCTATGCACCTGCCATCATTTTGTCGACTGTATTAGGCTGGAATTTACAATTGACTCAATTGGTTACCGGCTTATTGGTGATTTTATATACGGTAAGTGGCGGATCAAAGGCGGTAACGGTGACTCAAACTCAACAAATGGCTGTTATCTTGTTGGGTATGGCATTTATATTTGGGTTCTTGATTTATTCCATGCCTGTAAATTTTACCTTTGACAGAACACTTGAATTAGCAGGTTGGAATGGTAAAATGCAAGGTATAGATTTTAGTTTTAATTTTCAGGACAGGTATAATTTTTGGGCAGGAATAACAGGGGGCTTTTTTTTAGCTTTAGCCTATTTTGGAACAGATCAATCACAGGTTCAAAGATATTTGAGTGGCCGGAATATTCGGCAAAGTCAGCTTGGTTTGCTATTTAATGGCTTACTCAAAATACCCATGCAGATTTTTATTTTGATGTGTGGGGTTTTGCTATTTTGTTTTTTTCAATTTGAAAGAACACCTATTTCTTTTAATTCAAAAGTTGAGCAAGATTTAAAATTGAATTCTCCGGAAAAGTATAAAATTTGGAGTTGGGAATTGAACCAACTACATAATACTAGAATCAATCTCCTTCAAAAAGATAATATTAATAAGGAAGAAATTGTTTCTTTAAATATTGCGCAAAGAAATATAAGAGAAGATGTCCAAACTTATGTAAGGGATTCTGGGGCAAAAGTTGAGGCAAATGATAAAGACTATATTTTTTTATATTACATTCTGAACTATTTGCCCAAGGGGTTTATTGGTTTGTTACTTGCAGTAATATTTTGTGCCGCCATGTCAAGTATTTCAGCAGAATTAAATGCTTTAGCAGGTACAACATCCATTGACATACAAAAAAGGCTATTCCAGTCATCATCAGGGATGTTAAGCGATTTACAGTGGTCAAGATTGTTTACTGTTTTTTGGGGAGTATTGGCAATCTCATTTGCTTTTTATGCAAACTTGTTTGAGAACTTGATACAGTTTATTAACATCATTGGGTCTCTTTTTTATGGAAGTGTACTTGGTATTTTTCTTGTTGCTTTTATTTTTCCCAGAGTGAATGGCAACAGCGTTTTTTTGGCTGCTTGCTTGGCTCAAATAACAGTGTTTATTCTGTTTTTTACCCAAGATATTGGGTTTCTTTGGTTTAATGTGATTGCATCTGGGATTGTAACTTTTGTTAGTTTATGTCTAAGTATTTTTTTTAAGAAAAAAAATATTGGATAAGAGATCCTTTATTGATAAAATATTAATTTTGAATTGATAGATATAATTATAATAAGTCAGCAATTGTATAATATCTATTCCTGCAAATAAATTATTTATATGGACCGTTTCTGGTTAAAACTAATTGCTGTTTTATTTTTTATGCTTTTAAGCTTAAGCTACAATAGGCTTATTTTTGTATTGTTAGAATACTTTAATGGTTTTAAAATTTCTTTTACTGCAGCAAGTAAAGCCATGGCATATGGTTTGTATATGGATTTTTCAGTATGGTCAATTGAAGTAGCTGCTATTTTAATTGGGCTGGTTTTCGTTTCAATGTTTAAAAAAGTATATGTAAAGAATGTTATTAATACTTTAGGTTTTACTTTTCTTGCGTTAAATTCAATTGTTTATGCAATAGATTCAGTTCTTTATCCTGAATGGGGATTTAGAATCGATTATACTTTTTTTACTTATCTTGATAGAACAAATGAGGGCATTCATTTTATTTCAATTGAGACAATTTCAAAATTTATAATTGCTGTTTTACTATTCAATTTGCCTATCGCATTTTTTTATTTTCTAAGAGTTAAGAACACTTCAGGACCTAAATTTGGAATAATTACATTCATAAGCATTTTTCTTTCCTTAGGCATCTTGGTTATTCCTTTGCGTGGAGGAGTTGGATTAAGCCCTTTAAATCCTGGCACTGTTTACCATAGCAAGGACATGTATGCCAATCATATTGCCTTGCATCCAATTTGGAATATACTGTATACCTATTCACATAATAAAAGTATCAGTCCAAAAAGAGAGCTTATAAATCCTGTCCTTGCAGATAGTTTATTTAAAGAGCTGAATTTCAAAGGTGTTGCGAATGATAAGTTTATTGATTCAGAAAGACCTAATATGCTTTTTTTATTATTGGAGAGTTTTACAGCCAATATGATTAATCAGAGTCATGCTGGGAAGGAAATCCTTCCTGGTTTGAATCGGTGGATTAAAAAGGGAGTTTATTTTGATCAGGTATATGCCTCCGGAGACCGCACAGACAAAGGTCTTGCTGCGATATACAGTGCATACCCTGCACAACCGCAGAGTTCGATTATCAAAATCCCATCTAAAGCTGAACGGCTCCCTTCATTGAGTAAGACACTTGCTAAGTATCAGTATAATTGTTCTTTTTTTTACGGAGGAGATATTGATTTTGCAGGAATGAAGACATATTTACTTGCCAGTGGTATTGATAGAATTATTAGTAAAAAGGATTTTAATCCTAATACCTACAATGCCAAATGGGGTGTTCATGATCATATATTATTGGATCGAGTGAGGAAGGATATTTATTTCGAAAAATCACCCTTTTTAATGAGTGTATTAACCTTGTCCAGTCATCCACCTTATGATATTCCAGAAGATGACTATTGGGCAGAAAAGGATGATGCCTCTGTTTTTGTTAATTCAGCTCATTACACAGATAAATATCTCACGTTATTTTTGGATTCCCTGGAAAATAGCCCAGTTTGGAAAAACCTACTTGTCATAATTGTAGCGGATCATGGGGCCCGATTTCCTATTGATATAAGTTACTCTTCTCCTGAAAAATTTTACATTCCGTTACTTTATACTGGTGGAGTTGTTAAGATGGATACCATTTTGCATAGGGTCTGTTCTCAAACTGATATAGTCGCCACAATATTGGCGCAAATGAATATAGATTCAAAGGAATTTATATTTAGTAACAATTCTTTCAGATCTGATACTTCAGGGTTTGCTTTTTACACCTTTAACAATGGTTGTGGCTGGGTAGATAGTGAGGGACAAAGAGTTATTTCAAATGATAATAATCAAGTAATATTGAATAGAGGACAATGTTTATATTCTGACAAATTCCTTTTATCTTATTTTCAAAAGCTTATGGACGATTTTGACCATAAATAATATCTAGACGCTTTAATAATACCCAAATTTGTATGGCTTCAAGTTAAATTTTATTTATCTGTATGAAGCATTGATATCCAAATACTAAATAATTGGACATTTAAGTATGGTATGATTCTTAATTTAGAAATCGGCCCTTGACAATTTATTGAGTATAAACCACACATTTTAATTTGGTATAGGTATAATATTTTTTCTTATTGTTTTCTAAATAAATATACAATTTCGAACCATGTTCTTGTTGGTCCGGATAATCAATTTTGAGATGATATTGGAAGTTAAGTTGATCAAAAGGAAAATAAAGACTTGTTTTGCTAAAGCTGCTGTCACAGCCATCTTTCCATTCATAACTGATTTGAGGAAAGGATTCAGCATCGCTTAATCTATCTAAGGACAGATCAAGGAATAGACTTTTTTTATTTCCTACATCAATTGTAGCAATCGGATGCCTTGACATATTGCTCTTGACGGTATCCGTTTTAAATTGATTCAATAGAACATTTTGTTTAAAAAAATTAAAATATATACTGTCTGGCATTAATTTGAAGTATAAGCTAGCATTCTTACTTGCGGCTCTAAAAGTGTTAAGTTTTTTTCTGAGTTGATCAAGTAAAGCTTTATCATAAATTTCACGAATGCGCATGTCTTTATTTACTTTGAAAAGATATTTATCATTATATAAGTAGTATCCATTTGAATAGAAATCAACTATTTGTCGATTGTCATTCATAAAGGCATATTCACCTTTGATGTCAAAATTTTCACTAAAATTTATTTTTGATCCTAATGCTGTTGAATATTCAGGGACCTCTATTTTAAAGTTGCTTTTCAGATAACCCAATACCGTTTCATATATATCTAAATGTGAGCTGAACCCCTCAAAATGTTTAGCTTCTTTCAATTTCGGGGAATAAATTATCATGGGTACTTTGTACTTCGTAAATGCATTTTCAATAGGCAATTCTGTCATTGGATGATCACCTGTCAATATAAAAATGGTGTTTTCAAAATCCGGCCTTTTCTTAAATTCGTTAAACAATATTCTATAAGCGTCATCCACATTGTACAAGGTCAGATAGAATCTTTGATATTTTTCAAAATGAATCCTGTCATTTCTATTTGTTAGTTTCTTTAACTCCTCAGTATATTTTTCATGATATCCCATAGAGTCCTTTACTATAAAAGGGGAGTGAGAAGTTCCTGTAAACAATATATCTAACCTTGGTTTATTGATTAAGCTATCTGTTGAAATTAAGTATTGGCGAAAAAGATCAATGTCATTATATCCCCAAATATATCTTTCTTCGCCAACCGTTATTGGTGAAAATTTTTTTTGAAATTCATCTTTGTCAATTATTCTTCCGGTATTGTTGAATTCGTAAAAATGTTTCTTATTATGAAACCAGGCCCCTTGGCCATAATAAAAACTTGTTAAGTAGTTATTTTTATTCAGCACATTCATTAATGAAAAATGATAAGGATAGGTCTGCATAAGTGTAAAGCCCATTTCACCATAGGGCAAAGATGCACTAATACAAGGGTTAGCAGCGAATGACCTTTCCCCGAGTGTCAGAAAGTTATTCCAGTATAGGCTCACTTTTGATAGACTGTCCAGGAAAGGCATAAAATGTATTCCATTAATTGGATGAATGAAATATTCTGATAGACTTTCTGTAATTAAAATGACGATATTGGGCTGAGTCTTAAACTTATTGAGGAATGGTCCAAATTTGTCTTCATCATTAAAGTGATGTAAAAATGGGTAGTCTGGAGCAATGGATCCTTCTCTTGGAAATTGTTTCTGGTATAGCATAGATAAGGCCACAACAGGTGGTTCAAAATACACCGAAGTTTTTGAAAGAATGGTTTTAGAGTAAAAGTGAAAGGACTTATTGGTAAACAAGTCCCGGGAAACCGGAATTTTGGCAAATTCTTTAAATAAGCTAAATGCTAAAAGGAATCCAAAACCAAAAATGAAAGAAAATTTAAACCATTTACTGGAACATCGAATAGATTTAAGTGAATATTGAAGAATGGTCCATAATAAGGTGCTTAAAAAAACTGCAATCAATATTCTTTTCAAAGTTACACCTGAAGTTGCATAGGAGAAAGCTACTTCACTGGGTTGGTGGTTAAATAAAAAAATATCCAAAGGCCTCATTTGGTAGAAAAAATATTCCAAAATGATCAAATGGCCTATGACAAAGAGAAACAGGGTGTTTTCAAAAATTCTGATACCCAATTTATTTTTTTGCCTGAACAAGAAACTATACAGTGGATAGGTAATCCCTAATATCCCCAGTGCAAGAAGCAAGTCCATTATGGTACCTAAAGCTTCAGATTTCCAAAGTTTGTTGGGATTAAATAATTGGTTAAGTACTAATGATTCGTAAATTCTCAACGTAAACAAGAAGAAAATGGCCATCAGACATAGGGCCATGAAGGCCTCCCACGAATGCATGGCCTTGGCCGTTCTTAAAGGCTTAAATCCTTTGATTGGCTTTATTAGTCTTCCTTTGAGTTTCATGTAATATTAACTAAACCTTCTCATTCAGGTAAATAACACCGTTTTCCCAACCCTTTATAAAAATACTGCCAAATTTATGGTAGAAATTCTTTGCTGATTCGTTCCAATCTAAAACTTGCCACTTTACCATTTTTGCGTCATGAGCCTTGGCATGGTTAAGAACTTCTTCGAACAACATTTTGCCAATTTCTTTTCCTCTATGGTCTTCTTTAACGTAAAGGTCCTCCAAATAGATCGTAAACCCATTCCAGGTGGAAAAATAAGAAAAAAAAAGGGCCATACCAACAATGCCCTGGCCTGTAACTTCTGCTACAAATCCATCAAAAATCCCCTTTTCATAATTGGATTCGAAATCTTCAGGACAAGTTTTAACTGCGCTCGCTGACTTTTCAAAAACAGCAAGTTCCATCACGAGATCAAATATACTCGATGAATCAGCTTTGTTTATTTTTCGGAGGGTAATCATGGTTTTTTATCTAATTTGTTGTTAAGCTGCAAAGCTATTGATAAAAATCTTTATCTGATTTTGTGAATATTGAAAAGTATATTACCTTTGCGTCTCCTTATGGAATAGGTATGTCTATAAGGTATTGATTTTGAACTTAATAAGTTTTTATACCAAAAGATAAAGAGATATTAAAGTATGCCTACAATTAACCAGTTAATCCGAAAAGGACGCGAAATAGTTGAATACAAGAGCAAATCAAGGGCTCTTCAGTCAAATCCTCAGAAAAGGGGAGTCTGTACCCGTGTTTATACAACAACGCCAAAAAAACCAAACTCTGCATTGAGAAAGGTGGCTAAAGTGCGTTTGGTTAACGGAATAGAGGTAATTTGTTACATACCAGGAGAGGGTCATAACCTCCAGGAGCACTCCATCGTGTTGGTGAGAGGAGGTAGAGTAAAAGACCTTCCGGGAGTTCGTTATACGATAGTAAGAGGTGCTCTTGATACTGCTGGAGTAAACAACCGTAAGAAAAGCAGGTCTAAATATGGCTCTAAACGTCCAAAAAAATAAATCAACCATTAAGCTGATATTAAATAATGAGAAAGCATAAACCAAAGAAGAGAATTTTGGAACCGGATCCTAGGTTTGGTGATACTATGGTTACCCAATTTGTAAATAATATGCTTTGGCAGGGTAAAAAGAGTACTGCGTACAGCATTTTCTATTCTGCGATGGATCAAGTGGAAACAAAAACCACAGAAAATCCGCATGAAGTATGGAAAAGAGCTTTAGGTAACGTGATGCCGCATATTGAGGTGAGACCTAAAAGAATTGGGGGCGCTACGTTTCAAATACCTATGGAAATGAGGCCATCCAGGAAGCTTTCCATTGGAATTAAATGGTTAATTAAGTATTCTAGGGCCAGAGCAGGCAAAGGTATGGCTGATAAATTAGCTGCTGAAGTGATAGCTGCTGCAAAAGGGGAGGGTGCTGCTGTTAAAAAGAAAGAAGATACCCATAAAATGGCTGAATCAAACAGAGCCTTTGCACATTTTAAAGTTTAATATTCAAAAAAAATGGCTAAAGATTTAAGATACCTCAGAAATATTGGAATTGCTGCACACATCGATGCAGGCAAGACAACTACTACTGAACGTATTTTGTACTATACGGGTTTGACTCACAAGATTGGAGAAGTTCATGATGGAGCGGCTACAATGGATTGGATGGCTCAAGAGCAAGAGAGAGGTATTACTATTACTTCTGCTGCCACCCAAACAAATTGGAGTTGGAAAGATCAACCTTATATTGTAAATATTATTGACACCCCTGGGCACGTTGACTTCACAGTTGAAGTGAATCGCTCATTAAGGGTTCTTGACGGTCTAGTATTTTTATTTAGCGCGGTTGATGGAGTTGAGCCACAATCAGAAACGAACTGGAGATTAGCCGATAATTATAAGGTGCCGAGATTGGGATTTGTAAATAAAATGGACAGGCAAGGTGCTGACTTTTTTATGGTTGTCAACCAAGTCAAAAAGATGTTAGGGTCCAATGCAGTCCCGCTTCAAGTTCCTATAGGTGCAGAAGAACATTTTTCTGGTGTTGTTGACCTTATCACCAACAAGGCAATTATTTGGGATGAGGAGTCTAGAGGAATGACCTATAAGGAAATTCCGATTCCTGAGGATATTAAAGAAACCGTTCAAGAATATCGTCAGCAACTAATAGAAAATATTGCGGAATATGATGATGATCTCTTGGTGAAATTTTTTGATGATCCGGAATCCATCACTGAAGAAGAAATGATAAATGCGATTCGCGCCGCAGTTTGTGACATGAAATTTGTCCCAATGATGTGCGGTTCGGCATTCAAAAATAAAGGGGTACAAGCTGTGTTAGATGCTGTGTGTGCCTTTCTGCCTAGTCCATTGGATGTTGAAGCGGTAAAAGGTATAAACCCTAAAAATGATGAGGAACTGATTAGAAGACCATCTGTTGATGATCCTTTTTCTGCTCTTGCTTTCAAAGTTGCCACAGATCCATTTGTAGGTCGTTTGGTGTTTATTCGGGTCTATTCAGGAAGACTTGATGCCGGATCTTACGTTATGAAAGTTCGTTCAGAGAAGGATAAGATAACTACCGATAAAGAGCGTATATCTCGATTGTTTTTAATGCATGCAAATGACAGAAAATCAATTGAATACGTAGAGGCAGGAGATATTGCAGCGGCGGTAGGATTCAAAGATATTAAGACCGGAGATACCTTATGTGACGAAGCCCATCCAATTATTTTGGAAGCGATGAATTTTCCTGAGCCGGTAATTTCCATTGCGGTAGAACCTAAGACTCAAAAAGATCAGGATAAATTGGGGATGTCCTTGGCTAAATTAGCAGAAGAAGATCCTACATTCAGGGTATTTACAGATGAGAATACAGGCCAAACCATTATAAGTGGTATGGGGGAGTTGCATCTTGAAATTATTGTAGACAGGTTGCGAAGGGAGTTTAACGTTGAATGTAATCAAGGTGCTCCACAGGTTAATTACAAAGAGTCACTAACCAAAACGATCGAACACAGAGAAAGGTTAAAAAAGCAAACTGGAGGGTCTGGATTGTTTGCCGATATGGCTTTCAGCATAGGGCCTGCGGATGAGGAATTTGTAAACAGTGAAGAATTCAAAGCAGGAAAATCCAGAATGCAATTTGTGTGGGATATTTTTGGAGGAGCAATTGATAAATCTTACATGCCTGCCATCACCAAAGGTTTTGAGTCAATGATGAATCAAGGTATTTTGGCCGGATATAATATCGAAAGCATGAAAATCCGTGTTTATGACGGTTCCATGCATGCTGTGGATTCCAAGCCTCAGGCATTTGAATTGTGTGCTAAAGATGGATTCAGAGAGGCAGCTCCTAAGACAGGTCCACAAATTCTTGAGCCAATCATGAAATTGGAAGTAATTACTCCGGAAGACTATGTAGGTCCTGTAATTGGTGACCTCAACAGGAGGAGAGGGTTGCCCAAAGGGCAGGAACCAAGAATGGGTGGGGCTGTTGCGATACAAGCTGAAGTTCCACTTTCAGAAATGTTTGGTTATGTAACTCAGTTAAGGACCATCACTTCAGGAAGGGCAAGTTCTACCATGGAGTTTTCACATTATTCTCCTGTGCCGAAGCAAATTGCAGAAGATGTAATTGCAAAGGCTAAAGGAAACGTAAAAGTTTAAAATTAACATAAATTAAATATCAGGCATGAATCAAAAAATTCGGATAAAGCTCCGGTCTTATGACCACAATTTGGTGGACAAAAGTACCGAGAAGATTGTCAAAACTGTTCGCAATAGCGGTGCAGTTGTTGCCGGTCCGATTCCGCTGCCAACTGAGAAAGAAATATTTACCGTGTTGCGTTCTCCGCACGTAAATAAGAAAGCTCGTGAGCAGTTTCAGCTTCGGACACATAAGCGTTTAATCGAGATCTACACACCGACTCCTAAGACAGTCGATGCGTTGTCAAAACTCGAACTGCCCAGCGGCGTTGACATACAAGTTAAGTTATCCTAATTTATTATTGTACTAAAAATTATTTTTTAGTATCTGGGTTCCTAATTGGACTCCAGGTGCTGGGAATTAACAATAAAACTTATTAACCGTGAATGGAATAATCGGAACAAAGGTTGGAATGACAAGCATCTATGCTGCAGATGGTAAAGCCATTGCATGTACAGTTGTGGAAGCATCTCCTAACGTCGTAACCCAAGTCAAAACAGAAGATTCGGATGGATATTCTGCACTACAAGTGTCATATGGTGAGGCACGGGCAAAAAATGCCAATAAAGCTATCACAGGTCACTTCTTAAAATCAAATACGACCCCAAAGAAGAAGTCTTTGGAGTTTAAGAATATTCCTGGAAATAAAAACCTAGGAGAGGAAATCAGCATATCTGATATTTTTACTGAAGGAGATACAGTTCATGCCATCGGATTTACCAAGGGTAAAGGTTTTCAGGGTGTTGTAAAAAGGCACGGATTTGGGGGTGTTCAAAACGCAACTCACGGTCAGCATAACAGAGGCAGGGCTCCCGGGTCAATCGGTGCTTCCTCTTACCCATCAAAAGTTGTAAAAGGATTAAGAATGGCTGGTCGCCAAGGAGTTGAGCAGGTGAAAGTCAAGAATCTTAAAATCGCTAAAATATTAGGAGAAAAAAATCTATTGTTGATTCGAGGTGCAATTCCCGGTCACAAAGGATCTATTGTTGTCATCGAAAAAAGCACTAAGTAATGAAGATTGATGTTCTAAATACTCAGGGGCAAAATACAGGAAGGAGTGTAGATCTTCCGGAATCCATTTTTGGAATTGAGCCAAATACCCATGTCATTTATCTGGCAGTGAAGGAGTACTTAGCCAATCAAAGGCAAGGTACTCATGATTCAACTGAACGAGGTGATGTACACCGTACTACTAAAAAGTTTAAAAGACAAAAAGGTACAGGTGGGGCTAGAGCCGGGTCGTTGAAGAATCCTATGTTTAAAGGAGGAGGACGTGCTTTTGGACCTCATCCAAGGGATTACTCCCAAAAACTAAACAAGAAGGTTAAAGTTTTGGCTAGAAAATCTGCACTTTCTCAATTGCTTACCAACAACAAAATTAAAGTTGTGGAAGATTTTAGTTTTGCTAAGCCAAAAACAAGTGAGTTCCTGAATATTTTAAAAAATCTTGGGTTATCAACTTCTAAAACCTTAGTAGTAACTCCAGACCACAATGAAACAACATTTCTTTCTGGCAGGAATCTGGCTAAAACAAAGTTGAAAGTTGCTGCTGATTTAAGTACATATGAAATGTTAAATTGTCAGACACTTTTATTGACTGAATCAAGTATTCAAAAAATTACAGAAACTTTAAGCTAATAGTCATGACCAAACAAATTTTAGTAAGACCAGTCATTACAGAGAAAGCTGAAAAGCTCTCTTCTAAGCGCAATCAATATACATTCATTGTACATAGAGATAGTAATAAGATTGAAATTCAGAAAAGTGTGGCAGCCACTTACAACGTGAAAGTTGAATCAGTTAATACTTTGGTCATAGCCGGAAAGTCAGTGGTAAGAAATACAAAACGTGCTGTTTTAAAAGGCAGAAAGCCAGCTTACAAGAAAGCTGTAGTTACACTTGCTGCCGGGGAAGAAATTAATATTTTTAGTGAAGAGTAAAACTAAGCGATATGCCAGTTAAAAAATTAAAACCCGTTACTCCGGGCACCCGATTCAGGGTTGCCAATACCTTCGAGGAGCTCACGACCGATGTGCCTGAAAAGTCATTGTTGGCTCCTATGTCAGGTACAGGAGGAAGGAATAATCAAGGAAGACGTACCACCAGACACAGAGGGGGAGGTCACAAACAAAAATATAGGTTAATCGACTTTTTGAGAAATAAAGATGGTATCAGTGCTACAGTTAAAAGCATTGAATACGATCCAAATAGGACCGCTTTTATTGCACTATTGGTTTATGCAGATGGTGAAAAAAGATACATTTTAGCCCCTCAAGGGTTGAAGGTTGGGACCAAACTAGTCAGCGGTCCAGGTGCGGCTCCTGAAATCGGAAATGCCTTGTTGCTTGCAGAAGTACCACTGGGATCAAGCATTCATTCAATAGAATTGCATCCTGGACAAGGTGCGGCATTGGTTAGATCAGCCGGAACTTCTGCTACCATGATGGGAAAAGAAGACCGTTATGCTGTTGTTAAAATGCCTTCAGGTGAAGTGAGACGAATTCTAATGTCATGTAAGGCTACCATTGGCTCGACATCAAATCCCGATCATGCACTTGAAGCAATTGGCAAAGCTGGAAGATATCGTTGGCTTGGATTTAAATCCAGATCTAGGGGGGTTGCGATGAATCCTGTTGATCACCCTATGGGTGGTGGAGAGGGTAGATCTTCCGGAGGACAGCCAAGATCAAGAAATGGTCAGTTTTCTAAAGGACTTAAAACCAGAAGTCCACACAAGCATTCTGACAATCTGATTGTTTCTAAAAGAAAAACTAAATAAAGTTAATTTTTAAACCACCATTGAAAAAATATGGCAAGATCAATAAAAAAAGGACCTTACGTTTACCATAAATTGCTAGATAAGGTACTTAAAGCTAAAGAAACAAACAAGAAATCTGTAATTAAAACTTGGAGTAGAGCTTCCATGATAATTCCAGATATGGTTGGTGAAACAATAGCTGTACACAATGGTAAATCTTTTATCCCTGTGTATGTTTCTGAAAATATGGTAGGGCATAAGTTGGGAGAATTTTCTCCAACCAGAACATTCAAGGGTCATTCCGGTAACCGCTAATTTAAAATACAAGGGAAATAAGAATATGGAAGCAGTAGCTAAATTAAGAAATTGCCCGATGTCTCCCCGAAAAATGAGACTGGTCGTAGACCTTATCAGGGGAAAGAAGGTGAATCAGGCTTTGAGCATTCTCAAGTATACTAAAAAAGAAGCTTCGGGTTGGTTGGAAAAACTTCTCTTATCGGCCATAAACAATTGGGAGCAAAAACATGGAGAAGGTGAAGCCGACAATCACGATCTGATCGTTAAGACTGCGTTTGTTGATGGAGGAGCTGTAATTAAGCGATTTCAGCCAGCTCCACATGGACGTGCGCATCGAATTAGGAAGCGTAGAAACCATGTTACCTTGATTGTTGCTTCTCAAAACAAATCTAATTAATAGCTTTATTAAATAATAAATTAATGGGTCAAAAAGCAAATCCAATTGGTAACCGATTAGGAATCATCAGAGGATGGGAGTCTAACTGGTTTGGTGGACATAACATGGCGCAAAAAGTAGTTGAAGATGAAAAAATCAGAAACTATTTGAATGCCAGGATACCTAAGGGAGGTATTGCCAGGATAGTTATTGAACGTACTCTCAAGCGTATAACTGTTTCAATTCAGACTTCCAGACCAGGGATTATTATTGGTAAGGGTGGAACAGAAGTAGATAGAATTCGGGAAGAACTTAAAAAGTTATCTGATCAGGATGTTCAAATCAATATTATTGAGATTAGAAAACCGGAATTAGATGCAGCTATCGTAGGAGATTCTGTTGCCAAGCAAATTGAATCCAGGATAAACTACAGAAGAGCTATAAAAATGGCGATTCAATCAACCATAAGAGCAGGTGCTGAAGGAGTAAAGATTCGAGTTTCAGGTCGATTGAATGGTGCAGAGATGGCACGCTCTGAAGAATACAAAGAAGGCCGTATACCATTGCATACTTTTAGAGCAGATATTGATTATTCAATAAAGGAAGCACTAACCGTTTATGGTAAGATTGGGATTAAGGTATGGATTTGCAAGGGTGAAGTATTCACTAAAAGGGATTTATCTCCACTTGTAGGTGTTGCCAAAAAAGAAACAAAACCTTTTAAAGGTGGAGGTAGACCAGAAAGACCAGGAGGGGGAGAAGGAAGAAGGGATAAAAGGAGATAATATTCAATAAATTGTTGTAATTTTGCAACTCTTTTTTTAAAAGACAAATAGAATAAAGTCATGTTACAGCCTAAACGACTGAAATACAGGAAACAACAAAAAGGTAGAAACAAAGGAGATGCCCATAGAGGGCATACTATAGCGTTTGGCTCTTTTGGTTTGAAATCACTTGACGGAGCAAGATTGACAAACCGACAGATTGAAGCTGCCAGGGTTGCAATGACTCGTCATATGAAGAGAGAAGGGTCAGTATGGATTAGAATTTTTCCTGACAGACCTGTTACTTCAAAGCCCGCAGAAGTAAGGATGGGAAAGGGAAAAGGAGCTTTGGATCATTATGTTGCGATCATTAAACCTGGTACCATCATGTTTGAAATGGATGGAGTTCCATTTAATGTTGCGGAAGAGGCTTTTAATCTTGCGGCACAAAAGCTACCTGTTTTGACTAAAATGGTAGTAAGAAGAGATTATCAAAATGTTGCATCAAATTAATATTTTATGGGACTTAAAAAATATTCCGATATCATAAATACTGAACTTGAGACTCTTGAGAGAGATCTAAAAGTCGCGAAGGATAATCTTCACAAGTTAAAGTTTGAACATAAAGTTAAAGGGTTGTCTAATCCGTCAGTAATCAGGCACTTGAGAAGAGAAATTGCCCAGATGAATACTGAATTAACTAAAAGAAAATAATTATCAAGTCATTCATAGAAGACACAATTAATTTAATCTCCAGCATGGAAAGAAATCTTCGAAAACAAAGAGTTGGTGTGGTGAGCAGCAATAAAATGGAAAAGACCATTGCAGTTACCATTCAGCAAAGGCTTTTGCATCCAAAATATGGCAAATACGTTAAGAAAAACAAGAAGTATTATGCTCATGATGAAAAAAATGAATGCAATGTAGGTGATTTGGTAAAAATCATGGAAACAAGACCGCTTAGTAAATTAAAGTGCTGGCGCCTTGTAGAAATCATTAAGAAAGGTGAATAAAAAACAGCGTTATGATACAACAAGAAAGCAGGCTTAGGGTAGCAGATAATAGTGGCGCAAAGGAAGTTTTGTGTATTAGGGTTTTAGGAGGAACTGCCAGAAGATATGCCTCATTAGGAGACAAGATAGTAGTTTCAGTAAAATCTGCTTCACCAGGTGGAGTAAAAAAAGGAACAGTTTCCAAAGCAGTAATTGTGCGTACTGCAAAGGAGGTAAAAAGGAGAGATGGTTCATACATCCGTTTCGATGATAATGCAGTCGTACTTCTAAATGCAAATGATGAGCCTAGGGGTACAAGGATTTTTGGTCCAGTGGCCAGAGAGTTGAGAGAAAAAGATTACATGAGAATCGTTTCTTTAGCACCCGAAGTTTTATAATGAAAGTTAATATCCAGGTGATGAAACTGAAAATAAAAAAAGGAGATACCGTGCAGGTAATCGCAGGTTCCCAGAAAGGAAAAAAGGGTACCGTTGTTTCTGTTTTGAAAGAAGTAAATAGAGCAGTTGTTGAGGGGGTTAATATTGTCAAAAAACATATGAAGCCAACCAATAATAATCCAGGAGGGATTGTTGAGATGTCTGCCCCTTTACATATTTCAAATTTAGCTTTACTGGACCCGAAGTCTGGAAAACCAACAAGAGTTGGCTATCGTGAAGAAAAGGGAGTAAAAGTTAGATTTTCTAAAAAATCCAATGAAATTATTAAGTAATGAGTTACGTACCAAGATTAGCAGAATTTTATAAAAAAAATGTGGTTCCTGCGCTCATGGAGCAGTACAAGTACGGATCAGTTATGGAAGTTCCAAGATTGGTCAAGATCAGTATCAACCAAGGAATAGGTGCAGCCACTCAGGATAAAAAATTAATAGATGTTGCATTGGGGGAGTTAAGTACCATTACGGGTCAGAAGCCGGTAGCCACCTACTCTAAAAAAGCAATATCAAATTTTAAGCTTAGGGAGAAGATGCCAATTGGTGTGAAAGTCACTCTTAGAGCTCAGAAAATGTATGAGTTTCTTGATAGGTTCATAACTGTTGCTTTACCACGAGTTAGAGACTTTAGAGGAATTAATGATAATAGTTTTGATGGCAGGGGTAACTATTCCTTAGGTATTACAGAACAGATCATTTTTCCGGAAATCGATTTAGATAAAATCAATAAGATTGCCGGAATGGACATCACCTTTGTAACTACTGCTAAAACAGATGCAGAAGCATATACATTGTTAAAAGAATTGGGCCTTCCTTTTAAAAACGCTAAGAATTAATATCGAATATGTCAAAGAAATCAATCATTGCCAGGCAGCATAAGCGAGAAAGAATGGTCGCAAAATTTGCTGATTTAAGAGCAAAACTTAAGAAAGAAGGTGATTGGGAAGCATTGGATAAGCTTCCAAAGAACAGTTCTGCTGTCAGATTAAAAAACAGATGTCAATTGACTGGAAGACCAAAAGGTTATATGAGGAGATTCGGTCTTTCAAGGAATGTTTTTAGATTGATGGCTCTGGATGGTAAAATTCCAGGAATTACAAAAGCTAGTTGGTAATAATTTAATAAGAATAGTTTATTATGATAGTCACAGATCCTATTGCAGATTTTCTTACCAGGATTAGAAATGCCCAGGCAGCTGGACATAGGGTAGTAGAGATTCCTGCTTCAGCACTCAAAAAGACATTAACTGAAATTCTGTACAACTACGGTTATATTTTGAAATATACCTTCGTTGATACTGAAAACAAGCAAGGTGCTATTAAAATAGCCTTGAAATATGATGCCATAACTAAGCTACCTGTAATTAGGGAGCTGGTTAGAGTTAGTAGACCAGGGAGAAGAATTTACAAACCGGCAGATGAACTTCCTAAGGTAATAAATGGATTAGGGATATCTCTAATTTCGACCTCAAAGGGTATTATGACGGACAAGGAAGCTAGGAAGCAGCACGTAGGTGGGGAAGTTTTATGTTACGTTTGTTAAGCCTGTAAAAGATTTAAATTATGTCAAGGATTGGTAAAAAAATCATTTCGATCCCGAGTGGAGTCGAAGTTAATATCGAGAAAAACAGGATCACTGCGAAAGGCCCTAAGGGTTCTTTAACTCAAGTGATAGATCCTGATATGAGCCTTAGCATTGAAGGAGGAGTTCTTAATGTTACTCGTCCTACAGAGCAAAAACGTCATAAATCTCTTCATGGACTTACAAGAGCTTTGGTTAGCAATTTAATTACAGGAGTTTCTGATGGTTTTACCAGAGAGATGGAATTGGTAGGGGTAGGATTCAGGGTTTCTAATACTGGAAATCTCCTTGAAGTTTCTGTTGGTTATTCACATCCTATTATGTTCTATGTACCGGATGATATCAAAGTTGAAACTTTAACTGAAAAAGGTCAAAATCCAAAAATTATTTTAAGAGGATCCGACAAGCAGCTATTAGGTCAGGTTTGTGCAAAAATCAGATCATTCAAGAAGCCTGAGCCTTTCAAAGGAAAGGGTATCAAGTTTGCGGGAGAAATATTGAGAAGAAAAGCTGGTAAGTCAGCTGGTAAATAATTATAATTCCTTTTGTATGAAAAATAGTTTAGAAAAAAGGCAGAGTGTAAAATTTAGGATCAGGAGGAAGATTAATGGTTCTCCTGAAAGGCCAAGGTTGTCTGTCTATAAAAGCAATAAATTTATTTATTGTCAATTGGTGGATGATACAATGGGTCACACTATTTGTGCCGCCACGTCTAAAGGTTTAGCGGTAAGTAAAATTGAACAGGCTAAGGAAGTAGGTAAAATGATAGCCCAAAAAGCTATGGCTCATAATATTAGTTCGATTGTATTTGATAGGAACGGTTATATATATCACGGTCGTGTTAAAGCTTTGGCTGAGGGCGCACGGGAAGGTGGACTTAATTTTTAATTTTTTATTGAAATTTTATGGCTAAAACGAATATTGTCAGAGTTAAAGTTGGAGAAACTGAACTAAAAGATAAATTAGTTGCATTGAATCGTGTTGCGAAAGTTACAAAGGGTGGTAGAACATTTAGTTTTTCAGCTTTAGTAGTTGTAGGGGATGGGCATGGCACAGTGGGGCAAGGTTTAGGTAAGGCCCGAGAAGTTTCGGATGCCATTTCTAAAGCTGTGGACGATGCCAAGAAGAATATGGTTAAAGTGTATATTCATAAGGGAACCATTCCACATGATCAACATGGAAAATTTGGAGCGGGTAGAGTTTTTATCAAACCAGCATCAGATGGTACGGGTGTTATTGCAGGTGGAGCCATGAGAGCTGTTTTGGAAATTGCTGGAGTACACAATGTATTGGCCAAATCAAATGGTTCATCCAACCCTCATAATGTTGTCAAGGCAACAATAGATGCACTGACTAAAGTTAGAAGTCCTTATGAAGTTGCTAAATCAAGGAAACTTGAAGTCGAAAAGGTTTTTGAAGGAATTTAATTAGGTAATTATGTCAAGAGTTAGAATAGTTCAAGTAAAGAGTGTCATCAAGACCAGTGCAAGACAAAAACAAACAATTGAAGCGTTGGGATTGCGCAATGTGCATGACGCAGTTGAGTTGGATATGAATCCTGCTATCATGGGAATGGTAGAAAAAGTAAAACATTTAGTCACAGTTGAAAAGATCTGATCATGGAATTACATAATCTTAAGCCGGCCAAAGGAGCAATTCATAAAGAGAAACGGATTGCCAGAGGAGAAGGATCAGGCCATGGAGGAACCGCAACCAAAGGGCACAAGGGTGCTAAATCTCGTTCAGGTGTTAAAGTTAAGCGAGGATTTGAAGGAGGTCAGACTCCTATGCACCGAAGGTTACCAAAAATTGGTTTCAAGAATATTTCACGCATAGAATTCAGAGTCATAAATCTGGATCAGTTGGCTGATTATGCTCAGTTGAATGATATTAAGGTTTTTGATGCTGAAATTTTTAATCAACTTGGGGTTTGTAAACCTAGCGAAAAGATTAAACTATTAGCAAGGGGAGAAGCTGCAGCTAACTTAAACTTGAAAGTTCATGCATGTTCACAAACTGCAATGGATAAGATTAAAGCCGCAGGAGGTTCTGTAGAACTCATATAATATAAATCATGAAAAAATTTATAGAGACCTTACAAAATATTTGGAGCATAAAGGAATTGAGAGATAAGATCCTTTTCACTTTTGCGCTATTGGCAGTTTTTCGTGCAGGATCATTTATAGTGCTACCCGGTGTAATACCTGGCGTACTTTCAAATGCTTCAAATAGCAGTAATAGTTTGTTTGGGTTGATCAACACATATACCGGAGGTGCTTTTAATCAGGCTTCTATCTTTGCCTTAGGTATTATGCCTTACATTACTTCCTCTATCATCGTCCAACTTTTGGGCTTTGCGGTCCCTTATTTTCAAAGACTTCAACAAAAAGAAGGGGAATCTGGAAGAAGAAAGTTGAATCAAATTACACGAATCCTTACAGTCTTCATTACTTTGGTTCAAGGAGGAGGTTACTTAACCTATATCCAGTCTATTGGGGCAGTGGCGCCAGATGTGAGTCCTTTTGTTTTTTGGTTTTCGAATAGTATTATATTGGCCACAGGAACTATTTTTTCTATGTGGTTAGGAGAAAGAATAACGGATAGGGGTATTGGCAATGGTGTATCCATGATCATTATGATTGGTATTATTGCTGCATTGCCTGGAGCATTCAGTTTTGAAATTCAGTCTCAATTGTCAAACAACGGTTTAATTCTATTCATTTTTGAATTAGTGATTTTATTCCTGACAATTATTGCTTCAATTTTAGTTGTTCAGGGAGTGAGAAAAATTCCTATTCAATTTGCTAAAAGAATGGTAGGAAGAGGAGGAGGAGCTATGCCTGTACAAACGGATAGAGATTACATTCCTCTAAAAGTTAATGCTGCTGGGGTAATGCCTATTATTTTTGCTCAAGCTATTATGTTTCTTCCACTTACGGCTGTTCAGTACGTTACAGGCGATCCAAGTGTCGGAAGTTCAGGGGTTATGAGGACGCTTACGGATCCTTATGGATTTTGGCATAATTTTATAACTTTTGTGTTGGTAGTCGGGTTCACGTACGTTTATACCGCTTTAATTGTTAATCCGCAGAACTACGCGGAGTATCTTAAAAGGAACAATGCATTTATCCCGGGTATCAAGCCTGGTCCGGATACTGAGGAATACATCGATACCACTACGACTAGAATTACATTGCCTGGCTCTGTTTTTCTTGGCATAATAACCATTCTTCCGGCTATTGCAGTTTTATTTGGAGTCAATCAGCAGTTTGCAAGGTTTTTTGGAGGATCTTCAATACTCATTTTAGTGGGTGTTGTTCTTGATACATTGGCACAAATTGAGTCTTACTTGTTGATGAGAAAATACGACGGATTGGTTAAATCCGGTAGGATAGAAGGTAGAAGCTCAACTGGAATGGGCCCTGTGGTCGGATAAAACCTTTACTCCAAATACATGATTTATCTAAAACATGATGAGGAGATTGAGCTCATTCGAAAAAGCAGTGTGCTGGTTTGCGAAACCATAGCAGAAGTTTCATCTCTAATTAAAGTCGGTAGTTCAGGTAGTATTCTTGATAAAAGAGCAGAGGAATTCATAAGGGATCATGGAGGAATACCAGCCTTTAAGGGGCATCATGGATTTCCGGCTTCACTTTGTATTTCTATCAATGAAGCAGTTGTCCATGGAATACCTAGTGAATTGGTTTTTCAAGAAGGAGATTTAATATCAGTAGATTGTGGGGTAGTAATGAATGGATATTATGGTGACTCCGCATATACATTTGGTTTAGGAAATATATCAGAAAAAGTTAAGGAATTGATGAAGGTCACAGAAGAGTGCCTTTATTTGGGAATAAATGCATCTATCCTTGGTAATAGAGTTGGAGATATAAGTTGGGCAATTCAAAACCATGCTGAAAAAGTTCATCACTATGGTGTTGTCAGAGAACTTGTAGGTCATGGTATAGGAAAATCCCTTCACGAAGCTCCGGAAGTGCCTAATTACGGGCAGGCAGGTAAAGGACCTCTACTGAAGGAAGGAATGACGATTGCAATTGAGCCAATGATAAACTTGGGGACCAGGAAAATTAAGCAGTTGAAGGACGGGTGGACCGTAATTACAGCGGACAAATTGGCATCTGCACATTATGAGCATACAATTGCAATTTGTAAAGAGGGACCTAAGATTCTTTCAAATCATGAAATTATTAAAAATGCCATTAAAAATAATCCTGAATTATTAAAATAAATCCTAAAATAGTTAGATATTTGCACTCCGAAAATCAAAAGATGACCAAAAAAAATCTAATCCAACAGGATGGCATTATAGAGGAAGCTCTTTCGAATGCCATGTTCAGGGTTAGACTACAAAATGATCATCTTATAATCGCCACAATATCAGGAAAAATGAGAATGAATTACATTCGTATTCTTCCTGGAGATAAGGTTTCAGTAGAAATGAGCCCTTATGATTTGTCGAGAGGTCGTATAACATATAGATATAAATAAACGAGATGAAAGTTCGTGCATCGATAAAGAAAAGGACAGTAGACTGCAAGTTTGTCAGAAGAAAGGGCAGATTGTATATCATTAATAAGAAAAATCCAAAATTTAAACAACGTCAAGGTTAAAACTTAACAAATGGCTCGTATTGCAGGTATAGATCTTCCAAGGAATAAGAGAGGGGTTATCGCCCTTACATATATTTATGGCATTGGTAACACCACTGCGAAAAATATCTTATCAAAACTAGACATTAATGAAAGTGTTCGAGTGAATGAGTGGTCAAACGATCAGGTTCAATCGATTTCTAAATTAATACAGGATGAGGTAAAAGTAGAGGGGGAGCTTCGGTCTGAGGTCCAGTTAAGTATTAAGAGACTCATGGACATAGCCTGTTTTAGAGGTATTAGACATCGTAAGGGTTTACCCGTAAGAGGGCAGCGTACGAAGACCAATGCCAGAACGCGTAAAGGGAAAAGAAAGACAGTTGCCAACAAAAAGAAAGCAACTAAATAATAATTCATCTAATCGGTTAATAATTAGGAAATGGCAAAGGGCAAAAAGGCTAAAAAGAGGAAAGTTAAGGTCGATGCTGACGGGTTGGTTTACATCCAAGCCACTTTTAACAATATCATCATTTCACTTTGTAACAGGGCTGGGGAGGTAATCAGTTGGTCCAGTGCAGGTAAATCTGGTTTTAAAGGATCTAAGAAGAATACCCCATATGCCGCGCAGCTATCTGCGAATGATGCAGCTGGTGTTGCTTTTGAAGCAGGAATGCGTTCCGCAGAGGTATTTGTTAAGGGACCGGGTTCCGGTAGAGAGGCGGCTATAAGGGCAATTGATGCTACTGGAATTAAAGTTTTAAAAATTACCGACTTAACACCAATTCCGCACAACGGCTGTAGGCCCCCTAAACACAGACGTATCTAATTTAGCTAATCAACAGAATTTAATTTATGGCAAGATATACAGGACCCGTCACTAAAAAATCGAGAGCATTCGGGCAGTCCCTTACAGGTTTTGACAAATCTTTTGAAAAGAAAAAGTATCCACCAGGGCAACATGGTCCTTCCCGTAAGAAGAAGCAAAAATCTGACTATGCTCTTCAATTGTTAGAAAAGCAAAAGGCCAAATATACATATGGAGTGTTGGAGCGTCAGTTTAGAAATATTTTCCATGATGCCCATAAGAAATCAGGTGTAACCGGTGAAGTATTGTTTCAGTTTCTGGAGGCTCGTTTAGATAATACAGTTTATAGACTTGGTATTTCCCCCACTAGAAAGGGTGCAAGACAATTAGTTTCTCACCGGCATATTACAGTGAATGGCAAGGTTGCAAATATCCCTTCCCTAAGACTAAAACCCGGAGACACAGTGGCTGTAAGAGGTAATTCTCAGAATCTAGATTACATAAGCCACCAAGTTGCTCAAAAATCAGATGTAAGAAAATTCGGTTGGTTGGAATGGAATACAGATAAGATGGAAGGTAAGTTTCTACAATATCCATCAAGAGATCAGGTCCCAGAGAATATCAACGAACAATTAATTGTTGAGTTGTATTCTAAGTAATCGGAATTTATTTACTAAAAGTAATATAATAGGATATGAGTATTTTAAATTTTCAAAAGCCCGATAAAATCATTCTTCAAAAAGCTACGGAGTTTGACGGATCTTTTGAATTCAAACCTTTAGAACCCGGATTTGGACAAACGCTTGGCAATTCCTTACGAAGGATACTCCTTTCCTCATTAGAGGGTTATGCCATTACCCATGTTAGAATAGCTGGCGTTGAACACGAATTTTCAACTATAAAAGGGGTTATTGAAGATGTTATTGAAATCATCCTGAATCTGAAACAAATTCGTTTGAAGAGCAAATTAGAGAAGGATGAGATTAAGGAGGAGAAAATATACATTACCATCAGTGGAAAGGAAGTTTTCAAAGCAGGAGATATTGAGAAATTTACAAATGTTTTTGAGGTAACTAATCCTGATCAGGTGGTTTGTCATATGGAGCCATTTGTAAACCTGGAGATTGAGCTTACCATTGCAAAAGGAAGAGGTTATGTGCCTGCTGATGAGAACATGACAAAGGATTTACCAATTGGAGTAATTCCTGTTGATGCAATTTATACACCCATCAAAAAAGTTTCTTACAGTATTTCAAATACGCGTGTTGGCCAAAAGACAGATTACGAAAAATTGCTTTTAGACATTAAAACGGATGGCACTATACATCCTGAGGAGGCTGTAAAGGAGGCTGCCAGAATAATGATACAGCATCTTTTATTAATTACAGACGAAAATATTACTTTCGAAGATGCTGTTCGTAAGGAAGACACGATAGTGGATGAGCATGTTTTGCACATGCGAAAATTATTGAAAACTCCTTTGGAAGATCTTGATTTGTCCGTAAGAGCTTATAATTGCCTGAAGGCGGCAAAAATTAACTCTCTCGGAGAAATGGTTAAGTTTGATACACACGAGTTGTTGAAATTTAGAAATTTTGGTAAGAAATCCCTTGTTGAAATTGAGGAACTTTTACAGTCAAAGAACCTGAGTTTTGGAATGGATCTTTCAAAATATAAACTGGACGAAGAATAGTCGATTCAGAAATATTGATTTTATTATAGACTAAAAGATTGAGTCATGAGACATGGTAAAGCGTTTAACCATCTAAGCAGAAAAAAAGGACATCGTTCGGCTTTGCTAAGAAATTTAGCCGGAGCACTTATAAAATATAAAAGAATAAGCACTACAGTGGCCAAAGCGAAGGCCCTTAGGGTTTATATTGAACCATTGATCACAAAATCAAAGAACAATTCAACTCACTCAAGAAGGATTGTTTTTAGTTATTTGCAAAACAAAGATGTTGTTGCTTCTTTGTTTGGAGAAGTTGCTGAAAAAGTTGCAACAAGACCTGGAGGATACACAAGAGTTATCCGAACCGGATTTCGAAAAGGTGATGGTGCAGAAATGGCCATGATTGAACTCGTAGATTTTAACAATATTATGGTTTCTACCTCTGTAGCAGAATCTCCTATGGCTAAAACTGCGAAGAGAACTAGAAGATCCGCAAAGAAAACTAAATCTGAAGCCGAAGGTGCTGTTGAAAATTCAACCGAAGAGTTGAATTCTGAAGATTCGGAAACAAAAGAATAAATCGAAGCGGCTTTTTGCCGCTTTTTTTTTGCATTTTCTTTTGATAAAAAATGGCTTAGAGATTCTTTTATTGTCATTTCAACTCGCGAGATACTATATTATTTATGTTCTGTGACTTAGAGATTATATATTTGCATTTATTTTATATAAATTGATTTAATGTCTAAAAATTTTCGTGAACCAGCTATACTTTTATTAAAGGATGGCACAGTTTTTCACGGCAAATCTGCAGGAATCATTGGTACGACGGTTGGAGAAATCTGCTTTAATACCGGCATGACAGGGTATCAGGAAATCTTCACCGATCCAAGTTACTTCCGCCAGATACTGGTAATGACGAATGTTCATATTGGAAATTATGGTACACACCAAAAGGAAGTTGAATCCTCCAATATCCAAATTGCTGGTTTAGTATGTCGTAATTTTTCTGATCATTTCAGCAGATTAAATACTGATTCTTCGCTGCAGGAATATTTAGAGATGAACAGTTTAGTTTGCATTCATGATATTGATACACGAGCCTTGGTAAGACATATCAGGGTAAATGGTGCGATGAATGCCATTATATCAAATGAACAATTTGATATTCAAAAACTTAGAGAATTATTGGATGGAGTTCCAGATATGCATGGATTGGAGTTAGCATCTAAAGTGACAACCAAACAAATATATGATATTCCAAATACTGAAAATTCAGTTCGCCTTGCGGTCTTGGATTTTGGTATAAAATCGAGCATATTAAAACAGCTTAACCAGCATCATTTCAATGTTAGAGTATTTCCTGCTCAAACGAATATATCAACCATGTTGGATTGGAAGCCAGATGCTTTTTTTCTGTCGAACGGGCCGGGGGATCCTTCGAGCATGGATTATGCCATCCAAACGGCAAGTCAAATTTTAGAGTCCGGTAAGCCGGCATTTGGTATATGTTTGGGGCATCAGATTTTTGGTTTGGCTATGGGAATAAAGACAGTCAAAATGCTAAATGGCCACAGAGGTTCAAATCATGCGGTCCTAAATCTTGAAACAGGTTTGGGTGAAATCACCTGTCAAAATCATGGATTTGCTCTTGATACGGAACAGGTTCTTTCCAGTAAGCATAAAATATCATTAAGTCATATCAATTTAAATGACAAAAGTGTTGAGGGTATTCGGATTAATGACCGTCCCGTTTTCAGTGTTCAGTACCACCCCGAAGCAGGGCCTGGACCACATGATTCCAGATATTTGTTTCATCAGTTTTCAAGTATGGTCAACAAAGAATTGGGAATTAGTCAAATTTTAAATTAGTAGCATGAGTGAAATAGTTGATGTTATAGCAAGACAAATTTTGGACAGCAGAGGCTTTCCTACAGTGGAAGCTGAGGTAATTACCTATGATGGATTTATTGGGCGAGCAGCCGTACCATCCGGTGCATCAACAGGCAAACACGAGGCAGTGGAGTTGAGGGATAGAGATGAAAATGTTTACATGGGTAAAGGGGTTTTAAAAGCCTGTTCATTTATCGAAGAAGAAATCGCTGACCGGTTAATAGGAGTAGAAATTACAGATCAGAGGTATATTGACCAAATAATGATAGAATTGGATGGCACTGAGAATAAATCCAGAATTGGTGCCAATTCAATATTGGCTGTTTCCTTGGCAAGTGCTAGGGCCGCAGCTCTTGAAACTGATCTTTCATTATTTAGGTACATTGGAGGAACAAATGCTCATTTGATGCCACTGCCCATGATGAATATTCTAAATGGAGGCATGCATGCGGATAATAAACTAGATTTCCAAGAATTTATGATCGTGCCTGTTGGTGCTGAATCAATCAGTCATGCCATCAGAATGGGTTCTGAAATTTTTCACAACTTAAAAAAAGTACTGCAATCAAAATCCTATTCCACTAATGTAGGGGATGAGGGAGGTTTTGCCCCTTCACTTGGATCAAATGAGGAGGGTATTGAGCTTATTTTAAAAGCAGTAGAAAATGCTGGCTACAAGCCAGGAGAAGATGTTTGGCTCGCAATGGATGCTGCAGTTTCAGAAATGTATGATGAAGCTAATCGAGTATATCATTTTCATAAGTCTGGCTCCAAATCCTTAACTTCAGATGAATTAGTTGACTTTTGGGTTGGATGGGCTGCAAAATATCCACTAATATCAATAGAAGATGGTTTAGCGGAAGATGACTGGACAGGTTGGACCAATTTGTGTCAAAAGATAGGACACAAAATTCAGTTAGTTGGGGATGATTTATTTGTTACAAATCCAAAAAGATTGCAACAGGGAATTAACCTTAAAGCTGCTAATTCAATTTTAATAAAAGTCAATCAGATTGGTTCACTCACTGAGACTACCAATGCTGTACAAATGGCCCAAAGAAATGGTTACACCAGTGTAATGAGTCATCGTTCAGGAGAGACGGAAGATACTTTCATTGCGGACCTTTCTGTTGCATTAAATTGTGGTCAAATTAAAACCGGATCATTGTCCAGGTCTGACAGAACCGCTAAATACAATCAATTAATTAGGATAGAAGAGGAGTTAGGAGACCAGGCTCAATTTTATGGAAAAAATATACTTAAAAGATAAATGATATGTATATTTGCCTTTAAATGTTATTCTTATGAAGAATAAAAGGCATATTTTGCATATCCCTTCCAGAATTACGAGGTACGCATGGAAGAAAAAAGCACTTTTGACAATTATTGTTTTTAGTATTTATCTGTGTTTTTTCGATAAGTTTAATCTCGCTACTCAATACAAAATTTACACTTCACTTTCAGATTTAAAGACACAAAAGGAGAATTATGTCCAACTGATTGCAGAAGCAAAACAAGATAAAAAAGACCTTGAGCAGAATTATGAAAAGTTTGCCAGAGAGAAATACCATATGGCAAGGCAAGATGAAGATATTTTTATTATTGAAACCAAAAAGAAAACAGATAAGTAAACCATGAGTGTATTGGTGAATAAAAATTCCAGAATAATTGTTCAGGGATTTACAGGAAAAGAAGGAAGCTTTCATGCTGAGCAAATGATAAGTTATGGGACCCCTGTGGTTGGAGGAGTTACTCCAGGTAAAGGCGGTCAAATGCATTTGAATTTACCCGTTTTTAATACAGTCCAAAATGCAGTAGAATCCACTCAGGCTGATACGAGCATTATTTTTGTTCCACCTGCTTTTGCTGCAGATGCAATTATGGAAGCGGCGGATGCGGGAATAAGTGTTATTATTTGCATTACAGAAGGAGTACCAGTGCAAGACATGGTAAAGGTTAAGGAGTATCTTAAAAATTACCCGTGTACTCTAATAGGTCCAAATTGTCCTGGTGTTATCACACCGGGTGAGGCTAAAGTTGGTATTATGCCGGGATTTATTCATAGAAAAGGTCGGGTAGGAATTATTTCACGTTCGGGAACTCTTACCTATGAAGCTGTAGACCAGATAACCCAGGCTGGGTTAGGACAATCTACCTGTATAGGTATTGGAGGTGATCCGATTCCAGGAACGACAACCCTCCAGGCCATACAAATGCTTATGGCAGATTACGAAACAGATGGAATTGTAATGATAGGAGAGATTGGTGGAAGCATGGAGACAGATGCAGCAATTTGGATTAGAGATTATGGCACAAAGCCTGTAGTAGGTTTTATTGCCGGAAAGACTGCTCCAAAGGGAAGAAAGATGGGGCATGCCGGAGCCATAATTGGAGGAGCAGAAGACACCGCAGAAGCTAAAATTAAGATAATGATGGAATGTGGAATTCATGTAGTGGAATCTCCTTCACAAATTGGTATTAAAATGAAAGAGGTCCTGCAAAAGTAATTCAGGACTAAACTGCTTTAAGCACTCAATTTTCCTAAAGTTGGGAAAAAGCTTAGCTAAGTTTTCTCCTTTTGAAGTATTTAGGATTTACAAATAGCATTCCGAAAGATTCACCGTCTTCTTTAGTTTGTTTGGCATGATGTGCACCATGTGCTTTCAGCACGGCTTTAGAATAATCATTGTCTAGTTGTCTGAACCATTCAAATCTTCTATGAATGTAAACATCATGGACCAAAAAGTAACAAATTCCGTAGATGGATATACCTATTCCAATAAAGAGTAACCATCTTAGATCAGGAACTAGACTTCCAAGCAAATAACACAAGAAACTTGGAACGGCAAATACCAGAAAGAACCGATCATTTTTCTCCCAAAATCCTACTTTTAATTGATGGGGTTTATGATGATCTTCATGCCAAGACCATAAGAAGCCGTGCATAATGTATTTATGGGTGAACCATGCCATAAACTCCATCCCAATAAATGCCAATAAAACTAAGCCAAAATTAATTACCCAAGAAGCCATAAAAATCGTTTATTTAAAATGGAAACAACCTGTTAAGAGATCAGTTTAAAAGTATACTATAATAAATCCTTCATTTTTGAGTGTATTTGAATTTACGAGTTTACACTATCATACATTTACCAAAATGTTCAAGCCTGATTCTTTACGATCTTGAAAAACAAATTTAGTGAAAAATTCAAACATGAGATATTCTGCTGTGGACTATCCTTGGACGCTCCTAATATTAAAAGGCTCCTTTCAATCAGAGAATGACTGAAATAATATTTAATCATATTAAATTATGTTTTTCTCTATTCTCATCAAGGGTAGTTCAACAATAAACTCAGTACCAACATTTATTTCAGAAATAAAATATATTTTACCATTTACCGATTCAATAATTTGCCTGCACATAGCCAACCCGAGACCGGTACCAGAATTTTTGGTTGTAAAATTTGGCAAGAATACCTTTTCCCTCATATCTTCATTGATTCCAATTCCATTATCTTTAATTGAAATAAAGGCAAAGTTATTTTTTTGACCTAGTTGGATATCAATTTTCCCTTTTCTGTGTTCTGGAATGGCCTGTATCGAATTATTTATCAAATTATTCAATACTCTTATCATTTGGTTCTTATCACAAAATACAAACAGCTCGTCTATTGGAACAATCAGGTAAATATCCACATCTTCTCTTTTGCGAAAAAGATCATGAACGGATGATACAAGATCATTTATTAAAATTTTTTCATTTTCAGCCTTGGGCATTTTTGCAAAATTCGAAAATTCAGTTGCAATTTGAGTCAATCCATCGATTTGTTCCAACAGAGTTAATGAGACTCGTTGAATCAATCCGCTGAGATCAGTTTCTCCACTTTTGATTTTCTGTTGTAGATACTGAATGTTGAGTTTCATGGGCGTCAACGGATTCTTAATCTCATGGGCGACTTGCTTGGCCATTTCCCTCCATGCTGAATCTCTCTCAGATTTAGCTAAAAGTCCCGCACTTTCATCCAGCTGGCTTACCATTCTGTTGTAATCCTGAATTAGTTCACCTATTTCATCTTGACCCGACCAATCAAGTGTTTCATTTCTTTTTCCAAGACGCATGGATTTTAGTTTGTCACTTAAGACTTCCAAAGGAGATGTTATGGAATTGGCTAAAATAGTCGCAAGACTTGCGGCAATCAGAAATAAGAATACATAAATATTTAGTAAAGTATTTATTAGGTTATTTAATCTATTGTCTCTTGCTTTTTCATTATTTATATAACTTACCATTTCAAGAGTTCCCAATCTGATATTATTTAAAAAAATGTTTTTGAATCCAGAAATTTTGATCTGCCTGTTCATGTCATCATCCACTTTAATAACGATGTCAGATATTCCAAAAGGGTAATAAAAATAAAAGGCAGGATTACAAAGTTTAATTTTTGTGTTAGTATTCGTTTGATTTTTATAAAGATTAACTTCAAAGCCCTGATTGTCATAAAACTCAACGCCATAGTCAAATAGAGAAGATGTGGATTTTATTTGTTCAATCAAAACAAATTGAGCGTCTTCAAGATTATTTGTTGAAGATATTGATTGTTCAAGGAAAGTGCTTAAATATTTAATTTTATTAAATAGAGTTTCTTCAGTAATTTGTTGCTCAGATTTTTTTGTAAAAAATACTGTTACCAAAGCGATAATCAAAAAGCTAAATACAATTCCAAGTATAATATAGAATTGTATTTTTGTTCGGAGAGAAGGCTTGTCATCCACTTGAATGTTTAAGCCCTCAGGAAGAATTGGGTACTTTTGGTGAATGAGACTTACTAAGTATGATATTATTATAAGTATGGTAAATAAATAGCTGAAGAGAGAAATCGCTTTAACTATAGAAGGGATTGGGTGAGACAGTAAAATTAAGTAGCTTGGTTTTATTTTTTGAACCAACCACTCTTCCGAATTTCTGACCACTATGGTTCTGTTTTTAGGTCCTAGGTCATTTTTAAATTGTATAAGTTCTGGTTTTTTAAAATTCGAACTGTATCTGGGGATTTCATTTTCATAAATAAATAAATCATAACCCAGCTGATTGCTTTTTTCAATCAGCAAACCTAATTCCGATGAGATTGAAGTTGCGTTTGAGTCTATTTTCGCATACCCTATATTACTTATTGAATTAAGTAATTCGATTTTTTCGTACCGTTTTCTAATGTTTTGGTAGTGGAAGATTAACCCTGAAGTCAGGAAACTTATTATTAAGATCCAACTTATCAGCCATAATGCACTGGTTTGTTTGTAATCTACAAAATAGTCAAGCAGCCAAATAATGATTGATGAACTAAGAAAGAACGATATAAATGTTATTTCAAGATTTAGTTTATAAAGTAATGGCAGAGTAAGAACATACGCAAGTAAAAACAGTTGAACTCTTCTTTTTATAGGTAGTTGGTAACTTGTGGTGCTCAAACAAAGTTTGTGAGCAATGAGAAAAACAGAAATCAATATTAACAAGAGGGAAATTAGTAGTAAATAGTTCTCCAGGGGCAAAAAAATGGATTTATCCAAGTTGAAACTAAATTCAGATTTTACGAATACCGTTTTGAACAAGTTACAATAAACCAGTAGCGCGAGAAAAGTGATGATGTAATTAAATAATGGGATGATAAGATCAACGTAATTTTTACCGGCTGGCTGATTGACCTTAAGTTTATAATATTTGTGAAAAAAGTATGCAATATGAAATACCAAAATTGACAATACAATTAATTCAAATAAGGTATATTGAAAATAATTTGTCTTAATCTTGGATGAAGTAAAGATGCTGTCAAAATAATCAGGATTTGATACGAGCCAATTAGCTAAACTGCTGGTAGCTATTATGCCAATAAGAAGAGTTAAGAATCCCCAGGAATTTAAACCTGTATTAAAAAATATTTTACCAAAATAATGTGTTGGAAAGTAAAATATGACAAGCAGAAGTAGATAGAAAATAAGAATGCTGTTAGAAAATTCAGATGACAAATTGCCTCCGATATTACTTATATATGCAATGCTTTGTCCCTTTCCATTTTTTAGTGTGAGTGTTTCACTTGAACTTTTTTCTTCTGAAATATGAAATTCTTTACCATTTATGTCGTTTGGGGAAAGTTCTGAATATAAGATATAGCATAAGCCAAATTTTTCAGAATTCAATGTTTTGTTGATACCAAAATAATAACTGTTTTCGAAATCAAAAACTCCGCTTCCATCATTCTCCAAACAGGGGCACCATTTAGGATCGAATCTGACATTATCGCGATTCCAATATATGAGTTTTTCATTTTCACAAAAAACTATTGAAAAGTCCGAAAATCGACCTTGCTTGTTTAATCTTCTACTTATTTCTGCAATGAATTCGTTTTTATTCTGAATAGAGGAGTGGATTCCTTTTATTTGTGTTTCCAGCTCTTTACTAGCAATTTCAATTTGATTTATTTTCTGTTGACACTGCTTCAGAAATTGATGACCTCTGTCATGCTTAAATTCAGGGTAATAAATCTCGTAAATTTTACCCAGTGCTACCATCAAAAGAGCTATAAGCCATAGGTAAAACCAATGCTTATGCTTCTTCAGATTTAAATCCTCCAAATTCACAGCATAAAGTTAATGTATTATACATTGTATTTAATTATAATGCGAAAAAAACCCAACAATAGTTTTGAATTTTATAAATTTGTTCGAGCCAGTGTCTGTCGCTTGCTTTTTTAGGCAAGAGGAAAGTCCGGACAACGTGAGGAAACACACCACCTAACAGGTGGGTTCCACAAATGTGTGGAAACAGAAAGTGTCGCAGAAAATTACCGCCTTTACTTCGGTAAGGGTAAGGGTGAAAATGTGTGGTAAGAGCGCACAGAACCATGCAGTAATGCTGGTTTCGGATAAACCTTGTGTGTTGAAATGCCAAATAAATCCATTAACCCGAAAGGGTTCAATTCCTCAATTGTGCAATATTGCAGATGGAAGGGTAGGCAGCTAGAATTCGGCAGTGATGCCGGATCCAGATAAATGACAGCACATCCATTGGATGACAGAATCCGGCTTATACTGGCTTATTTTTTTAATTATTTTCATCTTTGAACGCTGCCATGTCAAAAACAAAAGAAAAACGCAGCGTATTAGCAAGCGGACTCCTGTTGATATTTACCGGTACCAGGTATGAAAGATTAATTCCGAAAACATTATATTTTAAACCACAACCTAAGGTAAAGAAACGTCTGTTCCCTTTAAGAGCGTGCTCATGAAAATAACCCATTCTAACAGCAAACTGTTTGTCATACCAATATTCTAATGCTCCTGAAAAAGTAATTTCTTGTACCTCTTCTGTGAATCCCCCGACTGCATCTCCAAATGAACCAAGAATACCTTCAAACAGGGATTTTTCGCGTGTATCGGCAATCGTATTCTGATTTTTATCAAAATCTGGATGACCAAAAGGGATGGTACTTGGAACTAAAAGTTTGTTGCAATCCAGAATAATATTAAGGGTATTAAAGTCATCAAAATTCATTTCATAATTTCCGCCAATTCCAAAATTGGTTGGAATAAAATCTTTAACTACTGATTTAGTGTAGGTTACCTTGGCTCCAATGTTTGTGATAGCCGAACCAATGCTCAAATAATTTCTTCTACCGCTTGCACCCATTGGGGTTTTATAAAAGACACCAATATCTGCTCCAAATGTTTTTGCAGGAAAGATTTGTACTCCACCCACTGATCGGCCGGTGGCCAAATTGGAGTAAACAAATTTGGCACTCAGACTGGCAGATAATTTATTTGAAAGTTTTCTACTATAGGCACCGGTAATTTCTAATTCGTTGGGTTGTCCTGTGCCTTCATCTACGCCTGCTTCGTTTCTAAATTCAATTGTACCCAATGAGAAAAAGCGAATAGATGCACCTGCTGTTTGGTTGTCGTCTATTTTCTTATATCCTGATAGGTAAAGCAGGTATATATCATCAATACCTAAATTTCTTAACCATGGAGAATAAGTGGCAGAGATAGCTAAATCATTCTCAGCAAAAGCTAATCTGGCAGCATTGTGATGCATGGCATTTGGATCAGCACTTAATGCCAAACCGGCATCTCCAAGTGCCCCTGAACGAGCATCAGGTGTAATCCTTAGGAAGGGTAACGCAGTCAACAAAGTATTTGAAATACACTGATCAGTATTAACGTCCACCACGCAATTTTTTCTTGGGTCCCAAATTTGAGCTGTAAGATCAAAGGCCAAGTTCAGTAATAAGCAAGTAAATATTATTCTAGACATATTAAAAGGATGAATATTAAGCAAAGTTATGTTTTTTCAGCTAATTATAAATAATGATAAGTACTAAATTGTTCTTTTAATGAGCAAGTCAGTTAATGGAGAATTAACAATTTTTGATGTTTACTACGTTTATTCACCGAAGTAGTGCCGGTATCTCCACTTACTCGAATCTGATAGAGGTAAACTCCATTAGCCAGTTTAGATCCAAAATCATCGGTTCCATCCCATTCAATTTCAGCTGTTCGGTATCCATCCATATTTATGTTCTTTTGAATGGTTTTTACCATTTTTCCACTTATGGATTGAATATAAATGGTTACCTCCAGAGGTAATCCTGTTAAATTAGTTTCAAACTGAAAATTTGTTTTTCTATTAAAAGGGTTTGGGTAATTGAGCACTCTTTCCAGGCTGATGTCATCATTATCGATTACATTAAATTCAATGTTCGCGCTTCCCTGGTTATTTGTGATATCCCATGCGATTAAACTTAAAGTGTGTTTACCTGGTTTTAAATTCTTTAAAGGATAGGTAATTTCTCCTGACCGGTAATCATTTAATTGTGATTTAAAGAAATTATTCAGAATGATAGGAGATTCAGTGTTTAAGTCAATGATCGCACTAAGGTCATGTCCAATGCTGTTTCCTGAAATATTTATCCCCATGTCATCAGAAATTCGTGCAAAAATTTTAGGATTCTCATCCGTAATACCACCGCTGACAAACTGATCATTGTTTATGTATAATTTGACGACTGGAGGGAGGTCTTTGGTTGTAGTATCTGAGGTGAACCCTCCAATTAAAAATTTATCAGTATATCCTGATGCATCAAGGTTTTTTTCGTTGGTGGCATACAAACTTATTTTTCCTTGACCGATTGAAAAATTGATGTCTTTTGGTACGATAAAAGTAAACTCCCATTCTCCGTTTTTTACTTCTGAATTACCCTTAAAAATTATATTCTTTTGAATACTGAATGTTTGTTCACGACTTGATGGATCATTGGCCCTTGTTTTTAAATCAATTGGCTTGTCAAATACTGTAGTGTACAAAAGGCCATTGAAATCACTTGCAGTTTGTCCATTAGGTAACTTAACCCTGCCTTTAACTCTTACAGTTTGCAATGCGCGAATGGTATCTAATATAGGTCCAAGTGGTCGGTCATTTATAGACAAAACTTCGTTTTCCAAAATTGGGTATGCCAAAGTTTGGGAAGGGTCACCAAATAGTAAAAATTTTCTTGAATTTTGAAGAATCCCGGGTGCAGAGTTTTGGTTTTTGGAGCGGGTGAGAATTTCCCCCATGGTTAAGAATTTTCCATTTTCTTTCCCATAAAAATTGTTAAAAACAGAATTGGTCAACTGGTAATTTTCACTGGCATATACCGCTCTAACTGTTGAAAACATGCCAATGGTTCCTCCTTTTTGCAGCATTGTCAATTGGCCGGCACTTGTTATTTCCGGGTCGTCAAATCCGGTAAAAGTACATGTGGCAGTGACCATTAAAAACATTTTATTTAAATTGTCCCACTGCCTGATGTCAAAATCCTGGAGGATTCTTTCCTGTCCCAGACCTGTAGGACCACCATGCCCCATGTAGGAAAATACAAGTGCTCCAGTGAAAACGGATGTATTAATTGCTTTATTTACTTCCGGATATCTTTCTCCACCCGGAGTGGTGATCTGTTCATAAGCATCTAGATAAATTTTTTGTTGATTGAAGAGTGGATTTTGGCTTTTGACCGATTGTGCTATTCGGTCCATATCTGACATGTGAATGTTTCCATCTTCGTCATCTCCTGAAAAAATTAAGTTTAACCTCCAATCTGCGTAAGTGTTAGGGTCAGTATCATAACGAATAATTTTATCCACAAAATCTCTTGCCTCTTCCTGAGTTCTGGCCAGAATTCTACCAATGGACAGATCCAGTAAACCAGCTAAGTTCTCGCCTTCATTTTCATCTAATAAGCCAAAGTAATCATCTGTAGGAAATGAATTAATTGGGTCAAGAGATTCTGATGTTTCATAAGTGCTCACTAAATTTTGATCTTTTACTTTTGTATTCAAATATCTGAAATCATAGCTTGCCGCTCCAAGAAGTGTTACATATCTGAATTGAGGATTCCTGAGGTAAAGCATTCTGAGAAAATCCCTAATGGCAGTTGGATCCTTGGATCCACAACCAAATTCATTGTAAATATGATCCACATCGACAATTACTCCTTTAATGTTGCTGTGTTTTTGTCTATGTTGCAATAATCTTTCTGCTTCATTTTTAAAATCTTTGTAATAAATGATTGCGAAATCATAAATTTCAAGACCATGTAAGTTTTGATTTTCTACGCTACCAATGTATTCAGGAGTCGGATAATTGGCTGAAGGATCAAAAACCAGGTATTCCGACAACTTACCAAAGCTTTCATCGGTAAATTCCAAATTTCCCGAAATTACTTTATAAGGTATTTCGACCGGATTCAATGAAGATGTTATATTCCAGCAGAATAAATTTGATCCAGGATTTGCAATTTTATAAGTGCTAAAACTATTTAGCTTGGATTCAGGGTCAAAGACAAATAATGGTTTACTCAGATAATCGTACTTTCTCCAAGCGGTAAGTTGTATCCAATCCAACCAACCATCTGAACTGCTTCCATTATCAGGAAATGTTATTTTTATTTTAGGTAGTTCATTTTTTAAATTCAAATCAGAAAATATAAAGTTATTGGCAGCAAAGTTTGAAGTGCAACTATAGCCAATTGTGGAAAGTGATTTGGAAACAGATTCTCCATCTACATTAATATTCAGGGTAGAAGTCCTGTTTGATCTGGATGCAAACAAAGCCTTCAATTTTGTTTTTCGACTTTGATCCAGACCAGGAAAATAGAAGATTGAGTTTAAATCAAGACTTCGGGAATTCCCTAAGTCTTCCCCGTACCATTTTTGCCCTGAACCATGGTTGCATTCATCTAGATCTAGCAAATTGTATAACTCTTTTTCATGGTGAATACTTAATAGGCCAGATGACGAAACATAATTACCACTTTCAATAAAATTATTTTTCAGGACTCTTAACCCAGGTGTATTGTCAATTTTTATATAATAATATGACTTTTGGCTGTAGGGATTTTTTGTATATAGAAAATCTTCACTTCCTTCATTATATAACTGGGAATCAGGTCCATTGGCATAAAATAGGATGTAATCATTTTCATCAAACACTCCATCTTCTTCACCATTGATGTACAGACTGTTTTCTTTAAGATCATCTATTCTTGCTACTGAATTGGATTCAGGCAATGGGACTCCACCGTTTCCGTAAATATGAATATTTTTAGGATCAACTGAGGCAAGGCTTATTTTTAAATTTTTTTCAAGATAATTTTTGTCTAATTTATAGATTCCTTTATTGGATAAGGCTATTTTATAAATATTACCACTTTTTAAAATTGAATTATAGGTGTATGGAGGAGTGTTAGGGCTTCTGGAAACTATGTTGGGAACAAAAAAGACGTCTATTTTACAAGAGAGAATCCTTTCATAACTTTGATGGCTTGATTTTTTTACAGGAATTAATTCAACTATTGCTTTTGTACGCCCTCTTTCATTAAAAATGGAATACCGAGTTACGAAATCATCCTCCAAATTTGGAATTTGATTCAGGGTTCCTGTGGAATTGAAGTTTACAATTTCGCTTTGATTTACAAGTAACTTAATGTTAATGCTGCCTTCAATTTGTAAGGGAATTTCATATCGTAAGACAGGAATGTCAGGGGTTGACTGATCTCTTAATGCACCGTTAAAAATATCAATAGGACCTTTCTGAACTAATCCTTTATTAGATTTGTCTAAGTTTATCCATTCAAAGTTGAATGTATTGGTATAACTTTGTTGTGCAAATAAAATATATGGAAATAATCCGAGGAGTACCTTTAGAATTGATTTCATAACAAGGTTTAATTAGGTACAATTAATTTCTATAGTTCGGAATTTGGATACTTAACGTAGTTTTAACATACTTATTGTCAATATGTTTTTTAGAAAAGCAATATATATACTCGCCTTAATTTGGACACATTTAATTGGCTTACAAGGGCTGTCAGCTCAGGATCCAATATTTAGTCAATTTTATGCTGCTCCTTTACAGATGAATCCTGCTTTTGCTGGATTGAGTGAAGGCCCGAGGCTTGGTATCATATACAGGAATCAATGGCCATTTGTAGATCAAAGCTTTAAAACATACGTCACCTATAACCTGGCTTACGATCAATATTTTACAAAGCTTAAAAGTGGATTTGGTTTGGAATTAACCGCAGATGATGCCGGGGATGGGTTGATTAAAACTATAAAGGTGGCAGGGATGTATGGGTACAAAATCCAATTGAATTCAGATGGTCATGTGATAAAGGGTGGTCTTGAGCTTGGATTTGTGCAGGTTAATTATGGCTGGGACAAATTTATTTTTGGTGATCAAATTGATCCTGCAACAGGATATTTATCCCCGGGAGGCTTGCCCATTTTGTCAAAGGAGTCAAGACCGTTGGAAACAAATAAGTCATATTTTGATGCTGGTGTAGGTTTATTGTATTACTCGCCGGACTACTATTTGGGGATTTCCGCCAAGCATTTTAACAGTCCTGACATAGGAATATTGCAAGTGAATCAGAATGGGTTTGGGGGCTTACCTGTTCGTTGGGGAGTTCATGGAGGTTTTTCCTTTAGATTAGATAGAAACAGCAGAGGTACCTCAGGGTTGTTAAGTCCGGGAATACAAATCGTCACTCAATCTTCATTTTTTCAACTGAATATGGGGACTCAATATCAATTTAGCACGGTCTTTGCAGGACTTTGGTACCGGCATGCAAGACAGAATGCTGATGCAATGATCGGGGTGATAGGTTTTAGGAAGGATTCTTGGAAGTTGGCATACAGTTTTGATTATACCCTTTCTAAATTGGGGATAGGTTTAGGGGGGAGTCATGAAATAAGTATTTTATTCAACAAAATGCCGGAAAAGCGGAAAAAGAAGAACATTCAGGACTGTTTTGAAGCTTTTAATTAAATTTTATTAAAAAGTTATCTTCGCACAATAAATAATTAGCTAATTTTGTTCTCCTAAAAATTAAAGACAGTAGTAGGATGAAAGTCAATGTATTTTCTATGGTATCGCTCTTGGGCTTATTTTTAATGATAAGCGCCTGTAGCAAAAGGAATAATGATCGTTCATCAGCCACAGGCTGGAAGTACAACGATCCTGAATACGGTGGTTTTGAAAAGGTAGATTATGCCGGTCAACCCACTGGACCCAATCTAGTTCTTATAGAGGGGGGGACTTTTACGATGGGTTTGACTCAGGAAGATGTAACTTATGAGTGGAATAACATCCCTAGAAGGGTTACTGTATCCTCTTTTTACATGGATGAGACAGAAGTTTCAAACATAAATTACAGGGAATATGTATTCTGGTTGGGAAGAGTTTTCAAGTCTTATCCGGATGTAGCTCGAAAAGCCTTGCCCGACACATTAGTTTGGCGAGAAGAATTGGCTTACAACGAGCCTTTCGTAGAGACTTACTTTAGGTTTCCGTCCTATGATGAATATCCGGTAGTCGGTGTTAGCTGGTTACAGGCTAAAGACTATTGCAAGTGGCGAACTGACAGAGTCAATGAGATGATTCTTATTGAGAAGGGCATCTTTAACCCTAATCCAGATCAGGTTGATGCTGAAAATTTTGATACTAAATCTTACTTAGCTGGTCAATATCAAGGAAATGTTAGAAAGAACTTGCCGGATATCACGACTGGTGGTGAGCGCTCAGTAAGATTCGAAGATGGAATTTTACTTCCTGAATACCGATTGCCAACTGAGGCTGAATGGGAGTATGCTGCCTTGGCATTAAAAGGTAAGCAGTCAGTTAATGGTGATGAGTTGTACACTGATAAAAGATTTTTTCCTTGGGATGGCAATACCGCCAGATACAAAAGAAGAGATAAATACATGGGTAACATAATGGCCAATTTCAAAAAGGCTGGTGGGGACTATATGGGTATGGCTGGAAAGTTGAATGACCATTCTCATATTCCTGGTCCTGTAAGGACATTTTGGCCAAATGATTTTGGACTTTATAACATGGCAGGAAATGTTTCAGAGTGGGTTGAGGATGTTTTTCGTCCTTTGACTGCGACTACTTTAAGAGATGTTGAGAATCATGATTTGAATCCATTTCGTGGTAATGAATTTAAGGAATTGGTATTGGATGAATCAGGAGTTCCGGTCGAAAAGGATAGCTTGGGTATGTTAAGGTATCAGATGGTTACGGATTCAGCAGTTACTGAGAGGGAAAACTATAATAAAGGTGGGGTTAAAGATTTTAGGGATGATGACTCAGAATCAGTTGAATATGCCTATGGAAAATATTCATTGATCAGCAATAAATCAAGAGTAATCAAAGGAGGTTCATGGTCCGACCGATTGTTTTGGCTTTCACCTGGATCAAGAAGATTTAAAGATGAAGATAAATCAGATCGCAACATTGGTTTTAGGTGCGCGATGACCAGAACCGGTGGTCCGGAGGGTAATGAAGATGCTGGTGGTCTTGAGTTTAAACGTAAAATGCCAAAGCAAAAAAGATCTTTTAAATAAATTAAATTATAAGCATTTAAAAAATCCTCACATATTGTGGGGATTTTTTTTTGTATGGATTCAATAGCTTTATACGAATTATTTGATGGTCGGGTAGATCGAATCGTCACCGACACCCGTAAATTAAAGGAAGGAGATATTTACTTTTCTTTGAAAGGCGCAAATTTCAATGGAAATGAATTTGCTCCTCAAGCACTTGAGAAAGGGGCATCTTTTGTTGTTGTAGACGAAAATATAGGGTTGGAAAGTCGTGTTATCCGAGTGGATGATGTTCTAAAATCTATGCAGGGTCTTGCTCAATTACATCGCAAGAAGATGAATGCAAAGGTTATCGGAATAACCGGTTCAAATGGGAAAACAACTACTAAGGAATTACTCTATTTTATTTTGAAAGAAAAATTTCAAACTTTAGCCACCCAAGGAAATTTAAACAATCACATTGGTGTTCCACTCACCATTTTTAAGTTGGAACCTCGCCATGAAGTTCTTGTTTTGGAGATGGGAGCTAATAAACCCGGTGATATTAAAGAGTTGACAGAGATAGGTGTTCCGGATATGGCGCTCATTACGAGCCTTGGGAAAGCGCATATTGAAGGATTTGGAAGTTTTGAGGGCGTAATTAAAACTAAGAAAGAACTGTTTGATGATGTTGCAAATAGGGGAGGCACCTTGTTTTTTAATTTGAACGACCCGCAACTAAATCAAATGTATTCACTGTTCAAAGATGGATTGAGTTTTGGAGATAAAAAAACGAATTCAGATTATACCTACGAGTTGCTTCAGCAAATTCCAGAGATCAAATTAAGAGCTTTTTACGATTTGGATGCGGTAGATTATTTTGCTCATCTTTTTGGTGTTCATAATTATCAGAATGTAATAGCTTCTATTACGATAGCACGTCATTTAGGTTTGGACATTGAACAAATATCAAAAGGGTTGGATGATTATTATCCACAGAATATGCGATCTCAGATTACAACTTGGGGCAATAACAAAGTGATTTTAGATGCTTATAATGCCAATCCGGCATCCATGTCAGCAGCTATTGAAAGTTTTCGCGAATTTGAGCACAATGAAAAATGGGTTGTCTTAGGAAAGATGGCGGAATTAGGGGATTCAAGTCAGGAAGAACATCAAAATCTTACAGAATTATTAGTGTCTGCTGGTTTTGAAAAAGTTATACTTATTGGCAGTGAGTACAATAACAAATTAGCGCAAGACAAATTTATTTTATTTGAGAATGTAGATTTAGCGAAGAGTTGGATTTATAAAAATATGCCAAAAGAAAAATTGATTTTAATTAAAGGATCAAGGTCATCACAACTTGAAAAAATTCTAACGGAATAATTCCAGGATTCTTACCGGTGCATGAGCCTGTACTGTCATTAAATATTCTTCGTAGGTGCATGGAGTTAAAGACGGTTTGATGTCTTCATCAATTCCGGGGGTTCTAAACCACCATTTTCCACTGATTTCTGATTTGTAAAATTGAATTTGAGCTTCTGAATCCTGTAGTTCCACAATATATTCTGTGATGTGCCGAGTTTGATCCAGATGGTCAAATTTTCGCAGTGCAACACCTTCAACAAAATACCATATCATTTGGGCAACTAAATTTTCACATTGAGAGAAATCTGTTGCATTCCAATCAGAAATGAACAAGCATTTTGTTTTGTCTCCAGAGCCGGACATCTTGCATATTCCGACGGCTTCTTCAGAGAACAATCCACTTGCTGCATGTATTTTATTTGCGGGGAAGTCGCTTGTTCTAATGGCATTTAGATCAAAGAATATATACTCTGAATTTCTTGCAAATGGTTCAAATGAAGAATTTGATTTTCTATATTCTGATAAATACAAAGTTGTTATCTGATCCTGAATTGCAAACAACAACTCTTTATTTGTATAATGTCTTTGAAGTGCTATTAGATGAACCTTTTTTAGGAAGAGGCTTTTATTAAAATTATCTAAATCATTACTATTTACCATATTGGAAATAAGTGATAAACTATATGGCTCCATGCGAGTTTCCTGAAATTCATCTATTCCAAATAATATTTCCTTTGGGCAGGCAAAGACTATTGGGATGATGTTGTGATTTAGTAAGTAGAACAAGACTTTAGAAACATCTTTTGGATGGTGAGGATCAATGTCCCCCAAATCCATAATTGTCAAATCTCTAAATACCGACAGATTCATTTTATAAAATTCATCTCTGATTTTTTTTGATACTTCGGATCCAGTTCCAAGAATAACGACATCAATATCCTCTAATTTAGGAGATTTCTCAAGATTGAATTTGACTGAATGGACTTGTGAACTCCAAGTATTAATTTGCTGAGGATTCGGGAATGAAAGATTGAATTCCATTATTTACATTTTGGCAAAAATACATATTATTTTTTATTTTAATATGAATTTTATTTGTATTAATCCATCTTAAACCATTGATAGCCCTTAATTTTACCATTCAAATAAAAAGACATGAAAAACAAATTAGAGGCTTACTTGGCAAAACATCCAGAAATAGTCTTTGAATGGAATGATGAACATACAGATGCAAAAGGTTGGCTTGTAATAAATTCCTTGAAAGGTGGGGCTGCAGGTGGAGGAACCAGGATGAGAAAAGGTCTTACCAAGAAGGAAGTGGTATCATTGGCAAAAGTTATGGAAATAAAATTCAGTGTTTGCGGACCTTCAATTGGTGGTGCAAAATCAGGTATTGATTTTGACCCATGGGATCCCAGGAAAACTGAAGTATTGGAAAGATGGTACAAGGCCATACGTCCCCTCTTAAAATTTTATTATGGAACTGGCGGAGATCTTAATGTAGATGAGGTCAAAGATGTTTTTCCGATTACTGAAGCACTCGGAATAATTCATCCACAGGAAGGAGTCTTAACCGGGCATTTTAATTATTCAGAAGAAGGTAAAAAATCTGCCTTGAATCAACTAGATCATGGATGTAAGCTTCCAGTTTGCCTTCAGGAATACAGTCCAGATAATGGAAAAGGTAATTACACGGTTGCAGATATGATTACAGGATTTGGGGTTGCTGAATCTGTCCGACATTATTATGATATTTATAAGCAAAGTGATTTGTCAGGCAAATCTGCTTTTATTCAGGGGTGGGGAAATGTTGCTTCTGCTGCGGCCTTATACTTAGCTCGTCAAGGAGTCAAAATTAAGGTCATACTTGATCGCCAATATGGTATGATAAGTGAATCTGGTTTTTCAGAAGAAGAAATCAGACAACTCTTTTTAAACAAGGATGGGAATCAATTGAATCCAAGTGGTACCCAGCCGGCAGAAGAAGTGAACAAAATTGCCTGGAAGATGGGGTGCGAAATATTTATTCCGGCAGCTGCCTCCAGGATAGTGAGTCATGTCCAACTCCAAACACTCATTGATCACGGCACCAAAATGGTTAGTTGTGGAGCAAATGTTCCATTTGTGGAAGATCAAATTATCTTTGGAGATACCAGTCAAGCAGTAGATGCCGAATTGGCACTGATTCCGGATTTTATAGCAAATTGTGGGATGGCTAGGACATTTAATTATCTCATGCAGAAAGAGTCACTTATGGATGAGCATTCTATTTTTAATGATGTTTCCAGTACCATTAAAATAGCACTGGAACAAGTAAAAGGAGAGGAATCAGAGCCAGTAAACTTATTTAATAGGGCTCTAAAACATTATATTAAATACTAGATAATCAAACATATATAAATATTTTATTATATTTATATCTAAAATCTCAAAAATGGCTGGGTTTTTGTATAAATTTGCATGGATTGTTGTATTAACAATGCAGAACGTAAAACCATATGTTATGTCAAGAGCCATAGTATCCTTTACACTTGCCTGGTTTTTTATGGGCCTGGTGAATGCACAGGTTGACTCGGCAAAGGCTGTTAACGATAGGGTTGCTATTCAGATTGACAAAACAGCTTTATGGAAGTCTGGCAAAGCCAAATATCCTCCTAAGCCAAAAGATGTATGGGAATTGGGGATTCATGGGGGGCACTTTCTAATAGATGGAGATGTGGATCCTTTAAATCCGTTTGCAGGATTTGGTGTGGGATTGCACTTGAGGAGAGCTATTCACTATGTTTTTTCAATCCGTTTAGATGCAACCTATTCAAGATCCAAAGGCCTTGAAACTCAACCTTATGGGGAGAGTTTGGAACCAGAGCAATTTTATTTGGAGCCCAAAGGTCAAAACAGAAGGGTTTTTGATGGTTATAACCGAAACAACCCTTGGTTTCCATCATATCGGACAGATTATTTCGGAGGGTCTTTACAAGGTGTTTTAAATCTTGGAAATTTGCTATTTCATAAAGAAAGAAATAAATGGAATTGGTATTTAGTCCTTGGTTTTGGCGCCTACCATAACAGGACCATGATGGATTTGAGAGATGCAAATGGAGCTGATTACCAAAATATTATTAACAGGATTGGTTTTACAGGAGACAAATTCAATACCCGTCAAGGGCGAAAAGAAATTAAGTCTGACTTAAAAGCACTTTACGACGGCACTTATGAGACTGAAGCATTTAAGAAGAGAGGTATTTTTAGAGTGGGGGATGAATATAATGTTCTTTTTCAGTTTACCGGAGCAGTTGGGGTTTCCAGAAAGATTAACCGAAGATTTAATATTTCACTGGAACATCAGTTGATTACTTCAGACAATGATTATCTTGATGGTATTAAATGGAGATCAAGTACTGATCAAACTAATAACAACGACATCGCACACTATACCAATTTACGATTGGGAATAAATCTTGGAAATCTTAAGAAAAGAACTGAACCATTGTATTGGTTAAACCCAATAGATGCGGTATATGATGACATTGCAGCTTTGAAGCAAAGAGCTATTTTTGATCCTAAGGACACAGATCAGGATGGAGTCATTGATATCTTAGACCAGGAAACAAATAGTGTACCTGGCGCCCCAGTTGATACCAGAGGAATTGCGGTGGACAGTGATGATGATGGGATAAAAGATTTTAAAGATAAAGAACCTTATTCTCCTCCCGGTTATAGAACAGACAGCCTTGGAGTTGCACAAATTCCAGTTCAACCAATTTTAACAGAAGGTGATGTCAATAAGCTTGTTGACAATAAGCTTGCTTCATCAGGGCTTGTAGGACCTGATGGGAAAAAGGCATGCTGTCCTCCGGATTGGTTTTTACCAATGGTTCATTTTAATTTGGATGAATATTGTGTAAAACCTCAATACTATCCTCAGCTCCACCATGTTGCTGAAGTTATGATTACCTATCCTGATTTAAAAATCACAGCAATTGGTCATACAGATGTTCGTAATTCTAATAGCTATAATAATGTTTTATCTTATAATAGAGCAAAAAATGCTATTGAGTATATCATAGATAAGTATAAAATCCCAAGGGAGAGATTTATACTCATGTATGGTGGAGAAGAGTCGCCGTTTGGAAAAAAATCTAATTTGCATTATATCAACAGACGAGTTGAGTTCAGAGTAAGTAAGAAAGAAGATTCTGAAATGGCAAGACCACCCGGACCAGATGCAGGAGACTGTAATAAAAAGCGTGTAAAAAAAGCATCAAATGTAAAAACCGATAATGGTACTGATGCAGATAAAAAATCCGGATACTAATATTACTGATTTAAAGCATCATACGGAATCGTTTAATTGTTATAAACTTCTGACGTAAGTTCAGACCAAATGTTTTTAAATTTAGTTATTGTATTTTGACTCGATTTAAAAATTTCCATTAGGATTCTTTTTTTAGGGATAGCACTTGGTACATTTTTAAATTTACAAGTATCTATTTTACTGTTGAAATCCGTTCAAAAAAGCCACCACATCCATACATTTTTTTGAAGGAGGTTGGATACTCAAAACTTGAATATATCCATCTAAGCAGGCAATTTTTAATGATTTTCTATTTTCAATTACCCAATTTCCGGGCGGTTCAACTGGTTGAATCATAAGTCTAGATGCTGAAAATATTTTAAATATTTTGTGTTCATAAGTTGTCCAAGCTCCGGGAAAAGGACTAAATGCCCTTATTTGATTGTGAACATTTTCTACAGGTTGATGCCAATTGATTTCTAAGTCTTTTGGCGAAATTTTTGGTGCTGGCGATGCAAGTTCATTTAATTGTTTAGTTGGTTGAATGCTTTTTGATATCATTTTATCCAAGGTTTCTTTTAATAAATGGCTCCCTTCTCTTTTCATTTTCTCATAGAGGCTTCCAAAATTTTCATTAGGTTCTATATGGATTTTTTTTTGGAGTAAGATATCCCCGGTATCAATTTCTTCTTTTAGGATAAAAGTTGTCAGGCCGGTGTCATTTTCTCCATTGAGGATAGCTCTTTGAATAGGGGCGGCCCCTCTATATTTAGGTAATAATGAACCATGAAGGTTAATGGTTCCCAGCTCTGGCATATTCCAAACTTCTTTTGGAAGCATTCTAAATGCCACCACCACAAATATATCTGCTCCTAATTTTTTAAGATTATTCAGGAACTTGGGTGACTTCAAATTCTTTGGTTGCAACAATTTTTTATTATGTTCAAGTGCCCACTTTTTTACGGGTGATTCAATCCAGCCGTGACCTCGGCCTCCTCTTTTATCAGGAGCTGTAATGACCGCAATTAAATCAAAGTGATCATTCACTACGTCCAAGGATGGCAAAGCAAAATCAGGTGTGCCTAAGAAAATGATTTTCATACATTATGTTTTCACCAACAAAAGAGAATTAGTTCACTTTATTTTTGCAAAACTATAGATTAATAGAGACTTGAGCGTAAATGCATTTCAATTTGTTCAACTGCAAAAGTCTAGAACTTTTCAGGCATTTGATTTTGGATGCATGTCCAGGATATGTTACCAAAATAGGATCCAAAAATTTTGAATGGGGATTACTTTTAAGGCTTTACATAAGTATAGTGATTAGTATAGAAAAATTGTAATAATTTGTGTCATAAAATCATAAGCATGACGGCGAAAGAATTTTTATTTAAAGTACCTGAAAAAGTTAATTTACTGGTGATTGAGGGGATGAATACAGTATTTCACTTTGATCTGGAAGGCGAAGGTGGGGGATTGGTGACTATAATTGTAGAAAAGGGAGAGATGCGAGTTGAGGATGGGCTAGTTGGTGAGCCCAATTGTGTAATTAAAGCCAAGGCTGAAGATTTTAAAAAAATTGTGAAGGGAGAACTCAATCCAATGATGGCTATTCTTACCGGAAAAATGAAGATAGTCAATCAAATTGAAATGATGAAATTTGCCAAAATACTTGGTTGGATGTAAATGGACCTGTAGAAAAACTATTTAAGTTTAAGGTGCATCGTTACTCCGGAGGCATAGAATCCTGCTGAGGGATAAATAGACATCGTTAAGTTATCTGAAACATCAAATTCCATCAGATGCCTGTCAACAAAAGCTTCGATGCCAACAAGTAAATAAGCACCAACCAAAGCAAGATAACTCCGTTGCAAGTTTTTATCATACAAGCTTCTGTAAGAATCGATGGCATTTGGTTCGAGAATGCCTACGAATTCATCGGTAGAGTTTTCTTTCAAGTCAATTCTCATTCTATATGCTTTATCAAACCTGTCATATTCTGATTTGTTAAAACTTATGAGGTAAATCGGAAAGCCCAAGGCAGAATATACCAATGGTAGTTTCCAATACTTTCTATTATATATTTGTCCAGCTCCGGGCAATAGAAGTGAGTAGGTAAGTGCTCTTCCAGGTTTACCCTTAAAAATATTTTTTAATGTTCCCCCTGTTTTTTTAGATTTTACTGAAGCGTTTAAATTATTTGTATCAATATTTTGAATAATTGATAAGCTGTCTTGTGCGTTTAACTTCACAAATCCAAACAACGACAACAAGACCGGCAAACAAAAATATAACTTCACGATTCTTATATTAATCATCCAAACGGTCGATGATGTCATTAAGTGTCTTATCTGAATTGAATTTGATAATAATTTGACCTTCACCGGATTCTTTTCGCTGAATTACTGCCTTGGTTCCTAGAATGCTACTAATTCGATCTTCCAGAGCTTTTATCAAAGACCCTTGTGAAGCTGGTTTTGGATTGAGTAGTTTTCGGCCTTTTGCCTTGGTGATTGAGTGTGAAAGCCGTTCAGCATCCCTAACGGATAATTCCTTTTGTTGAATGTCTTTGTATAGTTGCATTTGCAAAATAAGATCTTCAATTCCTGCCAGTACTCGAGCATGTCCCATTGATAATTTATGATCTCTTAATGCATTTTGAATTTCAGGAGGTAATTTTAGCAACCTTGTGTAATTACTAATTGTGCTTCTTTTTTTGCCAACACGATCTGATAATTGTTCCTGATTTAATTTGCATTCCTCCATTAGCCTTGAATAGCTAATAGCAATTTCAATGGGACTAAGATCCTCTCTTTGGATGTTTTCCACCAGGGCCATTTCTAAGATTTCCTGGTCATTTGCCAACCTTACATAAGCCGGTAAAGATTTAATTCCAGCCTTCAATGCTGCGCGATAGCGCCTTTCTCCAGAAATAATTTGATATTCTTCATCAGCCCGTTTCCTAACGGTAATAGGTTGGATTAAACCATAAGTCTGGATGGACTTTGATAATTCTTCAAGGCTCTCCTCTTCAAAGGTATTTCTGGGTTGATGAGGGTTAGGCTTGATTTTATTAATGTCTATCATCCAAGTTTCCGTTTCTTGTTTTAGAACAGTATCGGTAACTTTTTTCTCATCCTTATTGATATTGGATAATAAAGCTTTTAAACCTTTTCCAAGTTCTTGTTTCTGGCTCATTGGGTACCCTAATTTTATTGATTGTTGATAAACTCTTGTGCAAAATTAAGGAAATTAATACTGCCTTTGCTCGTTGCATCATATAAGACAACAGGTTTTTTAACCAGTGGCGCTTCGGTGATTTTTGAATTTCTATGGATTATGGTATTAAATATGGGCATCTTAATATTTTCTCTCATGTCATGAATAACCATGGTAGACATTCTTAGCCTTTTGTCATACATGGACAGTAATACTCCTTCAATTTTTAATTCGGGATTTAATCCCTCTTTGACAAGTTCAATGGTGTTTTTAATTTTAGAAAGTCCCTCTAAAGCAAATAATTCAGTTTGTACAGGTATTATTACGGAATCTGCGGCGACCAATGCATTTATGGTCATCAGGCCAAGGGAAGGTAGGCAATCAATAATAATATAGTCAAATTCATCCTTAATCTTGTACAAGACTTTTCGCAAGACAAATTCGCGATCTTGCATACTTACCAATTCTATATCTGCTCCTACCAAATCGATATCAGAAGGAAGCAAAAAAAGGTTTGGGGTAGTTGTAGTAATAATAGCTTTATGTGGATCAATGTCATTGATCATGCAGTGGTATAGGTTAAACTCAAAATCCTGGAGATCCCCACCAGATCCGGAAGTACTGTTGGCTTGAGGATCGGCATCCACTAAGAGCACTTTCTTTTCTAAAATAGAAAGACAGGCAGCTAAATTTATCGCTGTTGTGGTCTTTCCAACACCACCTTTTTGGTTTGCTATTGCAATTATTTTTCCCATTTATTCCCAATTTACTGCCTTTCCTATTTCAGGGATTATCAGTTTTATATCATTATTTAAAAAAGTAGAAATTGCAGCTTCGTGATCTATTTTAATAGGGTCAAAAGTGTCAAAATGTGCTGCAATGACTGTTTTTACCTCACAGAAATCAGCAGCAATGCAGGCATCCTCTACACCCATTGTGAAGACATCACCCATTGGAAGTATGGCAAAATCCAATTTTGGACAAGTCAAGGGAATGAGTTTCATGTCATAACTTAAGGCAGTATCACCGGCAAAATAGAAACAGTGATTATGAGACCAAACGACAAAGCCATTTGGATTACCGCCGTTAGAACCATCCGGCAAAGTTGCAGAATGGCAGGCACTCACCATTTTTACCATTCCAAAATCAAATGAATATTTCCCTCCTTGATTCAAAGCATAACCTTTCACTCCCTGATTGTCGAGCCAACTCACAATTTCAAAATTGGATATAATTTTTGCGCCAGTTTTTTGGGCAATTTCTATGGCATCTCCTACATGGTCACCATGACCGTGTGAAATTAGAATGTAATCCGCTTTAATTGCTTCAATATCAATGTGTTGGGCTAAGGGATTGCCTTTTATGAAAGGGTCGAAAAGCAAATGCTTGCCTTCAAAAAAAACATAGAAGCAGGAATGGCCGTAATAACTTAATAACATAATTCCAAAATTTGTGCAAACCTAAGCAATTCCTCCCATTTTTACGGATAGGAGAGACGTAGCGATGAGCGGGGTGTGGTTTAATCTAAGTTCAATGTATAAGCTAGAAATCAATTCTACCAAAAGGGATAACAGTGAAACACCAGAATTGATTCAAAATTTTGAATTTTTATGCCTGGCCTGATAATGATGTTAGAATTCCATCCAATTTGAAAGAGAAGATGTCATCAATTCTTTAAATCCAATTAATATTTATGATAAAATCTGTTGGTGAAATGAGTAACTGCTCAAGCACAATAACCGTTTTATTCAACCGATTTCTGTTATTCTTCAAGATTCTAATCGTGTTTTTTCTGAAATTTATAAGTTTGGGATTGATGTTAAGAAACTCATTAAAATATGAAATCTTTTAGATTTTAGAAAAGCGGCTGATTAGCCATTTCAAATGTCAAATCCTACAAGCAAAGTGGCTTTTAGCAATTCAGCATCAAAGTAAAATTCTTAAAAATGATTGGGGAATAGGATAACTTTTTGTTTTAGCAGTAAAAAATTGAAAAATTTGTCTTTTTGATGAAAATTATGCGAGGAGAATGATTACTTTTCTGAATGAATTGTAGGTTTTCGAGGATTTATTTGTTGAGTGTTGGTTTTATTTGGTTAACCTGTTGTTCCGATAATACCCACAAAAAACCAAGGGTTTTTCATTACAATCAACCTAATCCTGTTACCTCCTTAGATCCTGCTTTTGCAAAAAGTCAGAATAACATTTGGTTGATAGACCATATTTATAATCAGCTCATAGATTTGGATGATTCTATGAATTTGGTACCGGAAATTGCGAAGGATTGGGAAGTAAGCAAAGATGGGTTGAGCTACTTATTTCATTTGAGGAATGATGTCTTTTTTCATAAAAATAGCTGTTTTGGTAAAGACAGTACAAGAAGGCTGAAAGCATCTGATGTTGAATATAGTTTTTTAAGATTGATTGATCCGGGATTGAGTGCTCCGGGTAGGTGGATTTTTGCAGGCAAACTAGACACATTCCAGCCCTTTAATATTATAAACGACACCACCCTGGTGATTAAATTGAGGCAAGCATTTTCTCCATTTCTGAGTTTGCTCACAATGCAATATTGCAGCATCATTCCGAAAGAAGCAGTAAGTTTTTATCAGAACAAATTTGATGAATTTCCAGTTGGAACGGGACCATTTGTATTAAATAAATGGATAGATAGACAAGGAATCTTCCTGAGTAGAAATTCAGCCTATTTTAAACCCAATTTGCCATATTTAGAAGGAGTGAGGGTAAGTTTTATTGAAGACAGAAATACAGCGTATCTTGAATTTATTAGAAATGAAATTGATTTTTTTTCAGGAATTCAATCATCTTTTGCTTCTCAATTAATTTTGAGTAATGGAACATTGCGTCCGGAATTGAATGACCACATTAATTTTTTTAAATCACATTACCTGAATACAGAGTATTTGGGAATTAATCTGGAAGCCTTCCCAAAAGATCATGCAATTTGGGATAAAAGGGTGCGACAAGCATTGAATTTAGCCTTAGACAAAAATTTGTTGGTCAAGACCTACAGGTTTGGAATTGGAACACCGGCCAATGCTGGTTTTATACCTAAAGGTTTGATTTCTTATGACCCCAATTCTGTGAAAGGATATGTGCATGATGCAGCCAGAGCAAAGGATTTACTTAAAAGTTCAGGGTATTTTGAAAAATCTAAATTGGAAAAAGAACTCGTTATTTATACCAATAAAGATTATTTAGATCTTGTAACCTTTATTGCCCGTCAATGGCAGGAAATTGGAATTGAATTGAGGATAGAACTTTTGGAAACCGGTACACTGCGAGAGAAAATGCGTAACGGCAGTATTGGTTTTTTTAGAGCTAGCTGGATAGCCGATTATCCGGATGAAGAAAGCTTTATGACCGTTTTTTACAGCAAAAACGGTGCGCCTCCAAATTACACCAGATTTAAGAATGTTGAATTTGATCAACTATACGAAGCAGCTGTTAAAGAGATTGACAATGACAAAAGGGTGAAATTATTTCAGCAAATGGATCGGATTATTGTTGAGGAGTCTCCGGTTATTTTTCTATTGTATGATCAAACAGCATTGTTTGGACAAAAGAATTTAATAAACCTGAATGGCAATCCAATAAATTTATTAAAACTCGAACAAGTAAACGAGATAAATTAGGCTAGGTATAAAAAGCAAAAAAATACTTACAATATCTCTGTTAACAATCTAATCAATTTTGAAAAACCTTTCTGTTTTTATGGAACCATCTGCTAGTTGCCCCTGAACAAAATAAAACCCTGGATTTAATTTAGAAATATTTGCCTTTATATTTTGTTCATTAATTTTTTCCATTTTAATTTTCGAATCAGAAACATGAATTCCAGATTGATCGAAAAACTTTAATGCAACAATTCCGGAAGAGGCTTCGACGTCAATTTCATATTGAGTCGCTGTTTGATTGACTCTAAATCTTGGTACACCAGGTTCTGAATTATAGATGTGGTTAAAAAAGATTCCACACACATCGTTACTTAATACAATTTCATTAGGTACTTTGCCTTGTTTAAAATTCAGATTTTGTGATGAAGAGAATGTGATTAATGGTTCACGCAAATCGAAATTGACTCCCAATCCATCTGGACTACTCCACAGACAAATGAATTCATTGCGTTGTCCATTAAAAATGTAATTGGTATTGTTGAAATTGGATAAACTTTGATTAAGTTTTACGTCTGTAATGGACTTTACATCACAAGCAAGACTAAACTGGAAACCAAAAACATTTCCGTTTGTGTTCGGGATAATGTGATATAAATAGCCGTTGGATGTTTTTTCAGATTTAATAACCCATTCTTCAGTACAATTAGCCCTTTCTTCAAGAGAACCATCGAATTTTATAGCTGCTCCATTGACATCCCCATATTTACCTACTCCGAATTCATTGCTCACGGTTCCTTTTATCAAGTCATTTAGTTTGACCTTGTCATTGATCACCCCATTTTTTCCAGCAGGATTAACAGCAAAGCCATACAGGTCGCTTACGGCTTTAAATCTGGAATTGATACCTAAAATTAATTTTCTTATCTCTGCCATATCAGAAGCAGTTACAGAATATGTTTTGTTCACATCAGCGACTAACAACTGGAGATTGTTTAGTTGAGATATCCCTAGTATGTGTTTCTGAATTAAAACCACATCTGCAGTAGTTACATATTCATCAGGGTTTCCGGTTTGTGATTTAAAAGGAGTTACATAATAATTATCCCTAATAGCTGGAAAAAAATATTCACAATTGTATTGATTATTTTCGAGTTCAAATAGTGGGTTGTTACCATTAAAAATGTCTTTAACTATCATTTTGTCAGGATGCAAATAAGAGGTAATTTTTACTCCAAAGGAATCTTGGCAACGAGTTGGGCCACCCCCGGTGCCTCCACTGGAGACCCTCAGCGCTCTGGCAATAGCAGAATCTAACTTTACCTGATCATCCCTTTCAAAGTCAATATTGAATTCAACCTCACCATTTGGAGCAATCACAAGAAAGGTAGGAGTGCCATAGAAAGGACCAAAAGTCCCTGATTTATAGGGAGCCACCGCAGCAAATCCTCCTCCATCAAAACCAGCACCCGGGAAAGTAATTCCATGTTTTTGTGCATATCCCTTCACAGCGTTGTTCAGATCATAATTTTGAGTACTGAGCTCAATGAACTGGACACGACCATTCCCTGCACCCCAGCGAGTATAAGCTTGTTGGACATAAGGAGCAATGGCATTACAAGGGGGGCAGGCTACGAAGAACAATTTAAGAACCACTACTTTCTCCTTATTCAAATAATCCGAATAAAGTTTATGGACCTTGTTATTATAGTCTGTGATTGTGAAATCAGGAGCCTTGGCAGCTGAGCAAATAAAAGGGAGTAAAAAGAGGAATAAAGTAAACTGTCTCATGAAAACGCTGTTTAATTATATCCAAAGTTAAGACAAAATATTAAATTAAGCAATTAAACGATTGAGCAATAGAATAGAAATACATGATCTTGGTCAGATTGACTATCAGGAAGCCTGGGATTACCAGACCAAAATTCATAACAGGTTAATTTCCGAAAAAAGATCTCAACCGGGCTCGGCAGATTTTCCGCATGTATTAATATTGTGTGAGCATCCTCATGTTTACACTTTGGGTAAATCGGGAGAGGAGAGTCATCTAAAGATTAATGAGCAAGGACTGGGTCAGATTCAGGCAAGTTTTTACAAAATCAACAGGGGAGGGGACATCACTTATCATGGACCAGGGCAATTGGTGGCTTATCCAATTCTTGATTTGGACCGCATATTTAATGATGTGCATCGATATGTGAGAGGTTTAGAAGAGTCAGTAATATTGACCTTGGCCGAGTACGGAATTTTGGGTGATCGTTTGCCAGAATACACAGGAGTTTGGCTAGATCCGGATAATGACCGGGCCCGCAAAATCTGTGCGATTGGCGTACACCTAAGCAGATGGGTAAGTTTGCATGGATTGGCCTTAAATGTTAATACGAACCTTAATTATTTTAACCACATCATCCCATGTGGCATTCAGGAAGAAAATAAAACCGTGACTTCTATTCAAAAGGAATTGGGAATTGTGGTTGAAATGGCAGAAATTAAACAAATCTTTACGAGCCATTTTCTACATACATTTGGGCTTGAAAAAACAACAAAGAGTAAAATATTCGAATGAAAAAAGTAAGTGATTCCATAACGGAAATGACAGAGTTGGTTTTACCAAACGACACCAATGTATTGGGCAATTTAATGGGAGGAAATCTAATGCGGTGGATGGATATTGCATCAGCAATATGTGCCAGCAGGCATTGTGGTGCGCATGTGGTTACGGTTTCGGTTGACCACATGACATTTCATGAGCCCATTAAACTTGGGGATATTGTGACCATACGGGCAAAAGTTTCCAGAACATTTAATTCTTCCATGGAGATATTTATGGAAGTTTTTACCAGAAGTATACTTGTGGCGGAGCCCAGGAAATCAAATCAGGCTTACTTTACATTTGTAGCATTGGATGACAGAACACTCAGACCTAAGCCTATTCCGGCCATTGTTCCTGAAACTGAAGAAGAGAAAAAATTATTTAATGAAGCAGAAATTCGTCGCGAATTCAGATTGATTGTAAGTGGTAAAATCAAACCGGAAGAAGCAAAATTCAGTAAGGATATTTTCAATGTGGTTACAGAAAAATAGAGGATTAGCTAGGATATATTTTTTTAGTAATTGTATAGGCCTACATCTTTTTTAGTACTATTCAATTTGCGAATTAATGATATTGATAAATTTAACCTAGACATTATTTATATTTTTCACCCCACCATTCCAACAAGCTCATTTTCATTTTTTGCTCATTGGGATTTTCTGCCGGTTTAAATATAGCTTTACTACTCAATTGTTCCGGCATGTATTCCTGATAGACAAAGTTGCCAGGGTGATGGTGACTGTATTCGTAGGATTTTCCGTAGCCAATATTTTTCATCATTTGGGTGGGGGCGTTGCGTAAGTGCAAAGGAACTTGAGCGTTATTTGTTGACTGAGCTAGACTGATAGCCATTTCTATAGCAAGATAAGCAGAATTGGATTTGGGTGAGCAAGCTAAGTAAATAACGGTTTCAGCAAGGATTATTCTGGATTCAGGCCATCCCACAAAGTGAATGGCATCTTTGCAAGTGTTGGCCATCAAAAGCGCGTTTGGATTTGCCAGTCCAATGTCTTCTGCTGCCAGAATCAGTAGTCTTCGTGCAATGAAAAGTGGGTCTTCTCCACCATCTACCATCCGGGCAAGCCAATACAAGGCTGCATGGGGATCACTGCCTCGTATTGATTTAATGAAAGCAGAAATGATGTCGTAGTGCATTTCTCCTGACTTATCATAAATAGCCATGTTTTGAGTGACCAATTTTCGGATAAGTTCATTTGTGATTTCTATTTGGGATTGAGGTAAGTTGCCAACAATCTCCATGATGTTGCATAGTTTTCTGGCATCTCCACCGGATAATTCAACCAAAGAATCGGTTTCCAATACTTTTATGTTCTTGTTTTGGAAAAGTTCGTCCTTATCTGCAATACGTTCAATAAGTTTGACAAGATCCAGTTCATCCAAATGCTTCAGTACATAAACCTGCATTCTGCTCAAAAGGGCAGCATTCACTTCAAAAGAAGGATTTTCGGTAGTGGCGCCCAACAAAACTATCGTTCCATCTTCAACGGCAGCCAGCAAAGCATCTTGTTGACCTTTATTGAAACGATGGATTTCGTCAATAAACAAAATAGGTGAGGGGCTGTTAAAGAATTTTTGGCTTTTGGCTTCATTGATCAGTTCTCTCAGATCTTTGACACCTGCTGAAATTGCGCTTAGGGTAAAAAATTTGCGATTAAATTGTTTTCCTAACAACCGGGCTAAAGTGGTTTTACCTACACCCGGAGGACCCCAGAAGATCATGGATGGTAAGTGTCCGCCAGAAAGTGCTAAATTTAATGGCTTGCCCGGAGACAAGAGGTGATCTTGTCCGAGCACATCTTCCAAACTTTGTGGACGCATTCTTTCAGCAAGCGGTAACATATGAGTGCGAAAGTCGACATTTGACATCAAATTTTGATGATCAGGCCACTTAATTTCCTAACAGTACAAAAAAAAAGCCCCGGAGGTCGGCCGGGGCAATAATCTACTATCAATCTCAGTTGGTCTAAGACGAAAAAAAAAATAAAAAGACTAGGTTTTTCTTTTGAACTTTTGAAGTAGGTTCTCAAGTTCTATTTCATTAAATAAGAGTACTTCACGAGGTTTACTTCCTTCGCCGGAGCTCACAATTCCAAGAGCTTCCATTTGATCCATAATTCTTCCGGCCCTGTTGTATCCAAGCTTTAATCTTCGCTGGATCATACTGGTGCTTCCATGTTGGCTTTGCACCACCAATCTTGCTGCTTCTTCAAACATTTCATCCAAATCATCTGCGACGATTGAATTCTCTGCACCATCCGCTTCATCCCCTTTGTATTCCGGCAAGTAATAGGGCTCGCCGTAACTTCTTTGGTTTCCAATATGGGTTATGACTCTTTCAACTTCAGGGGTATCAACGAAAGCGCATTGTAGTCTAATCATATCAGATCCAACACTGTACAACATGTCACCACGTCCAATCAACCTTTCAGCCCCTCCACAATCAAGAATAGTCCTGGAATCAATGTTGGAGGAAACCTTAAATGCTATTCTTCCAGGGAAATTGGCTTTAATCAAGCCCGTAATAATTTTTACGGATGGTCTTTGAGTGGCTATGATTAAGTGTATTCCAACAGCACGGGCTAATTGAGCAAGTCGACCTATTGGCAGTTCGACTTCTTTTCCTGCGGTCATAATCAAGTCGGCAAACTCGTCGATAATCAAAACTATGTAAGGCAGGTATCTGTGTCCTTTTTGAGGATTTAGTCTTCTGTTTACAAATTTGTCATTGTATTCCAGCAGATTTCTTACCCTTGCCATTTTGAGTAACTCATAGCGCTGATCCATTTCAATGCACAATGAATTCAAGGTATAAATGACCTTGGAAGTATCCGTGATGATTGCTTCATCCTGATTAGGAAGTTGCGCCAGAAAATGTTTTTCAATCACAGAGTAAATGGGTAATTCAACTTTCTTTGGATCGATCAGCACCAGTTTTACTTCTGCCGGATGTTTTTTGTAAAGAAGGGACATCAGAATAGTATTGATCCCTACTGATTTTCCTTGTCCGGTAGCTCCGGCTATAAGTAGGTGGGGCATTTTTGTCAAATCTGCGACCACTACTTCATTTGAAATGTTTTTACCCAATGCAATCGGAAGTTCCATTTTCTGATCATTGAATCGATCAGACTTCAGAAGTTCCTTCAAAGGGACCATTTGTTTATTTTTATTGGCTACTTCAATACCAATGGTACCCCTTCCTGGTATAGGAGCGATGATACGGATGCCTTGCGCAGACAAACTCAACGCAATGTCATCTTCCAGACTTTTTATGCGGGAGATCCGCACTCCGGGAGCCGGAACGATTTCATAAAGAGTCACTGTAGGCCCTATAGTTGCCTTTATTTTTTGTATTTCAATTTTATAATTCAGTAGGGTAGCAATGATTTGATTTTTGTTTGACTCCAATTCACTTCTGTCGATTTCGAATTTCTGGTCATTGTAGTCATTCAACAAATCCAAACTTGGAATGACATAGGTGCTGAGATCTGCACGAGGGTCATAAGGACCTGTATGGCTCTCGTCATGCCAGCCGTCCTCGTCATCGGGGACAGGCTGGTATGATGGTCGAGATTCGCTTTGTTCTGGATCTTTTGTAGTAATGGATTCCGAAGGAGCGATTGTTTCAATTTCAAGGCTAGGTCCAAAAGGATTGATTATTTGATCTGCTTTAGATCCAATGGTAGCAGCAAGGCCGGCACTTTCAGCATAATCACCAAAGTCAACTTCAATTCCGGCAGACTGAGCCGAAGCAGCTTTATTTTTTAGATATAATTCATTAGGTGTTAAATTATCTTCCTGATTTGTGCTGGCAGGATTGTTCCACTTAAATGCATTTGACCAATCCAAAAAACTGTCTGTCTCTGACCCACCAAGAGTTTGAAACTGTAATTTTTGAAGACTGGGATTAAAAAACCAAATGATGAAACTTATCAAAGAAAATATCAAGGTTACACCGAGACCGACCTCACCCACAAAATTGCTGAGTAAGTCATTGGTCCGTCCGCCAAAAGAGCCACCATATGGGAAGCCCTTATCCTGGAAAATGAAATCAAGAATCATGGACAGGAGAGCCATAATCATTAAGGTGTGCGTACTGTACCTAAGAAGTCCAAGCCACCCTGATCTCTTAAGAAATCTAAAGCCTAAATGAATGATGACCGGGATAATCAAGAAGCAGGCAATACCAAAACCATAATAAAAGAAGAAATGTGATGACAATGCCCCAAGTCTTCCTAACCAGTTATTTACTTCTGACCCGGATTTAAATAAGATGCGCCAGGACAATGCCAGCACTTTATCCTGATCAGCTTTCCAGCTGGACAAATATGAAATAAAGGAGATGAGTAAATAGATTGCACCCATAAATGAACTCATAGCAGCGATTTTTGAGACCCTCTCATCCTTCAGCCACTTGACCCATTGATCCCAAACAGAGTGTTTTGCAGATTTTGACCTTGCCATGATAAATAGTAGATTATGTATTAAAACCTGCGCTAATGTATGACTATTTTATAATATTACAATTTTTATTAAATTATTTTTAATTGATATAGTGATTTATACACATTATAATATTTCATAATATGATTAATATTTTATTTATTTAATATTATTTAATGTGTAATAAATTTATTAACATATCCTTATGTATTAACAATAAGTTATTTTGACAGATGATGGGCCATCATCCCTTAATTTTGCATTTTAAAAAAAAAAATTATGGTTGGGTCGCACAAAGTCATCATTGCCGGGGCTGGGGGGATAGGAAAAGCAGTTGGGTTACTTTTGGCTGAGGTGCCGGATATGGCTGCAGACATTTTTATAGGAGATATCAATTACGAAGCTGCAATCAGTGTTTCAAAGTGGGTACAAGAGGGAGCTTCTTCAATCGTCCAGATTGAACCTTTTCACATTCACCCCCAAGAACTCACCAATCAAATGGATTATGTTTTCAGTTCCGGTGACATCCTTCTGGATTGTTTGCCCGGGGGGGAGGCACCTAGGATGGCAGCATTTGCTTTAAAATACAATCTACACTATGTAAATCTGACTGAATATGTTGCAGAGACTAACCAAATCCTGGATATGGCAAAAGGTGCAGAGACCGGATTTGTTTTGCAGGCTGGTTTAGCACCGGGTTTCATCAACATCCTTGGTCACCAATTGTATTTGGAGTTTGCTGAGGAGTTTCAGGCTGACAAGATCGATTACATGGCTATGAAGGTAGGAGCTTTAACTCGTGTGGTGACCGGTCCTCATTTTTACGGATTCACCTGGAGTCCCATCGGAGTGGCCACAGAATATGTTAAAGAGGCAGTTGTGGTAAGAAATCATCAAAAACTAAATGTTCCCTCTTTATCGGGTACCACACATTTGATCATCGATGGTATCCATTATGAAGATGATTACACCTCCGGAGGTGCAGCAGATTTGCCGGATTACTTTAAGGAAAAAGTGGCAAATCTAGATTATAAGACGATTCGTTATCCTGGACATTTTGACTGGGTAAGAAGTCAATTGCAAATAATTGGTCAGGGACAGGGCATTGAAAACCGACTTCTTGAAAAGATGAATGAATATATACCTCATGTTGAAGATGATTTAATTGTGCTGTATGCCAGTGTGCAGGGGAAAGATTCTAAAGGAGTTTTGAGAAAAAAAGAAAAAAGTATGAGCATTGACCCTTTAAAAGTCGGTTCTCACCTTTTAAAGGGAATACAACTTACTACAGCTGCTCCCATGTTGGAATGTGCCAGGATGTTGTTAGGTGGTAAATTTAAAGGCCCGGTATTGCAATCGAGCATTGATCCAGAAGAGTTTATGAAGGGGCCTTTCATTCAAATGGCATTCCATTCCAACAAGAAAAGGGAAAGAGCCAAACTGGATGCCTGATATGATAAAAAAATATTATTTGTGAAATAAGCAGAAATGTTTGGAAAAAATGGTCTGTAAACCTATTTTTGCACTTCGTTTTTGAAAAGAAACAGCTGATCTGTTAGCTCAGTCGGTAGAGCAACGGCCTTTTAAGCCGTGGGTCTTGGGTTCGAGTCCCAAACAGATCACATAAAGCCCTTGTAAGTCAATGACTTGCAGGGGTTTTTTGTTTCTTGCCTCTCTTTTGTATTTTTTTTAATATTATCGAACAAAGCTGAACACTAATATTAATATTTTAAATTAGGTAAAAAATAAGACTGTCTTTGTTCATAATAGTTGCCAAATAATAAGTATATGTAGGTATTTTAAAAGTTTGTACTTAAATTAAATGCCTGGCAATTAAATATTTGCAATATATATAAAAAAAATATGATATATTCTTTGATATGTAATTGCTATGCTTATCTTTGTTTTAAAGTGTTTTTGGAACAATAATGGCCATAAGTAATGCATTATTATCTTAATTGAGTTATAAAATCAAATATTTTAGAAATTATTAGTACCTTTGCAACCCTTTTTAAAGATTAGATTCTTATGCTGCGGAAATACGAAATAGACAGAAATGACGATAGCTTCCTTAAGGAAGCTCAACTTATTGATGTTAACACCTTTGACTTTGATTCTAAGGAGTTCGAAGATGCAGTAGATAGATCGATACGCCGTCAGGAAGAGATTGATCAAATGAAGTATTCTTCAACTGATGCTGCATTGAGCAGTATTGTCTGCACCTTATAGTGCATTATTGTGTCGAAATATAGACATTACACTTTTAGTAAAGCAAATTTTGCAAAAGCACTCTGTCTAAATAATAAATATACTTTACCTTCTGAAGTTTTAGCTAAAAATCAGTTTAAGTATTTATTTGAATACCTATCATCTGCGGATCTTGATGCTAAGTCAATAATAGTTGAATTTGATTATGTAAGTAAGGACTACCTTATTGACTTTGCAACATATTTTGTTACTTGTTTTGATCAATATTCAAAGAATTGCATAAGACTGCACTTCTTTAATAGCCCATTAAGCCCTGAAGAATTTGAAAAAATTATAATTGCTAACACAGAAGATCAATTAGAATTCTGGAATAATTCCTATTTAGGATATATTGTTGGAAAGCCTTTGCCAATTAAGGTAATTGGCAAAACTGTATTAAAGCATTATAAATCGATAGATGATGATGGGAACTATAGAAATTACTTTGGCGTAAGAGATTATTATATTAATGTTTTTGGAAACAAAGTCAAGTTAGAATCCCTTGGTTACATGGAACAAGATAGTGTTGTTAGTGTATGCGCTACTTCAGCCATATGGATGATGTTACAAAAAGCTTCCATGACTAAATATGCTGTTTCCAAAACACCAAGTCAAATAACGGACGAAGCCGATATAGTTGGTACACATGGTGAAAGAATTTTTCCTAACCAGGGTTTATCGGTAAAACAAATATCTCAATCAATATATAAATCTGGACTTGTAAGTGATATCAGAACGTCAGATAAAAATCATGAACTAAGCCGATCTTTTTTAAAAAAATATGTATATGCTTACGCCCCAATAGGTATACCACTTATTTTAGTATTAGAAGTGCCATATATGGATAAAGGATCCTTTAAATACGGTCATCATGCAGTTACTGTGGTCGGATATAAAATAGGGAACCCACCTTTAAAAGTAACTAACAAGATCCTAAACATAAGATTCATTGCAGAAAATGTTACAAAATTATTTACTCATGACGATGCGTGGGGCCCTTATGCAAGTTTCGATTTTGACAAAGGTGTTAATGTAGAGTATAGATTTGAAACAAAATGGTCGCATGCAGTTAGCCCAACAAAACCCACTCACCTTACTAATATAATTATTCCCCTATATCACAAAATTAGGATTACATATGAAGATGTTGAAAAAATCGTTGTTGGTATAAATGAATTAATAAATTTGATTTATAACTTAGAGTTAGATTGGGATATAACTTTACAATATAGTGAGCAATTCAAGACAGATTCTAAAATATACGAGCTCAATTTAGTAAAAAATATCCTTTTAACATCGATGCCTAAGTATATTTGGGTAGCAAAATGCAGTAATAAAAACAAATTACTTTTCGAGATCATATTTGATGCAACGGATGTCGCTATTGGAATGTTTGGTTTTGCAATATATTTCCATAATAATTCAATAAAAGAAACATTAGGAGATTTTATTTCCAAAGACAACGAAAAGTCAGCAAATGTATTCCAACATGCTTGCAAAACACAATTTGCAAATTTTATTCTTGAAGAAGCAAAAAAAGACTATTACTCTGTATAATCTATAATGATATCTTTAGACTATTTTCACCTTGTTTTATAAAGATTATTTTGTATCCCCATTCAGACATATTATAGTTATTAATAAACTTATTAACCGTTTCGGTTTTATTGGTAAGGAAAATTTCTATATTTCTTTGCTGCATTTGAGCTGATTCTACTATCCAAGCAAGAGTAGCGTAATCGGGATTTCCATGTTTGCCATCAGCAGAAATTATATATTGATCAGCTGTTACATTTTCAAAAAACTCTCTGGTTACATTTCGATCGCTTCCATGATGTGGTACTTTGAGTATATCGAAATGCACTTTCCCATATTTTAGAAGCTTTCTCTTTTTTAATCCTTCATAGACATAATCTCCTCTGGCATCACCTGTAAACAATACTCTTTTACCACTTCCTTCTACAATAAACACAAGACTACTTAGATTCGGGACTGATTTATCTGAATATGATGCCAAATTCACTTCATTCCTATTTATGTATTCTTCTTGCTTTTCAAGCCAAGCTTTCCATTCATCATTCAAGGCTTTCAAGTTCTCTTTTGATGGCCCTATTATTGTGAATGAAAGGTTATCAAACAATACCGCTTCTTCATTATTATCTAAACTAAAGAATCCATTACCCGAATGCTCATTGATTTTAATATCCAAAACATTCGCTAATGCAGTAAGTTTATTACCTTGATTTATACTATTAAAAGTAAATACTGAATTGACTGACGACAAACCATGTTGTCCAAAAATTGTGTTAATGCTGTTTAACCTGCTAGAAATACTACCATCTAAATCAATTGTCTCAGAGAAGGTATTATGCCACAAATGGTTTATGTTAAAGGAAAGACGGTCGTCATTATCATTTTCTTCTTTTAATAAAGTAAATAAATCTATAATTCCTTTAATATGATCGTCATCTACATGACTTACCATTATTGCTTCTAATGTTCCATTGACCCCAACTATCCTTTTCAATTCCTGATTTAAGAAATTCTCAAATACAGTTTTAGGCCCACCATCTATGAGAATATGCTTTGTATCACTTGTGTCATTGTACTCAATTAACATTGAATCACCACTAAGTGCTTGTATTACATGAATATTAAACATTTGGAGCTATTTTTGAAGATTTGCAATTTGTTGTAATGACTAAAGAGAAGTCTTGTGGTCCACGAATTATATTAGAAGCCACAACTGCAATAAAGTATTTACCTGGATTGGCTTCATTTATTCTTATTATTTCAACATTGTTTAATTTATCAATTTTGCTTCCAATTGGTTTATAAGCACCTTCATTACCAATCCACTTTTGAGTATTTGCTAAACTATTGTCTTGAATATCTAAGTCTGTAAATAAGCTTAGCTTGTTTTGAATTGAACGTCCAGCAAAATCAGTATATGCCAGTGTGATGCGAATCCAACATAGTTGATCAATTTCTAACATAAACCTTCTTCTATTTCCAGTGCTAGCCATTACATAATTAGGATCACTTAATCCATCAAAGCAATATAAATTAAAATCATTTTTAACATTTGGAATAGCATTTTCAAAATCAATTAGACCAAAACCTTGGTGATTATTTGGTATATTAGGCTCGCCTCTTACTGCATCATCAGATGTTAATTGGATAGTTGAGTTTATTATTGTTGCTTTAATTAATGAAGCACTCGGATTGCTCAAACCATGAAGGGTATAATATTGCCGAACCAAAGCAGCCATGCCTGTTACTATGGGTGCTGCCATGCTTGTACCACACATTAATGCATAATTGGGATTGCCTGGCAAAATTCCATGAAACTCACTTTTAGGTGCTGCCCCTGACTTTGGTGCTGCAATATCTGTACCAGGAGCAACAACATCTGGTTTAAATCTTACATCATCACATGGTCCTCTACTACTAAATCCAGCCAATGCATTTGGATTGCCAGATACATTCTCATCCCCTATTGGTGCATTTGGAAATGAACTACGCCATGCTCCCTTGTGTGTTAAAGTAGAATACCCTCCCTTTGTTCTGGAGTTTCTACTTGCACCCACAGTTATTCCATTTTTACATGATGCAGGTGAACCAATGGATGAAAGATCTACAAAACCACGATCATCAGAATCAGTATCTTTTCCATCATTACCAGCCGAAAATATTAGCAACATATCCTTATGATTGTAAACAAAATCATCAACTTCTAATGAATTGACAGTGTAGTATGACTCAGTATTAGCTCCCCAGCTATTGTTATGAATTCTAACTCCTTCATTATGTGCTTGTAAAAAAAGTTCCTGCAGATCAACCGGCAGATCAATTTTTCCATCCTTATTTAATAATGATTGAAATACAAGTTTTGCTTCTGGTACAACACCTTTGACTATGTCATTTGTATGTTCACTAAGCTTTCCACTACCTATTATTATACCTGACACATGGGTGCCGTGCCCAATCGGATCTGAATAGTCATTTACGCGTCCTCTACAAATTATTTTAAGATCCCTGTCTATCAAATCACCATGCTGATCATCAATACCCGTATCCGCAACACCAATAATTTGTCCTTCTCCTTTAATATCATATAATTCTGATAAATATTGACCATTTGTGTATATTGAATGTATTATTGCTTTTGCATATGAGTCATGCAAAGTGGGTGGAATATACAAGTAAATATTTTGAACCATTGGGTTACTAGAAATTGCAAGATTTATTGCATCAGAAGGAACTGTTTTGATTCTAATTTTAAACTTTGATGATCCCAAAATTTCAATTCCTATATCCTTAAGCCACTGTTCAATCTCATCTTTATTATTAATATCATGTAAGTATACATCATAAACTTTTGCTTCTACTTCGTGTGTATAAATATTACCAGATGTATCCATTGATTTTTCTATGATAGTATTTTTTTCATAAACATTCTTGTTTTTAAAATGATCATACATTTCATTTTCATCCATTTCTCTGACTCCAGTATCAACCTTATTATATAATTGAATGGACAGGATATCTTTATGTTTGTTCAACAAATCATGCTGATGACTATCTAATTTAACAGTGTATGCATTATTGGATATTTGTGTGTTTATCTCAATACCATTTTTACTTAAATCACTTAATATACTTGATGTTAATGGACCATCAACTTTTATTTTATAATAATTGATTCCTTCTGTATTTTCTTTTTCAGGTTTTATATCTCTTAATAAAATCTTGTTTTTAAATATTGTTTTTTTCTTTCCTTTAGGTAATGTTTTACCTTGTGATTCAGTTTGTTCGTCAGTATCAGTAATTGAAAATATCAAGTTCTTTTCAACAAGTTTTTTAATATCATCATCATTAACCTCTCCTTTATAAAATGAATCTGTCCTCTCTGTAATGGAAGAAATAATTGAAGATGCCATGGCTTCTTCCTTTTCATGCATAAAATAGACAATTACTTGTTTCATTTTCTTTAATTTATATTATTGTACAATAACTAGTTTTCAAATAAGCCCTCGGATTATCTCTTGCTATCAGATCAAATTCATGTTCAGATAGATTTGCCATTACTTCGGATAATATTTGCTTTTCACTCTTATGATTCCTGACTACAAAGAAGTCAGTGCCATACAGTACTCTTTCTTTAAGATCGTCTTTTCCTAATATCTGTTTTAATAATGGATATATAGATGGATTATGTACTATATAGCTGATATCTGCATAAACGTTTTCGTATTTATACATCATATTAGTAATGATTGAAAACCAATCCATACTTCTCCATAATAAGCCTAAATAGCTCTTTTGGTCTTCAATTGCAACATTCGGTTTTGGTTGTGGAAAAAAATCAAATCCATCTATTTCTATTCTGAGTATGTTAGATACCTGAGCCAGTCTGTCTCGTTCCTGATACTTTGCCCATTCATCATCACCTCCATAGTGTCCCATGCATATCTTTAACTTGCTAAGATTGTGCTTTAATTCAGTCGAATCATCTGAATATCCAAAAAAATCTTTGATCTCTTGCCTACAGTTTTTTACTACTTTTCTTAAAAGTTTCTCATCCAGTAAACATAAATAGTTAAGTGGGTGTGTAAAATTTGTACTAAAATCTATGTTTTTTAATTCTGGAAGCATTAAAGGGCTTGTAGGTTGATTTACACCATTGTTCTGTTCTAAAACTTGGTGATAATCCCATTTTTTATCCTTTTTGCCTCTGTAGAAAATAGTGCCTTTTATAACATGAGTCATTATAGGTATTTGATTATCAGCCGCATACTTCCATAACAAAAGCAACTCTTCGTCAAAAGGATAATAACCTAATGCAGGATAAATCTTAAACCCATTCAACTTGTGTTTCTCTATATACTCTTTGACCTTACAAGTATTTAATGTAATTTGTCCTGTCAATGGGTCTCCTGATATTTTCAGAAAATCGGGTTGATCTATTATTCTTCTAGGATCTATAAATACAAATGGAAAGACCTTTTTAAGAGGGTCATTTTTCAATTTTATCAATTCATCCATTTGAAACTCAAAACTACCTTTCTCATCCATAATTTTTCCTGCCCCCATATAATGCATATCCATTGGCAAGACTACAAATCCCGTGCCTTCATCATATTGATTTATAAGTTTAGAATATATATTGCTACTTTTTTTATATCCGGCGAATCGTATGATGTTTAAATATCTGGAAAGAAACTCGAATGTTTTACTATCAGGGATAAATTTCATATAGGGTAATAAATACCTAGCTAATGTCCATAATACTTGCCTCCCAATTTCAATAAAGAAAAAGACAAATAAAATAATTATGACTTTATTAAAGAAGGAAGGATCTTTTAAAAAGATGTGTTTTGATTCTAAAAATAAAAATACGTTTCTGACATTAGAATATAACCAATCATTTGACTTGATAAGTGTATTTATCTGTTCGCCTAATAAATAATATATTGCATGTGTTATGAACCACACATTTATAATCGTAGCAATGGATTTTGCAATGAAATTTCTATACAGAAATGTTCTATAACTATGCCATACATTCTTAGATTGTATTTTAATTGTTATCAATTTCTCATAGAACACTTTCCATTTTCCTTGATCAAACTTCAAAAACTCATTGATACTCATTAATACATCTGTATTGATCCATTTATAAAATGGCCATGGGAGAAAACTTTTAGCTAAATAAGGCGGAACGGTTTTACTTGTAAAAATATGAGTATGACAGTTTATCATTGACTTTTTACCTGATTTTTCCATTTCAATTATTTTTTTGGATAATCTAATTGATCAAACTTCAACCCACTAGTTCCTCCACCTCGTCCAACTTTTTTCTCATGGCCATACCATACATAAGTCTTTCCATCAAACCATCTGGCTCTTTGCCATTTTGCTTCTGCGATCCGTCCTGCTTTGGGAACTTCTTCTTCATTTATAAAATATGGTGGCAGCGGACTCAACAAATCAGTACGTGGACTCAATAAATCAGTACGTGGTTGAATTTTTCCTGCAAAGTTTTCTATGGCTCTTAGTGTCTTAGCTCTCCGCAATTTTATTGACCTGTTAGATGTGTCTGTATTCACAGGAATAAAAGGAATCCAATTTTCGGGTACAGATGTGGCCAATTTATATTTTAAATTATTTTCGTTATTTTCGTTCTCTGTCACATCATCTTCTTCAAGGTTTTCATTGTATTTCTTCAATAATTGTTGAAGTCTGATACCTGCTTCATTTCCATCAGTACCTTTATTCATTCCTGAATTGATGGTTTGCTCAATACCCCAGACCATATTGGCCATTTCATCTCTAATAAAATTAACTTTTTCTAATGGTTTACCTTCGAGTTTATCCGGAGTTGAAGGTGCCACAAACAATAAACTTGGTGGCACTTTGCTAGCATCGGTTTCATTATGCAGTTGAAAAACTGACCACTTTCTCTGCGTGCTTACTGGTGGATCCACTATGTTTGCTGGCTGAATTAAAGTACGTATTCCAAAATTATCTCTTACTTCAATACCTTGGATCTCAGTCAACGTTCCTACTTCAGCTGCATGCGGAAGCATGTACCAATTTCCAGCATAGTTTACCATAAAATCTAAAAGCAATAGTTTAGAAACATCAGTCTTATTGACGATCATATTTCCAAAGTCAATTTGACTATCTTCCATTTGCCACCATCTAGCTTCAGGCATGCCAGGAAAAAATATTTTGGATGGTATTAATATATTTACATCTGATTCCGGAACTGGGTTTTCTATAGTGGCACCTGACTTATCTAAAAAATCTGTTCCTCCAACGGCAATATCCACATCTATCCAATCAAGATTTTTACCCGAATACTCTTTACCAATCACTTTAAAATCACCTTTGCTGGTATCCGTATTTTTTGCCCGGCATTGAAAGTTATGTTCCAGCTGTTTTGTTGACCAAGATGAAGAAATATTGGATACATTGAAAAATAGATGATCATATTTAGATTTAAATTCCACTAATACTACTTGGAGTTTATCTTTTTCTGCTTGCGATAAAGTTGAAATAAAAACATGATTAAAATGAGTTCCATCTTGAATGGCTGAAATAAACTCCCATCCATCAATGGATCGATTCTGTGCAGACACCAGCATCAACCAAGTTTCTTCATTTGCCTTCAACTGAAGATATTCTATGTATGCCTGTTTGGTATCTTCATTAGTTATAGGATCTGGTTCGAGTAATTTTACTGCATATTGAGAAATAAAACCTTGTTTTAGTGCTTCAAGTCCGACACCTTCAAATTTAGTTTTAAGCAACTTCAGCCAGTAGTTTCCTACTTCTATTCTTAGTAACCAGTTTTTTTCAATATCTACCATTCCTTTTTCTACAATACATTCTAAGGGTATTTGATCATTATAAGCTTCATATTCTGGACTTTTTTCCAGTTGAGTATATCTATTGAGTCTTGTTGTTTTTAACCCAACCTTACTATACACAATCGAACCTCCATCTTCTCCATCAAATTCTCCCCATTGCCATTGTCTCGATATCATCCACATGGCATCTCTTACTTCCGCTTGGAGGGATTTTGTAAAGTCAAGTGTCCTGGCCCTCGGTTCAATAGTTTTCCATGCTGTCATTGCGAATGGACATTTTTGAATGGGTGGTACGATTGGTGGACAGATCTCAACTATTTGTGATTGATTATTGGATGTAGTAAATTCTACACTTAAATTTTCTGCATCCAACTGCCCACTAATAATTTCAATCTCTAAGGCAATAAGAAAAATGGGTTTAATATCTCTAGTATCATTTGGTCCATTTTCTGTATTACAGCATTCTATTTCATTATTGGCACTAATCAGTATAGGGTTTTCCTTTTTTTTCTCACGTTCAGAGATCTTACCGCAAAACAAAAATCCATCATCATTAATAATCATCTCGCTTAGTATAGCGATTTCACTTGGTCCGATATACTTAATCCAAATTTTTGCTTGATTAGGATTAGTAATACTCATGTTAAATTTTATGACAAAATGATGTTGTTTATTAACATCAAATGCCATTATGTATGCAAATGGTTGTCTATAGATAATTTTTAGAACTTTGAATGACCCATTTAAAAATCCCATTCTTAATGGCTCTGTATCGAGGTTTCTACTTGTATAATTTCCAAACGTTATAAAAATATCTGTATCATTATGACCTGCAACAAGAAATTTTCCTCTACCGATTGAAGCTACGGAATCAATTTCGACATTTATTGTTGGATCAGGAAAAGTCAGCGTAAATCCTTGGCTAGAATTAGTTCTTACTTCTGAAAACAAAATTAAACCTTCTTTATTCTCCTTTAGGATTGTACTTCCAACAAACACTAAATGCCTATCTAATAAGGCAAGATCAAAATGTTTATCATTCCCTTGAGTTCTAAGATTAAAAGTCCCCGAGCTTTGCCCATTTAAGTTGATCCTGTGGTATTCAGTACTTGTTGTATTCACATTTTTCCAACCTGATATCACCCACTCATTTTCTGATAATTTTAGTAACCTGCTTGTCTTAGTTGTATTTGGCGAAATGATTTCTTTTGTAAATATGATTTGTCCATTAATGTTCGCTTTTATACACAAGTGACTTTTGGTATTTTGTGCTCCAACCATTGCATTCCCTAATATCATTACCTGATCCGGATTGATCATCTCCACTTGTAAAAATTTAACAGATTTTCGTGGCATCTGATATAGTTTTTCCCATATCACAATCCCTTTGATATCTGTTAAAACAATTAAACCTTGTTGTCCTTTTTGACCAACATTTAAGAATCCTGATGGCAAAGCAACGAAATCATTAAATTGTGCATCTCCATCTTGACTATATTTATTAAAAAATTTATTCATCTTTAGTTACTAAGCTAGTTAAACAGATTGATTCAATTTGACCGTTTGTTTGTGATCAGAAGAAATAGGATGTACAATGCCAGGTAAAAATTTATTAAACTCAGAGCCCGGAGATTTTTCTAATAAATCCGGATCGATGGCTCTTAGTTGCGCTGTTTCCAGAGTTTCGTCCAATGTACTGATCAGATCATCCCAGCTCCAGTTTGATCTATTGGTAGGTGGTACACACAAAAGGATAGCTTGTGGTGCTTCCGTTTGTGGTTCATCGTAATTAAATGCGATCCCTGTTGTTTCCTTCCTATTGGGTATTTTCTCTATCCATTCATCTATAATCAATCCAGATACCTTTTTTGTACTTGTTGCTGGAAAATCAAATGGAAAATTCAAAACTAATGAAAGTGTCTCAGCTGCAATTTTATCATTACCCTTAGTATATTCAATTCCCATCCATTGGTCATCTACTTGATATGGCAGTTGTAATGCGTGAATTTTAGTATCTACTTCACTTTCTTTTATATCATTGAGTAAAGCATAAGTTTGCCAGTTTTGCACTTTGTCCTTGACTTTTGAAATACCAGATAGCCAATCTTCCATGACCAATTTTAATGTAGCATGACCGATCAAATTTTCTTTATAATCAAATGACGATTTTACTTCAGTAAAGTTTTTTATTTCAAATGTTGGTAAAATTGGTACATCTTTTCCAAACACGATTTTTAGAGCTTCTGTGTTACCTTGGTAGGTAGATATGCTAGATTCCTTTATTTCTTCATTTCTCTTATAGATTTCTTTAAAAACACTTATTACTTGAAATAGTAATGTTTTTTTTGCATCTTGATCAATTCCCATTGGATTGGAAGGAATACTTCCTTGAATACCTAAAAATGAAATTTTGAACAACTCTTCTTCCACTTCAGTTAATTCAATAGTATCATTACTTTCTGCTTTGTGTTTTAAAATAGTTATTACTTCACCTAAATCAGTTTGCTCTAAGTCAATGTCTAATATCCCTTTTAAATTATTTACCGATTTGAGTATATTAAAATGATTAAATTCATCAATTTCAATTATATCTGTAACATTGAACATAACATCTTCTAAACTAATATTATTTCTTTCTTCAGTTAGTTGATCGTCACTCATTACACTTCTTTCCGAATCTCTTTGTAAATGTGCCGGCAACATAACTTCACTTTCATTCATAAGCCGATAAATATTTCTTGCGACTGCTAAGATCTCAATAAAGGCAAATTCTGAATCAGCAAAGCCTACTCTATTTTGATAGTCAATTGTTATAGCAACATCTTTTAATAATCCATTTTTCTTTCTGATGTAATACAAAATGCGTTGGGACAATTCTGAACTTTCATCACCCAAAGGATTATTTAGTAAATTAACAAAATCAATCGGTTCAAGACCAAGTAATTTTGGATTTACAATTTCAATTGAGTTGTCATATGTGACTTTACATTTGATTTTATTACTATCGCCAAGTATTTCTCCAATCCATTGGTTAACGGCAGGGCTTATGCTAGCTCTGTATGTAGAAGTATCTGCCCATATTGGTTGATTGTTTTCTTTTTCAGTAAATAACACACCCATCCTTTGGGTTAATGTAATACCTGTTCTCGGTGTTTCTATAAATTGCGGCTCAGGTATATTTTTCCCTTCACCTATTGAGTTCAAGATGGCATTTGCTCTTACATGATTACCTAAAACTGCCTGATGCACACCCTCAGCCATGGTGATGTCAGAAATAGCATCAATTATATCATCTAATTCAAAACAACTCTGTTTAAGGTGATCTTCATCCACAGCATAACTAAACATTGAATTGTTACTTCTAAAAGCTTTTAGTAGATCTAAACCGTGCACCACATTATTGGCTTCAAAATCGACCAAGTTTTCTGCATTTCTTGTTACCAATGGAAACTTTGTTCTAAGGTCATAAATATATTTGTCCAATTCAAGCCCGTTGCCACTTTTATCGTGGAGTGATCGTTCAAACCGATAGCCCAACAATGCTGCCAATTCCTGACCATTCTGAATACCTTCAATGATTTCCTTAGCCAATCTGACTCTTCTCGACGTCAAATCTACCTGCATTTGCTCCTTTCCTTTTGACAGATATCCTTCTCTTAATACAGCTGAAGTTGTAGCCTGTGCAATGGATGGCGCATGTATAAAACCAGCATTTCCAGCATCAAAGGTTAATTTGTGAATTTCATTATCGTTGGTAAATAAGGAAGGGATTTGTGAATTAGGTACAACAGTTCTTGGTGGATCTTTCCTTACATTTAATACCCACCCATAAGCTCCAAGATAACACCCATTTGGTGTTGATGTTCTCATTTTTTGAAGTTTATAATCTACTAATCCTGTCTGCCAGGCATCGTATCTGTAGCTGCATAAGTCTAAATGTTCACTCAATAACCTTTCTAATCTTTCAGTTGGAATACTTCCTAGACTTTCATGTGATAATTTTTTTAATGAAGTTGTATAGTCTACATAAGTCGAGTCTTCCTTGATGTAGGAAATCAATTCAGACCTTTCTTTGGTATTGATATATTGATACCATACTGCCTTACATGCTTCTTCTATTTCTGTATTCAAGAGTTCTTTCTCTATCCATTCTCCGCCATGAAATTTTTTCCATAATATTTCCCAGACAATTAACAAAAAGCTATGTCTAAGCATACCATACAACAATGAACCATCATATAAATTCTGATCAATATATTCCTGAATAATGATTTCAATATTAGATGGATCACTTAAATAAGCGATGTAATCATTAGAGAGAGAAATTTCTTCTGATATTGGGTCTTGAGTTACGATTCCATTTCTTATTCTACTTTGAAATGGGAACCAACTCAACATAGATGCTCTTGTATTTTTAAACAGCAAATCCGCATCAGAAATCAAATTGTTTATACTTGCATTAGTCTGGCTGGATTGAATCACTTGGTTATCGAGCCAAAGATCAGCATTATTAGGAGTTTGTTTTAAATACATGTAATAAACCAAAGGCCCGATTCCTAATCTGTTATAGTACTCCACTGATCCTGATTGTAAACCCAAAATATCAAGAAAATCTTGTTGCCAATTGTCTGACCCTTGACTTGTCGTTTTTACATTTCCAAGCTTTCTTCGCCAACTTTCTTTGAAAAAATTCAAGACTGGTTGTAGCTTTTTAGGAACTGAGTCTGCATTCTCCCATACCATTTTTGAATAAGCAGTAATAGGCAACACTCCATAAGGCTGATTTCCTACCCGTATCGCAGGCAAAGGACCACGACCACTTATATAAGCCGTAAAAAATTCTTTCAGATTGGCTATATCTGAAATACTTAAGGTGTCATTGTTAAGCGTATTCCATGTGACCAGCATATGTTTGAAATAATATCCCAAAGTACCATGCCAAAGTACATCATTCATGGCTATGGCTTCTAGTCTATCTGTATGATTAGAGTAATATGAATGCTCTAAAGTTTCACTATTTATACCTAAGCCATGCGCAAGCCATTGACCATCTTTCCACGCTAATTTGTTGCTGAAATCCAAAGAGCCAATTAATTTATCACTTTGCTCTGTTCTAAACGAAAATGCAGGATCTTGTCTTAGTTGTGAGTAACCACTCGGTTTGTCTTTAGAATTATTGGTAGGTGTACCTTGGGGGACAATACCAAATCCTGTAAGCCCGTAGTGGTGGTTATTAATTAACTCTTCTAATAATTCTTGAGAATGATTAGGATCTGCACTAAGCCTTAGTCCCAACACTGTGATCTTATCAAAACCAGCGTTGTATTGAGCATCATTCAACTCAATTTTTACAGCCATTCCATTAGACACAGCAGCTTCAAAATCATATAACCACCTGATGCGTTCATCCATTTGTAGTACGCCATCATCGTCTTCTTTAAACAAATCTCCTTCAAAATTTGGATCTGGGCCGAGTATTAAAGGGTAGGCATGTACATGAGTGCCTGTCTTTTCTAAAGTTGTAGCTCCATTAGTTAAGGTTACCACAAATTTATCTGGTATGATATAAGATCTCGGTGGAATAGACCAGCTATTATCTTTATATTTGGCAAAGGAAGGAAATTGTAGGGGACCTTCCATTGGTAAACTTTGATCAATTGGCCAGTTAGTTGGTCGTGTTTTTAGTGCAATATATGCTGCTCTTCCACTCCCGTATAAACTGTTTAACACTTGCCATGCTCCTTTATGATTAATCGTTCTTTTTGATTCTGCAAAACCTAATTTTTCTTTAAGTTTTTCCCAATATTTTTTTCCTGAGTCGATTTCATCAGGAGTTAATAATTTTTCATGGGTGACTACAAAAATATCATCGGGAATAAATCGTACTCCAAGATACTTTTTAGGGTCGTTGTCATAAGTAAGAAATCTGGTTTCAATTCTTATAGGCATTAATATGATTGGAAACTTTGCATCCCAGTTTTCTACCATATTCTGGGGGCTTGCCAATGCCCAAAATTGTTGGTAAAAGTCGACTAGTTGACTTTCTATGGTAGTAATTTCTGTAAGAAAATTATTTTTGACCTTTGTCAATTCGTTAAGCTTCTTATCCAATTTTATTGGGTCACCGAATATTGGGCCTCCTTTTATGGGACTGCCCTTTAAGTCAGTTTTTTGTATTGGAATTTTTGAAAAGAATGGCTTGCCAGAAGTATCAGCTTTCTTTTTGTCTGTTTTTTTATCTGGCTTTTCCTTTTTGGCTTTTCGAATTAACTCTTCTTGATATCGCTCCAATACCCTGCTTGCAATAAACAGTTCTTCTTGTTTTTGCAACAGTGCTTGCCTATTTGTTTGGATGTTATTTCTTAATTCTATAAAATTGCTCATGCTACAGTTTTAAGGATTGGGTAATAAATTTTTTCCATGGATAGCTACCATTACAGGTACTTGATATAAAATACTAGCCATGGTTGCTGCATCACTACCCCATGTAAGTGACTCAAGCTCTAAAGCTGAGTTAAAAGTCATTCCAGTAAGGTCGATGTTTTTCTTTCCTTGTTGAACATTTCCCCAATCCAACTCATTCCAGGATGTTGGGGCACTTGTATTTCCGTCGTCAGGTGCTACATCCATACCAAACCTTGGTCCTGTATTAGGCTCTTTTACACAGAAGTAATACCCAAAGTTATCATCATCATTTCCCCTTACATCATCCTCACTTAGATTAAATCCAAGAAAAGTAATATCTGGTTCTATTTTAGCAGAGAATATAGGAAATTTCGTATTTTGTAGTGATTGATTTTCATCAAAAGTTCCATCTTCAACTTTTGCTTTAGCAGCATAAATAATAGCCTCTGGATATCTATTTAATAAATCTCCTCTGATGGTCAATACAAGTGGATTCAATGTTGATTCTATAGGGATTTCAATAGGGTCAAATGTTTTAGTAGAATTTTTATGTTCACCTAAGTTAGTCCACTTAACCCATCTGTGTATACTATCTATATCTTTCAGATTTTCGGCCAGAAATTCTTCGGTATTATCATTGACATTTATAAATTTACTTACATCCCAAAATTGCCTGAAATAGGAGCCTCTTTGATCCGTAGGATACTCATTCCATAATAACTCACCTGCCATCTCATAATTCAAGCCAACCATAAATGCTTCAATAAATTTTTGGTTGACTTCCATCAAAGAAATACTATTATTGGGCAATTTGTCCAGATTGGGAAGTATAAAATCTGAAGACTGCTCCAGCAATTTTTTATACATAGGCTCAGGATAATCCGGAGCAGCCATGATGGGAACAATGGCATCCAATTCAGCTACTATACCAATCTTGCTTAGTGTTCGTCCTTTGATAGTTTGTGATGGGTTTAAACCGTTTTCAATACAAGGCATGATGCTGTTTAAATCTAAAGGTCTTGGTAATGGATCGTTTGGTTTACAATCCAATACTCTTATAAAAAACTGCCATGCATTTCTAAAATCCTTTTCATTTATGTCAAGTTGTGGTCCATTATTTGGGTTATTGGGATTATTAGGATTTGTAGGACTATTTGGATTAGGTAGTTGATTTGGATTTCTTGGGTCTATTGGATCATTCGGTCTAAGTGGAAAATATTTATAAGGAAGTGTCAAATTATTAGGATTAAATACTATATTTTTAAGGCTACATGGGAATAAAGGTACTTTACCTTGAAAAGGAACATTATCCTTGCCGGAAGGAGTGGTTTTGATGGGTATTATTTGCAAATTACTAGTAATACCATCTGAAATAAATGGATGTATTTGTAGATTTGGGTTTTGTCGTTTTCTTTTTTTCATCTTAACCACAAACCTGTTTCTGTTGTTGCACAACCTTCTGAACACCGGAGAAAAAGCTGCCGAAGGAGTGGATGTATTTTCTATGTTTTGATGAATATTGGGAATGGGTTGATTTTTACAATAAAGCTGATCCAATAACGGCGCGACAGTACCTACAATCTGAGAATCTGATTGACTCAAAATATGAGTTTCCCACCATTTTACCGCTATTTCTATCCCCAACTGACTATTTTTAATCATTTGATTGGCTTCCAGCACTGCTCCAATCTGATTCCAGGCAGTAGCGAGATATTGATCTTGATTTTCTTGTATCACTTTCGTGCCTACACCGGCTGATGCCCTATGAGCGGGGTCTAGATTTAATGAGTGTAGCCAATTACTATCACTTTTATCGATTGGGTCATCATCATTCGTTTCGCCCCCCTTGTTTAATTTTGATACTAATGCATGCCAATGACCATATGTCGGAGGTACAATAATGGGGTCATTATCAGGTGAACTATTGGAACCATTATATGACAAGTCTTGCACACCATCCCTTTTATTTAGCAAATCAACCATTTCTTTTTGCCATAATGAATCTGGAAAATCCTGACTACTACTACCTACTGGTTTTAATGCACCGCCTAAAACAAATTCATTCATTGGTGATCCATCAGCATTTCTTGGTTCATCAACCAAATCTTCCATCTTTCCTTCTGAAATATCAAAGGGTCTGAATCCAATGCCGGAGTCTAACTCAGGTGTAGGATTTAATGCCCTGACCAATGACTCAAAATCACCTTCTGCTCCTGTGCCAAATGGCCAGCTGTAGTAGAATGGATAAGTTAATTCGCCTCCTTCCCATGAAGTGTTAAGGACTGCATTTCCTTTAATACTTTCAATATCTTCACCTAGTCCGGTTTTTCGCCCTACCTCATATGCGGGGATCACAAAAGCCTCATATCTTTTATTAGGCTCTAATTTTCTGGGAGACATCAACCTGCAAATTGCAAAGTCAGGATTAGTTTTTAGTTTTTCCTGTAAACTCTCAACACTATTTACATCTGCATTCACATGCACATGACCCCATGCCCATCTATGCTCCTTTGGCGGAAATACATCAACAGAATTTAATGTAATAAAGCTAAGACTATCCTGCACCTCAGTTTTTTGATATTCCGATTCTTCCAAAACCAATAAAAATAACCAAGGATCTAATCTATTATCATCATTGGATGTAGGAGTGTAATCCCATAAAAAACTATCCTGATAAAATTCGATAAAGGGAAGATAATTTGATTCAAAATTTCCGGTATTGTGTTCTGGATGGACTTTGACTATATTTCTTTGATCAATACCTACGACATCACCAGGACCATAAATTTGGATATCTTTGATACCATGTTGACCTGACTTTGATTCTTGAATATCTACACTGATTTGCGATCTGGCTTTGTCATTTAATGGGGCTGCGGCATATTTGCTTAAGCCCTGTCTTGCCCACGATAAAAAAGAATATTTTGCTAAGCTCATGCTGTTTGAATTTCGAATTTAGGAATTATCTTAAGTTTATTTTTCAGTGTGAGATCCAAACTTACTTTTTCCAGATAGTAATCTTGTGCTTCAGTAAAAGATGCACATAAAGCGCCTGCTTCTATCAGTGTTAAATCTTCGATTTTTACAACTCCATACTCTTCTTCCAGAACTGTAATAGATTTGGGAGCCAATGGAGCAAAATTTTTAGAAACTGACAAACTGGACTGACCCGCTTTACTGCCTTTCACCATGGCTTCATGAATTTTATTATTTTCTGTGATTTTTAATCCAGTAGATGTTGAATTTTCCAAAGGATTGTAAATTATAGTTTCATACTCTATAATTTTAGACTCAAAAGTAGAACCTATCAAATTATTCATACCATCTACACGAATACCACCATCGTATTTCTGGAATGATGGCCCGGATAACTTTTCTGTCTCACTCATTTTGCGGAAGTGAGCAGGTACAAAATCTTCTTTTACATAAGTTTTTGAAGCTTCAACATTACCATTTATGGAGATATCTCCAATCGCATATTGTCCACCATCACTCACTTCTTGTGTTCCAAATAATTGAATATTGATATTCATTGGCAGTACTTTTTGACTGATGACCAAAACTCCTTCTGGCAACATAATACTTTCATTATCACCTTCGACAATTTTTCGAAGTGTCACCAATTGTTGTTTGCCTGATGTGAGTTCACTTCTCCAGTTTTTAAGATCATTGAGTGCTGCGTTTAGTTTGTTTGCTACTGTCACGGCAGGCAATGAAGCATACTGAGACTGTCCCCAGGTCTTTTGTACTTTGACTGTGTACTTGATGCATAATACTTTAACTTCCGCCACACCGTCCACATTCCATGGTTTTGGACCCTCCAGAACAGCAGATAGGGATATCGCCATCTTTTCATCACCATTCCATTTGATTGCCAGATAAGCTGCTGCCAATATCTTCATGTAGAAAGGATCCATCTGGAACAAAGCATCGAAGCCCAGATAACCTTCAGCTGTGAGCTTGCTGGCAACTTTGACATATAAATCAACCTTTGATCCAAACTGTACAGTATTGGAAGTCACCGCAAAGTAGCAAGTCAATGTTAATCTCGGATTGTCCCCTCCCAATAGATTGAGCGTAAGACGATTCATACTGATCAACTGTGGAGGTGGCTGATAAGATGGATGGAAGCCCCCGACACTCATCAAAAAATTAGAATTGCTGCCCCAACTCAATCGCATGGCCATATCTCCCGCCAGACTAAAGGTCAATAGCCTTGAATCATAGATGGTCGCATCAAAGGACAATTGTTTTTTACCAAAATCGATTACACCAAGGAAATTGACCTGGAGCTTCAATATAGCCTTGTCCTCTGTAGGAAGGATAGCCTTCACAACACCCAAAATAGCCAACTTTACAGGGTTGGGTACTTCTATGATCAAGCCCAAATCTATGGTGATCAATGTGGGTGCTCCCCATCCGATCTTACCCATAATGCCAAAGACATATCTACCTTCTGAAACAGGGAAGATGGCTTCCAGACTTGCTATAATTTCTAAAGCATTTTCAACAGGATTCTCTGGAAATAAAAGATTATCATAAGCACCCGTTTTAACACCTTTTCTAAGTTCCTCTACAATAATAGTGCGATGAATGCCTACTAGCCCTCCAACTCCATTTAATGTAAACCCATAGCCTAATTGAATGGGTGGAAATTCCGCAGAGATAAATATTAAAAAAGAGTATCCCTTTCTGCCATCTGGAAATTTAGTATTGATCAATCCAAAAGCTGACAACTTAATTTTATCTTTAATACTTAAACCAGCAACACCTGCATATCTTCCTTCTTCTGCATTAATATAAAGATAACCTCCACCTGAGACGGCGTCAGTGTCGATGTTGATGCCAATACCGTTGGGGGGCTTGAAGGCGACTTTTATATCCGCCAGACTAAATTCATTGCTGTTACCGTTGGGGAAAGAAAGTAAGTTACTCAGTCCAATATTTTCAACTACAGCGGTGATAGGTCCCAATTTAAGTTCAAAAGAGGTTCCCACATCCAGCCCAAGCCCTTCGTCTTTTGGATCAAAGCCCAATTTAAGCGCTTTTATTTCCAAAGGCCCAAGGATAAGGTGCAGTGGAATTTCAATGCCAAATGTACCACTGCCCTTAAAATAGAATCCCTTCTCCAAAGAATAGCCCAACTGCACATCAAACTCTGCATTCATACCGTTTTCCGGTAATATTTTATTGATGAATCCGTCGCCTTCACCCTTTTTTAACTCGAAGCGGAGTTTTTGCAGCTTGAGGTCTGCTCCGAAATCTTTCTTTTTAGTATCTATCTTTTCTACAAAAACCTCCATTACAACACCTGCAAGCGACAAGTGCGTAGCGTCAGGGTTGCCAAAAAGGTAAATTTTATCGCCGTTTTGCTTTCTGGTTACAATGAGTTTTAGTTTCAGATTGGTTGTATCAAGCAAGCCTGACCATCCCGCTACTACGTTTAATTTAGCCGGCGGACGGATACCCAGCCCTAAGCCGGAGCCTATATCAGTATCTCCTTCCAATTCAAATTTCCAGTTGGGATTGATATCGTCGCTGATAGAAACGCCGCCAAAGAAATAGGGATAGAGAAAAAGGCCTTTTTTATCAGACGCATTAGCTGGGATGGGCGAAACATTGATGTCTAATTCTCGCCAGTTATCCGGCCACACGCCGTCTTGATATACGGGCATGCGTACTTCCTTCGTTCCTACGGGATTGCCCAAATGAGCTTGGATGGTAGTAGTTTGCTCGTAAATGCCGCCAGGCAAGCCGAAGGCAAGAACTAATTTTTCAAATCGTTTGAGGAACTTATCATCCCCAAAATCATTAGACCAATCATACACTTGGTCAAACACATCAATCGGCTTGCTGAATAGCTTTCCGATGAGGTTCCACTGAACCGTTTTTATGGAATTATTAGTAGTATCCTCTACTTCTTCCAGTAAGCCAAGCAAATGCTTGGTGGCGAAAATTGCTTTGTAATGTTCTTCAAAATAAGTGTAAACCAAATAATCACCAAGGCGTTTGGGTAATTCATCCTTGTTGCTGATTCCGCTAATGGAGGAAAGTAAATTTTTGAGCGGCGTAACAATTTGTGTACTTACCTCTTTCACGATTACACCTAAATCGATTCCGATTGCAATAAGCTCCGCTTGCTTATCACTAGCATTGGGGAGGTCTGCGATTCTATCAAATAAAGCGATTATTTTCTGGATAACCGAAGTAAAATCTGTACCGGGAGAAATATCATTCAAATCAACATCGTAGCCTAGTTCTTTCAACAATTCCTGAATCTCCTCCTTGGAGTCCAGCAAAAGCAGTGGTGATAGCAGCTTGGCTATTTCGGTACTAAGTATTTCGGTGAAGGATTGGTTCATAGTAATATTATTTATCTACACGGTTTAGATTGATGCGAGGATAACGCGCCTTGTCATTTTCATTCAATTTATCTTCAAAGGTGTCATCCGTGTCGAAATTTGCAGCATAATCTTCGCCATCTGATAGAAGACTATGTGCTTTTTTAAAATAGTAAATGGCCATTCTGGTTTTTTGAGTCTTGATCGTATCATTTGTAAGTAAAGAACCAAGCTCACTGATTATCAATTTGTAGTATGATCCTGCTTCTTTTAATAGATGCGGGATTATCCATCCATTTTGCTCTGGCTTAATCGCATCATTATTTTCTCTGAATTTTATGTTTACTAATTCGTCGTCTATTAAACTTCCAGGCACTAACGAAATATTGACCGCGTCTGTAAGGCCGGTTACGTTTTTATTGGTCGGTTTAGTCCCCCAATTGCCATCAATACTTCCAGGATATTTGAAATCATCATTATCGGGTCTGTCGTCTTTGAAGTAGTTTAGCTGTGCTTGAATTCTAAATACTTTTTTGGCATCCCCCGCCATGTAGGGGCAGTGAAGGTTCCGGGAGGCCCAACATTCTGAACATTTATTCAGATTTGCATTTGGTAAATCATTAGATCTTATTACACAACGAAATGCAGCTAAATTTCCATTTTTGCAATCACATGGAAATAACCTGTAGCCATCAAAATCAAGTATTAAATTTTGATTAGGACTGTTAATATCCTCAGCCGTTAGCTGGAAAATATCTTTAGGCTTTGTAAGTCTAGCATATTGATTACCAATTAATATATTGTATCTAATTTCAAAATGCAAATGTGTTGGGCCATCAATATAATTGCTACTATAATCTCCTTCACCGTTACTTCTACCTATTGTTCCAATTTTTTGACCTGCCAATACTCCAGTATTGTGTAAATTTGATACTTTAGTTTCCATATGTGCATAAAAAGCTTTGTATATTTTATCTGTAATAATTCTATTAATTATCTGCACACTGTATTGTAATCCAAAACCTCCTTCATTCTCATTTTTTATCACACCACCATGAAATGCAAAAAGGAGAGAAGAGTTGTTACTGTTACTAATAGTGCTTGAGTCGTCATTGCTTAAATAGTCTATACCTTGATGCTGCTTGTTACCGCCATCTTCATCTTGCCGCGGAGTAGGTCTATTGTTGTCTACATATGTCTGAAAAAGTGCAGGATAGTTATTGGAAGAAAATTGCTGGCCATCAAATTGATATGCATAATCTGATTTCAGCACGAGTGAGCCGTAGTCCCTACCTTTTCCTGTACCTCCACCTTTGTGTTGTGTTACTAATACAGGCATATTTCTTTGATTATCTGGAATTTTTTCAGAGATACCGCTTGGGTGCCCATTAATTGGACTAACATTACCTTTTATCCAATGAGTTGCCGTATTCGGTATTGGTGCCCACACCGGCTGACACCACTGCATTCCAAAAAGGACAAAATGGAAGGGGTGTGCAATAAGGTCATAGAAACTGGAGAGTAAATTAGACTGAATTTCGGTGCCGGCAGCGTCTTTAATTTTTATCACTTCATTCACCCTTAGTTTTCTGGAGCCATTTGTTCCGTTTTTTACTTCCCATCTAAAGTAATCTTTAGTATTATCATATTCTTCAGGATTCCAATCCTTTTCTTGTTCCTGGGTGCTATCAATCCATGATACTGTAAAGTTTGTATTGGTTATTGTATTAGGGTTAATTTCCGATCGTTTAATGGTATCAGTTTCAAATTTTAATCTTTCAACCAATATAGGAAACTCCCAAAATCCAATTTCAATTTTTAAGGGTTTTCCTGCAATGAAGAAGGACTTTGGTACTCTTATTTTAAGCTCGCCAAATTCGTCTGTCTCCCGGTGTGACAAGTATTCCGCCTCGATGTAGATTAAATATATGTCAATCGGGTCTCCTGTAGCTGGTGAGACTATTGCAGGATTAGCCAGTCTGTTTTCCCAGTATTTGTTGTATTGAAGCCTAGCGTCAGGTCCAAAGCTGTTACCAGGGTTTCCATTATTATATCCCAACTCATTCAGGGCTATTTGCGCTCTTTTCGCCAATGTGTAACTAGGATTATTTTGGCTTTCTTCATAAGAGAACTTCGGAAAATCAGTGCCATCTTTTATTACTTCATCATTTTCTACCTTAAACTTATCATGTCCAATCTTGTGATTATCACCGGCGGATATCACCAAACTTTTCATCTTTGCAAATGTAATAGGTCGGCCAGAACGTACATCCAATACTTTAATTTTGATTATCTTGAACTCAATTGGAGATGCAGTGATGTTATCTGAGAAAACCCTCTGCATGAAATAGGAATATGTTGTATTTGCTTTTTTTGTAGTTTTTTTGTATTCATCCCGTGGGCCATTGAAAAAAGCAGTACAAAGGCCGGCTACGACTTTATTATTAGTAATAAAAGAGGCCGCGCCAATTGCTTGCCAATCATCCTTAGTCTTTTTTAACTGATTAAGAAGAAATAAACACATTTTAATATTTGACTTTGGAAAGCGTAGCAGATTATATATGTCAATTCTGTCTGCCAAGGCAAGGCCATTGAAACTATCAAAAATGCTTTTTTCTTTAATGGTGCCGGTAAGAACAGTGTAGGTATTCAAATACCTGGGGGTATAGATTGGACTATTATCGGCATTAAAGTTATTTATATCGATGAAATCATTTTTTGGTAGAAACATTGCAAGGATATGCGGTCTTACCGAGCAAACTCCAATGCTAAGAGGATTTCTCTCGTTAAATATGTATGGAGAGGGATTTGGAAATACGCTCTCAGAGTTAAGTGAATGGCCAAATTCTTCTCTCTTCCAGAAATTGTCTAACTGATTAATTGAGGGCATATTGCCAAATGCAATAGCCGCTGCCAGTTCTTTTGGAACATCCATTACTTGACCAAAAGCATTGATTCCTTCATTGAAATAGGGCTTAAAGTAGTTCCCAAGCATTCTTGTAGCATTTGGGTTGCCCTTATAGGCTATAGGTGGATGGGCATTATTGTCTTCGCTCAGCAGGTTTTCGATATTTTGTTTAAGTCCATTTAATTCTTGGCTAAGCATAACTGCCCCTATAGGGATCAACCCTTCGCTGATAGTACAAAAAACTTCTATCTTTTTTGCTTGGGTGTTAACAACAATTGTATTATTGGAGTCTTTGAATTTTGATGAATCAATGAAGAGGGTGTTTCCGAAAGATGGATTGATAGTCAAAATCACGTTATTTGCACTTCCTTTAAATACAGCACTCCAATTATAAGTCAACTCTGTGCCAGCAGGTCTATTCACAAAAGCCACATACCTATTCCAAAAAGGCAAAGCCGGCCCTATAGGTATTGGCCCAGTAAGGTGAGACACAATCAAGAGCTTACCACTAACATCAATATCAGAAGCCTCTCCAAGTTTCTCCGCATTGGCTTTCGTAAACCCTCCTGGAATTCTAGCTTCAGTATTTCTAAGTTTCATAAAAGGCTTTTATCAATTTTAATTCAATTTATCTTTTACAAATTCCACTCCACTGTTCCAATTTCCTGCTCCCTGACTATGAATAGTAACTATAGTGTTACTCGCAACATCTTTCAATCTTAGATGCCATTCCACATTTTGTGCAGCTAGTTTATTTTTTAACTTTAAGCAATGATTTTTATGGTGATTGAGCACATCTTTGCTTGAAGGACAATTACCCAGGGTTTGATTATTTTGAGCTGCTTTATTTTCTATCCAAACCGGTGGATCAGTGTTATCTATATATTGTATAATATCTACCTCAGCTCTGTAACTTTGAGTCATACTTAAAAAAGCAGGAATATTGCTTATGGTAGCAGTACCCAAACCATAAATTGATTTTACTTTAGTTGGGGTTAAAATGCTGATGATATTTGTTAAATTACAATCAGGAAATACACCCAATCCTCCCTGCCATTTATTTATATCGTATGTGGCCTGTGGTATGTCTACCCATACTGCTTTATAAGGTCTGTTTACAGTATTGTCTTCAAATGCTATCAACATCGCTATACCAGCTCCCGCTGAGCTGCCCCAAAGAGCGATCCTATCAGGGTCAATGCCATAGCTTGATGGTAGGTTTCGTATATCAGCTATTGCATCTTTACAGTCTTGAATGCATTTTCGGAGACCTACGGTTTCATTAGATGTGTTTAATAACCGATATTCTAAAGATGCAACCGCATAGCCGGCATCAAGAAAGGCAGCTACTTGAGCTATGTTATTTGCTGGATTCATAAATTTTCTTTTATGACCACCTGTAAAGCCACCGCCGTGGATATATATCACTATAGGTCTATTTGTAAACCCATCTGGGAGATATAAATCATATTTTTGTCTGGCCAGATTGTTGCCATAATCTTCTTCATAACAAGTGCAGGTTACAGTTGACCCAAAAGGATGGTCATTCGAACAAGGATTGCCAACTATTATTTTATCTGCTTTGTCTTTACTAGAGGAGAAAAATAATGTCGCACTTAATAGAATGAGTTTTAGTGTCATTTTTACATTTTATGTTTAGTTTATACTGCTCTTAAAAAAGATTTATTTACAAAGCCTATATGATCCATAGTGCCTTCAAGACTTATGGATACCCAATCATTCAGCACAGCATTGTTGCCAACATACTTATATCCTTCAGATCTGATGTGTACTTTATCACCATTGTTTAGTTGTCTTATTAACTTAAAATTTCCTGACATGCCTCTTCGTACATTCAATTTACCATCAGTAGTCTGCACTGTAAATGTATTGCCGTTATCATTGCCCCTATTTGTAAACAATGGATAAAAATCAGTAAACGGAAATGCAGGCCCAGGATCGGGCTTACGTCCCAAGGCAATCTCGTCATGACCTATCAGATCCTTTATTCCTGCATATTTCTGTACTAAAACCTGACAGACATCTCTGAATGCATTCAACTGTGCAGTGGTGTATTTTTCCCAATACAAATTGGTTTCTGCCCCATTAAAATGTTCTGCCTTCACAACTTGCTCCTCAGATAGAAAACTTCCTATTGGGGTGTTGTGGGTATCTACCCATCCATAACTACCATTACTAAAGCGAGTGACATACCCGCGATTAGCCAAACAGATACCTATTGAATGATCATTTAAACCAGACAATCCTTTCCAGTTACTCACACCAGCATGTCTTGCTCTTTTGTTAAATGGAACACATTGTGTGATTGTACCATTTCTGTCTATGATAACATGATAGCCAAACTTAACTTTCTTCAAATGAGTGATAGAACCACTTACAGAAATACCCGCAGTATAATGGGCAGATATATACTTTGTTGTAAGATTACCATCATTTCTATCCAAATCGGAATATGTTGCATTTACGAGTTTGTGGTTAGTGATTTGAAGCATGGGCTTATCTTTTTATAATATTATCTATAATATTGAATGATTCTACCTCTTGGTTTTTATTCCAATAATGGGTATGTGATTCAAGTATCCTTTTAAATGTTTTAGGTTTAATAGGGGGGTGATCATGAATATCTTGGCCGAACAGAGCTCTTAATTTGCCACCTATAATGTCATTCTCAAAATGTATATTATTCCATTCAACATATTTAAATACCGAATAATGGGTAGGAATGTATTTTTTAGTTTTCTTATTTAAATAGAATAATTTGCTAACGTCTTTGATTGGCTCACTTACTGGATATTCTCCTAACTCCTTTTTATTCTTGAATAAATCTTTATTTTTAGTTAAAATCATTTCCGCATGGCATAACGGTGAGCCACAGGTGATGAAGTCTGTAACCTTCCATTTCCAGCCTAAATCTTGCATTTTATTAAAACTTTCTTCCTTTGATCCTTCTAATAGTTCTTCTGTGTCTTTCTCTTCTAGTCCTTCAACATTTTTAAATAATTTATTCAAATTTCCAAAAGTATTGATTAGCATTTCGTACGCAATGATAGACCCTAGGCTGTGACCGACTATAACAATTCTTGAATAATCTTTATCATGTAAGTTGGTTAAAAAATCAACCGCAATATTGGATATTCTTTGCCTGCCTTCTATATTGGAAGGGTGCGGCACTGTATATCTGATAACATCGCCAAAACTCTGAGTTAACAGCCTGAAGATATTTCTCAGTTTATAAAATGCAACAACGGATACAATGAAAAAAAATAAGCGACTCCAAAGAGGACAACATGAAATAATCCAAGTAAACAGCCAATAGTAAAAGAAAATTATAATGGAAATTAATAATAGAAGGCCAATAGAGCTCCTTCTGATAATACTAATATACTTATTTAATCTTTCTGAAGGCTCTTTTTTCCAAATAAGTTTATACATCCAGGAAATTGTATCTGACACACTTGGTTCCTTAATAAGGTGCGCCCAATAGTATTCATAGCAATCATATTGAACATTATTATGAAAACCAATTAATTTCCGTTGATCAAAACTGCCGGTAATTCTCTCAGGAGCGGAGTAAATACTTTTTGGGTTATCATCTTTATCTTTATTCTCTTCTATCTTAAAAAGATTATCAACAAAATCGGTAATTGTTTCCATAGGGTACTGATTACCCATACCGTGGATGACTACTATGGCTGTTTTGGAGCTTATAGTACTATCATTTGTCTCATCCATTTTTATTTAATTTTAAATTGGATGGTATCTTGTGCAAATATTTTTCCCTGATCAATGACACTTGCAGAAATAAATAACGGAAGTTCTGAATTCCAAAGGGAATCCACAGGTGTTAAATATGTCGACTTTGCGTTCGCAGTATTAATTGCATTTCCAGTTGTAAATAGAAAAGGTGGAATGAAGTTTCCATATTTTACTTTATTTCCATTTTGCAACTGAAATGCGGAAAGCTGAATAGAGATTTCTTTACTTACACTACCTGGTGTTTTCTTATTAAAAAAAACATCTAAAGCAACAGTATCTTTTATTTCAACAAGTTGTTTATTAGCAACTAGCTTCATTTCATCCGGATAGGATTTTTGAATATAAAAAGTAGTGTCAACTGTATATATTTCCAAATTATACTTGATATTCACTAGTCCATCACTATCTGTAGTTTTAAATTTTACACTTGCTTTACCCAATACATCTAAAGGGATAGACATTTCTTTTAAGTCGGATGTCAAAAAAGCGATAGGACCAGAGATATTTACTTTAACGGACTTTCCTGCATAATTAAAGTTGTTAATGGAAATATCAGATTTAATGATGGTAAAGTTATCTCCGGTCAATTTAGTAATATCAAGATCGTAAACAACATCTAGAACTTTTACATCATTTTTCTTAAGTACAATATCCACATAGTCAACATAGGTTTTTTCCTGAAAAGTGACAGAAACTTTTGCCTTGTATGGACCAGCCAATGTCCCTATAGTTAGCCTTGCTGTTGCAGTCTTGTTGCCATTCAAATTTTTAGTAAGTGTTGTTGTTCCTCCTTCAGAAACAAAACTTCCCAGACCAGCAGGAACTTCAAAGGTTACATTTAAAATTCCATCATCTGACTTCTTAGGTATACAGGCAGTGAGAATAATATCTGTTGTGCCATCTGCAAAGGCTTCCAACTTGTCCGCGATTAAACAGATAGGATTATCACCAAAATCTGTGCAACAATCATATTCTATATCACTCGTGCATTGAAGGAGAAAACATACATTTAAAATAACAAATAAATTTTTCATTTCAGTGTTCTAATTTTTAATTAATGCAATTCCCATTCTTTTAGCCTCAGTTCTACCTTCAATGAAACAATAAATTATAAATATCTCAGCTTCAATAGAAATGCTTGATAATATTTTTATTTGAACAGGTTCCCTTATTTCTTTTGTTTCTTTAGTAATAATTTTAACAATTTTTTTTGTAAAGGCACCGTTAAAATCAAAATAAGTTCTACCTCTTTCTTCTATTTCCAAATTAAAAGATATTTCTTGATCACCTTCTATTTGGCTTATTTCAAAAATACAAATTAAAGTAGTTTCATAAACTGCATTAGGTTTAGCTATAAATTCATTTGGAGAAATTTCTGGATTTTTTGTTTCGACTAATTTTTCCTTGGAAATTTTAGGCTTTACTCTTTTAATTACAATTTTTACCATAGCTAATACATTTTTTATTTAATAATGGAATTATCATTAATATTTTAAGAATTAATTTTCTACTGCCTTCGATGCAGTACTACTTTTAATTTTATTATAACTTTTGTTAATTGTATCTCTTAAGACTAAGTCAAATGTGCAAGATATCGCTGGCATAATTCCAAATGTCTGTTTTGAAATCAATGGATGATCACTTTTTCTGTTGAACATATTTCCTGATATTGATAAGAATATTCCATCAAATAAGATGTAACCAAACCCAATATCTAGGCTGTTATTTGTATTCAATATCCCTTTTCTTTTTCCATTATTTAAATAACTGTCACCCGATAAGATTGTTGTTCCGACATATACAGTAAATCTTTCACATTTTTTATGCGTTAGCTTAATTGGAAAATTTGGACTTACTGATTTGGATATTGGAAAATGAGCGCCAACAGAACCATAAAATAATCCATACTCATGATTATTATTTTCTCTAAAATCAAACCCACAACCTATTCCAAAGCTACTAATTATTCTTTTTCCAACTCTTTCAGTGTATACATTTGAAAATGTGCCAATTGTTTTAATAACGATTACATTATTCGTGAGAATAACATTAACTTTTTCATGTAGACTGTTTTTAAATTTATTATAGTGATCAATAAAGCTATTACATTCTGCTTTTTTTACATATTTACAATTTTTAATCATTTTGATTAACTTATGTATTTCGTCATTATCATTTAATTTTACACCGTCAGATTCATTACTGCATTTTTCATCGAAAATATTTCCAATTGTTCCAAAAAGATTTGCTAATTCTCCTGCATTAGTTTTAATCAAATTTGCTTTTGATCCAATGTCAAAGTTTTTATTAAACTTTTGAATACTATTACTAAGTAAATCGGGCAACATTTTATTCAATGCTTTGGTGGCAAAATCCGAACTGAATTCTTCAGCTTTTAAACTTTTAAAGAATTCTGGTATAAATATTAAATCGACAAATCCAATATTATTCAAATGTTCTTTTACACTATTTAACTCGATCTCAGTAATTTTATCACTTTTTCTTATTAGTAAAAAACTATAAAATCTATTTTCCTTTAATGCATCAGCCTTATTTACAAAAATTCTATAATTTGGTCCATCGGGTGTGACCATTAACTTGCACTCAGTTGTTTTTTCTTCGGTTCTGTCTATAATTTTAAATTCATATTCTGACTCGGTTCCTTTAATAATTTGACTGTTTTTCAATATAAAATCAAAAGGGACATAATATGGCAATTCTATCTCTTGATCAAGATTTTGAAAATCTAAAACCACCTCAATGGAACTTGAAAATGCTGAAAAATTGCATAATAAAATACTAAATAATACAAAGTATTGTTTCATTGTCTACTATTTTAATTATTCCTAAATACCTCTGGAAAGCTTTTATCTTTCGATAGATCCATTTCCAACTTAGTCCCATCTTCTGTCAAAACACCCACTGTAAATGCCCCGTAAGCAATTAAATGGAGCTGAGCCACACCATTTTCCGCTTCAATAGTCCTGATGTAATTTAAAAAAGTAGGGTGGAGATGGAAAGTAACCTTTCCATTCAATGGTTTTGAAGAATTGATGGATGTTACATAAAGTGTTACTTTAAATAACTTTGGGTTATTTTCCATTGCAACTACAGATGCTGTAATTCTTTTGTCATTATTTATGGAAAGGTTTCCCCATTTACCTTTTTCCGGATCATCAGAATATTGCACGGTACTTCCAATATTATTATCCAGCATGGCCTCCATGCCCATCGTTTTGAGAACTGGTTCAAGTCTTTCCAGATAATCAGAAATCACTTTTTTAGGAAGTGCTTGAACAGCACCTTGGGTATAATCATTGAGCTCCTTTTTTAGGTCGTGTTTTTCCTTTTGTTGTTGTTCGATGGCTTGATTTTGCTTCTCTATAATCTTAGCGGCTTCTGCCTCCACAGTTACAGTTTTTCCATCCACCACCACTTTTGTAGTCCTGTTAAGTAAGCCATGGACACCTGAAAAGACCAATCCCAGGTGTTTTCTTACCATAAATATTATGATCAAGATGGTTGCTTGCCAATTCAATAGTGCCGTGATCTCTCGTAATGTATCTAATATATCCTTCATAACTATTCTGGTTATGGATTTTGTGAATTATTCGACGGTTGCCTTGTAGCAGCCTCTTCTTTGGTATTTTTATTCCATACATTGATTCCATAAGGGATAATACCTATGCCTAATCCTGCTAAAATTTTCCATAGACCATCCGCATCTATACCACCATTACATTGTGCAACCAAGAGGTACCCATTATACATCACCAAAGTAGTGGCTACAAAAATGGCGGTTAGGCCCGTTAATAAAGCTATGAATCGTGAAGTGCTTTGGGTTTCTATTTCTTTTTTCTCCTCAATACCGTTAGAAGGCGGCCTGTATATTTCAAAAAGTTTGACGACTTTAAACTCCTTAGATCTATATAAAACTATAAAAAGAGTTATTGCAAAAATCGTCATTATTACAGGCATAAAAAATATGATGCTCCAATGTTGCCATTTAAAATCATCATATTTTTTAGTACATTCAATCTTAGTCGATACAGTAATTTGTTTCTGTAGCTCTAGAATCTTGTATGATAAGCTATCAATTTTAGTTTTAAGCTTTTCTATGGAAATAGAATCTTTGTTCAAAGGAGCAGCTGAAGCTTGATCAGCAAATAAACTTATGCTTGAGGAAGCAATAAGTATAGAAACCAGTAGGGTGAGGTTAAAGTAATTGGCATTCATATTCTTCTATTTTTGTTCATTTTTTATTTTAGTCCTGATATTTTGAAAAAGTTATCAGTTAACTTAAAAGTATTTTGACAAAGTTATGTTATAGAAAATTACTTGCTAATATAACTTTTGTTAGATAACCGATTCGGAGATGCTAAACCCAATCCATTTTTAAATAATATTTGGAAAAATTTCTTAAGTTCACTGAATTCAAGTTCTTAATGCTCTGGCAAACTGACCATAATTGTTTGCAATGTTTATTGTAACAAATGGCTATTCTGAATCCTCGTTTTAATCATGCATTTGGCAGTCATAAAGTGAATCAACGAAAATAGAAATAGTAAACGGTGATCTGCAGGATTATTACTTCCCGAATTAATTATAAACGAACAAATACTTATTAATAAGCACAAAGTCTTAACGGATTATCAAATCCTTATCTATTCTGACAAAAATTGCTTAGAATTTTTTCAAAATTAAATGTCTTAACGGATTATCAAATCCTTATCTATTCTGACCAGTCAAAGCCCAACTGGGTTTAAAGTACAAGGTCTTAACGGATTATCAAATCCTTATCTATTCTGACAAACTGGCAAAAAGCTAACAGCATTAGAAGCATTGTCTTAACGGATTATCAAATCCTTATCTATTCTGACAAGTGGAACAGCGATCAAGATTTCAGCGTGTAAAGTCTTAACGGATTATCAAATCCTTATCTATTCTGACTAGCTGTGACAGAGGAACTTGAGAAAATATAGTCTTAACGGATTATCAAATCCTTATCTATTCTGACGGTAGTGATAACAGCGACAGAAGCCAAAATACTGTCTTAACGGATTATCAAATCCTTATCTATTCTGACACCACCTCCAGAAAAGATGGTCCTATCAAAAAAAAGTCTTAACGGATTATCAAATCCTTATCTATTCTGACATTGCAATTCCCAGCATAAAATTAAATTCAACGTCTTAACGGATTATCAAATCCTTATCTATTCTGACTTATTGATTGAGCTGTTGAAATTTGTAAATAAAAGTCTTAACGGATTATCAAATCCTTATCTATTCTGACTCCAACTGGGACAGCTATCACGTGGGTGATTCGAATGTCTTAACGGATTATCAAATCCTTATCTATTCTGACCTTTCAGAATCCAAAAAGACACAGGTTGAATTGTCTTAACGGATTATCAAATCCTTATCTATTCTGACTAGGCAGGGTTTTCAAACAATAACAAGAATTGTCTTAACGGATTATCAAAGCCTTATCTATTCTGACAATCGAATCGAATCGTCTTAACGTAATATCAAATCCTTATCTATTCTGACCATAACTTGCCTGGTGATATGTTGTGGTATTTAAAGTCTTAACGGATTATCAAATCCTTATCTATTCTGACGGTGTACTTGTGTGATTGCGTCAAGTGGCGGAGTCTTAACGGATTATCAAATCCTTATCTATTCTGACCACCTGGGAAAACGTGGGTGTCATCGGCAAGAAGTCTTAACGGATTATCAAATCCTTATCTATTCTGACATGAATTAAAATCTGACACTTTTCACTTGATAGTCTTAACGGATTATCAAATCCTTATCTATTCTGACATGAATTAAAATCTGACACTTTTCACTTGATAGTCTTAACGGATTATCAAATCCTTATCTATTCTGACAATTTTTTTTAAACCAAGAATCGAAAAAAGAAAAGTCTTAACGGATTATCAAATCCTTATCTATTCTGACGCAAATGCCCTGGTATGAACCAGCATATGAAATGGTCTTAACGGATTATCAAATCCTTATCTATTCTGACCCGCCTAGGTGGAATTTATAAGGAACATGTAGAGTCTTAACGGATTATCAAATCCTTATCTATTATGATCAGCAGCGAATTAAATTTTAATCCTGCCATATATAGTCTTAACGGATTATCAAATCCTTATCTGTTCTGACCGCCATACCTGTGTCGGTAGTCGTGCTTATGCTTGTCTTAACGGATTATCAAATCCTTATCTATTCTGACAAATCCGGACAATCAGTAAGATGTGTGTTCGAGTCTTAACGGATTATCAAATCCTTATCTATTCTGACTGGCTACCAAAATTCTCGTAAAACTGCTCTATCGTCTTAACGGATTATCAAATCCTTATCTATTATAATCTATCGCCAAATTGTTGAGCTTTCTCTTTTACTTCAGATGAAAAAAGTTTTTCATAAGGTAGAATTTGAAATTGCGTTCTATTCCACTCGATAAAAATCAATAATGAATAGAATCACACATGGTGTATTGGACCAAACCCAACAGCAGTTGATTGTCCTAGACGCATGGTCTGCGGCAGTCTAAAATTGCATTTAAATACAATCCTAAACGCTGTCTTTTTCTGGTCGTGATAAACAACCAATGCCTGTTGGTAAAAAGCAGCATCAATTATGCTTACCTTTAAATAATTGGCATCTTTGCTGTATTCGTAGTTGATGTGATGGAAGAAAGTCTGTAGGTTACCATAAAGGTATTTTTCCAATCGGTCCAAGCGCATAAACCGATCTTCCATCGAGTTTAATTCTTTAGCCACTTCGTCGCTAACAAGAAAAGGGTAGGTGGCGTATTTTTTCTGATAGGGCAGGAAAGATGGCGTATAACATTCACTGATACGAACCGTATTTTGAAGTAAGTGGGTATTCCCTGCCTGGAAGAGCCTGTACCATAACTCTAACGCCTTTACGGCTTCGTACCCTATGGCCGTCCATTCCGGAGATCCTTGAAAACGGCCTAGTTGGATTCCTGAATATTGCATCTCTTTGTTATGGAAAATCTGAATATCGACTTTTTCCAATGCGAGTTCATGTGGATGCTCTTTTAATAAGTCCTTGGCGCCTCCTAAGAACAGCCGAGTGGTGTCGGGATCGCTAGGCATTCGAATATCTAGGAGGCGGAGAGTAAGGATGGGGATAATCATCTTTTATACGATTCTAATTTCTTCAGCAACCCTAATGTATTTAAGTAGATGGTTTAAGTTGGCATACACTGAATAAGGTTGATTGGCAAAGGACAGATATGAAAGTTTGGCTTCTCTCAATTGTGTCTGGCCAAACAGTACAAGACCAATCCTATGAATTTCTAACTTGTCAAAAAAGGATTTTAAAACAGAATTATTAATATCAACTTTATCTTCAACTTTGAATTCATTAAAAAGTTCGTCATCCAATACAATGACTTTGATAGGACAATTTTCATCAATTCCTTTGTGGTAAAAAAGTTCAAATTCAAAATTATTTAAATTTTCCAAAGAATGGTGTACTGCGTGCTTATAATTATGACGGATGCTTTTTTCCAATGTTCTGAAAGCTGCATCCTCTTTTTCATGAGTGCTTTTATGTAAAATTAATATTCCACTGTTTTCTTTGAGGAAAATTGTTTCCTTCTCTGTTTTGGCCACTCTCTCCATTTCATTTTCATACTCGTTGATTTTTTTGGCAAGCGAATTTTGAAAATTGGATTTAAAAAAACTGTAAAATATACCCACCAAAGCACCTAAAAGGAGTCCGGCAACACCATAAATTACCTCGAGCATGGTTATGAAACTATCTGATAATTTATCGGCTTTTTCGCTGTATTCTTTTGAAATTTTTAAAGTCTCATTTCCATTGTCAATTCGATTTCCAATTTGATGCAAGCTATCTTTTATTTCTGTTCTGAATTCTTGAAATACTTTTTGGTTTACTCCTGGGTCTTTGGCCTGGATATTATTAATAAATGCAATTAAAAAACTGAATGCTATATAATACTTCATTGTTCCGAATTTAATAAAAATTAGAATGGTTTGCAAAAACTTTTTAATTTTCAGGTGTTAAATTTTACTTGAATGATTCTCCCATCTTTGCTCATTTGGTGGACCAACACATTAATGGTTTCTCCCTCTGTAAGCTTTTGATGCTTGAACATAAGTATTAAAGAAACGTTTGTCAATGGAGAACCATTAAGAATTAACCCCACCTTTTTTGGTCCTGTTATGATTGCTCTAAGCTGAGTACCAATATTGACCATCCCTTCCATTTGGTTGATGGGCAGTTTTAATTCTGGTCTTATTTCCTCAAGTTTCACCCAACCCATCATTTGCTTGTCCTGAACAGTAAGAACCCGAGTACGTGGGAATTCACCTGGTTCTTTTTTCAAAAGGTTCAAAATGGCATCCTGGACTTCCATTTTCAACAGTGGTATTATAGTCTGAAAGAAAATAGTCTTGCCCTTTCCCATTCTAGCTATAGCATAATCGTCATTGGCCGTTGATAACAAATCCTCGTACTGTTGCAGTTGAACTAACAGTGCCGACTTAATGGGTGGGAGTGGATTTGCGGTATTCACCAATTGGCGCTCTTGAATGATTAGTTTTTTTGTATATTCGTTTATACAATTGAACAAAGGTTTTAGGGTAGATGATTTGAGATATTTAAAATCCGCATTTTCAAAATCTGAACAAATAGTCATCTCTAAAGGCAATTCTACTCCTTTGTCAATACACTCTGAAAGCCAGTCAAGACCTTTGCTTGCATCCATCGATTCTTGTGATAAGCTTTGGCGATAGGTTTGTTCGATGACCAATTTGTCGTCGGACACACAGTCTGTATCGTATGGTCTTATGGACTGGAATACTTTTTCTGGCATCAGTTCACGTTCTTTTTTCTCCCAATAGTGCCTTACGGTGCGCAAGGTGTTTTTCTCAGAGAGCCGCTGCAAAATGTCAGACTCTATGGTTCTTAGTTCCTGGGGGTTTTCTTTAAGATACCTGAAAAGGATAGAAGTGCGTAGCATCCCTTTAATGGAACTGCCTGGCACGTAGGCTTCACCTTTGGTTTTGATGTGCAGATGGAGCTTGTTGTTCGAGTTTGTGTTAATATCTTTCTGATTTAACCTGAGGGTGCGTATTGCAAAGTCAGCTGGCGTGATGTCCCAATCTTTGAGCGTCTTAAAGAAGTCGAACCCTTGGTCATGTGTCAATATCCGCTCGACATAGTCATCGAAATGGTTATCTGTCTTTAGCTTTTCCATCAAATCTTCGTGGCGTAGAAAATAGACATTGTCGTTTGTTTGGAGAAACTCGCCTACAGAAGTAAGTTCCTCTCCGTTACCGATGTGGAGGGGGCTAAATGTGGTAAGTTTAATTTGGAATTGTTGATGATTAGTTGCCATAATTCACAGGGATTAGGAATGGAATGCCAAGCCTGTAGATCATGCGCTTGTCCTCGTCTGGACCTAGTTCGACCAGTCTGCCTTTGAGATCATTGGTGGCCACGAATGCACCTTCGTCAATCATTCTCACCACGTTCACACCTTCTTTACCTGTTCCGAGTAGGCGCCCTCCGCGCAATGAAGTCGAATAGTAAATAACCTTGGAAAATTCTGTGGCATCCGAAGGGTTCAACAGCGAAACGCAAACAAACTTGGAATCAGTGGACATTGGCCCAAAGTCGAAAATATCAAATTCCGGTTGGCTTCTAACTGTGCGTCCTGTGTTTTTGATTTCACCACCAATGCCTGTGTAAGCCATAATATTTGCGGCTATTTTTAATTCAGTTTCTGCCTGCCCCTCGGCTTCGTACAAAAAGTACATACCAATGATCAACTCATCGCTGCTTCCAATTTCCACATCAGCCTGATAATAAATGGCCTGATCTTCCAAGCCTCTTTTCGGGCTTTTTGGGCTTAGAACTGTCTTGGCGATGTGGTCGAGTGCCGGGCTACCTAGATTTTCGTGCTCCTTATTGGTCATCACGAACGTGCTTTGGAGAGTATGGTAGCTGGCGTTTTTCTCATCAAACCACTTTTCTGGTTCGAAGCCGTTCAGCCAAGTGCCCAATGAGACGAATTTGATTAGGTTACGTTTTTTGTGGTTACCATCGACGGTCTTTGGGCTTTCGATGTCGAGGAAAACGGGCTTGGGCAAAAAATAGACTCGCTCTTCATTGTTTTGGAGGTAGTAAAACAAGGAGGAGATTTTGATGCTGCCACCATCTGGCCTAAAACGCATTATGAAATCTTCTGCTCCATCAGCAAAGCTGGAATAAGCGTTTACCAAAGCCGAGAAGAGTGTGTCGGAATGGGCAAACAGGGAAGTGTCTGTCAAGGCCAGGTCGTGGTCGAGCTTCAGCTCACCAAAGTGGAACCTACTGCATGGCTGTAAAGGGATCCGGACTACCTTCATGGTTATGGGTTGTTAGATTTGAATTGGTATAGGTTGAACTCACTGGGTGTGATGCTGCCATCATCGTTGAAAATGATTTTCAATGCCTTAAGACCGGTGATTTCCACCTGCCCAGAACCACGTGTGCCACCGCCACCGAGGTAGTCTTTTTTCAAGAGTTGGAAACCGAGGTCGAGGGTTTCCAAGAGCTTATTACAGTCATCAACTATATAGACATCCATGACCATGTCCAAAGAAAATTTTGTGTCCTTCGTGACGCGTTCTAATTGTCTAGGTTTGGCCTCGCCTGTGGCCCTTGTAATGTTGTTTTCGGTTTTTTCTTCTAAGAAGTAATTGTTGGCATCTTTTAAGTAATTGTCCCTGACAATCAGCCTGCTAGGAATTATAGGTGTAATAACCTTATCTTTTTTATCCTTTCGCATCCACCCAATATATTTATTGCCTCTATCATCTTTAAATTCACCGTTTCCGGCAAAAAGTTTTAAGGTCTCATCTTTGTCTTCATCGAGACTTGTATAACCTTTCTGTTTTGCGATTAGGCTCCTCAATTTACCCTTTAGCGAACTGCCAGGTATAAAGGGCACTTTGCCACTTCCATGTTTTACTTTGATGACTTCCTTGTCAATGCCTCCAATATCGAGGTCCACTTCTGACCCACCAATGTGCAAACCAGTCTTGATAACGATGTCACCCGTTATGAGTAATTTGTAATCTAGTTTTGCCATAATTAATTAGTATTTTGTCCGTGAAGTTTATGGTATGCTACAAGTGCGTTCATGATTTCCTTGAAGGCTTCATATTCTGTAGATGTATTTAATTCCGAGGCCATTTCTCTGATAAAAGCAATGACCTTTCTGCCTTTCTCTTTCTGAAGACGTGCCTCCATGTATGCCAGTTTGGGAATGACCAGGTAGAACTTAGACAATTTATCCTTGAATTCGTCTTTTTTCACTTCTTGCAGTATGTTCCGTAGTTGCGTGTAGGTTATGTTCCGTGCTTGTTCACGCATCATCTGCTCAATGCAACCGATCGCCTCCCTTACACTTTCGGGAGCTGAGTCGGGCCCTATGGAGAGTAGGTCCTTAAAGGACTTTTTTGGAAAATATTGCTCTAGCAATGGGTTGGTATTGTTTGACATATTTGGATTAGTTTCTTCGTTTATCAAATTCCGCAAGCCGCGCTGCGACAGCAAAAATCAGTTTATAGGTCTTTTTTCTGACCGGGTTTGTTTCTGTGGTGGCTTTAGTAAGGTAGCTATTGTATTGGTTAAGTATTTTACTGCCGTTCCCTTGGAATTTCCGCATGTAATAGCCTAACTTCCAGAAATCTGATAGTTGAATTCCCTCGCCTTGAGCAATTTTGAGAGAAGTTAACCGAGCCTTGGTTAGTAGGCCAGAAGTGAATAATCCTGAATTCGTAATACTATTAAAAGAATTGCGCAACTGAATTATTTCTTTTTCCATTATTTCCCAATCTAAAACTTCTCCAAAAAGGCTGATATTACCCTTGTGGCCTTGGTGTTTGTACTTGGCATCCTTGATGGCGTCGTCTGCCATTGCAGCAAACCGGACAACGGGAAAGTTAATATCCACGATTACGAGGGCAGCGGAGATAGTCAGCTCTGGTTCTGGAAAATCCACCAAAAAATTCTTTTTAATCTCGATAGCTAGTTCAAGTAGAACATTCCATTTTCCAACAAAATAGCTGTCATCGCCACCGGCCGTAACCACGTAAATTTTATTCTGAAAATCTGGCATTCTGATGATTTTCCGCAACTTGTCGTTGAAGAATTGTTGAAGCCGCAGGTCAAATGCTCTATGAGCTTCGATAGACTTAACTGCTTCAAGCGTTACCCCAAGATTGTCAACGTCCATAGCAAGGACACCCAATTTTTGGATACCTTTTATAGTTTTGTCCTGTGCCAGCATTTCGAAGGTTGTGGGAACTGGAAAAAAGCTCTCCAGGTATTTGTTCAACAGGATGCCTTCATTGCCGAAATGGATTGTATAACCTCCTAATTTCATTTGGTTGCCTTCTATAGAGAGCACTCCATTAGTCATTTTTGCTCCAGACTTTTGGATGGAAAAATGGGTGACCTTCTTTAGCTGATCTGTTACTTTTACCCATTTATTGTTGTCGTTGATTGTGGAGGTAAAGCTTCTTTCAAACGGCTCGAAGAATTCATTTTTCCCCTGCAGCAGGTTGTACTTCCGCTCTCTTATTTTCTGGTTGAGTTCTTTGAGGGATTCTCCATAATTCTGCCCCATTGGGACATAAGCCAATAGCATGTTTAGTCCCGTAAACTGCAAGGCTTTGTTGAGAATTTCCTGCACTTCGTCAATATGGTTTTGGGAAGGCAGGTCAAGTAAAAGAATGAAATTACCCCCAGAGGTGGATACTTTCGCTTTTGTTTGGACTGCACCCTCTGTAATGGTATATTTATCAAAAATCATTTGCATGCCCAGCTCTAATAGAATCTTAATGAAGAATGAACGACCTTTAAGGGATTGGGCAGCGAGTTTAGAGTTCACATTGAAGATGAAGCTTTGTATGCCTGAAATATCACCTTTTATAAGAAAAGATGTAGTTGGTTGAAATGTAATGTTAGACTGCATTATTTTTAAACATATCTAATATATGAAAGAAGATAATTCAATAATCTTTGTGCCTTATGTAGGCTATTGTCAAAGAAACATCACAGTTCTAAGACCCATTGACCAAATGCTAAAGCACTAAATGGGATGGATCTAAAATTATTGGGTTTTTATTTAACCCTAAATACGGCTCCGCCGATACCACCCACAAAAAGTTGCAATGGTTAAATAAAAAACTCCGATTATCTTAATTTATCCTATCACCCAAACTGCAAATCATCCAGAGGCACATCAATCAGAAATCCCATTGACCATCGCTCTAATTTGAGTTGTACAGTTTTCTTGCCCAAAAAATCCATTAAAACTCCACTTCGACCCATAAGTAACCCGGAGCGGATTTTTACGATTTGTCCTTTAATTTTGACTAAGGGATGAAGAGAAGATGGGATAATGCTTAATTGATTTGTTTGCAACAATTTTATTTCTTCTTCATCCAGTACCGCATCCCTATTGTCATGCCGCACGTAATGTTTAACTCCTTTGACTTGGAAGACAGCATTGCGGTCTTTGTCTTCATTGTACACAAAGATATAACTTGGAAAGGCAGGAATCTTTATGTTTTTAATCCGGTCCGACCACACTCGCTTTATATTTATTTTAGGTAAAAAATGCCTGATTCCGAGCTTCTCCATTTGCTGCTCGACTTTAAATTCATACCGGCTTTGGATGTAAAGTACTCTCCAGATGGGCATAGAAGGGATGGTTGTTAAGCGAAGATAAAATTAAATTTTTAATTCTTAGGATATTTTAGGATTTTAGAATCACTATTTGTACAAGTTAAACTAATGGCCGAACGGTGGCATTTCAACATGCCAACGCCTTCGTTGGCTTTTAGTTTGGCTATGGAAAGATTAACGTGCGTGCACAGTTCAGAATTTTTCATGAGTGAAAAACAGTATTGATGCCGTCAATTTTTTTAAAATCTGGCTCAATTGTTACTAAATAATTGTTTTTTTTTAGGTTGTCAAAAAGTTCCAAATTTGCTAAACAATTTACCATTTCCTCCGGATGGTATATTAACTGCACCTCTATTGCAGATTCACTAACAATTGAATTGATTGACGCGATTTCATATTTTATAATAGTTTCCAAGTCTTCATCATCTTTGAATTCCGATGATGACATCAAATATTTTGCAAAATCTAATCCATTATCCGAAGCAAATAATTTAGATATTGAATTCTTCCAGTAAACCCGAAGGACATCATTAAATTCATTCATTCCATATTTTAAAGCAAAATACCTACAACTTAATTTTAGGGAACTTACTATCAATGAGCCTTTGAATTTTTCAACTAATTCTTTTATTATTATTAGTCCTTTATCAATTTTTAATTCTCTTGACAATTCAGTGTCACAAGTCAAATCTCTACCAATAGCTAACGTTCCTAATGTTAATTCCCACTCAGCTACAGTGGGGGGGGGGGAATTAATTTTTTTATTGGAAACAATTTTATTTCTTTTATGGTAAATTCCTCTCCTTTCCCATATTCGGTTCATTTTTTCCAATTGGATTGAAATTGCATTTTGGGGAATAAATGACAAGTACTCTGGAAGCATTTCAAATATTATCGCCTTTAAATTTGGCAATTGACATACTATGTTTTCAAAAACTTTAATTATCTCGTCACTGGATATATTTGAATGTGCGTCTAAATAGTATCCTTTATAATAAAACCCTCCTGCAAGATGAATTTGAGTTACACGTTCGTGAGAAATTTGTTTAAAAAAATTCCTCACTTTTTGTCTTCCATTTCTTTCGTTTGCAATAATGTTGTGTATGTCTAGTAATATATCACAATTGGAATTTTCAGCGACAGTGTTTATGAAAAGACCATCTTCTATTTCATAATTTTTAGGTGCCAAATAATTCACTCCTGTTTCAAACGAAAAAGGAATGTTAAAATAATTTTTGTATTTTAAAATTGAATTAACAGCAATTTCAAGTCCTTCTGGTGATTGAAGCGGAGGTAATAAAAAATTTGTATTCAAAATATGATTATCTATTTTGATGTTGTTGAAACTTAAATGTTCACTCATTCCAACAGGATTTAATTCAAGTTCCATTTGCTTTAAGCATCCCAAGTGGTTAATATTTGGTTGTAAGATTCCACCGATTGGATATCCTACGCCGTGAAACAATTTTGTTTTTTGGGATGATTTTAGATAATCAACTTTTTCTTTGTCAAATGTAAAAGAATCTAATCCAGAGTTTGACCGATACCAAAAGGTTTGTGGCTCGATTTCAATTACCTGAATCAAATCTGGATTAGACTCTAAAATTTGTTCAAATCCAGAAAAATAAATAATTCCAACGCCTGATTCTGGAATACTCATTTTTCATTTTTTTAATACTAATCACATACCTTTAACGATTTCTAACCGTTCGTTAAAAATGAAGTCCCGTTCGATGTCAAAGCGAATATCGAAGCCCGAATGGCATCCCGGGCACCCAAGTTTTCCGAGAATACTCTCAGTGATTTTAGTCATTTTCCCGAAATCATAAGCGACAGATGCGGGAACTTTAACTCGAATGGGCCTAGTTTTTAAGCCGACAAACTTACTCGAAATCTCTTTCATTTTATAAAAATTTTGAATGTTATAGCCATGTTTCGTAATGGCAAGATGACGTCTAATCAATCTTTATAGATTAGATATTTTATTTTTTTGGTAGTACCATGGTACTTAAACACACCCGCCGCAGTCGAGCCATTGCGGAGAGAGTATGATGCGGGTTGACGGTGAGCGAATTGTTGGGTGCATTTATTTAATCAGCTTATTGGTGGAGTTAATTTTGACTGCCTTCCAAATAAAACATAATAAGGGTCAAATCGATGATTCGCTCCTGCTGGAGTTGATGTATCAATAATTACGAACCCAAACCCTGCAAAAAATCTTGAATCTGGTGCCGCCTGTCTAACTGTAACATAATCGCCCCAGCGGTTATGTGTCCACGTACTTCCATCTCTGTACCAAACTACGTAGTCTCCCATAATGCCTACTGCGCTATTTGCATTTAGGCTACCTCCTCCTCCCCATCCAAGGCAAATACCGACTTCATTATCTGAATTTGTTGCAAGGCTTGGATAACCAAAAGCGTGATCTGGATTCCAAATTTGCATTTGTTCTATTAAGGTATATGCTCCAATATTTATTTTAATGAGTTGAACATGAGGATGTGGAAAATTGAATCCTCCAAAACCACCGTCCCCATTACTTGCGGTCCAAGATAGCCACAATTCATTTTGCCTTCGTGTGATACCAATAATAGCATTGTTTGGAACCCCCCAAGCTAACCAATTATTCCCATTTGGACCAATTGAAGAGAGTGCGTTATTAGGCCAATTGTTTATATCAATGTCCCGCCAACCATAATTAGTAGAGGATTCATGAAAGTTGAAAATACGAATAGTGCTGTTATCCACATGCCCGGCCCAAAACACTTCATCACCTGTGTTTTGCGAAACATTACTGCCCCATGCTACAGCGGAATCCGCTGGATTTGTATAACGAAAGTTTATTGGCGCACTTTGTTGAATTTCTGACAAAGGAATTCTTACGACAACCAACCCATTATCGGCGCTAGAATCTACGGTTGAATCAAGAACATCAAAGCTGAAATACAAAGAGTTATTTCCATAGGACACACTTGGGTAATCCATCCAATCCGTTCCTATGTTAAAAGATGCAGAAGTTAGATCCCAATATGTCCATGCACTACAATTGCTTCTGATAATATCCTGAGGGCTTGCAGATGCCAATCTATAAGCATTGTTTCCTCCTGTTGCTTGCTGATATTGCAATAGCCAAATAAACCTATCAATATTTGGCACATATTGAATAATTTGATCGCAGCAGAAACCTCCTGCCAAAGTATTCGGAAAGATAGTTGTTGGATTCAAGGTAGTGAATGTTAGCCCTCCATCTGTTGAATATTGAACATACCAGTTACCCGTTAACATCACTACGTTCCCGTTATCTCCTCCACTAATATCTGCCGCATTGTTGCTGGCTGGTGATACACCATTATTTAATGTGTATTTTTCAAAAACAACAGGGTCTGGTGCATCATCCGCTGCACCCATTTGTTTTAAACCTGAGCTAGGTGTTTCCGAAACTAAACCTTTGAACTGACCTTTGGTCACAATTCTGTTAGGTCTAAAATTAGGTTGGCGGTTTGGAATATCCTGTTTAACAATTGGAGGATAAGGGGCACCTTCTACTTTCTTGGGCAAAGAAACACCTTCAAAAGATTTATTAAAACCTGGTGGCTGTTTGGAAGGTTTACGGCAAGGTTCATAACTGCAAAACGATGACTCATCCTTCTTACTTGGGCAGCACTCTTCAATTTTATTTTTAAGTTCTTCAAGTTCTTTAATTTTAAGAACTTCGCTTGGGTTTTGGTGCTTAAAAATTTCAAAAATGAAAGCAATATCCTTAAGTAATGCTTTTTGGATATTCGTCTGCAAGTGATGTTCACTTAATGAATGACAGGTCTGTTTTGAAATCTTTTCAAGTTGGCATACCATAATATCTAAATTGTTTATGATGCCACCGAGTAGTTGATTTTGGTATTTAGATTGCTCTAATAATATTTCAAGCAATTCAAATCCTTCCGGTTGATAATTTTTCTTTTTCATTTTACATTTAATTTAAAGTGTAAGTTGAATATTTACTGCTTTTTTGGTATGGTTCGACTAACTATTCAGCTTAAGGCATACCCAGCGACGAGGAATGTTATCAATTCCGACGAAAAAGAGCCAAACTTATAAAAAAGTAAAGCAATTAATGTGGTAAACAAAAGTCAGCAATTCTCTAGTCAAAATTTCTTTTGGTTTTGATTTTAGAATGTTGTGCATAATATTTGATTTAAAATGTTAAAAATGTGATTTTTTTTTGTTGTTCTAAATCAATCTTTACAAAAATCTACGGCTCCGCCCCAGTCACTCACAAAGAATGCAAAAGTTCAAGTAATAAGCAATATAACTATAGGTGCGTCAAATCATCTGTGGATATTCTAAGGGCATCTTTACCAGAAACCGCAAAGACATATTTTCCAGTTTTAACTGCACATTTTTTTTGCCAAAATAGTTCACCAAAATACCACTATACCCACCCAACAATCCTTCAATGATTTTTACCTTTTGTCCTTTTTGCCTAGGAATAGATTGCAAAGTCGAAGGCACAATCCAAGGGCCACTGGTTTGTATTAAATTCATTTCCGCATCACTCAATATGGCGTCCTGATTGTATTGACGAACATAATACATCACCCCCTTCGCTTGAAATACATCGTTACAGTCCCAGGTGTCATTGTGTACAGATATGTACGAAGGAAATGCAGATATCGTCTGTTTTTTGATACGATCAGACCAAACCTTGCTTACCTGAGTCGTATGCAAATAATAATTAATGCATAGTTTTTTAAACTGTTGCTCTGCCTTAAATTCATATCGGCTTTGGACGTATATGACTTTCCAGTTTAGCATTTCGAGTTTGTCGCTTGCTACGGCTAATATATTGCTATTTTGCAAATAATGGAAAAAATCGTTAGGATAATTTGGAATTTATTTCTATTGGACGACTATAATAGTCCAATCTTCCCTTTGTTCTAACTAAACCCTTGTTTTCAAAGGCAGTAACTATTGTAAATTACTAAATTGGTTTGGATAAATACCTTTCACATAAAATAATGAGCATAAAAAGTGCAAGTGATTCATTATTAGCTTATTAATGTATGTAAAATTTCAATATATAAATGAAACCTTCTGCAACCTTTGCATTTTTTAAATAATATTTATTATTGCCCAAATATGTAAGATTTCTCTTTTGATAAGGTGTGATTAATTATGTTCATAGGTCCCAAATCAATCAAATAAATAATTTACCTTTTGATTCTGCTGAGTTCTATTATTCGGAAATCATCAAGTTTAGCTTGGGAGTCTGAATGCTCTTGCTAAATATCCCCCTGCATCAATGTCTTTTTCCGCTATCTCCCTATAACGAATTTTGAAAGTGAATTTAGGAGAGATAGCATTCCTGTTTGGTCAAGGCACGAAATTCATTCTCCCTTCATACAGGCACTATTTTATATGCAATTGATATTTATTTTATTTATCAGGAATCAGCACTTAAGACAGCACCTAAGGTATTTATAAGGCATATGTAATTGATTAACAATATACAAAACGAGTCCCAAACAGATCACATAAAGCCCTTGTAAGTCAATGACTTGCAGGGGTTTTTTGTTTTTGGGTCTCATTAGGGTCTCACTTTTGAAGAACTTTAATGAACTTTAATAAACTGAAAATCAAAGGTAGTAATTGATTTTTTATTTTTTTTCTATATACTGCCAACCTCTTTTTTACCCCTCTTTTCAATGTCTCTTTGAGGGCCTCCCCCTTACTACCTGGCATCCCACCCCCCCTATAAACCTTGGTAGGGTAAAATATCCTCCCCCCTTCAAAATGGGGATTTTTTAATTTATTAATTTTTTTAAAATGGTAACAGTTAGTGGCTATGCCGTAAGGCAAAATCAGCAGGGTGAGGAATTTGTAGTACTTATTCTGCAAGGAGATCTGGAAATGGTCAGGTCTCAGGAAACAGGTAATTTCTATGCAACAGCAAAGAAGTGTACCATTACGTCAACTTTTAGTAAACAATTTGCAGCGGAAATGGTAGGAAAGCAACTTCCAGGCAGAATTGTAAAGGAGGATTGTGAAGCTTATGACTATATGGTTCCAGAAACAGGAGAAATTGTAGAGATGTCTCACAGATGGACTTATGTTCCAGAGGGAGAGGAAAGAAAAGTCAAGGCAGACATCAAGACTTTTAGTACCAATGGCATTGCAGTTGAAGCTTAACTGTTGCCTTGGTAAAGGGGTGTATACTTTTTGTATACATCCCTTACTTTTTTCTTTAAAAACGTATTCTTTCATATAACAAAACCATAAAAAATGAATATTCATAAAGCTGAGCGTCAACAAGCCAAAATTAAAATGGCATTACAAGGTCCTGCAGGATCAGGAAAAACATATTCTTCACTCCTTTTGGCTAAAGGTTTAGTGGGAGATTTTAACAAAGTATGTGTCATCGACACTGAAAATGGGTCATCAAATCTATATGCGCATCTGGGTACATATAATATTATAGCTATTTCTTCTCCTTATACACCAGAGAAGTATATCCAAGCTATTGAACTTGCAGAGTCAGAAGGCATGGAATTAATCATCATTGATTCCTTGTCTCATGGTTGGGAACACCTTGTAGAATCTCATGCAGGAATGGCTGGTAATTCTTTTACCAATTGGGCCAAAATTACCCCAAGACAAAATGCCTTATTTACTAAAATCCTTAATTCGCCGGTACACATAATTTCTACTCTTAGGGTAAAACAGGATTATGTACTTGCAGATAAGAATGGAAAGATGGTCCCTGAAAAAGTAGGCCTTAAAGCCATTCAAAGAGATGGGGTGGATTATGAGTTTACAATTGTTTTTGATGTTGATATTAGGCATCATGTTTCCTGCTCAAAAGACAGAACAGGAGTCTTTATAAACAAAACTGAATTTATTATTTCAGAGGAAACAGGAAGGCTTATTAAATCCTGGTGTAATCAAGGTGAAGAAAATCTAAAAGAAAGGATAAACCGGGCAACTTCCATACAAGAATTAACTGCCATTTATAGAGATCATATACAGCAACATCCTGAAATCTCTGCGCCACTTCTAGAGAGAAAATCCTTCTTATTATCAAACCTTAAATCTTCTCAAAATGGAACTTTTAACCGTTGATCAAATTACTGAAACCCCTTTTATTATCGCTAACACCCAAAGCTCTACTTACCAAGCATTGAAAGAGGAGCATATCATTCCTGTATTTTCTAAAGACAACCATCCACTTATTGCTCAATTTCAAATTATTGAAACCATGATGGATGTACTTTCTGGATTTAAGGATCTAAAACCACTGGATCCACAGATCAGGGTGTCACATCCTATTATGGGTAGAATTCCGGAAGCAAGGACCAAAAAGGCATTTGAATTACTTCCTCATGAAACTACTCTTTATTATGAGAGGATGATGTTTCTTATAAAGATACCTAACATCAGGTCTTTAATAGAAGGGAAGGAATTGTCTTTAGTAATAGGAGGCGTTAAATCATACTCCTGGGATAATTTAGGCAAAGACCAAAGAGCATCCCAACATTTTAAGTTCTTTATAGGCTTTCAGGTCAAAGTGTGTTCTAATTTATGTATTTCTACAGATGGGGCAATACTGGAATTTAAAACAAGTTCTATAGACCTTCTGGGGAAGCAAATAAGGCTTATGGTGGAAGGTTACAGTCCGGAACAGCATTTATCCTGGATGGAATCTTTAAGTAATTATAGCTTGTCAGAAGGCCAATTTGCTCACTTCCTGGGTAAATGTAGGATGTATCAACATCATCTTTATAAAGAGGAAATTCCAGAAATCTTGATTACTGACTCACAATTATCATCTGTAACAAAGGGTTATTATGCAGATCCTCATTTCTCCAATAATCAAGGGAACATCAGTCTGTGGAATCTTTATAACCTCCTGACAGAGGCAAATAAGAGTTCTTATATAGATGGGTTTCTAGATAGAGGAGTAAATGCTCAGCAGATCAGTAATGAGCTTATACATGGTTTAGAGAGTAATCAGAGTTGGTTTTTATAGGATATTAGCGCAGCGCAATTATCTAAATAGGGTAGTTGCGCTTTGCGCTCTTATGCTAAGAATGCCAAATTTTCTTATGTAGATAAAAACACAAAATTGTTATTGAAAATCAGAACAAAAATCTAATAAACTGATTTAATCAACCGGCTGCATTCTAATAATAAAAATTAATATTCTTTTATTTAATGTTACTAATTGAGCTTTTCACAGCATCATATTTAGCTTTAATGTCATTAGCTTCAGTGGCATACTTGCCAACTATAGATTTATACAATTCCTTTATAGAATTGTCCAAAGCAGCATCCGCCTTCCTTATAGCAGATATTGCTGAAATTTTCTTTTTTGGATCACTTTTTTCAAAGTTGTCAAGGGCCATAGAAAGTGTTTTAATTACTTTTTCAAGGCGGACTACTTTCACTGGTTGACCTTTTTCTGGATCAGTTGACCGAAGTTGTTTTCCAAATGCATCAATTGATAGGCTTAGATTCTTGATGTTAGATCTTGAAGTATTAACATTCCCTTGCATAGGATCACCAGTTTGATTTATAGATTCAATTTTCAGAACTTCTACAGAAGCAGCAGAGATAATATTGTTTTGCATTGTTAAAAACAATCCTGCAACTACCCAAGTCAAAAGATTTAATTGAATTGATTTTTTCATAATTTATAATTTTATGTAAGTAACCTTAAAAATATAAAGGTTATCAGTATTCTAAAGGATTTCTTGAAATTAAGGTTTTCCTATGTAAGACGCCAATAAGAAGTTGGGATACTGCCAAACCAAGCCTGGGAATGCCTATTGTAATACTCCCCATTTGTTGTACCAAAAGTTTATTAAGTTAAGTTAATAAAATTCATATTAAGCAGCCTGATTTTTAATTGATTCTTCATATCTTTTATTCGGTGATTGATGTGTAGTTTGATGTTTTTTCTGGTGGTAATAAGCAATATGTTTTTGAACTCCTGCAAAAAGATCAAAACCATTATCGCATGGGTTGAGATAAATATAATCGTACTTTAAAGTTTTCCAGAATCGCTCAATCCAGGTATTATCTGTGGCTCTTCCTTTTCCATCCATTGAGATTAATATATTCTCAGATTCCAAATATTGAGTCCACATAGCGCTTGTAAACTGAGATCCTTGATCCGAGTTTATAATTTTGGGTTTACCATTGGCAGCAATGGCTTCCTTTAATGCCGCAACACACCATTGTTTACTCATACTATTGCTTATGCTCCAGCCCATGATCTTGCGACTGTAAACATCAAGGAAGGCAATCATGTACATGAATCCTTTAGCCATTGGGATATAGGTAATATCTGTACACCACACATGATTGGAATGTGTGATTTCCAGATTTCTGAGTAAGTACGGTTTAATAAATTGCTTTAAGCCATATTTAGTTAGGTTTTTACGACGATATATTGTTTGCCATCCCATAACCTTAAACAACCTCCTTATTCTTTTTGGACCTACCGGATATCCCTTTTCCTTTAAAAAATTAACCATAGACACAACACCTTCTGTCGGGTGCTTTAACAAATGTTTATCCATGATATTCATCATTTTAACATTTTCAGGCTTTTCGGGTACCGGTTGATAATACAAATTACTCCTTGGTACATTCAATAAATCACACTGCTTACGAATACTCAGCTTTTGTGATTTCGTAGATACCATCTCTATTCGCTGCTTCATATTCCCAGTTTCTTGCAACTTTTTTTTAAAAAATCATTCTCAACCTTCAATTGGCCGATTTGTGCATAAAGCTTCTCGATTTCTACATTCTCTGAATTATCAGTTGTTGATTTTTCCTTTTCAAAGACAGATCCTAGATTCTCAAGACATTCTGTCTTCCATTTGGAAATCAGAACAGCATTGACATCAAATTGCTTACTTAATTCAGCCAATGTCTTTTTGTTTTTGATGGCTTCTAAAGCGACCTGGGCCTTAAAACCTGAAGTAAATTTGCGACGTGTTTGTTTCATATGGTTTAGTAAATTTAAGTGTTTTTTTTAAACTAAACCTCTGGTCTCAATTTTGGGGAGTATTACATATTAATATTTATATACCATTATGTTAGTAATATTTTGAAGTAGCCTTAGTTAGAACACTTAGAAATTCGTTATCCTTACAAGGTAAATCCAAATTATGTATTTTCAAACAACTTGCCCCTGAGTAACCCTTGCCCTGACTAATGATACATTTATGATTAAATGGCAATTCTATGCCGATAGGGCTAATATTTCCCTGCAATAGAAGCTTATTGTTTTAACAAGTGAGCGCAAACTCAAACTAATACCAAGGTTACTTTTATTTTTGATATTCAATTTTTATTAATTTGTTGTATTGTTATGGTTGTATATTTGAAGCATATTTATCTTGTATATATTTGCCACTTTCAGGATAAAAGATACCGTGACTAATTATCATGGCAAATTATTTTTAACTTTTTTAATAGTATTATAATGGGTAGTTCTAAATTATTATATGATTTTACAAAGGGGTTGATCATAGTTCTTTCTCTTTTTAATTCTGGAGAATGTTTTTCTCAAAAGCAAGGAAACATCTGGTATTTTGGTGGAAATTCTATTGAACCTGATTCTTTATGCACAGGATTAGATTTTAATAGTGGCAATCCTGTTTTATTGAATAATGGTGCTATGCTAACACCAGCTGGAAGTGCTAGTTATTGTAATTCTGCTGGTGAATTATTATTTTATTCTAATGGTGCACAAGTTTATGATAGAACTCATCATGTAATGCAAAATGGTGATAAATTAGGAGGTGACATTTACACTCAACAATCAGTTTTGATTGTTCCTTTTGCTAAAGATACAAATAGGTATTATATTTTTACAAATGACAGATTTTCTCCTTCAGATAAAGCTGCAACTGGATTGCATTATTCTATAATTGATATGCAACTTAGCAATGGAAATGGCTCTGTTCTTAATCCTAAAGCTGTGAGCTTGCTAAAGAAAAATAGTACTCATCTTACTGGCTGTAAACATTATAATGGTAATGATTTTTGGGTTATTACTTCCACTGAAGATTCTTGTCAATTAATTGCATTCCAAATCACAGATGTAGGAATTAAAGCACCAATAATATCATACTTAAATTTAAGCTCCCCTCCACCTATGAATATTGAAATTAGTCCTAAAGGAAACAAAATCGCCTTAAAAGCTAAAGGTATTAATGGTCGTTATTATAGATATATTATTGATTTTAATTCAAGTACAGGCCAGTTTTCAAATCCTTATCCTATTTTTATGGAACTAGGGAGTGGAACGTATAACAGTGGTTGTTCTTTCTCTCCCAATGGTGATTTGTTTTATGACATTGAAGTAGATACCAGTAGAAAGTATTTATTGCATCAATATGATTTAAAAGCTGCTAATATTAAATCTTCAAGAGTATTGATTTCTGATTTTGGATCTAAATGGAGATTTGATATGCAAATTGGTCCTGATAATAAAATTTACATTGGTGGTTTTTCCACGACATATCTTGATCAAATAGCAAAACCCAATGAAATTGGTCAAAATTGTTTGTTTAAGAAAAATTATATTTTTTTAGGAGAAAATAAAGAAGGTATTTTATTACCTAATGAAACATTATTCGTTAGTGGTTTTACCAATCTTATATCTACTTCAAAAAACCAATTATTTGATTTCTCCTTTAATCATGATTCAAATAGTTTTACATTTAAAGCTCCAGATAGTAGGAAATATAAGTGTATGCTCTATTCTCTTCAGGGTCAACTACTTTTAAACAATGAGGTTGAAGATAATTCCCAATTCAATGCCTCTAATATACCTACTGGATTAATTATTTACTCTATTGTATCAGGTCTTAACGTAATTCAAACAGGAAAAGTATTAATATACTAATACCTGACACAATCATTTAATTACAATTCAATAGAGTATTTACATGCAATTGAAGTTGTCTTAGCGCAAGTCTATATATAGGGTAGTTATGTCTTGGGTTTTGCGCTGGGTATCCCAAATTTACATATTTACCCTATAGGTAGAATGTAAATTTGGAACACTTTAGGAGCGCAAGCACAAATTACAATAATTGGATTGCGCTGTTTTAGAAGAGAAATATTTTCTTTGATATCCTTCTAGTTAAATTGTTTAAAGATGAAAACTTTATTTTTGTAAATCAAAAGGTAATCAAAGATAATTTAATCTATAAGTTTAAGCCGATTAAGTGAATCGATAAGTTTCACTAGATATTACCAACTGTAATTACTTCACGTGTAAGAGAACGACCAAAGATTACTTTAAATAGTTCCTCACTATACTAATGTAATTTCTGCTATGCAGTAATTGAGAGCAATTTGAATCTATTTATAAAACTTATGTACGTATGACGAATTATCTGCAAATTCCAAATGAAGGAAGTAAATACCTGAATTCAATGAATGAATTTCTATAGCATCAGCGATCTCCTCTTTATTATTGATCTGAACTACTGAACGTCCTTGAAAATCATAAATAGTCAAAGATCGAATGTTTTTATGTGTGTTTGAAATCTGGATAATAGCATTTTTTACATTTATATTGACTGGAGCATTCAAGGAAGAGTAATTCGTTGTTGCATTTGCTAATTCTGTATAATTCAACTTATAAATAGTAGAACTATCCTTGTAATTCATACCTAATAAAAATCCACCAGAATCTAATGCCAAGAAAGAAAATACTTTTCCAGTAAATGTTAGAGGTTTATTTGGTAAATATTGATCAAGTAATTTCCCATCCTTGCTAATGCTATGTAATGTAGACTCATTTAGTTGGTCGTCATAAGTTACAAAGTACAATATAGCTTTTTTATTATCAAAGCATGAAGCAAATTCAGCGCTAAATTTTCTAAATTGTATAATATTTTTGTTTGCATTGAATCTGTAATTGGAATCTTCAATTCCATTGCTATCGAATTTTCTGCATTCTAAAGGTGTTGAAGGACTAGTTCCATTGTAATAAATCAAATATAAATTGTTAAGCTCATCTATTGCAACTCTATTGTCAATATATGCATAGACAGGTGGTTTGCAAAAAGTATCAATTATTTGCAAAAATCCATTATTTCCAAAAGTACTGTCTATTCTAAATTTCGAATTAAGCTTGATAAGGTAGTCAGCTAGATTTTGGTCACAGAAATAAGATATTCTGAAATAAATATTATTATTTAAATCTACGATTGGAGTTGAAATATCATAATAATTGACTAGTTGATTACAAGATGTAGGTTTATTGAACTTTAGTGAGCCGTTTATTCCAGTCTGATCAACTGACACTAAGTTGAAGTCATAATTATTTATTCCTGCACTAAAATTTGGGAATACGAAAAATAAATTCTGTTTTAAATCTGTTGTTAAAGGTCTCTTATTTGAATTAATTTCATTAATTCTTAATAAGCCTTTATCCCAGGAACTCGAATCTAATGGATTGTTGAGGTTGATCTGTCTAACATAGGTTGCAAAGTTACCAGTTACTAGTTTAATGTATGAAATAATTAAAAGGCTATCTTGAAGAATAGTTAACATGTTTCCACCATAGAAACTTTCTCTGTTGACATAAGTTTCCGGAGAAGAATGAAGTAAATCTTTTCTTGTATTTCCATGACTGTCAAAATAATAAATTTGATTATCATCTATGAAATATATATTGTTTAATAAATCAGTATTTAGTAATTTGTCAAAATATACAGATGTGCGCTGTTCAATTAATCCATTCGTTCCGAAACTTGAATCAATGACTAATGTTTGAGCTATCGCTGAATTGCAAAGGATGATTGATAAAAATAAAAAGAGACTTTTAGTTATTTTCATATTTATGCTATATTATTTGTTCAAAATTAATATATACTTATTTAATCTTATAATTTATTTCTAAGTAACGAGGAGAGATAGAAGCTGTCAATGTGTTTCTCTGGATTTTATTTATTTGTACTCCAATCGAAATTCATCCTTAAAATCTCCAAGGTCTACCCATCACAGACCTACACACGCCTTATTATATATATCAGGGCATCTTCTATATACCGGTTCAAAAAGCCAACCTATAGCTTCCTAACACGCTTATGGCTAATATATAATTGCGATACACCTTGGAGATTTTCCAATTGTAGCAAAAAAAATCGAAAAGTTTTAACTGTAGCCCATTGATGGGCAATCGGCATTATTTAAATCTGAATTTTATAAGAATAAGTTACTGGAGGCTTATCGGATTTATTTTCTTTCTTTTCTTCAGGTAAGATTTGGTAATTTAATGTCATTTCTTTTTGCTTAGGCAATTGAAAGCCAATGTTTATGGTTTTGAAAAAACTTACTTTGAGTTGATGGATTTTTGCAATATTGAATTTTAATAATTTTACGACCCTGACCGCTTCCTGATCACAGCCGTGGCCAAGTCCACTTATGATGTGCGCATCTACAACATCTCCAAGGTAATTGATTTCAATTTTTACAACTACTGTTCCTTCAATCTGATGTTTGATCGCCTCATCGGGATATTTAAGTTGTTCCTCTACGAACTTACTCATTGCTTTAGGTCCACCCGGATATTGAGGTTGGGGGATGAAATTCTTTTCTTTTAAGTGTTTCTTAGACATTTGACATAGATTCTGTATTAGTGGAATTCAAATACAAGATAGTACGATTTAGAGAAGTCGGGTGATATTAATTTGTCTACTTGGTTATTAATATTGAATCCAACTAAAATAGAATTAAAACAAATGAGAAAATAAAGTAACTCAATTCTTGTGTAAAGTCCAAGAGTATTATCTAGTAATTCATTTCTCACTGATATTCCGAATTAGAATTGTTATAATAAATTCTCCTTTTTAACTATATTTGAACGATTTAAGAAAAGTTTATGACAGTTACAAATGTTAAATTAATATATTGTTTTTTTAGTTTTTTCGTTTTTTTTCAAACTTACATATTTGCTCAGAAGTCCATTGCTAAAGGTAAGATCTACGCATTGGTTATTGGGATTTCAGAATACAAAGATGAGGATTTTACGGATCTAAAATTTGCCCATAGAGATGCTGAATTGTTTGCAGATTTTCTATATTCTCCGGCCGGGGGATCCGTGCCTAAATCTCAGGTAAAACTTTTGGTGAATAAGCAAGCTACAGTTTCAAATATATATTTGGCGAAAAGGTGGTTAGAAACAGAAGCCAAGAAAAATGACCTGGTTTACTTTTATTTTGCTGGTCACGGAGATGTGGAAGGTAGCATTTATAAATTGGGATATTTACTAGCCTACGATACACCTTTTGGAAATTACCTGAATAATGCCGTAAGAATTGAGGATTTCAATATCATGGCCAACACACTTTCTGTTGAAAAAAATGCCAATGTAATTCTCATCACAGATGCTTGCAGATCGGGGAAGTTGGCAGGAAGTGACAACAGAGGGAAAGCCTTAATAGGTGAACAACTTAACAAAGTAGAAAAAAATGAAATTAGAATGGCTTCCTGTGAAGCGGACCAGGATTCGGAAGAGAACGAAGTGTGGGGAAATGGGAGAGGGGCTTTTTCCTATTTTTTATTGAATGGATTAAAAGGATTGGCAGATGATGGCGAAAAGGATGGAGTCATTACCTTGCAGGAATTGAGTGCATACCTTGCCAAGAAAGTTCCAGATGAAGTCTCCAAAATTACCCAGAAGGATCAAAATCCGGTTTCACTTGGAAAGCCAAACAAATTAATGGCCATTGTCAATGATTCAATTCTTAAATCCCTTGCTACGCAATCGGTCATTTCTACAACAAGTGGGGATCTGTCCATTTCCAGATCCATTTCTTCAGAAGGGGCCATAGAAAGGACTTCAATGCAAAAGTTTTTAGGTCTTATGAAGAATAGGGATTTGGAAACTGCAATAGATTTTAGTCAATTGCTTACCATGTCGGCAGATGAAGCAAGCGACTTTATATTTAATCATTTTAGGGGAGGAATGGACTCACTGGAAGCTGAAGAACTTTATCTTCAAAGGAGTTTAAATCCGAAGGTCAACCAACAATTCAAACAACACCTTGCTGCAACAATTCATGATCGAATTCAACTTCTAATTAATCTTTATTTAAAGGGAGATGAAGAAGAATTGGAAAGACGACAATATTACAATAGTGGGTCTGATGTGTATGACAAGTATCCCATCATGATTGAGACAGCTTTGAAATTTTTGAACAAAGATCAGCCACTGTATCATATTTTGGAAGTTAAGAAATATTATTTTGCGGGAATTGCTTTGAAATTGAAAATTCCATTATCCACCAATCCGGATAGTTTGGTTGATTTGGCACTTGGTCAGCAGCTCAAGGCTTATCAACTGGAAGCAAATGCGGCCTACATTCACAATGAATTAGGTAACTTATATAGAAATAAAAAAGAGTATGATGTTTCCTTAGAGCATTATCAAAAAGCGACAGAAATTGCGCCAAGTTGGTCCATTCCCTGGTCAAATATGAGCAGTCTATATGCCTTTCAAAAAAAGATTAATTTGGGAATTGAGGCAGGTAAAAGGGCTGTATTACTCCAGGATCGGATGCAAGGCGCACATACTAATCTCGGCAGAAACTATGAGGTCTCAGAAAATCTATTGTTTGCAGAGGAACAATACCGTAAGGCTATTCAATTAGATACCAATCATTTTCTTCCTATAGAACGATTGGGCTGTATTAAGTTAAAAGCAATGAACTACGAATATGCAGAGGAGTGTTTAAAAAAGGCAGACGAAAAGAAAGAAGGATTTTTTCCTGATGTAAATGGAATTGAAATGAATACTGAGGCTGGAATTATGGTTGATACTCGTGGTATGGCACTAGAAGATTCATATTCACCTACCAGGCATATTGAATGGCCTGAACCAAAAGATCCTTTGGTTTTTTTCTATATGGGGATGCAGAATTTGGATCAATCAAATTTCCAGGTTGCTGAACGATATTTTAATAAGTTGGTTCAGGTGTGTCCAAAAGATCCTTTGGTCTTTAAGTATTTAACAAAGTTAATGTATGCTCAGAACCGATACCTTGAAGCTGAACTCATGATTAAAAAGGCAAGAGAAAATTATTTAATGCAAGGAACATTTAATAAGTATTCTGATAGTTTAGTCAATGCCCATATAGCGACAGCTACTGATAGAGCTTTGTTTAAACCAAAAGTGGATATGGTTGTATTTTATAAGAATCAACAATTTGATCAGCTAGATTTAGATTACTATGCCGGTAAGTTATATGAAAAGTGGGGGTATTATGATGATGCCCAGAACTATTATCGTCGTATAATACAGGCAGACAAAAGTCAGATGAAAGGATATTATCATCTTTGGAATATGTTGGAATCACAAGGGAGGTATGATGCCAGTGAACAGGTGATACAAGAATTTAAATATGAAAATAAAATACAAGGAGAAAAGGAATTGTATGCATTTTATGTCAGAATGCTTGCTTCTCATCCGAAGGAAGAGTATTATTATAATGCCGGATCGTTAATGTATAATTATGCAGAATCTCACCCTGATATGCACCAAAGAATTGCTTACAGTGTGTACCCATGGAATGAACCTGTAGCCGAAGATTTACCTTTTGGCATTATTGGGCAACCCGTTGATCTTATGACGTTGCAAACTGAAATCAATGGTGCGATTGAATATGATCTTATGATCAATCCTGCCAAAAGCATTAAATCACCTATCCAAGATGGAATTCATCATTTGGAACAATTTAGTACGCTTTCAAAGGATTCTAGCCTGTTGTCTGAAGTACATTCAAAGACAGGGGATTTATATTATTGGTCGGGCAGCGAAAATGAAGCTTTGAAATCCTATCAAACATCATTAAGTTATTCTGACAAGCAAGCAAAAGTCAGAATGAAATTAGCAGATGGATTAGAGCGTCAGTACCAGTATGAGAACTCATTGTCCAATTTAATTCTTCTTCAAAAATATGATCAGATTAACTATGAATCCAGTTTAAAACTTGCAAACTTTCAAATACTCTCCGGTCAATTTGAATCAGCGCGTAATTTGCTTTTAAAATGCGATACCATAATTGGTGTTAAAGATCATAGAATAGAAGAGTTAATGGCTAAGCTAAATTTTATATCCGGTAATTATCAACTTGCATTGCCATATTATCTAGAAGAATGGAAGTATAATTCGAAAGATTTGAGAACAAACTACACTTTATGCAGACTGTATGCGAAAATGAATGATCGCCAAGAAGCGTTTAAATTTTTAAAACTTGCGTTTGACAATGGTTTTAATTTGAATTTCGTTTTAAATAATGATGAAATGATATCAGATTTACGAAACGATCAACGTTGGGATGAATTTAAGAATAGATTGAATTAGATTATGAGATTATTATTTCTTTCGGTATGTTCTATTTTGGCTTTCGGAATTGTAAGAGGGCAAGAAAAAGGTATGACTCCTGTTGTGCCAAATGGGGTTAAAGAGACTGGTGTTACGCGCGCAGTTATTGTAGGAATTTCCGATTACCAAAATGTAAAAATTACTGATTTGCAGTTTGCTGATCGGGATGCTCTCGCATTTGCAAATTATTTAAAAAGTGAAGCCGGGGGAAAAGTTGACAGCTCACACATTACTTTATTGCTCAATGAAAAGGCGACTGCAGGACAATTTGTATCCGCTCTTTATGGACTGATGGAAGAAAGTAAAGAGGGAGATTTGGTGATTATATATTTTTCCGGTCATGGTGATGTGGAAAGTACAACGATCAGCCAACCAGGATTTCTTCTGTGCTGGGATGCACCAGCCAGGGTGTATATGGGGGGAGGAACATTTGGACTAAGCTATTTGCAGGAAGTTATATCAACGCTGGCTCTAGCCACTAAAGCAAAAGTGTTGGTCATTACTGATGCCTGCAGGGCAGGAAAACTTGCCGGAAGTTCAATAGGAGGATCACAAGCCACAGCGGCTAATCTGTCCAAACAATATGCAAATGAAGTAAAGATCATGTCGTGTCAACCGGATGAATTGTCATTGGAAGGAAAATCCTGGGGAGGCGGTCGAGGTGTTTTTTCTTATTATTTTCTTGCTGGGGTGCAGGGATTGGCCGATAAAAATAATGATGGGGCAGTAAATCTGGCAGAAATTGAGCGGTATCTTGGGGATAAAGTTCCGACTGCAGTCGCTCCACATAGTCAGATTCCAATGACCATTGGGAATAAGAATACTGTACTTTCGAAAGTGGATCCTAAGATTTTAGAGGAATTAAAAAAGCTTGATGTAGACGGAGGGTTTTATGAGTCAGGCAACCGATCCCTGGGAATAAATTGGATTTTATCAGAAGATACCATACTGCTAAAAAAGGTAGAATTATTTAATGCTGCACTGTCTAGTGGTCATCTTGATTTTCCCTTAAAGAATTCAGCATGGAGTATTTTTCAGGAAATAAAAGATAGAGAAGAGCTTAATAAAAATATTGGATTGATGAAACGCAATCTGGCTGCTGCGTTGCAAGATGGTGCGCAACAAGCCATTAATGATTATTTGATGGCGGATCCTAAAGAGTTAAAAAGCAGATGGGGTTTCGACCCAAAATATGATCGGTATCCGGAACAATTGGAGAAATCTGCTGAATTGCTCGGAGATAAACATTTTTTCTATAATACTCTGATCTCAAGAATGCACTATTTTAAAGGATTAAACCTTCGATTAAAGGGACAAAGAGAAAATTTAGATACATTTTATTTGATGGCATTGGAAGAACAACAAAAAGCACTAAAACTGGAACCTAAATCGGCCCATATTTTAAATGAAATAGGATATATAAATTTTCTAAAGGAAGATTACAAGGAATCTGTGCTTATGTATAAAGAGGCCTTGCAATATGCCCCTTCCTGGCCATTGTTGTGGTCAAATTTGTGCGGAAGTTATAATTGGATGGGGGATTACGAAAACGGATTGATTAGTGGTGAAAAAGCGGTAGAGCTGGACAGTATGTTTGTTTTAGGGATTTATAATTTAGGACACACTTACCAACATACTGGAAATTTCTCAAAAGCTAATGAACTATATTTAAGAGCAATAAACATTGACTCGAGTTTTTCAGATGCATATTTTAGATTGGGTAGCAATTATGTTTACGATAAAAAATATGATTTAGCGGTCAAAATGAAGAAGTTGGGTTTAATTTTTGAACCCAATAATGTTCCGGAATTGAATGCATTAGGTTACACGCTTCTTCAACTGAACGAACTTGAGGAGGCAAAGACTTATTATGAGAAAGGTAGATCTATTTTGCCAGTATCTGAATACACTTTTCAGGGGATGATAGAGTATTACATGTATACGAACGACATAGTAAATGCTGAAAATGAATTGACAAACTACGTCATTAAATTTCCAAAGGATAATTTCGCCCATTACCTTTTGGCGTCCATTTATGCCCAAACGGGTAGAAATGTCTTATGTTGTGAATCTCTAGAAAAAGCCTTTAAAGCAGGTTTCAAGGATCTGGACAGTATATTGACCGATGATAATTTTAAGAAAGTCATCCAAATGAAGGAATTCAAAATATTGAAAAATCAATATTTTTCAAAGTGAATCCTACAAGGATTTTATTTCTTATTTTTCCATGATCATTTTTGCTTTGGCGTATTGTCCCATTCTTACACAAAATGCAGCATAAAGCATTCTGAGCAGTTTGTTTTCAGGATATTGCGATAAAGTTTTGTCGTACGTATTTAATGCCTCCATATTCATTTTATTGCTTTCCAATGCAACGGCTTCCATCATTCCTTTAACGACCGTGTCTGTGTTTGAATAGATGTCTGAATTTTTTGGCGTTTCCAGGATTTCATTTTGATCTTCCATAGGTAGGATAACAAAAGTTACCGGTGGAGAGACCAGCTTTTGTCCATAGGCTATTATTTGCCAATAATATGTCTTTTGGGGATCCAAATTAAACTTACTCAGATCTAGCCAAACGAATGTATCCTGAACGACATAATTGGTAATTAAATTTACTTCTTCATCAAAAATACAAATCATATAGTGCTCTACATCTTTGGCTTTTAACCATCGCAAAAGAGTTGCTCCATTTTTATAAATTCCTCCCGGACATGCAGGTTCAATATTCATGTCGTTGATTCCCCAACCACCTTTTTCTTTAGGGTCGGTCGTACCCCAACCACCTTTTTCTTTAGGGTCGGTCGTACCCCAACCACCTTTTTCTTTAGGGTCGGTTGTGCCCCAGCCACCTTTTTCTTTAGGATCGGTAGTCCCCCAACCGCCTTTTTCTTTAGGGTTGGTAGTCCCCCAGCCACCTTTTTCTTTAGGATCGGTAGTCCCCCAGCCACTTTTTTCTTTAGGATCGGTAGTACCCCAACCGCCTTTTTCTTTAGGGTTGGTAGTCCCCCAGCCGCCTTTTTCTTTAGGGTTGGTAGTCCCCCAACCGCCTTTTTCTTTAGGATCGGTAGTCCCCCAGCCACCTTTTTCTTTAGGACCGGTCGTACCCCAACCACCTTTTTCTTTAGGGTTGGTAGTACCCCAGCCACCTTTTTCTTTAGGGTTGGTGGGGCCCCAACCACCATTTTCCATTTTGGATATTTCATTCCAGCCATCACCGTTGGATTTGTTGGTTTTAATGTTCCATTGGGATTGTCCGGTGATTAGTACAGCGGATTTTATGTATTCTCCAAATAAAGGATCAAAATTTAGTTTTGCGTTTCGGGTGCTTTTCTCGGCCAAGTTTTCTAATGGATACTTCCCTTTATTGGAAAAGGTGATGAATCTATTGTTGGCATAAACGAGTGCATCTGAATTTTTCTTAAGTTTAATCGTTCCTTCTTTTTTCAAGAGTGTTCCTGCAACGGGTTTGATGCATTTACCAGATTCCAATTTGCTTTTTACTTTACCATGCGTGGTCACTACCACAACCGGTAAGACAGCTTGTGCAGAAATCAGTTGAAGAAATTGCACTGCCAGGCATAAAGAAATTAATATTCTTGACATAATTGATTAATTTAAAATGGATAAAATTCCAAGGTTTTCACATTGATTCATTGTACTGTTTTTTTTCTTTTGACAAAGAAGAAATGACCACCTTCATCACGGGTGTCAAAAAACACGCCAAAAACCGGGGTTGTAGAAGAATTTCTTCTGATGGGTTCTATAATATCATTATAAAGGGTGTATTCAAAAGTGATGTCGGTTATAAGTGGGTAAACGGAAGTGAAGCTGCCTTTTCCAAGATAGTCTAGCGTGGTGTAATTTCCGAATACTTTATTTTTAAAGATTTCCATGACTTCTTAATCAACAGTACTTAAATTGTTTCAGTTGGTTATCTGTTATAATCTTATATTTAATAGTTTTTATTTAAAAAATGCCGCGATAGTATGCAGTCCTAAAAATATTTGTTATTGTAAGAATAATTTCCCCACCTTTCCACTTTATCCTCTTCATTCAGTATAAATATAGTATTGTTGTAAATAAGTATGCTTCCAAGTGGTGTTTCCAAAGTCTGTTTAGCCGGGCCATAGGTTTGCGTAATTAAAGAGAGAGGACTTCCCAGCCCAATTTTTTTGGAGTTTTTAACTTCGCTACCCGGCTTGGTCAGCATTATGAAATTTCTATTTTTTGGTTCACTGATGCGATTAAAATAAATTTTAAAATTCAAGGTATCCTCAGTCCATTGAAAAAAGATATTTGAATTGTTAATCTGGAGCACTTTTTCTGTATCAAAATCTGGACTTCTGCTTTTAGCTACGGATTTTAAATTAAAGCTCTGGATGGTGTCAAATATCTCATTGGCTTGGTTGGGTAAGACCTCTATAGGTATGATGCCGGTAGTTATTATATCCAAATTTATTTTTGCCAGTTTGCTTTTACCGTTATTTGCCAGGTCTGTTAAAATTTTTTTTGCGTCTGCTTCTTTTTTGGTTTTAGCAAAAATGATGGCCTTAAGGATCTTGGCGTCGGTGGTAAGTTTTGTGAGTTTCTTTTTGCCGGCAAGTTCTAAGGCCTCTTTATCACATAAAAAAAGTGCACGATCAAATTCCCCAAGTATTGTCAGGGCTATCGCTTTGTTCAAATAAGCAGGTGCATATTCAGCATCCATCCCAATGGCGTAATTGAAATGTTTTATGGCTTCACGCAAAAGAGATTCACGCTTTTCTTTAACCGATACATTCCTTGCGCCCTGAGTCTTTAGATCCAGTTGTACCGGGTATTTATATTTTAAATCTTTTTGATCAAAATAGCTGAGCGCTTCATATAAGTTTGCGGCACCTACATTATTGTATATTTCTCTACTCTGATAGTGCATCAGAATGTATTTGTAATAGTATTTGGCTTCTTCAAATTTACCTGTGGCATTAAGCATATTGGCCATTTCGAAGGCATCAATTAAAGATTCTAGTTTGGAGGCGCTTCTTTTGGATAATTCCACACGATCTTGCAAAGATGGATATCCATCGATATCATCTTTCATTTTATAATCTTTGTAAACACTTTTTATGATTTCTCCTCCTTTGTCAAATAATCCAAAACCGGCGGAATATGCTAAAAAGCCACCCAAATAATCTGCCTCGATTTCGTTAGATACCATATCATTGTTATCTACTTTTAGACTGCGGCTTGCTTTTAGATCATTATTGTTTCCTGCAAAACCACTTCGCCACGCATGTTTTTCATAATAATGAGTGAGTTCATGCCCCAGCAAAAATGCAATTGCAGCATCCCCATAAGGAAGGCACGCATCATAAGCTTTTTTCTCCAGGACGATTTCCAGTTTTTCATAATCAATGGATGCAGCTCGTGCTACTTCATTCCGTAAAAAAACCTCCGGGATTTGGAATCTGTAATCACCTCTTGCTTTTACCAGTTTATCATATATTGTCTTGACGCGCTCTTCTTCTGTAGTTCCTGCGATGTCGTTTACTCCTGAAGTTGGAGGGGCTTCCGGATCACTAACAATGGCAGGTGTAGAAATTGGGATAGGATCCTGTGCAATTAGCTGGCTGTGTGTGAAATTTAAAAGAAATATAACTACGCAAATCGATCTTTGAAATATTGAAATGGTCATAAAAATCTATATGTATTAAATTAAATTCAAATGTTATTTGAAGAATGCATTATGGTATTGCAAATGTACCCTTTAAAATGAATGCGTTAACTATTCCAGTAAAGAGCAAATTACCCACATAAATATAGTAATTTAGACTAAGGTTATCAGTTTTGTGGCTTATTTATTTACAAATAAACTAAGTTTATTGAAATATAAGGCTTAATCGATAATCCTGAATTGGGTGGAAGATATATTTAGTTGTCCCGGCGGGAGGGAGGAAGTGGTTCCACCCCGGGTGGATATCTTATCCAATTGGTAGGTCTCCAGAAATAATTGTTCGAAGGGATCTTTTTTATTTGTTGGCGTGTCATTAATGCCTCTTCTTTGGTCAAGGGGTCTTAAGTTGATTGGATTTCTGCTTGCAATGACCCTGAATAGCTCAAGTCCAAGTGGTGGGCTGATTCTAAAGTTAATGGGAATAATTTCCGATTTACCGGCGGCTAGTTTTATAGAAGATTCTTCAGCCTTTGGATAAAGAATGTTCATTTTATTGTCCGGTTGAATATCAATGATGGTATAAAATGCCTCTTCCTTCCCATAGTTGCTTATTTTAAGTCTGATGGTATCCCCGTTTTGTAAAGTTATTTCTCCCTGTTCATTCTTTAAACTGTCCGATGAGTAGTTTGGCGGAATTTTTTTTCCTTTTCGGCTCATTAAAATAAAATCCAGTCTTAAATCAATTTTTCTGTTTTGTTGATTCAATTTTCTTAAATACTGGGCTTGTGCGTATTTGGTGATACTTTTTTTGATGGAATCAAACAAACTTAGTTTGTTGGCAGAGTTTTTCCAAGTATCAATTTCTAGTCCGAATTTATTGGAAAGTAAAATTTTTAATCCGGATTCTTCCAGGATAAGATCAGCATCGGCATCCGTTATTTTAATGAAAGGTATTTTAGCTAAATTTTGAAAAATTTCATTAACCTCATTGCTCAAAGTGCCTTGCTTACGTAAGTTTATTTGAATGTTGCCAAAATTTTCTTCCACTACAATTCCCCAGGAATGGTCAAGGAGTTTCTTATCGAATCCATCTTTTAGTTCTACCAAACTGGTATGTGAACCTGCATCTATTAGGGTTCCTGTAGCAAGCGGTTTTATGCTATTCATATTTCTAGTGTCCGGTGGGAAGAATCCAATCACCGTGCCCACATTCAAGCCATTAAGAAAACCACCCTCTATTTCCAATTGATTTTCAGTGATGAATTCTTTGGCCAAATAATACTCTGGCGTGGGTTGGAATTTTCCACCCAGGACTTTTTGTGTGAGGATTCCGGAAGCTTCAGGTGTTTGATTGCTGATTGAATTTCCAATGGTTAGTCTGATTCGGTCAAATAATTGTAAATAGCTAGCATCTTTTGAAAGATTGTTCACTGCTTTACTAAAAGCATAACTGAGCGAACCATAATACTTGCCATCTTCTGCGGTTATTTCATAATTTTTTTGGTTTGCCATAGAAGCAAAAAATGCTACCATGGTAGCCAAAGAATTCTCTTTATTTTCCATGACATCCGATGGGCTAAAATCTTTGGGATTATTTTCCGATCGTGCTCTATATTCCGGTGGGGCCATTGGGATGTCCGTTCCTCTTGCCAGACCGAATCCCCTGGTAGATGTGCCGGAATGGCAAGCGTCCATAGTTACTAAAAAATGTCCTTCTGGTCCAAGTTTATCTAAAATTCTAAGATAAATTTTGTTTAACGAATCATCGGTAAGGTGTTTTTCGCCTTGATATTTCCCAGCTTGGTACTCCATAAGCGCGTCATATGGGACTAATGCTTCATCGTACCCATCCGATTCGTCTCCATTGAAATCCTGTACTTGTTGACCGTGGCCAGAAAAATGAAAATAGCATATATCACCCTGCTTCAAATTATTGTACAATTGTGACTCAAGTGCCTTTACAATATTTTCTTTGGTTGCTTTTCCATCTTTTAGAATAAGGATGTTCTTTTCCTCAAATCCAAGTTTTGATAAGGCACTTTGAATCAGAGGTATGTCATTCAAGGAATGAAGCGAGGTGATATTTGAAGAAGCAGGGTAGGTGCCTATGGCGACGATTAAGGCTTTTTTTGTTTGTGCTTGGATTACAATAGCAGAGATTGCCAATAAAATAAAAACACAAAATCTAATTGTTGTATGGTTAGCAGGTAAGGTCATTATTGGATTAATATTTTTTCACCGCCCTTGTCAGAGCCTCCGGGATCAAAGATAGTCCACAACATGTAAAAGTTTAGTTTTGATAATCTAAAAGTAAGTTATTTCGTTGGTTCTTCAAACAGCTATACAGTAAGGACTGCATATTTGTTCAAAGTTAAGGTTTATTTATGGCAAGTGATATCCTTCATTTTTATTATATATTTAATAAAAAATGAATTCTTTTCTTTTTACTTGAGCGTTAGATTTCAATTGTTGGTTAATGGTATTAACCTTTTGAAGGTTTATACTGTCTGCATTATCCATCAAAATTTGTTTAAACAATTGACTTGCGAGACTATTGTTTGGTGTTTCGACGAATTGGCCTTCTGTATTTGAGGAACTGTTTATTTCATTATTAGAGGTTGTTTCGGCATCGAGGGGGACAATCAATTTATTTGATTTAGGTGTTTCTGCTGATTTTAGAACAACTTTAGTGGTTTTAAAGCCTAAGTTTTGTGGTGCAATTTGGTTCTTTGGAAACGCAGCAATAGGTTTAAATTGAGCATAGGTTCCTGTTGCACAGATTAAACACATCAGGATTAAATTCATTCGTAACATAAAGTAAGATTAATTTAAAAAGTTAAACCAATTGATTGCACAACAATGATGTCATGTCTCATAGTAGGAATAACCTAACATAAGTTATCAGTAGATTGAGTAATTTTTTTACTGTATCTATTCAACTAATACAAATGCTGACGAAGCTGAATAGCTTGTCAGCATGCCGACCGCCAGCGTCGGCATCCCGCCAAAGAAGAAGAGCGTGAACAAATGTGAGAGCGCATGATAATTACTATTCTACCAATACAAATCCAGCCCATTGATATGGGTCTAGTCCCAAATCACGCAATTCCTTCTGCGCTGCATGAAATGCGACGGGGATAGTCATTTTTTCGTCAAGCCACTTTTTATAAAATGTAATCATCAGAATGGAGGTTTGTTTATCAGGGACTTGCCATAAACTCATGATGAGGTATTTAACACCTGCAATTTTAAAAGCTCTTTGTAAACCGTAAACTCCTTCATTGCCCTCAATGTCACCCAATCCTGTTTCACAAGCTGAAAGAACAACCAGTTCTGTGTTTGATAAATTCATTTGGCTAATCTCATATGCGGTAAGAACTCCATCCTCCTCTCCGACAGGTGTAGGCTCTCCTTTCCAGGCGTTATTGCCACCCGCCATTATAAGTCCTGATCTCAGCATAGGGTGGTCTGATGTTTTAAAAACAGGTTCTTCTGTTTCTGCTTCAATTAGTTCTTTTATTGAAGTGGCTTTTGCGCCAACCTGCTGTATGCTATCAGTTAGGTTTCCTTCAATCGCCGCATTATCTTGGGGCTTTTTGCCGTTGGCAGAAATCGTTCGGTCATCTTTAAAAAAATAGCCATGGGTCGCCAAATGTATATTCCTCGGTGATTGATTTCCAAATTTTCCAAGAATCTTAAATTTTTCTTCAGTAGAAGCAGTTCCTGACATAAAAATGCAATCATATCCATTTGTTTTCATAATGCGCTCTATCGCCATTCCTTCTTTTTCAGTTCCAGGAAGAAACTCCCAATTATTTATTTTATTTATGGAAGGGTTGGTCGGTGTTAATATTTCTTCATTTGAGCGGTTTGTTAATTGGTCATTTTGACTATTCATTGTCAAACTTTTATCAAAATTAATGCCTCCAAAAATTATGGATTTGTTGTTATTGATTTCAATAGTATTGGGTAAGGCAATCTGGCGTGTACTGTTTAGTGCAACCAGTTCAAATTTATCTGCCAATGTTTCTGATTCATTGATGGGAATAGCATCCAAATTTAATCTGTGTAAAATTCCGGTTGTCGAATAATAAATGGTTTTTATATCCATTAAATTAGGAGACAAAGGTGACCAGAGAAGATCAGCAAGACTTTTACCAACTGCATTTCGCAAATTAGCACCCCGAACATGAATAGAATAAAGCGAATTTACATATTCTGATCTTCGATCTGCATTGTTCATCAATAAGGCATTTAATTCCTTTTCTTCAAAGAGTTTTACATAAATCGGCTCCTCAAGTTCAGGTTTGATAATTAAGGCGGCATAAATTATGGAATCTGTTTGATGTGGATGAGTGTAGTTAAAATGAATAAATTCTATCGCTGCTTCACCTTGTTTTAGTTTGTTTCTAATATCCAAAAAGGTCGGATTTTTTCTGGAGTCGGATAATCCTTTTATCTTGCCAGTTAACTCTTTCTCCAATATATTGGCTTTGGATTCCATTGTTCGAATAGTTTCATTGGATCGTTCATTTTTAGGTAATGAAAGTTCCCGTGCTATTTTTGTATGGTATAGTTTTAGTTGATTGAATTTTTCAATATGTGCAGTATCTTCCTTGGCTAATTTATTAAAATTGGATACGGCATTTAAGAGATATCCTTTATAGAATAGGGCGTTGTCATAACTCATTCCACATAATTTACCTGTGATGTGCTGTAATGAATAAAGTCCATCCAGATTAGAAGCGAAAGTTTTAATGTAAGATGAAAGTTCATTTTCAGATAAATGTTTAGAGGCTCTGAGAACAAGTTTTTGTTCAAGATTGATGGATTCCACCATGTTGTTGTGCAATTTATCAAGCCTATTGGTGAGCCAGTAGATCCTATTTAAATTATTCAGGCCTAATAAATAGTCAGGGTGCTCTTTACCAAAGATTTTTTCCCAGACATTTTTTGCTTGAGATAGGAAGTTTTCCGCTTCTTTCAATTGGTTATTATTGCTGTAGTAACTTCCAAGATTGTTAAGACTCATTGCGTATTCAGGATGAGCTGTTCCAAAGATATTTTCCCGAATTTTTAGTCCTTCTTTGTAAAGGCTTTCAGCCTTGATTTTGTTTTTCATCCTGGCATACATGTTAGCCATGTTATCCAGATTCATGGCATAGTCAGGATTTTCCGGTCCAGTGGTTTTTAAGTAAATATTTTGTGATCTTATATAATACGCTTCAGCCTGCTTGAATTGGTTTAATTCACAGTAGATGTTTGCAATGTTATTTAAAGGTCCCGCTGTATTGATATGGTTTTCTCCAATTGTTTTCTCATAAATTGATAAAGCTTCTAAGTAAATATTTAAAGCCTTTTCCGGGAGCCCCATGCTGGAATAAAGGTTGCCTAAACAATTTAGGCTTGCAGCACAGGTTGGATTTAATCTGCCAAATAGTTTTTCGCGTATAAGTAATGCTTCAGAGTAAAAAGATTCTGCCTGACCATACTCTCCGGTATCATAGTATATATTTCCAAGATTGTGCAGACACATGGCGTATTTAACGCTTTCTGTTCCAGCATTTGATCTGTAAATATTTTTGGCTTGTTCGATTAACTTTATTGCTTTTGTATAGTCACCTTTGAAATGGGCAATTCCACCAATATTGTTAAGGACACTGGCATAATCAGGATGATTTTTACCCAAAAGTTTTTCCCTGATACCCAATGCAATTAGATACAATTCTTCTGATTCGTTCGCACGACCAAGGTCAATGTAAATTCCTGCCAGCGAGTTTAAGGCTTTGGCCATTGGCAATCCATTATTTTCTTTTAACCCTTTGTAAATTTCAATGGACGCTTTAAACCGGTGTTCTGCTTTTGCAAAATCACCATCATTTTCATAGTATTGACCATAGGTTTGGCTGAGCCTTGCGTATTCCATTGAATTTGGCCCAAGTAATGGAAGAATTAAAGGTTCGACTTTTTGAATAATTTGCAATGCTTCCTTCGGATTTTCTTTTTCTATAAGTGTGCCGGCGGAATCTAATAGGTTATTTATTAGTTGAATTTGAAATGAAGAATCTATGTTTTGGGAAAGCCCCACGAGTGTTATTGATAAAAAAACTATCGTGAATAACCGGATTTTCATTTTATTGCATTAAGCATCAAATATAGCGATAGTATTGATTTATGCCAATTAAACGGTTGGTCTTTATACGGTAAAGTACATTATGGCATATGCGAAACATTTGAATCCTTTGATAAATCTAATATCCATCTGCGGTAATTTATCAATCTCTGTATTCCTTACTTACATTGATTTTGGAGAGGATCTAAAAAATGAGATTTAAACGCCACAATTTTTTCAAAGAATGAAAAAATGCTTTTATTTTACTTGGTTCAACCATTTTGACGATATATTCTTGGAAAATCTTGATTTGTAGTTTACTTATAATTTTAATATTAAACGGAATTGGGCTAATATTAAATTAGGTTTTTATTACTCCTCGATGATGTAGATTTTGTACGAGTAATCTGTACTCACAGATTTCTTTCGAATGAAATGTTCCTGATCAACAAATGCGAGGTTTAGTTAAATTAGTTTATTTGAATTTTTCAGGAAAATATTTTTTCATCAATGCATTCCATTTTTCTTTTTGATTTCGCAAAATCAATAAATCATCATCCTTTTCCAACTGCTCAATATTATTCCATCCTTGCTCCAAAGCTAGGTTCAAATATGTAAATGCCTTATCTACTTGATTGAGAAGGCCGTATAAACACGCAAGACAATTCAGTACATAATTATCAGTTGGATCAATTTTATATGCCAATTGGAAAAATACCTCTGATTCCTTTAACCTACCGGTTATGTAGTAAAGATATCCAAGTTGAATAATAGAACGTTGATGTAATGAATCAAGTTGAATAGCTCTCTTCAAAACCATTTCTGCTTCATTGAATTGTTGATATATTATGTACAATGATCCTAAACCATTATAATTGTCTGAATTAGGGTCGAGTTCAATAGCTCTTTTAAAATTTAGCTCTGCTTCATTAAACCGTTTGGTATCCTTTTGCATCCAGCCTAAATTTAAATAAGCAATTGCAAGATTTGGATCAAGTTGAATTGCTGTTTTCAAATTTTGTTCTGCTTCATTAAACCGATTGGTTTCCTTTTGAATATACCCAAGATTTGAAAAAGCAATAGCAAGACTTGAATCAAGTTGTATTGCTTTAATAAAATATTGTTCCGCTTGCTTATACTTTTTAGTTTTAACATAGAAAAAACCTAAATTATTAAAATTAATGGCACTTGAATCAATTTTTAGAGCTTTAACATAATATGTTTCAGATTTGGTATATTGATTTGTTTTTAAATATAAAGTTGCAAGTGATGAAATTGAATACTCATTCATTGAGTCTAATTTAAGGACAATCTTAAACATTTCTTCAGATTCAATAAATCTTTTACTTCCCAAATATAAATCACCGAGGTTTCTATAAGGGTATTGAAACAATGGAGCTTTCAGTAAAGCTTTTTTATAATACTCTTCAGCTTTTATATATTCATTTTGTTCTAAATAATAAACACCTCTGGCATTTAAAATGACCGCTGAATTGGAATCAATTTGGTTAGCTAATTCAAAATATTGATCAGCAGCTTCAAATTGTTTGAATGATTTGTGCATGATTGTGGTCAATGACACATATGGAAGAAGCCAGTTTGGTTGTAGATCCATAGCCCGTTTTGCATAATATTTTGTAGAATCCAATTTATTAAAAATTCGACCATATACATAACTTAATTGCCAATAAGGCAATGGAAAATCTGCTTGAAATAGAATAGCTTTATTAAAATATTCAATGGATTGAAGTCCTATATTCTTATTAAAATTGACATTTGATAATTGTAACAAATATCCTTTAAAAAAATTCATTCTTGCCTTTAAAATGAAGTACAAGTAGTGTTTTTCTCCAAGCAATTCTGCAGATCTCTCCAAATACTTAGGAAATAGTTCATATCTATTTGCTTGCAATTTAACAGACAAACCATATATTGTCGGATCAGAAATTAATAACCTATTCAATACTTGTTGTGCATCATCCTGTAAAGCAGCCGCATAATTTCTTCTCATCGTCGAATGCAATTGCTCTAATTTGGGCTCATTTATTAATTGAGAATAATATTTTTCCGCACAAGCATTCACGGGTTCTAAAAACATTTTATCCTTGAGTGCTTGTTTAAATAGTTTGTAGGTCAAGCGCACTGAAGAGTCCACAGTAGCCATAACTTCGTCCTCCATTCCTCTTGAATCTATGGAAGATATAGAACTCATTTGAGTTGACTTGCCTGATTTTATAGAAGCCAACATTTTTGAATCCACTTTCGAAAGAGCGCCAGCTCTATTTCCCAAAACCATGGGTAACTGACTGATGGGCGCGACCTCGGCGCTTACATGATCCTCAATGTATCTGCCGGCTTCCTGTAGATTTACTATCAGGTCATTGTTGTTGTCTGCCAAGCCATACAGCGCATCAATAAGGTGATAGCTAAATGCACCTCTACCGCCGCCCCATTGTTCCCCTTCAATACTGTATTCATTAGGCTGACAAGAGAGTATTTTTATTTCATTGGCGTATTGTTTAGCCAGATTGGCTCCTGTAATTTGTGAACCTCCTACTGAACTTCCTGCCAGTTTCCCTGAACGGCATGCATCGGTAATGACAACAACTTTTGCTTTGTTTTGCGTAGATAGGGTAGAGATGATGTCCTGGAACATAGGAAGTGCTAATGCACCTCCTGCCAAATAAACTCTGGATGGAGCATCCCAACACAACAAATATCCGGGTTGTGTTATGGTTTTTTTCTCTACATCTCCATGTCCCGAAAAATAAAGTATGACCTGATCATTTTCCTTTACCACTTCCATGAGCCAATCCAATGCCATCGCAAATTGAGCGACCGTAGCCTTTTCATTTAATAAAACTTTTAAATGATCATTGTCTAATTTACCACCTGCATTTGATCTCAAATAATTTGCAAAAGCTTCGGCATCTTTATCTGCAAAGCGGAGATCGGTAATGCCAGGGTCTTGGTAGTCAGAGATTCCGACGACGACGGCGTAGGTGCTATTGACCACCGACCGCTGACCGCTGACCACCGAAATTGGTGTAGCTCCTTTTTCCGAATTCAAGTTGGGGACAGTTTGTTGTGCGAAAATTGCTTCAACTAAAAAAACAATTGCAAAAATTAAAATTTGGTTTTTCATTTTTTTATCATTGACGTAATAAAGTGATACCAGTTTACAGTGATTGGTAATCAATTATTTAGCTATATATTCAAATATTTTATTGAGTTCATTGTGACTTAATACTGTAATATCCTTTGTCAATAGATAACTTCTTGACACCGGGCAAATAATAAAGTTTTTGCTTATTGAAAGATCGTTTTGGGCAATGAAAAATCCCTTACTTGGTTTCGGAGTTGTTGAATATTTTATTTCAATCAATATTTCTGGAATTCCCTGAAGAGTGATAACCACATCTGCTTCTGTACCTTCATGTGTTCTGTAAAAATAAATATCACTGCGAGGAGGTAAGCGTGTAATTATTTCCTGAAGAATATACGCTTCCCAGGAAGAACCTAAAGCCGGATGGCCCTGCAATTGAGAAATGGTTTCAATGCGCAGTAATGCATGAAGCAAACCGGTATCACGCAAATAAACTTTAGGAGTTTTAATTAAGCGTTTTTTTGTATTTGAAAACCAGGGTGTCAATTGTCGTATTAGGAAGGCAGATTCTAAAAAATCTAAATAACGCCTTACAGTCGGTGCACTGATGTCAAGTGAATTTGCGAGTGAAGTCAGATTGAGCAATTGGCCATTGAGATGGGCAATCATACTCCATAACCTTCGGATGAGCATAGGATCGGCCCGTAAACCCAGCAATGGCAAATCCCTTTCAAGATAACTTCTTATAAAATTTTCACGCCAGTTAAGGCTAATAGCATCATCTTTAGCCAGGAGCGATTCCGGAAAACCGCCTCTAAGCCAATGTTGTTGATAATCGGAAGAAGCAGGCAATTCAACAGAAGAAAATGGTTGTAACTCAAAATACGCTACTCTTCCTGCTAATGATTCTGAAGTATCCCGGATGAGTTCCGGAGATGCGGAACCTAATAAAATAAATCGGCCAGGTTGGCGATGAAGATCTATCAAACTCCGCAAAATGGGAAACAGACCGGGCACTCTCTGCACCTCATCTAATATAACGGTATGATCCTTAAGGGTAGTTAGAAAAAGGCCAGGGTTGGTCAGTTTATTAAAATCATCCGGATTTTCGAGATCTAAATAATCAACTGGTTTTGTCAGGCTTCCTGTAAGGTGTTTTACCAGAGATGTTTTACCTACCTGCCTTGGTCCAACTATCGCAACTGCTGGAAAATTTTCCACCAAATGCAAGATTTCTTTTTCCGCAGATCTTCCAATGTAATTCATAATTTATACCGTAAATTGAAAATTTAATTTTTGATTTACGTGGTAAATATAACTAGTCTTTTCCTAATGTCCTCATTTTCAATGATTAAAATTTATCCGGAAAATATTTTTTCATCACCTCATTCCACTCTGACAGGTCGCGCAGCGGAGCGAGGTCTTCGTCTTTCTCCAATTGTTTTAAAGTACTTCCCTTTGCAATTGCCTGCTCCACGTAGGCGATTGCTTGCCTAGGATTATTTTCTAAAGTGAATACATATGCTAAACCAAGATAAGCAAGCATATAATCCTGTTCAAGTTCAATTGCTTTTAGTAAATATTGCTTAGCCAATTTATAATCGCCTTTTCTATAATATAGAATGCCCAGATGCTTTTTTGGATTGGCAAATTTTGGATTGCAACTAATAGCCTTTAAAAACAATGGTTCTGCTTTATCATATGAACCTGAATTCAAATAAATAAAGCCAAGATTATTTAGCGCATTAGATTCTGTAGAATCTAATGCCAAAACTTCATTTAAATCTTTTATTGCTCTGTCAGATTGATTTAACTCATCAAAACAAAATGCTCGGTTTATTTTTACAATAACTTGCGTCGAATCTAAGTTGAGCGATCCATTGTAATAATAAATTGCTTTATTATAGTCTTCCATCTCTCTGTAACCATCTCCTGCAGAATTCCAATATATGGTTTTAGTAGAGTCGTATGCTAGCATCTGGAGACCATATTTGATGCGAGCATTCTTATTATTATAAATTTGTTCAAAATCTATTTTGTACAGCTTTGTTTCATTGCTATTTGAATCCAATTTAAAAAATTTATCTAAAATTTCTCTTGCTCGATCCAAAGAATACTTTTTAATAAATCCAACATGAGATTTTTTATAATTTGAAATTGCTAATTCTTTTCTTCCAGTAGCCAATAAAATATCCGCATAGTTTTCTAAAATATCCGGTTCATTTGGATCTATTGTTAAAGCCTCAAGGCATGCATCTTCACCCAATTGATATTCTTTTTGAAGGTAATAGGTATGTGTTAGGTTAGCCCATAAAGGAAATTTTTTTGAGTCAATTTTTAAACTTCTTTTACAATAATATATTGCCTCATTGTACTGTCCTTTTAATTTGAAAGTATGAGCAAGGTTATTCATTAAAGTAGTATTTAGACTATCCTTTTTCAATCCTTCTTTCCAAAGTGACAAACTCTTCAATGTATCTCCTTTTTTCTCATATATTGACCCCAAGTTTATATAAATACAAGAAAAACAAAGGCCATCAGAATTAACCGATGATAGCGCTTTTTCATAATTAAAAATTGCTTTATCGGGTTGGTTGAGCCATTGATGATAAAATAGAGCTTTTGTATACCACAGGACGGCTGAAGTGGAATCTATTTCATATGCCTTTGAAAATTTTATTTCAGCAAGGGAATCTCTTTTTTCAACTTCTCTTACTCCACAATAATACCAGGCGAGGTCACAATAGGGTCTTACCCAGCCTGGTGCAGCAGCGATGGCTTTCCTTAGATAGAAGACGGCGGAATCACATGTTCCTTCTCCTTCACGCCCTTGGATATAGGCCATTCGCCAATATGCCAATGGAAAATCATTTAATAAATTTAAGGACATTCTGCATTTTTCCATCTTTAAATCTCTGGATTTTTCCAAATAAGATTCAAAAAAGTATTTTCTCGCAAGCAGACTTTTGTAGAAATAATGATCCTTACCTAAGAGTTCTGCTGCACGGTCCAGTAATTTTGGATATTTAAAGTATGTTAAACTGAGATTATCAGCATTCGTCAATGCTTTGTCAATGCCTTTGACCAATAATGAATTTAATATGAATTGGGCATCATCCTGTAATGCTGCAGCATAATTCCGTTTCAAGGTAGTATGCAATCTTGCTAATTTTGGTTCTTGTATCAATTGATTGTAATAGTTGTCAGCACATGCCGTTACTGGCTCTAAAAATATTTTATCTTTCAAAGCTTTTTTAAATAATTTATAGGTCAATCTAATTGATGAATCAACATTTGCTATGATTTCCTCTTCCATTCCCCTTGAATCAATAGAAGATAAAAACGTCGTCTGATTTGATTTGCCGGATTTTAAGGAAGCTAATATTTTAGAATCCACAAATGATAATGCATCCGTTCTATTGCCTAAGACCATTGGTACCTGACTTACCGGCGCAACCTCTGCGCTGACATGATCTTCAATATATCTTCCAGCCTCCTGGAGGTTCACAATGAGGTCATTGTTGTTGTCTGCCATACCATAAAGCGCATCGATAAGGTGATAACTAAATGCGCCACGCCCACCTCCCCATTGTTCCCCTTCGATGCTGTATTCATTTGGTTGACAGGAGAGTATTTTTATTTCGTTGGCGTATTGTTTAGCAAGATTGGCTCCGGTAATTTGTGAACCTCCTACTGAACTTCCTGCCAATTTTCCTGACCGGCATGCATCGGTTATGACGACCACTTTAGCTTTATTTTGTGCCGATAGGGTAGTGATGATGTCCTGAAACATGGGGAGCGCCAACGCACCTCCTGCCAAATAAACTCTGGATGGAGCATCCCAGCATAAGAGATAACCAGGCTGGGTAATAGTTTTCTTTTCTACATCTCCATGTCCCGAAAAATAAAGTATGACCTGATCATTTTCTTCCACCACTTCCATGAGCCAATCCAATGCCATTGCAAATTGAGCGACCGTAGCTTTCTCATTGAGTAAAACTTTCAGATGGTCCGCATCTAAATTTCCACCAGCTTTTGATTTAAGATAGTTTGCAAAAGCTTCTGCGTCTTTATCCGCAAAACGGAGATCTGGAATACCGGGATCCTGGTAGTCGGAGATACCGACTACGACGGCATAGGTGTTTTTACTTTGGTTCTCATTTATCTGTATTTTTGAGATTGGCGTTGCTCCTTTTTGTTGACTAAAAATGTAAAATGGAAATATGAAGATTCCAAGTATGGTATAAAAAAACATTATTTTACTTTGGTTAGGAAGTCTAGTATATATTGCAAATTTCATTTTCATTATTCCCAATTTATTTAGATTTTTTTTTATTATAGCATTATACCATAATAGGATTTTAATATTTGACTTTATCGGGAAAATATTTTCTCATCAAGGCATTCCATTGTTCTATTTTCTCCCGCAGCGGAGTGAGGTCTGTATCTTTTTGTAAAAAATTATAGTTGTTGTAGGTTTCGTTCTGATATGGATCTAAAAGAAGTGATTTTTCCAAAATATCAAATACATTGTCAAGTTTTTTTTGAAGACTTTGATTACAGGCAAGATTATACCATGCAAGAGCATTGATAGAATCTAATTGAATCGCTCTAAGTAATTCTTTTTCTGCATCATTGTATCGCCCCGTTTCATCATAAAAAAATCCTAATTGGGTACTGTTAGTTGCAGATGTGGAATCCATTTGAACTCCTTTTTCCAAATATTTTTGAGCATCATCACGGCGCTGAATAGTTAAATAAAACACACCTAAATTTGAGTAAATCGTTGCATCTTTCGAATCTAGATGCAAAGCCTTAATATAACTCTGTTCAGCTTCCACATTTTGTCGTTTGGCTTTATAAAGGTGGCCGAGATGTAAGTGTGGTTGCGCTTGTGTAGAATCAAGTACTATTGCTTTTTTAAACAGCTGTTCTGCCTCTATAAATTTGCGTTTACCAATGTAAAAACTACCTAAATCAATATGCGCTTTAAAATTCGTTGAATCGAGAAGTATTGCTTTTATATAATACTGCTCAGCTTCAATAGAGCGCTGTGTTTTTTTAAAAATAGTACCTAGATTATTGTAAGCTATGGCAAAAGTAGAATCGCGATGGATGGCTTTTTTGAAATATTGCTCTGCTTGATCTAGTCGCTTTTTCTTATAGTATATTGTGCCGATGGCATTGTAAGCACAAGGAAAACAAATTTCACCGCTATCAGCTGATAACAACTTTAAGTACCAATATTCGGCTTTGTTAAAATCCTCCATTTCACTATACAAATGGCCTTTGAAATACCATACCAGCAATGAATTTGAATCCAACTTGCCTGCTTTGTTGAGTGCAGCTATTGCTTTTTCATACATTTCATAATTACTATATAAAAGAGCAAGATCAACATAGGGTTTTACCCAGGAAGGTACAATCTCCATTGCCTTAAAAGCATAATATTCAGCAGAATCAAGTTTAGATAATCTATACTGATTGATCAAACCGGCATATGCATGAGGCATTTCAGATTGCCATTGTAAAGCTTGAAAATAATTTTGCTTGGCTTTTTTTGGATCTTTTTGGATACTCCCCTCAAAATAATGTTTCCTTGCTTGTAAAATTGGATACATATAATGTTCTTTTCCCAATAATTGGGCTGCGCGATCCAGATATAACGGGTAGTTTCGATAGATTACACTGGCTTTAGCTGCTGAAAGCACCTCTGACGTAAGTCCTGTTTTTAGCATTGTGTTTAGCACTTGCTGGGCATCGTCCTGCAGTGCGGCGGCGTAGTTGCGTTTCATGATGCCCTGAAGCGGTGCCAAAACTTCCACCTCGTTGAGTTGGGTGAAATATTCATCTGCCGAGTTTCCGGCAGGCGCAAAGAAACGCTTGTCCTGCACAGCCAGCTTAAAGGCCTGGTAAATTTTCTTGATGCTGGTGTCTACTTTGGCTAATATTTCCTCTTCAAATCCACGGCTTTCGGTAGCTGCAAAGACAGCCATATTTCCAGATTTATTCTTCTTCAAATCTGCCAAAATGTTTGCATTAACTGTAGCTATTCTATCGGTCTTATTGCCCAAAAGTATCGGAGCCTGGCTTTGCGGTGCGGCTTCACCGGTCAAGTGATCTTCGAGATAGCGGTCTATTTCACCCAAGGTGATCAGACCGTCGTTGTTGCGGTCAGCGAGGCCGAATAGGCCGTCTACCAGGTGATAACTAAAGACACCGCGACCGCCGCCCCATTGTTCTCCTTCAAGAGAAAATTCATTGGGTTGGCAGGAGAGGATTTTGACCTCATTGGCATATTGTTTGGCAAGACTCGCAGCAGTCAATTGGCTGCCCCCGATTTGGTTACCAGATAGTTTTCCGGCATGACAAGCATCCGTGATGACGATTACTTTAGCGAGATTCTGCGTGGATAGTGTCGTGACTACTTCCTGTAAAAAGGCCAGTGAATAGGTACCGCCTCCCATGTAAACGCGGGAAGGTGCATCCCATGCCAGCAAGAATCCAGGTTGGGAGACTGTTTTTCGCTCTACGTCGCCGTGACCGGAGAAGTAAATGATGACTTGATCATCTTTTTTTACCTTCTCGATAAGGGCATCCAAGGCTTCAGCAATACGACCAGCGGTGGCCTGAGTATTTGTCAACAATTGAAGATGATCGCCATCGAGAGCTCCACCAGCAGGAGATCGCAGAAAATTAGCAAATGCCTCCGCGTCTTTATCTGCGAAGCGCAGATCGGGAATGTCTTTGTCCTGATAGTCAGAGATACCGACGACGACGGCGTAGGTGTTTTTGAAAGCTAGCGCTGTATTGTTTTTTTCTGAGCTATTTTTTACACCTTTTTGCTGCGCAAAAACAAAAAATGGAAATATGAAGATTCCAAGTATGGTATAAAAAGACATTATTCTACTTTGGTTAGGAAGTCTATTGTTTATTACAAATTTCATTTTCATTATTCCCAATTTATTTAGATATTTTTTTTATTTTAACATTACACCATTATAGAATTTTAATATTTGACTTTATCCCCCAAAGGGGCAATAGGGAAGTATTTTTTCATCAATTCTTTCCATTTCATTTCTTTACGCAAACCATTAAGGTCATCATCATTTGAAAGTGCTTCAAAAGTTGCTCCTTTCTGAATAGCATATTCAACTTTTGCCAAAGTTCCATTTACATCACCTTGTAAAAGTAAAATGTAGGCTTGACCAAGATATCCACCGTTATAGTTTTGATCAAGGGCAATTGCATGTTCAAATCCTATTCGTGCTTCTTCCAAATGTCCTGTTCGTAAATTTAGTGTTCCCAAATGTTTTATTGAATTTGCTGCAGTAGAGTCTAAAGCAATTGCTTTTGCCAAAGCCAATCTTGCCTCATCGTACTGATGCATTTGGAGCAATGCTAAACCAAGATTATTCCATGATATAGCATTAAGCGAATCCATTTCAATAACTTTTCTGGAAATGTTAGCTGCTTCTTTATACTGAAAAATTTTCAGTTTTACCAAACCGATTTCATTCCATGGATTTACATTTGCAGAATCTAGTTCGACAACTTTTAACCAATATTTCTCTGATTTACTAAATCGATTTTGATCACGAAGTATTGCGCCGATACCGACTAAAGCATCAAGATATTTTGGATATATATTTAGACTCTTTTGGTAAGCGGATTTTGCAGGTTCATACTTTCTTTGTTGATAAAGTGAGACGCCCAAACCATACCAACCTTGAACATCCAATGAGTCAAGTTTTAGAAAAGCTTCAAACTCATGCTCGGCTTCCTCATATCGTTGCAAATTTAATAAAGAATTTCCAAGGTCAAAAGATTCTCTTAAATATGTTCCTGATTGCATCAAAGCCTTTTTTTCATGCGACTTCTGAACGTGCAGGCTCCACCATTTCCTCGCTTGTTGATGATCCCCTAGTGTTGCAAAAGAAACACCCATCCAAAAATATGTTGGCAATATTGTTGAATCAACTGCTATGGACTTCTTGTAATATTCAATACATGAAGAAACTTCTCCTCTTAAATAGTAACCATAGCCTATATCACCTAAAGCGATAGCCCAATTTGGACATAGTTCTTCAAGCCGATCTGCCATAATCCGGAAACTATCTAATTCGTAAAAAGCAAGTAAACGGTTCATTATATAGGGTGCATGCGCATCATAACTTAATCCATCCAGCAATAGTTTTCTTTGTAAATTAGCTAGTGAATCTTTTAAAATCCCTGAATAGTATTCGATTGGAAAAATTCCTGCTTTGAAATAGTTTTCTTTAGCTTTAAGTGTATTGTAAATGTAATGTTTTGGACCTAGTAATTCTGCTGCGCGTCTGAGTTTTAAGTGAATCCCTTTGACATCAATTTGACCTTGCGAATACAAGTAATCGTTCACTTTAGGATCACTTTTCAAGAGTAAGTTAATAAACTGCTGACCTTCATCCATTAGAGCTGCAGCATAATTTCTTTTTAGTGTGGAATGCAATCGCTCTAATTTGGGCTCATTTATTAATTGAGAATAATATTTTTCCGCACAAGCATTCACGGGTTCTAAAAATACTTTTTCCTTTAGTGCTTGTTTAAATAGTTTATATGTCAAGCGCACAGATGTGTCTACACTGACTAGAATATCGTCTTCCATTCCTTTTGAATCAATGGAAGATAAAAAACTCATTTGATTTGACTTTCCTGATTTTATTGAAGCCAACATTTTTGAATCCACTTTCGAAAGAGCATCAGCTCTATTTCCCAAAACCATGGGTAACTGACTGATAGGCGCAACCTCTGCGCTGACATGATCTTCAATATATCTTCCAGCCTCCTGGAGGTTAACAATGAGGTCATTGTTGTTATCTGCCAAGCCATAGAGTGCATCAATCAGGTGATAACTAAAGGCGCCTCTTCCTCCTCCCCATTGTTCTCCTTCGATAGAATATTCATTGGGTTGACAAGAGAGTATTTTTATTTCATTGGCATATTGTTTGGCAAGATTGGCTCCGGTAATTTGAGAACCTCCAACAGAACTGCCTGCCAGTTTTCCTGACCGGCAGGCATCAGTGATGACGATCACTTTAGCTTTATTTTGTGCCGATAGTGTAGTGATGATGTCCTGAAACATTGGAAGAGCTAATGCTCCACCTGCCAGATAAACCCTTGCCGGTGCATCCCAACACAACAGATAACCAGGTTGTGTAATGGTTTTCTTTTCTACATCTCCATGTCCCGAAAAATAAAGAATGACCTGATCATTTTCCTTTACCACTTCCATCAACCAATCCAATGCCATCGCAAATTGAGCGACCGTAGCTTTCTCATTGAGTAAAACTTTCAGATGGTCCGCATCTAAATTTCCACCAGCTTTTGATTTAAGATAGTTTGCAAAAGCTTCGGCATCTTTATCTGCAAAGCGAAGATCTGGAATACCGGGATCTTGATAGTCGGAGATACCGACGACGACAGCGTAGGTATTTTTAACAGTACTTGGCTGTTCGCGATTAGTCGTTAATGGTGAAGCTCCTTTATTACCATCTGTATACTGTTGCGCCTTTGCCAATAAGCAACTCAGCATTATTAAGATCAAAAAACTATATTTCATAGCTTACTTTATTAGTCTTTGAATTTATCAAGGAAGTATTTTTTCATCAATTCCTTCCACCTTTCCTCCTTCCGCATGCCTTCAAAATCGTCCCCCCCCAGTAAATAATCCAGCATAAACTCCCCGTTGTCGATGCCTTTTTCCAGGCCTTGTTCAAAGTACTTCCAGGCCAGATCTGCCTGCTTGTTTTTTAAAGCCAATTGGGCAAGGTAGATATAAGTATCCGAGTCAGCGGGTTCCATTTTCAGCGCCTTTTGGAGCGTTGTTTCGGCATCTTGAAAACGGGCGGGTATATGGGTATAAGCATTTCCTAGGATAGCTGTTAAAATCGCTATTTTAGGTCCATAAAGTATTGATTTCTGGATCATGGCCACCGATTCTTCCCAACGAAGCAGTTTTTGGTAGAGTTGTGCCAGATTTGCATAAGCCATCCAGGCGGTCGAATCAATTTTAATGATTTTTATATATTCCTGCTCTGCCTCGACATAACGGCGGGTGGCTCGATAAAGATTCCCCAGATTCAGATAGGCATCTGTATAGGTCGGATTGAGTTCAATTGCTTTTTTATAAAGCGGCGTTGCATCCCCATATCGGCGGATTTTATAGTAAAGGTTTGCAAGGCCATAATACCCGTGTAAAAAGGTCGAATCAAGTTGAAGTGTTTTTTTGTATTGATGCTCCGCATCAGTATAACGCTGAGTATTCTGGTACAAATTCCCCAGTTCCTGATAGCCATATACAAAGGTCGAATCAAGTTGAATTACTTTTTTGTATAGTTGCTCCAATTCTTTATAGCGGAGGGAAACATTATAAAGAATACCCATATACATATAGCCATCGACCTTATTCGTATCGAGTTGAATGAGTTTTTTATATACTTGCTCCGCATCGGTGTAGCGTTGATTAGCCATATAAACTATCCCCAAATTGTAGTAGGCATTATTAAATGTCGAATCGAGTTGAATGACTTTTTTGAATTGTTGCTCCGCTTCGTCATAGCGACGGGTATCCTTGTAAACATACCCCAGATTGTTATGCATACAAGGGAAACAAATATCCTCTCCAGAACTGTTAATCATCTTTTTAAACCAATATTCGGCTTTTTCAAAATTTTTGTGACTTTGGTAAAATCTCGCTTTTGCATACCAGACCAATATGGAATTGGAATCGACCTTTGTTGCCCGGTTCAACATTTCTTCTTCTTTATCAAACTGTTTTGCTTTAAGATATACCGAAGAAAGATTGAGATATGGTTTTACCCATGCCGGGGTAATTTCCATCGCTTTTCTGGTATAGTATTCGGCAGAATCGATCTGATCTACTTCATAAATGGAAATCAGCGCAGCATATGCATGCGGCATTGCTGGCTGCCAATGTAGTGCCTGAAAAAATTGCTGCTTTTTTTCAACTTCTTTTGTTTGAAGGACGCCTTCAAAATAATGTTTACGCGCCTGCAGTGTGGCAAACATATAATGGTCACTTCCCAACAATTGAGCTGCCCGCGCGAGGTAGGCCGGATAGTTTCTATAGATCACGGCAGCTTTTGCACCAGAAAGAATTTCTGAAGTCAGGCCAGTTTTGAGCATGATATTCATGACCTGTTGGGCGTCGTCTTGCAGAGCGGCGGCATAATTGCGGGTAATAGTAGAATGTAGTCGCTGCATTTTAGTGTCTGAAATAAGACGTCTGTAATAAAAATCAGCGCATGCATTATCCGGCTTCAAAAAATCTTTATCTACGATCGCTTTTTTAAAAAGTCGGTACAACTCTTTTGTTGATGTATCTAAAGTGGTTATTACATCTTCTTCAATCCCTTTGGAATCTATCGCCGACAACATTGCCATTTGATTGCTTTTCCCTGTTTGTATCGATGCCAGAATATCCGGTTTGACAGTTGCTATTTTTTCATTTCGATTTCCCAATACCATTGGCAACTGACTCACCGGTGCAACCTCAGTAGTGACGTGGTCCTCCAAGTAACGGCCTATTTCCTGTAGAGTAATAGATAAATCCTTGTTATTATCTGCAAGACCATATAATGCATTTACCAAATTGAAAGAAAAAGCGCCTCTGCCGCCGCCCCATTGTTCTCCTTCTATGGAGTATTCGTTGGGCTGGCAGGATAATATTTTGATCTCATTCGCAAATTGCTTAGAAAGATTGGAAGCAGTAGCTTGTGCGCCACCCACAGAATTACCTGCTAGTTTTCCAGAACGGCAAGCATCCGTAATGACAATCACTTTAGCTTTATTCTGAATAGAGAGTGTAGAAATAACTTCTTGCAACATCGGCAATGCAAATGCCCCACCTGCCATATAAACGCGTGCAGGAGCATCCCAACAAAGTAGAAAACCAGGCTGGGTTAAACTTTTTTTCTCTACATCGCCATGTCCGGAAAAATAAATGATGGCTTGATCACCTTCCTTGACATTTTCCCAAAGCCAATCCAGAGCATTGGCGAATTGTGCCATCGTAGCTTCTTTGTTTAATAACATTTTAAGATGATCTTTATCTAATTTACCCCCAGCTTCAGATCGCAGAAAATTGGCAAACGCCTCGGCGTCCTTATCGGCATATCTCAGGTCGGGGATGTCATTGTCCTGGTAATCGGAGATGCCGACTACGACGGCGTAGGTGGCTCCTGAAGTAGATTGCTCCGTTTTAGTTCCTAAAGGAGATGCTCCCCTCCCTACGGAGGAGGCAGGCTTATTTTGTGAAAACGCCAGAAAAGGCAATAACATAATGAGGACAATGTATTTCATGAATCTACTTTTTTAGTCTTTGAATTGGTTGGGGAAGTGTTTTTTCATCAGGGCTTTCCAGCGCTCTCCATGGGCGCGGAGGGGGACTAGGTCGGTGTCTTGCTGCATCCAGTCATAGTCCTTCCAGCCGTTGGTCAGCGACAGCTCGAGGGACTCGAAGGCCTTGTCCAGCTCTCCTTTCAGGCTTTGCTCGCAGGCGAGGTTGTAGTAGACCTGATCGGCAAAATGCTTTTTCATCAATGCATCCCACTGCTCCTTTTGGGCTCGCAGTGGGGCGAGGTCGGGGTGAGTTTGCAAGCCTTGATAATCGTTGAAGCCCTTTTGGATGGCTTGTTCCAGATAGGAAAATGCCGCTTGCAAGTCGCCCATTTTGATTTTTAAACTGGCGTAGTTTCGGTAAGTGGGCATGAAGTCGGCATTCAGAGTAAATGCCTTGCGGTACATTTTTTCGGATTCGTCGTATCGGTTGGTTTCCCGATAGATGTTGCCGAGGTTGTTCCAGCCGGCAATGAAGGTGGAATCCGCTGTAACAATGCGCCAAAAAATAGGCTCCGCTTCGGCGTAGCGCTGGGTTTTGAAGTACAAAAACCCGAGACCGTTCCAAGGACTGAGCAACGTCGAATCCAGCGAAATGGCTTTTTTTAAAACCGGTTCTGCTTCAGAGTACCGCTTACTATTGTTGAGCAATAATCCCAGGTTGTTTAATGGCTCTTTAAACGTCGAATCCAGCGCAATGGCTTTTTTAAAATTTGGCTCCGCTTCAGCGCTGCGTCCGGTATTGTTATACAAAGAACCAAGATTGTTCCAAGCACGGGCATATGTCGAATCCAACATAATGGCTTTTTTCAAAACCTGTTCCGCTTCGATGTAGCGGCGGGTACTTTGATATAAACTACCCAGGTTGCTCCAGGAACTGGAATTTGTAGAATCCAACACAATGGCTTTTTTCAAAACCGGCTCTGCTTCTGAGTAGCGGCGCGTTATTTGATACAAATAGCTGAGGTTAACCCAACTCTGGAAGTTTGTCGAATCTACCGCAATTGCTTTTTTCAAAACCGGCTCTGCTTCAGAGAAACGACTGGTCATGTTGTACACAGCCCCGAGGTTTCCCAAGACCGAGATATGTGTGGAATCCAGTTCTAAAGCCCTTTTCAAGCTCAACTCTGCTTCATCATATCGGCGGGTTATGAGGTGCAAATAACCTAGGTTGTTCCATAATGCACAATTTATAGAATCTAGAGCAAGGGCTTTTTTTAATTGCCTTTCTGCTTCTGAGTATTTTTTCTCACCAATACTTAATGAAGCCCAATTATACAAAACTTCTTCTGAATCAGAATCTACCAGGCTTGCCATCTCCATAAACCTCCTTGCTCGGTCATATTGCTTGATTTCGATAATAAGCACACTAGCGGCATCCAGAATGGGCTTTGTCCAGTTTGGATAAAGCTTGAGAGCCTTTCGGGTATAATATTCGAGTGAATCGGGTTGCCGGAAGCTATAACCGAACACTTGACTAATCTGCCAATATACCTGTGGCTGTTCTTGTTGCCATTTTAGTGACTGGCGGAAAAGTAATAAAGCTCGTTCACCTAATTCTGCGTTAGGGTTTCTGTTTGAATTGGCCAGAAGGTAGCCTTCGAAAAAATATTGCCGGGCTTTCAGGGCAGCGTACATGTAGTGCTTGCTGCCCAGTAGTTCGGCCGCACGTTCGAGACAACGAGGGTAGTTCTTGACTTTTTCCGTGAATACCTTTAGTGGCAAACGATCACTGGCCATGGCTCCGAGGGATACTTCCTGGCTGGTTTTCAACCACTCGTTCAGGGTCTGTTGCGCATCGTCCTGCAGGGCGGCGGCATAGTTGCGGGCCATGGTGGAGTGCAGGCGTTGCATCTTCGGCTCGACTATCAGGCGCTCGTAATAGGCATCGGCGCAGGCAATTGCAGGTTCCCTTGCATTGGGGACAAGGAAGACCTTGTCCTTCAACGCCTTTTTGAACAAGCGGTACAGTTCCCGCACGGTTGTGTCCACACTCGCCAGCACCTCGTCCTCTATACCACGTGTCTCAATGGGGGAGAGCATTTGCATCTGGCTGGTTTTGCCGGAGCGCAGGGCAGACAATAGTTTGGCGTCCACGGTGGCGAGTCGTTCGCTGCGGTTGCCCATCACCATGGGCACCTGACTCACTGGAGCCACCTCGGCAGTTACGTGGTCTTCCAGGTAGCGCCCTACCTCCTGTAGGGTAACGGAGAGATCGTTGTTGCCATCGGCCAAACCATATAGAGCATTTACCAGATTGTAGGAAAAAGCACCGCGGCCACCGCCCCACTGCTCGCCCTCGATACTGTACTCCTCAGGCTGACAGGAGAGGATTTTGATCTCGTTGGCGTATTGGCGGGCGAGGTTGGAACCCGTTACTTGCGATCCACCCACCGAGCTACCTGCTAGTTTTCCGGAGCGGCAGGCGTCAGTGATGACGACCACTTTTGCTTTGTTTTGGGCAGATAGGGTGGTTACCACATCCTGAAACATCGGAAGAGCAAAAGCACCACCACCCATGTACACCCTGGAGGGTGCATCCCAACAAAGCAAGTATCCAGGCTGCGTGATGCTTTTTTTCTCCACATCGCCATGGCCGGAGAAATAGATAATGGCCAGATCTCCCTCTTTACTCACTTCCCAAAGCCAGTCGAGGGCTGCAGCAAACTGCCCCATCGTGGCCTCCTTGTTGGTCAGCACCTTGAGGTGGTCCCCATCGAGTGACCCACCTGCAGGCGATCGAAGAAAATTAGCAAACGCCTCCGCATCCTTATCGGCAAAGCGCAGATCGGGAATGTCTTTGTCCTGGTAGTCGGAGATACCTACAACGACGGCATAGGTATTTTTATGGATAGAATTCTGAAGTTCATTATTACCAATGGGAGATACTCCTTTTGAATTCTGCTTTACCGATTGAGAATATAGAATGCTGAAAAAACAAAGATGAACAGTTAAAAAAAAATATTTCATTGGTTCGTTTATTTTTTGTTCAGATGATTTGGAAAATATTTGGACATCAATTGTTCAAATTCAAGGGATTTCCTTAAATTATTGAAATCAGCATCCTGATAGATGTAATCAGGCTCGTTAAACCCTAACCGGCAAGCATTTTCAAGCAATTTAATGGCAGCAGGAATTTCATTTTGGATCGATCTTATACAAGCAAGATTGTAATAGGCTTCTGAATATTTTGGCTCAAGTTTTATAGCACGAACAAAACACCCTTCAGCATCTTCAAAATTATTATTACGCAAATACGCTGTTCCAAGGCTATTCCATGCAAAAACATTCGTCTCATTTAATCTTGTCGCTATCTTTCCATATTTAATGGATTCCAGTGGACTGTTAGTACTTAATTTGCTGAGATTTGAGTAGGGAATGCTCCAACTGGGGGTGAGTTCAATGGCTTGCAATAAATATTTTTTTGCCAATTCTGGTTGGTTCGTACTCGCATAAATGTTGGCAATTTCATTATGTATAAAAGAGGCTTCCGGTTCAAATTCCAAACCTTTAAATTCCATATCTAAAGCTTCTGAAAATAAGCTTTCATCTTTTTGGTCAATGGCTTCAAATCTTTTATTCAATCCCAAAAAATAGTATTTTTTAGCTTCCAAAATTTTATACATAAAATTTTGGGGTCCTGAAAGTTGAATTGATTTATCAAGGTAGGCAGGGTATTTTCGGTATTTATCTTTAAAATTACTTCTCCTGAGTAATTCTTTCGAATCAGCATTCAGATATGCATTGATTGCTTGTTGAGTTTCATCCTGCAATGCGGCGCTTAGTTTTCTCTTGAAATCTGAATTCAATGATTTTATTTCTTCATGGCTTGCCAAAGAGTCCAACAGCATTGATGCGCTTGGTTCGTCTGGAGGCATCAGATGTCCAAGCTTTATGGTGATCAGAAAATTTTGATAAAGGTCTTTGATGTTTTGATTTAGTCCTGAGATTATTCTTTGTTCCTTCTCTGTGCTTTCAGATTTTAGAATGGAAGGGAAAGATGGGAAGTCTTGATTTTGTATGTTCTTCATAAGCGCCATATCTACCTCTGAAATATGGTAATTTAACTTTGAGCAAGCTAAATACAGCAATCCTGATCCTGTTTCCTTTGGTACTTTCAATTGGCTAAAATAATCGCCGATTTCTTTGAAACTAACCTGCATGTTTTTATTCTGGTCTGCCAATCCTAACAAGGCATCCATCAGATGATGGTTTAAATTAATTTTTGCTGAATTCAATTCAGATAAATCGACATTTGGATCCGTAGCTTTGTGATTAAAAAACACCTCGTTTTTAAAAATTGCTTTTCTTTTATCAAGTGGAATTGGATTTTCAAAGTTGTAATTGGACTGTCGAGAATAAAGATGGTGAATGATCAAATAGGGATTTTTTTTTGTTTTGATCAATTGTGCAAAATGTTGCATCATAGGGTAGGAGCCTGCGCGGACGGCATCAGAAGGAGTGTCGTTAAAGTAAAAGAAATCAAGTAAACTCTCAGGTCTTAATTTTTCTGCACCATATCCTGTAAAATATAAAATTATGCCATCATTTTTAGTAGTGATTTGGGCAAGCATATTGATGGCATTTGCAACCCTGGAAAGTGTTGCCTGTTCATCTGTGAGCAGTATTACGTTTTCCTGAGGAAGATTTCCACCACTTTTGGAATAGAGGAAGGCTGCAAAAGTTTCTGCATCCCTTCTGGCATCTTTGAGGTCTGCAATTGCGGGATCCTGATAATTAGAAATACCCACGACAATGGCGTAGGTATTTTTTGGTTTGTTATTAAGAGGTTTATTGAAATGAAAAACATCTTTTTCTTTACACTCAATTATGGTTATTTGAAAACAAAAATAGAATAATAAGAAAAAGATGTTTTTCATATATGGAAGATATAGAAATCAAAGGGAAAATATTTTTCCCTTGTAGATATTATTTGGTTGTCTGGTTGTTGCACCAGATTACCATGTCTTTGCAGGCTGTTTCTCTACAGGCTTGTCTTGGTTGCAACTGTTCTTCACAGGCGCAGTATTTTGCGGCATTGCATGGATCCGCGCTGCTCATGCTGTGGCAGAAGTCGTTGATGAGTTCAACCACACAAGAAGATGGCTTTGCATTTAAAGTTTCACCCTTTTGTAGATTGGTATTCTTTTGCAGGGCAAAAAACTCCGTGCCGGATCCTAATTTACATGCTTGAGCAGCATTGTATTTGATGGATCTTTTAAATCCATCAGCATCCACTTTGGTGATTTTGTTATTTGCTCCAATCACCACAAATTTTCTAGGCATCAAGGCTCTTTTTACTTCAACGATGTCATTTCCACATTTTGAATAGATAATGCCGGTGTAAATTAATTCCTCAGGATTTACTGAACTGGAACCCTCTATAACTTTGGGTTTTCCGGCTTTCATTCCAGGTTTGGTGGTTTGAGTAGGTGGTGTAGACTTTTTTAAATCCTGTCCAAATAGATTAACGTTGGTTAAGTTGAATGCTAATAGCAAACAAAAGGAAAGAGATAATTTTGTAATTGAATTCATTGTTTGTAAATTTATAGTTTATAAAATTAAATTAATCTTCTTTGAAGTCAGGACAGATCATGACCATGTCCTTGCAGCCAGGGTTGCCACATGCACCATAAGTCTCACCTTCACATGAACACATTATAGAGCTGCTGCAATTTTTTGCATATCTTTCCAAATTACAATCTTTGGTCATTTCTTGAGCACAATTGGTTGGAATGGCCCTTGAGTGGGATTTTCCTTGAATATTGGCGTCTTTGGTAAGTGAAATAAAGAAATACTCTTTTCCTGCGCCATCAGGTTCTTTGCACAAACTGGTTGGTTTGTAATTCATAGCAGTTTTAAAGCCGGCAACATCCACTTTACTTACCTTTCGGTCGCTCCCAAAAGTCAACAATTTTCTAGGTAAGGCAGCCCTTTTTACTTCTCGCAATTCCTTTCCGCACTTTATGTAGATAATGCCTGTGTAAACCAATTCGTCCGGATTAATCGAGACACTTGATTTTAAAGTTCCCTTTTTTGGTTTTTCAACGGATTTGGAATCTTTGGAAAGTGGGGTGATTTTTTGATCTTGCGCAAAAGAAATGTTCAGGCAAAATGCAAGTAAAAAATTAAGAATTACGCAGTTAATTGATTTTAAATTCATAAGTATTTATTTTTTAGTTTCAGAAATTATTTATTATATTTTAATGCACATAAGTAGAGTACTGGTTTTTTATTTTGGTTATCACTTTAATTTATTTTTATTTGTTTATTATATTTTATAACCTGTCAATTTTTATAAACCTCAAGATTGAACCGTTTTAAAAACTTGCTTTACTTGAGGTATTTGTTTTTCTGGATTTAGAGTGTTTTCAGATTTAGAGCATTTCTGGGTTTAAATTTTAGAGTTTAATATTAAGTCTCACAAGGACAATTTTAGAAATTTTTAATCTTTGTCAATTAGTAAGCGATTAATAATCAAATTGTTAGCTAAAAGTCAGGCCATAGAAATCGCTCTTGAGCCAAAATTCAGCCATTCCAAATGCAATCTAAAATGTTTTTTGGATAATATACAATGTTGCCTTATCTTTAATTTACACCTTTGTTGAGTTTGTTTTTGACTGTAAATCCTGTAAATAGACTAATTTTAAACTTACAATCCTTCATGTGAACATATTGTTTTCCACTAAGTATTGAAATTATTACCTCAAACTGATAACCATTACCTAAAATATGGCATATAGGGTTGATATTACAAGTTATATATTTGAAACATGAAAAATATTAATTCATTCGTATTCTTTCTTTATTCACTGACCTTGGTTTTGACATTTGCCATAACCAGTGTTTCCGGACAGGGGCAGACAAAAAAGGCGATGTTGATTGGAGTAGGCAGTTATCCTGAGTCTGGAGGATGGGCTTCAATTAATTCTGCCAACGATATAAAGCTGATTAAAACTGCATTGGAAAGTCAAGGTTTTAAAGCTGAGCATATAGCGGAAATCAGTGACTCAAAAGCAACCCGTCAGGGAATCTTAGCTGCAATAAAAAACGACTTGTTGCCAAAGGTTAAAGCCGGGGATATGGTTTATTTTCAATTTTCAGGGCATGGTCAGCAACGACCGGACAAAGACGGAGATGAAATTGATGGATTGGATGAATGTATTGTTCCTTATGATTCTCCAAAAAAATTCAAACCAGGTGTATATGAAGGGGAGAATTTGATAACGGATGATGAGCTTAATCAAAATCTCACTCAGATAAGAGAAAAACTTGGGCCCAATGGTCAGCTTTTGGTAGTTTTGGATGCCTGTCATTCAGGAACAGGAACAAGAGGCTCAGTGCTCGCCCGCGGAACCACTGAAGTGATGGCAAGTGAAGAGTATCTAAAACGGAATCAACAAGTAGTGCTCAAGAAAGACAATAATGAATTGCAGCAAAAAGGAACTGTCACTAATTCCGTAAAACTTTCGCCCATGGTGGCATTCTTTGGATCAGCACAGAATCAACTTAATTATGAAATGACGACTGAAACCGGTGAACATTACGGTTCACTTACTTATGCTCTGTCAAAATGGTTGGTAAAGGCAAAGCCAGAAGAGTCTTACAGAGCTCTTTATGATAAAATAAGAGTGGAAATGAGTGTGATCGCACCGCTTCAACAACCTCAGGCAGAAGGGGAGTTAGATCTTGAAATTGCCAATGGTAAACTATTGGGCAAAGCTTCTTACTATCAGGCTGTTAATGTTTTTTCAGAAACCGAGCTCAGTATCAATACCGGGGAACTGAATGGTGTGTTTAAAGGATCAGAAGTTGCCTTGTTCCCACCCGATACAAGAGACCTGGATCATGCCAAGCCTTTTGTAACAGGAAAAATAACCAAAAGCTTTCCAACTTCTTCTTCAGTAACTTTAGATTCAGCTATAGATAAAAATATCATTAAATCCTCCTGGATTTACATTACCCAAAAAAATCTTGGAGTAATATCTTTACGTATAGGAATCGATATTGCAGATCCTGATTTGGGGAGGCAAATTGAGGATATCTTATTTAGCAAACCATACCTTGTTAAAGATCTGCAAGCACCCAAAATTTGGGTAAGTTATGTTCCACATTCAGATACTGATGGTGCTCTAGTTATAAAAACATTGGATCATTATACACTTGACAGTATAGCGATTTATAAAGCTCAATTGCCAAAGAGTTTATCTTTTAAAATTCATAAAAAATTAAAAGAATATTTACATGGAGATTTTATTCGAAAGCTTGAATTGGAAGGATCTGATATAAAAGTTAGCTTTAAAATCATCCCATTGGATAGTATTGTTGATGAAAAGGATGTAGATAATTTAAAGTACTTAAATGTAGATATTTCAGGATCAAAACAGTTATCGTTAAGTACTAAGGTCAAAATACTGATTGTCAACGAAGGTATAAAACCCGCTTATTTTACTTTACTAGATGTTCAACCTGACAATGTAATCAATGTGTTACTGCCATCGGGAGCTGCTACCCCGGAAGAGATGCGGATCCTTCCTGATCAGAAAATATTATTCCCGGTTGAATTTGAAATAGGTGTGCCATTGGGGAATGAGGTCTTTAAACTAATAAGTTCTGATAAGCCTATTGACCTCAAAGCAACCTTAGGGACAAGAGGTGGAGTTCAACAAAGTCCATTTGAAAAATTATTCAACGAAACTAAATCAGAAGATTCAATGCAAACGAGAGGAGGAAAACCTGTGAGTTTTCCTATGTCTGAAATAAACATTTATTCCGATTCATTTATCATAATTAAATAAAGTTTAAATTTATGAAATTCTTATTCTTTGCCCTTCTTTACTCATTTGGCTCTTTAATACAGGCTCAGGATCTGCATATATATTACAACCTGTACAAGGACAGCTTGTGGTATGAAAAGAACGGAAAGCCAACAAAAGAGCTTGCTGTGAAGCGTGGAAAACAAATATATCTTCATCTGGTGGAATACAACAACTATATTTATCAGTCTGAGATTGAAACAACCTTTCATACTACTCCTCCTCCGGGTTATGAAAACGAATCCAATAGCTTCCTGGGTCTTATGCCAACATTAATCGGTAGTTTGGTGCCTGGTGGAGGGGCTGGTCTGCCTATGATGAATATGCCAGTCTTTGGGAGTATTTTGTCTGCACTATCTGGTCCTAATGCATTGAACTCATCTCGGGGTGATCAGGAAGATCTCGAAGCTTATAAAGGTTTGTTAAAAGAAATGGAATCAGAGAGCATTGAAATAAATAATCAACTTACAGAGATCAATAAAAGGCTCAAATCTTCAAGTCTATTATTGGGCGATATGAGTTTTGTAAACAGCCTCTCGCTAAATTCCAATATCGCGCCTTCCGTGATCAAAGAACTTTTAATGACTTACTACAATGAAGCATTGATGATAGAGGAAGGAACTTCGTTCAACATTAAGGATATTTCAGAATTGAATTTAAAATTGCAAGAACTACCAATGTTGCAAACGAATGTGGCATCAAAAGTGAACCAATACAATAAAAAGCTTTCTGAATTAAGACGTTTACACAACAATCTTAAAAATTCCGACCATGGAATTGAAGCACTCTATCCTTTGCTCAAACAATACGACCAGCAGCAAAATGCAATATCTGGTTCAGTAGCAGCGCTTGAAAATAAGGTGGCTTTGGTAAAAAATAGTAGCGAAGTTGATCACTTAGGTGCCATCCAAAAAGTGTATATTAAATACATGGAAACCATCAACAATAACTTTTCTATTACTTACCATACAGAGGCAACCAGCAAGTTCATTTTGTATGAATTAAAAGTTTATTTGAGGGATTCAAATGTCAATTCAACATTAGCTCCTGAAAGTAGCCTCCAGATATTTAAAACATTAAAACTAAAAATCAATACATACGGAAATTTTGGGGTGTCTACCTCAATGGGAATACAGGGTGCTGCATTTAATAATACACCACAAACTTATTATGTGCAAAACAATGTTTTGACAGCAGAGGATGCAGATAAATACGTCCCTTTGATCAGTTCTATGGTAAATTTAAGTTATCAATTGAAATCTTCTGTAACGCCAGCACTTTCACTCGGTTTTGGAGTGCCTTTGACCAATCAGCAGGCTACTGATAAGTTGGCATTTTTTGTTGGCCCAAGTATAATGATTGGAAAATCCCAGGATCTGGTTATTTCAGGAGGATTTATGTTTTCGAAGGTGAAGCGGTTATCTAAAAATTTTCAAGTAGGGGATGAAATTGTAATTGGAGATGGCATTATACCTACAGAAGGTAAGTTAGAAAGTGGATATTTTCTAGGGATTTCCTACAATTTGGGTGGTAAGTAATTAAATAATTGACAACATGAACCAGGCAAATAACTTAAGCACTGATCTAAATACCACATTGTATTCAAATGATGATCAAATTGAAATTAAAATTGGTACTTTGTATAAATCTTATTTTCCATTGGTCATGCAATACATTGTAAACAATAGTGGGAATGTTGATGACGCTAAGGACATATTTCAGGAAGTGGCGCTTTTGTATTACAAAATATGTCAAAAGAAGGAGCCCGGTCAGATTACTAATGAAAAGTATTATATACTTGGCATGACAAAAAATATTTGGCTAAAAAAATTAAGAGATAAAGGTCGATATATAAATGTAGAGTTTAATGATCATGATGATTCCATTGCAGCAATAGATGAAATGCCTGAACTTATACAAACCAATGCGCTAATTGACCTCGTACTGAATAAATTAACTGAAATTAGTGAGGAATGCAGGAAAATAATTTATGGTGCGTTTTACCTGAAGCAATCTGCTGTAGAAATAGCTCATGCTACAGGATACAGTGAGAGCTTCATAAAGGTAAAAAAATACCGTTGTTTGCAGGGACTCAAAAGATTGGTTTCCGGGTCCCCGGATTTTAAAAATCTTCAATCTTAAATATTATGGACAGGATTATACAAATGGAAGAAGACGTCGTTCGATATTTGGAAGGTGAAATGAGTAAGGAAGAAATCTCAATTTTTGAAAAAAGATTGGAATCTGAACCGGAGCTCAACAATCTATTGTTGGAATATCGTGGTGTTCTGAATGGGGTAGAATATTGGGGAGATGAACAGGTGAAAGCTACAATTGCTAAAGTCCAAAAAGATCTGGAAGTACAGGATTTCTTCAATAATACCAATGCTACCTCTGGAAATTATTTTTTAAAGAGCGGCAATCAAATCAAGTCTGCCATTAAGTTTTTAGTTGCTGCATGTATTCT